>WLIT01000002.1 GCA_009726125.1 Actinomycetota bacterium | reverse complement strand
GTTACCGATTCGCCAAGTGCTGGCATCGTTACAGAAAAGGTCATTTTATTTTCTCCCGTTACCCGTGTGAATGTAGTGGTTTACCAGCAAGTGCTAAGTGCGCTTCGCCAACAGCTTCAGAAAGCGTTGGGTGGGCATGAATCAAAGATGCAACATCAGATGCTTCTGCTTCCCAGTTGAATATTAATTGTGCTTCGGCCAATAGTTCGCCAACTCGAGCACCAACCATGTGAATTCCTAGTACCGGGCCATTCTTTGCAGCCACCAATTTTACTGAGCCAGCCGTCTTTAGGATTTGGGCTTTGCCATTTCCGGCCAAGTCATAATTCAACTCAACAACATCATGACCACGTTCTTTTGCCTGTGCGGTTGTAAGCCCAACAGAGGCAACTTCTGGTTCAGAATATGTAACACGAGGAACACCATCGTAATTAATCGGACGAGGATTTAGGCCACCGATCTCTTCAGCTACCAAAATACCTTCGCCGAAACCAACATGTGCTAGTTGTAGGGTCGGAATCAAATCTCCAACAGCCCAGATTCCTGGAATATTTGTGCGGCATTTATTGTCAACTAATACATAGCCGCGGTCCATAGTTAGGCCAGCTTCTTCGTAGCCAATATTTGCTGAAACAGGCCCGCGACCAACAGCAACAAGAAGAACCTCTGCGGTGAATGTTTTGCCATCTTCAAGTGTGACAGTGACGCCTTTTTTATTCCTTTCAGCAGACTTAAAACGAGTACCAAGTTCGAAATTGATTCCACGCTTTCTAAATGCGCGCTCTAGCCCCTTGCTCGAAGATTCATCTTCAAGTGCAATTAAATGCGGTAGACCTTCAATAATCGTTACTTCGGCACCAAATGATTTCCATACAGATGCAAATTCGCAACCAATAACTCCACCGCCCAGAACAATCACACTATCCGGAACTCGATCCATCGCGATTGCCTGTTCACTTGTAATTATTTGAACGCCATCTATTTCTAAACCGGGCAGCGTCTTTGGGTATGAACCAGTTGCTAGAACTATATTTTTACCGGTGTATTTAACGCCATTTACTTCGACTTCATTTTTGGAGACTAAGCGGCCGTGCCCCTCAATGTATGTAACGTTTCGGGATTTAACTAAGCCTTGCAGCCCCTTATGTAATTTTGAAACAACGCCATCTTTATAAGCATTTACTGCCAACATGTCGATGCCGATAAATTTGGTGTTTACTCCGAAATCCGATGAGTGGCGCGAACTATCCGCAACTTCGCCGGCATGCAGCAAAGCTTTGGTTGGGATACAACCACGGTGTAGACAAGTGCCACCGAGCTTGTTCTCCTCGATCAAGGCGACGCTTAAACCAAGTTGCGAGGACCTTAGGGCGCAGGCATATCCGCCGCTGCCGCCACCAAGAATTACTACATCAATTTGCGACACAAAGCGCCTCTCGCTATTTATTCCGAAAACTTGAGCCTAATCTTGCCACGAAATCTGCCAGAGCCTAATTCGCGAATATCTGATTACTTCCGAGAGCGAGGGGCTTGTGATGAAGCCGACTCTATTAAGGTTACAAGGGATCTAAGGGCTATTCCAGTGCCACCTACTGGGGTATATCCATATGCAGTGGCCTCGTTATAAGAGGGTCCTGCGATATCTAAATGCAGCCAGGCAAGTTCAGGGTTGATGAATTCCTTTAGGAATAGACCAGCAACCAACATTCCGCCCATCCGATCTCCGATGTTAGCCATATCAGCTACCGGTGAATCAAGTGAGGCTCGAAGTTCTTCTGGGAGCGGCATCGGCCAGAAGGCTTCGCCAGCTTTCTGTGATGCGCTCAAAAATTCACCAGAAAATTCAAAATCATTTGTCATTACTGCACTAGTACGAGTTCCGAGTGCAACAACCTGTGCGCCAGTAAGAGTTGCAACATCAATGATTCCATCAAGACCTCCAGCCTTAGCTCCAACTTCTTGCGCTCGCACAAGTGCGTCGGCTAGAACGAGGCGACCTTCGGCATCAGGATTTAAAACCTCTACGGTTTTGCCACCATAAATACTGATGATGTCACTTGGCCGCGTTGCATTTTCGCTAACCATATTTTCAGCCAACGGCGCCCATGCATCAATCGAGATTGGTAATTTCAATTCTGCGATTGCAAAGACTGCAGCGATTACTGCAGCAGCCCCACTCATATCGCTCTTCATCGCTTCCATGCCATTAGCGGGCTTAAGTGCAAGACCACCGGTATCGAAAGTAATTCCCTTTCCGACAAAGGCATAACGCGCTTTAGATTTACTTGGGTTATAGGAAACGCGAAGTAATCTCGGTGGGTTTGCAGAACCTTGTCCTACTCCAATAATTCCGCCGTATCCCTGAGCCTTAAGGGTAACTTCATTCATAATTTCAACTTTTAGCCCAAGTGGTGTTGCAATCTTCTTCATACGGGTGCAGAAGGAATCTGGAGTCAGGTGACTTGGAGGAGTGTTAATTAGATCGCGAACTGTTGCGGTATGGCGCGCAATAATTTCGGCTCGAACAAGAGCGCGCTTTGCCCCGGCATCCGATGTTGTTTTGGTTGCGATAACAATCTGCTCAAGAGGTTCTTTAAAATCTGGTTTAGTGCTGACCCTAAATTCATTAAAGGCATATGCACCAAGAGCAGCGCCTTCGGCCACAGCAGAAATTTGGGCAAGAGAGCTAGCAGGAAGTGCGAAAGTTGCGGCGCTTTGTCCAGCAAGTGCGCGAGCGGCAGAACCTGCTGCGCGTCTTAGTGTTTCCGGGTCGTAACTCTTCTGACTTTCACCCAAGCCCGTGAAGTAGATGGTCTTTGGTTTTGAGAAAGGAACTTTGATAATTTCATCACTCTTACCAGTGGCGCCAAGGTTATTTAATATCTCGACCAGTGCTTTTTCGTTTAGCGCGATTGCACCCGATTCAATTTTAACTTTACCTTTGCTTGCTGATAGCCCAACAACGGCATAAGGAGTTGTGATTGCAGATGCCAACTTCAACGCTTTCATCTGACCCCCATGTTTTGAATAATTGATTACGACCACAGAACTATAAATCAATCTTCGTGGTTTGCCTAAGTTAACCTAACTTAACGGAATTTTGGGATAAGTTTGCTGCTGTGAAATCACCGTTATATGACTGGCACCAAGGAGCATCTGCAAAATTGGCAGATTTCGGTGGCTGGGATATGCCAATCGAATATCCAAAAGGGGTGGGTGAATTTTCAGGTGGCACCTTGGCCGAGCACGCGGCCGTTCGTGAGCGAGTGGGAATCTTCGATGTTTCACATTTAGGAAAAATTAGCGTAAAAGGTCAGGGCGCAAAAGATTTTGTAAACACAATGGTCACAAATGATTTGAATCGAATTGCCCCAGGCAGCGCCCAGTACAACCTTTTTTGCAATGATTCCGGTGGAGTTATTGATGATCTAATTGTTTATGAATTTGCAGATGACAACATTTTTATAATCCCGAATGCATCAAATTGTGCCAAGGTAGCCACTGATTTATTGGCTTCCGCTCCTACTGGAATTGAAGTTCTAAATATTCATGAGCAATTTGGGGTTCTTGCAATTCAAGGGCCAGATAGCGATCAAGTTTTGCAGAGCCTTGGGCTAAAACTTGATCTTGAATATATGTCATTCAAAAAAACAACGCTTCCCGGCCATGAGAATTTGGGCGAGATTATTATTTGCCGCACAGGATATTCCGGTGAATTCGGTTATGAACTTCTGCCTTCTTGGACTTCAGCAGAAGCGCTCTGGAAACTTTTGGTTGTCACAATCGCTAAATTTGATGGTCGAGTTTGCGGGCTCGGTGCGCGAGATACGCTGCGGACCGAAATGGGATATCCGCTTCATGGTCATGAGTTATCGCTGGACATCACGCCAGTACAGGCAAGTGCTAGTTGGGCAGTGGTATTTTCTAAGGAAAGTTTCCGAGGAAAGAGTGCGCTCGAAGTAGAGAAGGCCGCTGGCCCTAAGCGAATTTTACGAGCAATCAAATGTAATGATCGTGGAATCCCAAGAGCGGGTATGAAAATTTTGGATGGCAATGGTGACTTAGTTGGCGAAGTTACAAGTGGCACATTTTCACCGACGCTGAAAACTGGAATAGCACTTGCCTTGGTAAAACCAGAATTAAAATTAGGAGATGCCGTTCAAATTGATGTTCGCGGGCGGATTAGTAGTGCAAGCATTGTGAAGGCGCCATTTGTAGCTTCACACGTGCGTTAATTCGACAAATCCTTCTTGGCAACGATTACTTGGCGACCAGAATCAAGAGTGAAAACGCTGATTCGGTTCTCAAATGCCACCTGCAGTTCAGGGGAATGAATTACAAAATCTGATGTTCCGCTGAGAAGTACTTTGCCTTCTTGCATTACGACAATTTTTTCGGCATACATGGCAGCAAGAGTTATGTCATGCATCGTAGAAACAATCGTAACTCCACGTTCTTTCAGTAATTCAATATTATTGAGAACAGCAATTTGATGGTGCAGGTCCAGTGCGCTGGTTGGTTCATCAAGCAATATGAGTGTTGGCTCCTGCGCAAGCGCCCGAGCAATCAGCGCGCGTTGCATCTCGCCGCCAGATAGCTGTGAAACGAATTGGTTCAGCATTCCAAATAAACCTGTAAGTTTCAAAATATCGGCAACTAAAGTTCTGCTCTTCTTACTCTCATTTCCCCAACCATCACGTTTAGATCGTCCGAGCATTACATATTCACTAACACTCATGCCTATTGGAATCTGCGGTTGTTGCGGGACAAAGGCAACATTTCGATCATGGTTTCCATAAACTTCGGCACCTGAGTCCGTGATTGATCCGGAATATGATTGTGAACCAAGTAGTGTCTTGAGAAAAGTAGTTTTACCTGCTCCGTTGGGACCTACTAAACATGTCCATTTACTGTGCTCGATCTCAACGTTGATGTCTTTGAGAATCTCTTTTTGACCAAAGCGAACGTTTAAGTCTTCAACTTTTATCATTTTGACACCAACCTTTTCTTGCGAAGCACTACTAGGAAGAATGGGGCGCCAACAAAAGCGGTAATAACCCCGATAGGTAATTCCGCAGGGGATAGGAGTGTTCTTGCACCTAAATCCGCGAGAACTAGAAAGCTTGCTCCAACCAGCGCAATTGTTAGTAGTCCACGATTTGTAACGCGGTGGGTTATTCCGCGCACCAAGTGGGGAACAACAATTCCTACAAACCCGATTAAGCCACTGGCTGAAACCGCCGTAGCAGTCGCGAGAGTTGCGGCGATGACTGCAATTACCCGCAATCTATTGGGATTAATTCCAAGAGAAAAAGCTTCTTCATCGGTCAACATCAAGCCATCTAATTGTTTGGAGACTGTTATCAGAATTGTCAGTGCAATGAAGATATAGATTGATGACCAAGTAACTTTCTGCCAATTAGCAACAGTTAATTCTCCAAGAATCCATGAATAAACCGGCCGTAGCGAGGAACTATTTCGTTGTTGCAAATACGTTTGAACAGCGGTGGCGAAAGATCCGACAGCTATGCCAGAAAGAAGTAGTGAGTTCGGTTCTGCAAAGAATTTTCCAGAGATAAAGAAACTGACTAGCACAGCCAAGATTGCGCCGAAGAACGAGAAGATTGGAAGCAGACTGTAAAGATCAGCCCCGGCACTTGTGATAGCAATCGTTGCACCAAGACCAGCTCCTGCTGCTGCGCCCAATAGATATGGATCGGCCAGGGGGTTACGGAAAACTGTTTGATAAACCGCGCCACTCGTTGCCAAAGCGGCTCCAACAATTACTGCAAGCAGCGCTCGTGGCAATCGCAGATCAATCAGCAGTGTGCGTTCTTGCCCAGTTAATCCACCCGGCAATCCAAAGAGAGTACGAATAATTTTTTGGAATTCCAAAGGGACTGGACCAAAACTAATTGCAAGAAAGAGGACAAAAATAAGCAGCGAAAAGGAGGCGGCTGTAATCTTCCAATTCCAAATAGGAGAGATCACGCCTTCGCTGCCCAATTTTTTCATTTCCTTACTTGATCTTCCCAATTGCGGCCGCTATAAATTCATAGAAGTCAACAAGACGTGGTCCCCATCGCGATGGAATATCTTCCGGAAGAGCAATAACACTCTTTTTTGATACCGCCGAGATTCCATTCCAACCGGGACGCTTCATAAGCGTGGCTAGTGATTCGCCATACTGAGCGTCGGATAAAAATATTATTCTGGGATTAGATTTAATTAAGTATTCAGATTGCAATTGTGGATAGCCAGCTGAATCAGCACTTGCGGCAGGATCTGCAACATTAGTTAAATTAAAATCTTTATAAACCTTGCCGATGAAAGTATCTGATGTAGCGGTATATAAAGTGTTATCCAACTCATGGAAGAAAGAAATCTTTTTAGCTTGTCTTCCACTTTTTATTGCTGCCCGAATCTTGCTCTTCATTGTTGTAACCACGGTTTGCGCGCTTGTTAGATTGCCTGTTGCGCGCCCAAGGGCTGTAATCTCAAGATATACCTGGCTCAAATCTTTTGGAGCCTTCTCTAAAAAGACCTTTATTTTCAATTTTTCGAGCGCTGCCTTTACCTCAATTGCTTTCGTGGCATCTGCATTCAAAATAATTAGATCTGGTCTGTAATTTAAGAGCGCTTCAACGTTTGAGCTAAAGGCAGAGAGTTTTGAGATTGGTGCGTTGGTAGGAAAGTTTGATAAGTCATCTACAGCAATTACTTGGGGACCGGCACCAATTGCAAATAGAGTTTCAGTGGCGCTCGGTGAAAGTGAGATGATTCGTTGTGGTTTGCTATTTGCTGCAGAGGTGGGAGTTAAGCCCACAACTGATAGTGCAATGGTTGTTGCAAATATTCGTAAAACTAAAGAACTTCTATTTTTAAACATAAAAAACTCCCTCAAGAGTATTTGAGGGAGGAAGCTTGGGCAAAAAGAAAAATAAATTTCCCTTGAGGCCCGACCTTCCTCCGAGGTCGGATACATCAATAATGAGTTAGGCGACCTGGCTCAGATTTGTAATCAACGAAACGTTGAATCGAATCTCTACAGTTGCGGGACAGCGCCGGAGTTTCACCGGACTTCGCTAAACGCATTACTACTGAAATACTGGGTAAGTTCAGTAAGCGAAAATTAGCACTAAATCAATCTTTTTTGCGGGAACGGCGACCAACCGTGAAAGCGATGCCTAGCGCAATTACTAAACCTGCGCCTGCTGCAAATAATTCGCCACCCTCGATACCTTCGTGAGCGTCTTCTACCGAATGCTCTGGCTCATTTCTCTCATCGCCATCAGCGAATGCGGTCGTGGGAAATAAGAGGAGTCCAGTTGTGAGCACCGCCAAAAATAGTTTCCGTTGCATGGGATAGAGACTACGCTTTTCCTCATGGAATATCGCCGCCTCGGTTCATCAGGAATGTATGTCTCAGAAATTTCTTATGGAAATTGGATCACTCATGGGTCCCAGGTTGAAGCAGATGCTGCAATCAAGTGCGTCCATGCTGCGCTCGATGTTGGAATCACAACATTTGATACGGCAGATGTATATGCAGGAACTAAAGCCGAGAACGTTCTTGGCCGAGCCCTAAAGGGTGTTAAGCGCGAGAGTTATGAATTGTTTACCAAAGTTTATTGGCCGACTGGGCCAGGTAAGAATGACCGAGGTCTTTCCCGCAAACATATTATGGAGTCAGTCCATGCCTCATTGAAACGTTTGAATACCGATCACATTGATCTTTATCAAATGCATCGCTTTGATTTTGAAACTCCAGTTGAGGAATCCCTTCGCGCCTTCGATGATTTAATTCGACAGGGCAAAGTTCATTACATTGGTTTTTCAGAGTGGAGCGCACCGCAGATCACCCAAGCACTTGAAATTCAAAAGGCGAGCGGCTTTGATCGATTTGTTTCGAGCCAACCACAGTATTCAATGCTGTGGCGAGTTATTGAATCTAGGGTTGTTCCGGTCTGCGAGCGCGAAGGCATTGGACAAATAGTTTGGTCCCCAGTTGCACAAGGAGTTCTGACTGGTAAGTATCTTCCAGGCAAGAAACCTCCAACAGGTTCAAGGGCAACCGATAAGAAGAGCGGCGCCGAGATGATTTCACGTTGGATGCGCGATGAAGTTCTAACAGCAGTTGCGAAGTTAAAGCCAATTGCGGATTCGGTCGATCTTTCAATGTCCCAACTGGCGCTTGCTTGGGCCTTGGCTAATCCAAATGTTTCTTCGGTGATTATGGGCGCTTCGAAAGCAAGCCAAGTTAAAGAGAATGTAAAAGCTTCGGGAGTAAAACTAAGCGCTGATGTTATGAGCCAAATTGATAAGGCTCTCGGTTCTATTCCAGAAACAAATCCAGATAAGACCGAGAGCCCAAATCCAAGAGCTTAAATTATCTGGATCAGTTAGATACTGTCTCCAAGTTTTTTCGCAGGCGCAGGTGCGCGAAGGCGACGCATCTGAGTTGAACGCAACCAGCCATATAAAGCCAGTCCCTTTGTAGATTCTTCTGGGAACTTCTCGGTTACCAAATTCTTAATTCGTCGACCTACGAAAGCACCGTAAATAATTGAGTACCCCATTGCTGAATACATTAATACAATTGCTAAAAATCTTATTTCTACCGATGGAACCATTGTAAGAAGCAAAACAATAACCATTAGTGGCAAGAAATATTCGCCTAGCGAGCGACGAGAATCAATATAATCTCGAACGAATTTCTTGACGGGACCACGATCGCGTGCAGGAAGCGCACTTTGATCACCTCTCATATATGCAGCTCTTGCTTCTGCTCGTGCACTCTTTAGAGACTCACGATTCTTCGTGCGATCAGCTTTTGAAACTGGCGCGGTAATCGAATTAATCTTGGTCTTGGCAACAGCGTCTTTGCGCTTTGGCGTTGCCTTTCCCTTTTTCTCTGGGTTCTGTTCTGAGCTCTTATCTTCTGATTTTGTCATGTGACTACGGTAGAGCGAGCATTCGCTCGAGCGCAACTTTTGCGAATTTAGCAATCTCAGAATCCACGCTTATTTGATTAACAAGGTGCCCATTGACGAGAGATTCCATGGCCCAGACTAGATGTGGCAGGTCTATCCGGTTCATTGTTGAGCAATAACAAACCGTCTTGTCTAGGAAGTGAATTTCGCGATCAGGGAAGTTCTTTGCCAGGCGCTGGACTAAGTTCAACTCTGTTCCTATTGCCCATTTGCTTCCGACTGGTGAATTTTCGATCGTTTTTATAATCATTTCTGTGCTGCCAACTACATCAGCAATTGAAACTACTTCGTGCTGGCATTCAGGGTGAACTAAGATTTTAACTCCAGGCAACTTAGCCCGCATCTGATTGACATTCTCGGTGGTGAAACGACCATGGACTGAACAATGGCCTCGCCATAAAATAACTTTGGCTCCCTGAATTTCGCCATCGCTAAGTCCGCCATTTTTTTTCCATGGATTCCAAATTACACAATCTTCAAGTGTCAGCCCAAGGTTTAATACTGCGGTATTTCGGCCAAGATGCTGGTCGGGTAGAAAGAGAACTTTCTCGCCCTTATCAAAAGCCCAATTCATCGCTCGAGTTGCATTTGAGGAGGTGCAAACTGCACCGCCATTTTTTCCAGTGAATGCTTTAATTGCTGCGGAGGAATTCATATATGTTATTGGAACCGTCTTACTTGCAAGCCCAAGCTTTTCAAAGACGCTCCAACATTCATCAACTTGTTTTGCTGTCGCCATATCTGCCATTGAACAGCCAGCAGCAAGATCCGGCAGAATTACTTTTTGATTTGAACTCGTCAAAATATCTGCGCTCTCGGCCATGAAGTGCACGCCACAGAAAAAGATAAATTCCGCAGTTGTATTATCCTCGGCAGCTTGGGCTAATTTGAAAGAGTCACCAGTTATGTCAGCGAATTGGATTACTTCATCTCGTTGATAATGATGGCCCAAGACCATTGCGCGACTTCCCAGAGCTGCCTTTGCGGCAAAGGCTCTTTTAACTAAATCTGGATCGCTGCTCTCGGGAAGTTCACCGGCACAAGAAACTCCTCGCTCACTCTTTAGGTCAGAGCCCTGTCCTAGGAGAAGTAAATCGGAAAGTCTTGATGAGCCCATGGGGACATTATGGAGTAGCCTTAACCCATACACGAGCCGAATATTTACCTTTTTTGAATGCAAATTAGATTGGGAGAGCAATGAGCACAGAAACCTCACAAGACTTAACAATTACAGCCGCCCCTGCGACTGGGATTGTTTTGACCGATGTTGCAGCCGCAAAAGTTGCAGCGCTCCTGATTCAAGAAGGTCGCGATGATCTAAATCTTCGTGTTGCTGTTCAACCTGGTGGTTGCTCTGGTCTTCGCTACCAACTCTATTTTGATGACCGCGCTCTTGATGGCGACACAATTACAGAATTCGGTGGCGTTAAAGTTGTAACCGACAAGATGAGCACTCCATATTTAACTGGAGCTTCAATTGATTTCGTGGATACTATCGAGAAGCAAGGCTTCACAATCGATAATCCAAATGCCGAAGGCTCATGTGCCTGTGGCGACTCCTTTAACTAACTAAACAGTTATTTAATTCACTATGAAAATTGCCTGTGCCGGCTCTGTCGGGCGCGATCATTTAATGACTTTTCCGGGAAAGTTCACCGATTCTTTGGTCGCTGGTTCACTAGATAAAGTCTCACTCTCGTTTTTAGTCGACGGACTTGATGTGAGACGTGGTGGTACGGCGGCAAATATTGCATTCGGGATTGGTGCACTTGGCCTAAATCCATATTTGATTGCAGCAGTTGGAACTGATTGGGCCGATTACGATTCTTGGTTGACAAGACATGGCGTAGATACTTCTCACGTAAAGATTTCAAAAGAGTTATTGACTGCATCATTTATGGTTACAACTGATCTTGAGTTAAATCAGATTGCTTCGTTTTTTCCAGGTGCAATGAGCGAGGCCCGCGAGATAGAACTGGCGCCAATCGTTGAAAAGTCTGGCAAATTCGATCTGTTGATTATCTCGCCAGATGATCCAGATGCGATGATCAGTCATAGCCAGAGCGCCCGTGAAATGGGAATTCCATTTGCTGCTGATCCTTCCCAACAACTTGCCCGCATGGATGGCGAAGCAATTAAATCTTTAATAGAAGGCGCCGAATATCTGTTTTTAAATGAGTACGAACTAGCACTTACTATTCAAAAGACTGGATGGAGTGATGCCGAAATCTTCAGCAAAGTTAAGAAGCGGGTAATCACTTTAGGATCCCAGGGCTCTCGGATAGAAGAGCATGGCAAGGAATCAATTACAGTCGGAACCCCTAAAGAGATTGCAAAGTTAGACCCTACGGGAGTCGGTGATTGTTATCGAGCTGGATTTGTATCTGGACTTGCTTGGGAACTCAACCATGAAAGATGTGCCCAGATAGGTTCGATGCTCGCAACATTTTGTATCGAAACTAAGGGAACTCAGGAGTATAGATTTACCAAGAGCGAATTTATTGAACGTTTTACTAAGGCATATGGTGAGAGCGCTGCAGCGGAAGTGAACGAGAAGATTGAGCCACGTTTAGTCGGTTAACTTTGTAACTTCGAAAGCACTGTCTCCGAGTTCTTTCACGCTATTTCCAGTCATACGTGCCCAAGCAATTAAATCTGGTGCAGAAGCAGGGTCATCACTTAAAAGCTTAATTCGTGAAGCAATCGGCTTGGATTTAAGCGCCTTAGCAAGCTCGATTACTGGCAAGGGGCAACGCTTTCCAAGACAATCTAAAACTTCCATTAGGCACGCAATTCGGCAACTGTTTGTTCTAAAACTTCCAGAAAAATTTTCACATCTTCAAAGCTTGTCGCATGATGAATTGTGAGTCTGATATTGCCTTGGGTCAATGTTCCTAACGCTGCGAGGACGTGACTAGGTTGCATATTTGTAGCGTTGCAGGCTGATCCAGAGTCAACAGCAAAGCCCTTATCGGCTAGTATCGTCACTAACTGCTCAGCATTTACATAGAGAAAAGATGCACTTAATAAATGATCAGCACCGCCTGGTGCGAGATCTGCGTTCGGAATTTTGTCCGTGATGTAAGTTCTAATTTCAGAATTTATCGCACTGATTTTCTCTGCAAGATTTTTCTCATCAGCAACCCAGCTATCAATTGCTAAAGCGCTTGCCACAATTAGTGGTAAAGAAGTTGGACCCGGATTTACTCGGCTATCTAAGTGGGGAAGTGGATTCTTCCACTTGGCCTTCTTAGAAATCGCCAGGACTCCCAATCCACCTGGGCCAGCCCATGAGATTGAATCCCAAAGCGCAGCGCTCCAATTTCCAGGTAATCGGATTCTGGTCCCAGAAGCGGTGGCGTCGACGAATAATTCAGCACAATTTGTAGGACGACCTGACTGGATGATTCCGGTTTCGCGATTACATAGTTGTAGGGAGACGACATCAGAATTAGTGCATTCTTTGAAATCAATTTCACCGGAGGTCGATGTCGCGAGTTGCAGATTTGGATAATTCTCAGCAATTGCGAAGATTTCCATCCGATCGATATTGCTATAAACCAATCTCGTATTGGGGGAGAGCAAGCCACTCAGCGCCAAATAAAATCCAAGGCTGGGTTCACCAAGGAATGAGATTTCATCACTTCTAACACCGAGGTGCCCGGCAAAGGTTTCTTTCGCTTCATTTAAGAGAATTGCGGCGCTCTTTGAATCAACACCTAGCTTTGTCGGATCTGGCCAGGAAACTTCGAAGATATGTGGCAAGGCCATCCGGGCAGCCTCGTGAAGCCGAGGTTCGGATTGAAAGTTTGAGGTGATGGAAACCACGCCTAGAACGCTACTCCCACTTGGTTGGAAGAGTGAAACTGAAGGTTATTCTTACCCAATGAGTTTTAAGCCTGCCAAGAAATCAATCGCCAGAGCGGCTCTCTTCCTGTTATCTGGTGGGGCGATAGCGCTTCTCACATCTTGCTCAACGGAAAGTATTTCGGGGATGGGTTTTCCGAAGAATGCATCGAGCGTTAACGAAACTTCACTTCCACTATGGCAGGGCTCCTGGATCGCCGCTGGAGTTGTTGGTGTGTTTACCGCAGTATTAATTATGTGGCCGGTCTTTCGCCATCGTCGCAAAGGTGATGAAGTTCCAAAGCAGACTCAATACAACGTGCCGGTAGAAATTGCTTACACAATTATTCCATTCATTATTGTTGCAGTTCTTTTCTACTTCACCGCAGTTAAAGAATCTGCAATCACTAAGGTTTCAGCTGCCGACGAAATTAGCCACGTAATCGATGTGAATGGCTTTCAGTGGTCGTGGCAATTTACCTACAAAGATAATCCAGCGGCTCCCACAATTACAGGTACTCCAGCAAAACCACCGACACTAGTTCTACCTAAGGGTGAACGAGTGAAATTTAACATTAATTCAACGGATGTAGTGCATGGGTTCTGGATACCAGCGTTCATGATTCAAATGCAGAATCTGCCTGGCGTAGAGAATCACCTTGAATTTACTGCAAACAAAATTGGAACGTATCCTGGAAGATGCAACATCCTCTGCGGTCGAAACCACTCGCAAATGTTGTTCAAGGTAAAGGTCGTTTCGCCAAGTGCATATCAAAAGTACATAACTAATTTGAAGGCGGCATAACAATGACTACTTACGCTAACAAGCCTGCGATACTCCCAAACGAGGCAGTGAAGAGACCTACAAGTAAAGGGCAACTCTTCGTAAAAATTATCACCACCACCGATCACAAGATGATTGGGTATATGTATCTGGTTACAACTTTTGCCTGGTTCTTAATCGCTGGTTTACTTGCTTTAATTCTGCGCGCCGAACTTGCTCGCCCAGGGCTGCAATTTGTCTCTAATGAGCAGTACAACCAAGTCTTTACAATGCACGGAACTATCATGTTGCTTCTTTTTGCTACGCCACTTTTCGTGGGATTTGCGAATGTAATCATGCCGCTTCAGATTGGGGCTGCGGATGTTGCATTCCCAAGAATGAATATGTTGTCTTACTGGCTATTTCTCTTCGGTGGCTTGATGGCTTTCGGTGGATTTCTATCACCAGGAGGAGCGGCTTCATTTGGATGGACTGCTTATGCGCCACTTTCTAGCTCTCAATACTCACCAGGTATCGGTGGAGATCTTTGGATAATTGGTTTAGCGATGGGTGGAATTGGAACAATTCTTGGAGGCGTAAATTTCATTACAACAATTTTCACTATGCGCGCACCGGGAATGACCATGTTCCGTATGTCAATCTTCAGTTGGAATGTGCTTCTCACATCAATTCTTGTCTTACTGGCTTTCCCACCACTAGCCGCAGCATTCCTAGCTTTGGAATCCGATCGACTCTTTGGTTCTCACATATTTGATCCCGCTAATGGTGGCGCAATGCTCTGGCAACACCTCTTCTGGTTCTTCGGTCACCCCGAGGTTTATATTCTGGCCCTGCCATTCTTCGGTATTGCAACCGAAATTCTTCCAGTATTTAGTCGTAAACCAATATTTGGTTATAAAGGGCTGATTGCAGCAACGATTGCAATTTCCGCGCTCTCAGTTTCTGTTTGGGCCCACCACATGTTCGCAAGCGGTCAAGTGCTACTGCCATTCTTCTCTTTTATGACATTTTTAATTGGTGTGCCAACTGGCGTTAAATTCTTCAACTGGATTGGAACAATGTGGCGAGGTAGCGTCTCATTTGAAACCCCAATGCTCTGGGTAATGGGATTCCTAATCACATTCCTATTCGGTGGCCTTACTGGAATTATTCTGGCTTCACCTCCACTTGATTTCGCAGTCTCGGCTTCTTACTTTGTTGTTGCGCACTTCCATTACGTACTCTTCGGCACGGTGGTCTTTGCAATGTTTGCCGGTTTCTATTTCTGGTGGCCAAAGATGACTGGTCGAATGCTCAATGAACGTCTTGGTAAGATACATTTCTGGGCAACATTTGTCGGCTTCCACCTAACTTTCCTTATTCAACATTGGCTTGGAATTAAGGGAATGCCGCGTCGCTATGCTGATTATTTAGCAACAGATGGTTTCACCAATATGAATATGATTTCGACAGTTGGTTCAACACTGTTAGCGCTCTCGATGGTTCCATTCTTAGTTAACGTATGGATTACTAGAAAATCACCACTAGTTGGCGTAGATGATCCTTGGGGTTACGGCGCATCACTTGAATGGGCCACTTCTTGCCCACCGCCTCGCCACAACTTCACCTCGATGCCGAGAATTCGAAGTGAGCGACCCGCATTTGATCTGCACTATCCGCACATTAAAACAGAGGGCCATTAACAATGAAGACCGGTTGGATGTTATTTACTGGCCTTGCCCTTTTTTACGCGATCGTCACCGTAATCTATTGGTTCGTCGGTGGTGAAGCAGTTGGCATAACCGCCATCGGACTTTCAGGTGGCCTTGCAGCGTTAATAGGTTTCTATCTCTGGTTTACCGCTAAGCGACTTGGAAATGTTCTACCGGAAGATAACGAGACCGCCGAAATTTCAGACTCAGCAGGTGAACTTGGATTCTTTTCACCACATTCATGGTGGCCACTTCCACTAGCTTTCTGCATGGTGCTGGCCGGGCTAGGTTTGTTAATCGGATGGTGGCTGACACTTATCGCAGTTGGCGGGCTCCTAATTAGTATTCTTGGTTTCGTTCTTGAATACGAGAAACCTTCAAAATCTGCGCACTGACCAAAATTAACAACAACGCTAGAGGCAGGGTAATTAGCACGCCAAAGAGAGCGCCATTTAGTTCCTGACCTAACTCGGCAAGGTTTGCAAAGAGCATCGAGACCGAGAGCCCGATAGTTCCAAGAGTCCCAACAAGAAAAAGATCGCGTCCAGCAATCACCTTGTGTCGCGCTATTTTCATTGCAAAAGTGCCGAAGATATAGATACCGAGTGGCTTACCAACAAGTCGAGCAACAATCAGCGCAACAACTATTGGGCTTGTTACAAGGGCCATCGTAAAGTTCCAAGGAATCCAAAGGGTTGTAATAATGAATGCAGGAATAACTAGGTAATTTACAAGTGGCGTAATTTTACGCACCAACCACTTCGATTCATTATGATTAATACAAAGCCCCAATAAAACACCGATAACGGTCGGATGGATTCCAGAATCCTTAAAAACACCCCATGCCACAAGTGCAATTAGCGCAGCAATGATTGGAAACCTTGGTGCAAGCTTCCAGAAGACAATAATCATGATCGTACTTATGACCAAACGGGCAACATCTATGTGATGGTGATAAACGAGTGCAATAAGAACTATCGAACCAAGGTCATCTGCGATTGCTAGAGCCAAGAGAAATCCACGAATGCGATTTGAAACCCTGGTGTTTAAGATCGTAAGTGCTAAAAGGGCAAGGGGTAAGTCGGTTGCCATTGGAACACCCCAAGCAGAAGTAGGTGCACCGAGACCTTTGGCGATTGCGTAATAGATAAATGCTGGCAGAAGCATTCCACCAAGGGCGGCGAAGAAAGGGATGAGAAATGAGAATTTTTTCTTGAATGAGCCATCTATTAACTCGGCCCGCAGTTCAATCCCAGCGAGAAAAAAGAATAGAACAAGTGGGCCCGTAGCAACCCAGTCTCGAGCAGTATCCATGAACTCCATTTACGAAGTGTAAAGGAAGAGTTAGTGGTGTCCGCCGCCTAGCGCCTTGACTTCGCTTTCTGTTGGAGCATCAATCTGCTCAACATGCGCTTGACTAAATCTCGCGCGAATTTTGCCCTTGAACCCTTGCGGATTGCGAACACCATTTGCATCAGCGTTTGGAACTATGAGCGCTGCGGGTTGTTCATGCTGCGTCAGAGTGAACTTCTGTTCAGGTGTTAACTCCTCATGAACTTCAATGAATTCGCCATGGGGGAGCATAACTAGGCGGCCCGTTTCACGACCGTGAAGAACTTTCTCACGATCTGCACGCTGCAATGAGAGGCAGATTCGTTTAGTAATGACAAATACAAGAGGTGGAATAACTATTACGCCGATCCGGGTAAACCACATAATTTGGTTAATTGTCAGATGGAAATTGGTGGCAATAATGTCGTTTCCACCGTTGATCAACACGACCAAGATGAATGCAAGTGACATCGCGCCAATAGCAGTTCTATTTGGATTGTTACGTGGTCGTTCTAGCAAATGATGTTCGCTCTTATCGCCAGTCATCCAAGATTCAATAAATGGATAGAGAGCCATGAGGGTGAAAAGAATGCCGGGAACTATCAATCCCGGAATCAGAATATTCCAAGAGATCGTGTGACCAAATGCATGCGTCTCAATTGGAGGAGCCATGCGAACTAAACCATCGAGCCAACCCATATAAAAGTCGGGTTGTGATCCCGCAGAAATTTGTCCAGGGTTATATGGACCGTAAAGCCAAATTGGGTTAATGGAGGCAACTGCACCGAGTAGGGCTGTTACACCGAAGACAATAAAGAAGAAACCACCCGCTTTTGCCATGTAAATCGGCATAAGTGGATAGCCAACAACATTCTTCTCAGTTCGACCTGGACCAGGATATTGAGTGTGCTTCTGATACCAAACTAACATTAAGTGGACGGTTATTAAAGCTAAGAAGATTCCAGGCAACAAAAGAACGTGCACGGTAAAAATTCGTGGAATAAATACGTGGCCTGGGAAAGCACCACCAAATGCAAAAAATGCGAGGTATGAACCAACAACTGGAAGTGCCTGGATTATTGCTTCAGCAATTCGAATACCAGTCCCAGATAAAAGATCGTCGGGAAGTGAATAACCGAGAAAGCCTTCAACGATTCCAAGAGTTACAAGTCCAACACCAATTAGCCAGTTCGCTTCACGTGGTTTGCGGAATGCACCAGTAAAGAAAACTCGCATCAAGTGGGCAATCATTCCTGCCATAAAAATCAAGGCGGCCCAGTGGTGAATTTGCCGCATTAACAGTCCGCCGCGAACATCAAATGAGATGTGAAGTGTGGATGCATAAGAAGCTGACATCTCAATATTCTTGAGAGGTTCGTAACTACCTTGATAAATAACATCACGTTGTGATGGATCAAACCAGAAGGTCAAGAAAGTTCCTGAAAGCAGAAGGATGATAAATGAGTAGAGAACAATTTCACCCAACATGAATGACCAGTGGTCAGGGAATACTTTGGTTAGATTCTTACGAAGCCATTTTGCAGCTCCAGTTCGATCATCTACGTAACTTGCGACATTACCGCCGATGCGTTCTACTTTACTCATGATGAGCGCTCCCAATAGCTAGGTCCGACTGATTCAGTAAATGGTTGTTGCGCAACAAGATATCCATCAGCATCAACCGTGATGGCAAGTTGTGGAAGTGGTCTTGCCGATGGTCCGAAGATTACTTTTGCTGCTCGAGTAACATCGAATGTTGATTGGTGGCATGGGCAGAGCAAGTGCTTAGTTTGTTGTTCATAGAGCGCAACTGCACATCCCATGTGGGAGCAGATTTTGGAGAAGGCAATAATTCCATCATGAGTCCAAGAGAGGCGTTCCGCATTTAATTGGAATTCTGTTGGACGTAGACGAATAAGTAGGACCGCATCCTTACCAATATCTGCAAGTGTGCGCTCTTGGCCTTCAACTAACTCTGGAAGAACTTGTGCAACGGCTCCAACTTCTAAATCTTCTGGGCGAATTGGGCGATCACCAGGATCGGTTACAAGGCGGGTGCCTTTCTTCCAAGAAGTCTTCTCTAATTCTTTCTTTGGAAGAGGGCCTAAATCGCGGAGCAATACCAGGGGAGTAAGTGCGGAAATTCCTAGCGCTAAACCAAGTGTTCGCTTGATAAGGGAACGGCGACCTAAACCAGCAGCGCTTGCTTGTTCCTTAACTGTTCTAACAAAATCTGAACGATCTTCATCAGGCGATCTCAATTCGTGACGCTCTGCAATGACTTCAGTATCTGGCATTAAAGTTTTAGCCCAATGAACTAAACCAAGTCCGATGAACAGAAGCGCGAAAGCCATGCCAAGTCCGAGAACAAGTTGGTGAGCATTTGTATCTCCCATAACTGGTAGGAAGAAGTATTGGTCATCTGGAATAAAAATGTAAGAATAAATCGCTAAGACCGTTGAAAGTGCAGAGAGAATAAAGAGAGCTGCTACTTGTCGCTCAGCTCGATCAGCAGCCTTTGGATCTACATCAGTTTTGCGGTGAACATGTTCTGGTAAACCAGGATCTTGAAATTTCTGCAGGTCGTTAGACATATCTTTACCCTATTTCGCCTTCGCGGTTAGCCATACAGCGATACCAATTAATAACCCAAGTCCAAGTGTCCAAACAAGAAGTCCTTCTGTCACTGGTCCAACGCGACCAAGTGAAGCACCTCCAAGATTTGGCTCACTTTCTGCAGCTTTGATCCACTTAATGATTGAAAGTTTTTCTTCTGGTGTAATGGTTTTATCACTGAACACCGGCATTGATTGCGGACCAGTAACCATCGCCTCATAAATATGCCTTGCTTCTACGCCCATAAGTGTTGGGGCATATTTACCTTGGCTTAGTGCGCCACCTTGACCAGCAAAGTTGTGGCACATTGCGCAGTTAGTTCGGAATAGTTCTCCGCCTTCGGCAGTATTTCCATCGCGTTCATAAGTTAACTGCGCTTCATTAATTACATCAGGACCTGGAGCAAGTGTGGCCACATATGCAGCAAGCGCCGCGGTCTCTTCTGTGTCATAAATAGGCTTTTTGCGCATTGCTTGTTGGCTCATATCTTGCATCGGCATGCGACCAGTGCCAACTTGGAAATCAACAGATGCTGCGCCTACGCCGATTAGTGAAGGAGCAATCGAACCGCCTTCGGCATTCAGGCCGTGACAGGAAGAACAACCTAAGGCAAATATTCGCTTTCCTTCTTCAATTAAAGTTGACTTTACAGTTGTCTCCATTTTATTTGTGCTTGGAAGCGCACTTGCAACCTGGAAAGTGGCACCTAGTGAAATCAATGCAACAGTTAATAGCGCTGGACCGGCAAAGCGATGGCGGCGATAGCGAGAGATTTTCTTGATTCCTAAACTAATTCTTACCGTTTTCAATTATTCACCATCTCCATTACTTAATTAAATAGATTGCAGAAAAAAGCGCGATCCAAACGATGTCAACGAAGTGCCAATAGTAAGAAACAACAATCGCGGTCTGTGCCTGTTTGTGTCCAAATTTCTGGGCGCGAAGTACTCGAATCATCACTATCAAGAATGCGATTAAGCCACCAGTTACGTGCATACCGTGGAAACCAGTTGTCATATAGAAAACTGAACCGTAAGCGTTTGAAGAGAGCGTTAGACTTTCATGTACCAAGTTCGCATATTCATAAACTTGACCACCGATGAAGAAGGCTCCCATTAGAAATGTAAGGGCAAACCATTCGCGCATTCCCCATTTACTAAATTGCCAGATAGGACCTAAGCGCTTAGCTTGAAAACGTTCCGCTGCGAAAACACCGAACTGACAGGTTACTGAAGAGAGAACTAGAACTGTTGTGTTGGCAGCTGCAAAGGGAATAGCTAATAGCCCTGTTGATTCCAGCCAAACTTCGGGACCTTGCACTGCGCGAGTGGTGAAGTACATTGCAAAGAGCGCTGCGAAAAACATTAACTCACTTGCTAGCCAGACGATGGTTCCAACCGCAACGATATTTGGACGGTTTACCTTTTGAGGGGCTGATGTTTGCACGGCAGCTGAACTTGTTGTCATAGAGGGATTATTGCCGATTCTTGGCATAAATGAGATGTTTTACACTCGGGACGGCTATCCCCATTGGGTGAAACTCATCACGGATTTTGCAAGTAAAAGCGGTGATTAATTGGCTTCGCTGGCGGTTAGACTTTCGGCTATGGCTTTAGATAAGAACCTAAAAATCGCGCTCTATTCAGATGACTCATCTGTCAGGTCCTCGGTTGTAACAGCACTTGGTCGCAGGGTCTCCGCAGAACTACCTGAGCATCAAATCATTGAGTTCGCCACTGGTCCGGCCCTTCGTCTATATCTAGATTCAAAAGGGGCGGTGGATCTTTTTATTCTTGATGGTGAGGCGGTTCCTGAAGGTGGCCTGGGCCTAGCCCGACAATTGAAAGACGAAGTTTTCAACTGTCCACCAGTCTTAGTGATAACAGGCCGAGTTCAAGATAATTGGCTAGCCTCTTGGTCGAAGGTGGAAGATGTAGTGATGCATCCAATTGACCCATTTACCTTGGCCTCGAAGGTTGCTGCATTGTTGAGTAGCAGAACCGTGGTTAATCGTTAATTAAGGTTTGAATTTTTTCTCTGGAAGCCGCTTCATAAATTGCTGTAAATCCTGAATCGTAAATACTTCAAATCCTGCTGCCCGCTCAATTAATCGGTGCAGAACTTCAACTGTGGTTTTTACATCATCGAGCGCTCGGTGAGTTGGTAGTGCCTGAGTTTGGAAAAATTCTGCCAAAGTCCCAAGTTTGTAATTTAGGATTTCTGAGCGTTCAACTACTAACCGCGCAAATCTAACAGTGTCGATCACTTCATGCCGCGGCCAGGGTTCAGAGAGTGAACGGGCCGCAGCTTTCAGGAAGCCGATATCAAATGGCGCATTGTGGGCTACAAAATATGGAGCGTCATGTTCGTTAATGAAATGCATAAAATTTGCATAAGCCTCTGCAATTCGTGGTGCATCGCGCAGCATCTCATCGGTGATGCCAGTTAAATTTATTATGTATTCGGGCAGTGGAACAACGGGATTAACAAAGGTTGAAAATTCCGCAAGTATTTCGCCACCGCGGACGGCTACAGCGCCAATCTCGGTTATGGCACAACCTTGGGCAGGAGAAGCACCGGTAGTTTCTAGATCCAGAACAATGAAAGTTACATCCTTTAGCGGTAGCCCGAGTTCACTAAACCCAGGTTGCCAATTATCTGCAGGTGGATCGAAGTTCGATCGTGAGATTTTTGGCGTTAAGGGCGACATGCCTGAAGGTTAAAGCAAGGCACTGTCATTTCTGGCGTTTTCTAGGTTCAGAAGTTTGCAATCGACGCAAAACTTTAGAGTCTAGGTCGAGAGTTTGTTGCCACGCCATGACGTTCTGAAACTTGATTGAAATATGGTGGACGATAGAGTTGTGCGCACATCAATCCCTTTCACAAGGGTTACTTCAGGAGGCGCTTTGAAAAAACCATTAAAGCTAATGGCGGTTGTTGCATCTTTGACACTTATTGCAGGTGTTGCAGTTGCTCCTTCAGCACAAGCAGCAAAAATTAAACTCTGTCTTGCGCTAGATACTGGTGGCGTAGACGATCGTTCATTCAACGAAGGCGCCTGGAAAGGTGCACAAGCATCATTAGTTTCAACTGCTGAATACCTTCCAGCTTCTTCATCAGCAGATTTCGCACCAAATATCAAGAAGTTTGTTGACAAGGGTTGTGAATTAATCGTTGGTGTTGGTTTCGCTATCTCAGCAGAAATCGTTAAGTCTGCAAAGGCAAATCCAAAGATTAAGTACGCAGTTGTTGACGACGCGGGTCAAGATTGTGATGCAAATTGGAATTGCAAAGATGTTCCAAATGTAAAGGGACTAACCTTCCAAACTGATGAAGCAGCATTCATGGCAGGCTACCTAGCAGCCGGAATGACGAAGACCGGCAAGGTTGCAACTTACGGCGGCGCTCCATATCCAACAGTTACAATTTTCATGGATGGATTTGCTCGCGGTGTTGCTCATTACAACAAGCTAAAGTCAAAGAGCGTTCAGGTACTTGGCTGGGATCCAGCAAAACCAGCGTCTGGAACATTCGTTGGTAACTTCTCTGATCAAGCTAAGGCGCTAACAATTTCTAAGGGCTTCGAACAACAAGGTGCGGATATCATCCTTCCTGTTGGTGGAATTCTGGGTGCATCTTATGCGGCAGAATCTGAGAAGACTAAGAAGTCGCTAACAATCTGGGTTGACTCAGATGCTTACAACACTCTAACTGCAGGTAAGTCAATTATTCTTTCGACTGTAGTAAAAGAGATTGGTGCATCTATCAAGTCAGTTGCGAAAGATGTGGCTGATAAGAAGTTCACCGCATCAAAGTATGTTGGAACTCTAAAGAATAAGGGAGTTTCACTTGCCCCTTATCATGACTTGTCAGGCCGAGTGCCTGGTACTCTGAAAAATGAAATTCGCGCTATTCGCGATTCCATTATCGCTGGAAAACTAAAGGTTAATTAATCGCTAATTAACCACTTAAGAATAGGAGGCGCCGAGCGATCGGGCCTCCTATTTTTTTGCACTCGAATTCGCTAAGATTCCGAGGTGTCTCTAGAGTTACGCCGAATTACTAAAACCTTTGGTTCTTTCACTGCCAACGACGAAATAAATTTAAGAGTTGAAACTGGTCAGATACATGCGATTCTCGGCGAAAATGGCGCTGGGAAATCAACCCTCATGAATATTGTTTATGGCTTGCTCAAGGCAGATTCGGGTGAAATATTGGTCGACGAAAAAGTCATCGATATTTCTGATCCAAGTGATGCGCTACGAGCTGGCATTGGAATGGTGCACCAACATTTCATGCTCATCCCTGTTTTCACTGTTGCAGAAAATATTGTCCTAGGACATGAAAAAACCGGGAAATTCGGAGCGTTAGATATTGAAACTGCGCGATCGGCGATAAGAGAGGTATCAAAAGATTTCGGTTTTGAAGTAGATCCGGACGCGATTGTTGAGACCCTTCCCGTTGGTATCCAACAAAAAGTAGAGATTATTCGGGCGTTGATTTATGAGGCTAAAGTCTTGATTCTCGATGAACCAACTGCGGTACTGACGCCACAAGAAACTGATGAGCTTTTGAAGACGATGCGAGAACTAAAAGCCAAGGGGACCTCGATCATTTTTATCACTCACAAATTGCGTGAAGTTAGAGAAGTTGCTGATCAAATTACAATTATCAGACGCGGAAAAGTTGTAGGAGCTGTCTCTCCGCAAACATCTGAAGGTGAACTTGCCTCACTGATGGTCGGGCGCACTGTAGATTTAGCTCCCGAAAAGCACAAACATAAAATTGGCGAGCCTATTCTTGTCGCAAAAGATTTGACTGTTCGCAATGCTTTAGGAGCAGCTGTTGTGAAGAAAGTTAATTTCCATGTGAATGCTGGTGAGGTTCTGGCAGTTGCTGGCGTGCAAGGAAATGGCCAATCCGAACTTGCTAGAGCTCTTATAAATTTAGAAGACCACATCGAGGGTTCAATTCTGTTGAGTGGTGAAGAGATACGTGGCAAAAGTATTTATGGCTCTCTACATGCTGGAATTGCATTTATTCCAGAGTCACGCGAGTTAGATGGTCTCGTAGGAAGTTTTTCAATAGCCGAGAATTTGATTCTTGATTTACATGATCAAGCACCATATACAAAGGGGATTACGCTTTCAGCAGGAGTTGTTCTGGCCGAGGCAGAGAAGAAAGTCAAGGAATTCGATATCAGATTGCAATCCGTTTCAGATGCTGTTTCGACACTTTCGGGTGGAAACAAGCAGAAAGTCGTTATTGCCCGTGAGTTATCGAGGCCGGTCAAGGTTTTAGTTGCCTCCCAACCAACCCGGGGTCTGGACGTTGGCTCGATCGAGTTCGTACACGAACGCATACTTGCTGAACGCGATGCCGGTCGCGGCGTCATACTTTTTAGCACCGAACTTGATGAAGTTATGGCTCTGGCTGATCGAATTGCAGTGATGTATCGCGGCGAGATTTTAGATATTGTGGATTCCAACGTTACACGTGAAGAGTTAGGTCTCTTAATGGCAGGCGTAGCTTCCAAGAGGGTGAGTGCCTAATGCGAACTTCACTCGCTAAATTTGGTCAAGCAATAAAATTGCCAGGTTTATCTTTCGCTTTGGCCTTCACCTTGACTGGATTTACCATCGCTTTTTCAGATGCCAAGGTTCTTAGCAAAATTGGGTCGCCATTAGAATTTATTAAGAGCGCTGGGGCTACTGCAGGGAATGCATATCTTGCACTTTTCCAAGGTTCTATTTTTGATATAAATTTAACGAAGGGCCATAATTTCTTCCAGGGTTTCTACCCGCTCTCTGAAACAATTGTTATTGCTACACCACTAATTTTAACTGGCCTATCAGTTGCACTCGCATTTAAATCTGGTCTTTTCAATATCGGAGCTCAAGGGCAATTCATATTTGGTGCCATAGGGGCTTCATATGTTGGTTTTCATTTCCAACTTCCAATCGTTATTCACGTTATAGCTGCAGCGCTAGCAGGAATGGCACTTGCTGCAATTTGGGGTGGGGCAGTGGGGTTATTGAAAGCGAAGACCGGCGCCCATGAAGTTATTTTGACGATTATGATGAATTACATCGCTGGATATTTTATTTTGTGGATTCTGAAGACAAGCCAATTTTTGCGTCCAGGACGAATCGATCCGATAGCTCCCGAAGTTAATCAAAGTGCTCGATTGCCGTTGCTCGCTGGTGCTAATTTGCGAATTCATGCCGGAATATTTATTGCTCTCGTTGCCGCACTCTTTGTTTGGTGGTTACTAACCAAGACAACAATTGGTTATAAATTTCGCGCAGTTGGTGCCAACGGCCAAGCGGCAAAGACCGCAGGAATTTCAGTACCTTTCGTTCTGACAGCGACGATGGCAATTTGCGGTGCACTCGCAGGATTGGGTGGCGCAGTTCAAGTTCTTGGCAGCGAGCATGCGCTCAATGCAGATATTGCTGGCTCATTTGGTTTCGACGCGATAACAGTCGCTCTTCTCGGTCGAGCCCAGCCACTCGGAACAGTTTTCGCAGCACTTCTCTTTGGCGCACTCCATGCAGGAGGACGCACAATGCAATCAAATACCGGCGTACCGCTAGATATTGTTCTTGTAACTCAGGCGTTAATTGTCCTATTCATAGCCGCACCTACATTTGTGCGCTTCATCTTCAGATTAAAGAAGTTAAATTCATCCGCTGGTCTTACTTCGAAGGGTTGGAACGGATGAGCGAGATTAGATCCAGCGTTGAGAAACGTAGACTTCGCGGGGTAGTAGTTATTACCCTTCTATCATCGCTCTCCTTTCTCTATTTCGGGTTTATAAGTCCCGGTAAAAATAAGACAACATTTGGTTTTGTTTTGAATAACGAGTGGGTTCTAATCAAAGAGTGGGTCATCGCTTCAGCGACTGGGGTAAAAATATTTTCTGGGATTTCCTTGGTTGCTAGCGTTCTGGCAATTCTTGCCTACCGCAAACGCCGTCAAATAGTTTTTCCTGTTGGAGTAGCTACTTTTGGAATTCTGATGTCCTTTATTACTTGGGCCGCTTCTGGGAAATTCATTCCCTTGACTGGGTTACTCCAAGGAGCGTTACTGCTTGCTGTTCCACTAATTTTCGGTTCAATGTCAGGACTTATTTGTGAACGTTCAGGTGTTATTAATATTGCAATTGAAGGCCAGCTCCTAGCAAGTGCCTTCGTATCTGGCGTCGTAGCAAGTCTGACTCATAAAACCATTTGGGGCCTAATAGCTGCCCCGATAGCTGGTGCAGCTATTTCATTTTTACTAGCGACATTCGCTATCAAATTTTCGGTAGACCAGGTCATTCTCGGCTTCGTATTAAATGTTCTAGTAATTGGGCTTACAGATTTCCTATATAAGAAATTGTTAGTGCCATATCAAAGCACATGGAACACTGCGCCAACTTTTGGAAAAATTGAACTCCCGATACTTTCAAAAATTCCGGTCTTGGGACCAATCTTCTTTAGCCAATCCATTGTTGTTTACCTAATGTTTGCGATTGTCGCAACAATAACTTTTGCGCTCTTCAAAACTAAATGGGGACTCCGGACTAGAGCTATTGGTGAACATCCAACTGCTGCCGATACCGTGGGAATTGATGTAAATAAACTCCGCTTCAAGAATGTAATTATCGCCGGACTTATTGCAGGTGTAGGCGGTGCTTATTACACAGTTGGTTCTGTAGGTGCATTTGGAAAAGAGATGACCGCCGGCGCGGGCTTTATTGCTCTCGCGGCTTTAATTTTCGGAAAGTGGAGTCCAATTGGTGCAGTGTTTGCCGCTCTACTCTTTGGCTTTGCAGATAACTTACAAAGCACCTTAACAATCATCGGAGTTTCGATTCCATCTGAATTCATGTTGATGGTTCCATATATCGCCACGATTATTGCTGTTACTGGATTGGTCGGTCGAGTAAGAGCGCCCGCGGCCGATGGCGTTCCTTATCTTCGCGGGGGAGCACATTAAAAATGGAGATTAATTGGGATCAACTGCATTTAGAAGCAAAAAATATAATGAAAAAGGCTTATGCCCCTTACTCAAAATTTCCAGTAGGCGTTGCTGCCCTGGTAAGTGATGGTCGAATTATTTCTGGTTGCAACGTTGAAAATGCGAGTTATGGCCTTGGGCTATGCGCCGAATGCGGTTTGGTTTCGAATTTAATCGCTAGTGGCGGAGGTAGGTTAGTTGCTGCGGTCTGCGTTGATGCGGATGGGAACTTTCTCTCGCCTTGCGGCCGTTGTCGCCAATTGCTTTTTGAACATGGTGGCAGCGATTTATTATTTATGACGCCTGATGGTCCAGCTCTAATGTCCACGCTTCTGCCTTGGGCATTTGGTCCGGATGATTTATTGAAATGAGTGAAGTTTTCGATGCCGTTGAAATAATTGGCGCAAAACGAGATAGAAACGAACTTTCAGATCCGCAAATTGATTGGATCATCGACGCTTACACCAAGGGCATAGTTGCCGATGAACAGATGTCCTCTTTGCTGATGGCAATTCTGCTAAATGGTATGAACTCTCGAGAAATATCACGCTGGACCGATGCCATGATCAACAGTGGTGAGCGCATGGAATGGTCGATGCTTGATCGTAAAACTGTAGATAAGCATTCAACAGGTGGAGTTGGTGACAAAATAACATTGCCACTTGCACCTCTAGTCGCTGCTTGCGGTGGCGCAGTTCCACAGCTTTCTGGTCGAGGCCTCGGGCATACGGGTGGAACGCTAGATAAATTGGAATCAATACCGGGTTGGCGAGCTTCACTCACAAATTCACAAATGCTAGAAGTTATTAAGAGTTGTGGCGCAGTAATTTGTGCGGCCGGCGCTGGCCTTGCTCCTGCTGATAAGAAACTTTATGCACTTCGCGATGTAACTGGAACAGTTCAAGCAATTCCTTTAATTGCCTCAAGCATCATGAGTAAGAAAATTGCTGAAGGTACTAGCGCGCTGGTATTGGATGTTAAAACAGGTTCTGGTGCATTTATGACTGATCCCAAAAAAGCGGGCGAACTTGCAAGAGTCATGGTTGAACTTGGAAAGCGTGCTGGTGTAAAAACTAGAGCGTTAGTAACTGCTATGGATGTTCCACTTGGTTTAACAGCGGGCAATGCCCTTGAAGTTCGGGAATCAGTTGAAGTTTTAGCTGGCGGTGGACCAAGTGATGTCGTTGAACTTACTCTGGTTCTTGCCCGTGAAATGTTAGATGCTGCAGGAATAAAACAATTGATGGATCCAGCAGATGCACTAAAAAACGGTGCGGCGATGGATAGTTGGAAGGCAATGATTCGCGCACAAGGCGGAGATCCTGACGCAAAGCTACCAATAGCGAAAGAGAGAACTGAAGTTACAGCAACTTCGGATGGCACTCTTTCTTCAATGGATGCAATGGGCGTTGGAATTGCGGCTTGGCGTTTGGGTGCTGGCCGGTCAAAGCAAGGCGAGAAAGTTTCGCCGGGCGCAGGAATAGAGATTCATGCAAAACCTGGAGCGATAATCAAGAAGGGCGATGTTATTTATACCTTGCACGCAGATGAACCTGCGCGCTTTGAACGCGCCCTACGTGCGCTGGATGGATCTTTTACAATTAGCCAAGATGGTTCGATTGCCAAACGCCTACCTCTTATAATTGAGAAAATAGAGGGATGAGATGACGCTTACAAGTATTCCAACGGCAGAACAAATCAAACGCTTGCCGAAAGCGGTAATTCATGACCACTTAGATGGCGGCCTTAGGCCACAAACAATTATTGAATTAGCGGCGGAAATTGCCTACAAACTGCCCGCTAATGATCCTGACGCTCTTGGTGATTGGTTCTACGAGGCTTGTAACTCTGGTTCATTGGTTCGCTATATCGAAACTTTCGAACACACGATTGCTGTAATGCAAACAAAAGAGGCAATAACCCGTGTAGCAAAAGAGTGTGCACTTGATTTGGCAAGAGATGGTGTGGTCTACGCGGAAGTACGTGGCGCTCCAGAGTTGTTTACTCGCAAGGGATTAACGCTAGATGAAGTTATTGAAGCGACAATTGCCGGATATCGACTCGGTGAAGCAGAAGCAAAAGCCGAAGGATTTACGATCAGGGTTGAGTCCCTGTTGTGCGCGCTACGACAAAATCCTCATGCCCAAGAGATTGCCGAAAAAGTCATTAAGTATCGTGATCTTGGCGTAGTTGGTTTTGATATTGCTGGGCCAGAAGATGGTTTCCCACCGACAAATCAATTAGATACCTTCAATTATTTAAGGCAAGAGGATGCGCACTTCACAATTCATGCTGGTGAGGCTTATGGTCTGCCTTCAATCTGGCAGGCAATTCAAATGTGTGGCGCTGAACGCTTAGGACATGGCGTGCGCATCATTGAAGATATTGATTTCTCTGGGTCAAAACCAAAACTAGGTCGGCTATCGGCATATGTGCGAGATCGTCGTATTCCTTTGGAACTCTGCCCAACTTCGAATTTACAGACCGGTGCGGCAAAAAATATTGCTTCACATCCGATTGGGGCTCTAGCAAAGCTACGTTTCCGAGTAACAATTAATACAGATAACCGATTAATGAGTCGTACATCGATGACAAATGAGATGGTGGAAGTTGTTAAGGCATTTAATTGGAACTTTCAAGACCTACAACGCGTCACGATTAATGCGCTGAAAAGTTCTTTTATTCCCTTTGAAGAGCGACTCGCAATTATTGAAGAGATTGTTAAGCCAGGTTATCTAGCTATATCCGGCGAATAACTTAGTAAATTCGGCAACTATCTCCGCTACTTTCGCCTCGGCAAAATCTTTCTCACCGACCACTTCGATATAGGTTTTGAGCTTAGGTTCGGTCCCACTTGGGCGGATAATTACACGAACGTTTTCGCCGCAGTAAAAGCGAAAGCCCTCAGTAGGTAATTCGCTCTTACCCAAATCCTCAAACTTGGTTACAGAAAGTCCTGAGATTGTTTTAGGGGGAGTGCAACTTAAATCGGAGAGAATTTTTTTAATGGTTCCAAGATCATTTACTCGAATAGATAGCTGTTGGGTTCGGTGATAACCGATTTGACTCCAGATCTCATCTAAATACGCCAAGATATTCGCACCTTTAGCCTTCAACTCGGAATTTATTTCCGCAATCTTAAGCGCGGCAGAAAGCCCATCTTTATCATTTACATTTGCTGGGTCTACGCAATATCCGATTGCCTCTTCATACCCAAATGCCAAATTCGGAACTTTCGAAATCCATTTAAATCCAGTCAAGGTTTCGCTGCAACCAACTCCGTTTTTAGCCGCTATTTTGCGAAGTGCGCTAGATGACACAATTGTTGTCGCAAAAACCTTCCCCGATACATCTTCGCTCTTGGAAATGTAATGCCCGAAAAGCGTACCGAGTTCATCGCCACGAAGTGTTCTCCAACTTCCGTCTCGGTCTTTTGCGGCAACAGCGCATCTATCTGCATCAGGATCGTTTGCGATAATTAAATCAGCGTCCTCTTTCGTCGCAAGTGCGATTGCTAAATCCATCGCTCCAGCTTCTTCCGGGTTTGGAAATGCAACAGTTGGAAAATCCGGGTCTGGCCTTGCTTGTTGGCTTACGAGAATGGGCTCTGAAAAATTCGCTTTCGCAAAGAGCGATAGCAACGTTTCGGTTCCAACCCCGTGCATTGCGGTATAAATGATTTTCTGCGGCGTTTTTTCGCTCACACCTTTCGCAGTACTTGATAAATAACGCTTGATTAGCTCTTCGCTAACCATGCTCCAAGCGCTACCTCTTGGGCTTGGGAGCTTTACTTTGATAATCTCAGTAAAAATTTGAGCATCTGCCGGTGAAATTATCTGGCTGCCACGATATTCGATGCCATCTACGCTCTTTCCAAGATAAACCTTATAGCCGTTATCTATTGCGGGATTGTGGCTTGCGGTAACCATTACTCCACAATCAAAACCCAATTCATTAACTGCATATGCCAATATCGGAGTCGGTAATTCTCGGGGTAGTAAGTGGACTTCTAAGCCAGCGCCAGCAAAAATCTCTGCGCTCTCTTCCATGAATTCCGCGGATCCATGTCTGGCATCGCGTCCAATAACAACTTTAGAAAGTCCGCGCGAAGTTAGGTAGGAAGCAATTCCTGCGGCTGTTCGACCAACAACTGCACGATTCATTCCTGAAGGCCCAGGACGTACTGGCCCACGTAGACCTGCTGTTCCGAATTCTAGGAATCCGTTAAAAGATTTTCGAAGTTCTATTTCATTGCCATCGTCTAACCATTTGCTTAAGAGCTCTGCCGTTTTAAGGTCAGGATCCTTTGCTATCCAATCCAATATTTCTAATCGGAATTGCTCGTCAATCACAGCTGTTTTAAAACTTTCGCAAGCAATTCACCCATACGTCCGGCAGCAGCTTTTCCAGCTTCCATAACTTCGGTATGGCTAAGTTTTTCGCCCGTTACTCCAGCAGCAGCATTTGTGACTAGTGAGATTCCTAGAATCTCTGCACCTAGAGCGTGCGCCGCAATTGCTTCTGGAACAGTAGACATACCAACTAAATCTGCGCCAACTGTTCGCAACATATTTATCTCGGCAGGAGTTTCATATGCTGGCCCGCGCCAATGTACGTAAACACCTTCAGCTAGTGATGGGTCTTCGCGCTTTACAAGTTCGCGGATTCGTTTGCTATATAAATCTGTTAGGTCCACGAAATCTGCGCCAATTAAGGGACTGGTCGCAGTCATCGAAATGTGATCTCGAATTAAAACGGGTTGCCCAACCTTGTAATCTCGATTAATTCCGCCACAAGCATTTGTAAGAACTACAACTTTGCAACCAGCCTTGACTGCGGTCCGCACGCCGTGAACTACTGGTTCTAGACCTTTACCTTCATATAAGTGGGTACGTCCTAGAAAGACCAGTGCCTGTAATTTTCCATTTGCGCCATCAATTTCATAAGAACGGATAAGGCCGCCATGTCCGACCACAGTGGGAGCGGGAAATCCGGGAACTTCGGTTACGGCAAATTCATGTGTTGGTTTACCGAGTGCATCGGTTGCAGGTGTCCAGCCAGAGCCCATGACAAGTGCAACGTTATGTTTTGGTTTTCCAGTTAGCTCTGCAATTTTTGCAGCAGCAAGAACAGCAGTCGCGATTGGATCTGAATATAAATCACTCATGGCGTTAACTTACCCGTTCTTATCGTGATCTTTTGAACTCATGTTTGCCATATGGTGTTTACGGCAGAGAACTTCATACAAAACTGTGGCATCTGGAGCGGTATCTCCTGGAAGTAGTTGATCACCTTCGCGAGTCATGCGACCGCCGACGATGCGGGCATTATGTGTTGCGCGAAGCCCACACCAGCACAACGCTTCAACTTGCAGTGGATTTACGCGATCTGCCAATTCAATCAAACGCATAGAACCCGGGAAGAGTGAAGTTCTAAAATCACTAAGAATTCCGAATGCGAATACATCAACTTCCAAGATGTCCACAATTCGTGCAAGTTGATCTATCTGTTCGCTCTCGTAAAACTGGGCTTCATCAAAAATTAAATAATCTAATTTGCCTTTTGTTTTCTGGTGGGTTTCAACAAAGGCATAGATGTCCATTCCGCTACCGACTTCGATTGCTGGACTTTGTAGCCCTAACCTTGAGGAAATGATTCCAGTTCCGGCACGATCTTGATTCGTAAAGACCAAACCATGACGACCTCGACTTTCGTAGTTATGCGCGGTCTGAAGTGCAAGAGTCGATTTTCCGCTATCCATCGTTCCGCAGTAATAAATAAGTTGGGCCATGGCGGCAGTTTGTCATATTTGCGAGCTATTTAATACGCAACAGGGGTGCGGTGAGGCAAGTAGGTCCGCCATCACCTTTGACTGCAACATTCTCCCCTGTGAATAAGTGCACAGAAATTCCAGCGCTGCGCAATTTATTTTCAATCTCGGGATTTCCTGCAGCCAAAACAACAACGCCAGGTGCGACTGCCAAAATATTAGAACCTTGTGTCAACATTTCTTTTTCACTTACTGTGAACCAAGAAATTCCTCGCGACTTTAAGAATTCCAATAACCGGACAGGAGCAAGTGGTTCATAAACAACAGCTTTATCGTAAGAGATTGGTGATAGAACGCTCATCAGATGTAGAACAGCGCCGGGACCTTCGTAGTGCGGTAGGTCAAAGGAGTGAACCTCAACACCAAAAGGTGCTAACAATTCACGAATCTGATTGATACCTTCTTGATTTGTTCGATAACTGTGACCGATTAGAAGTGTTTTCTCATCTAACCAAACTTTATCTCCACCATCCGCAAATCCTGGTGAACTTAATTCGCCCAAAATTGGAACGCCAAGTCCTTCTAGGGTCTTACGAAAATGCGCTGGTTCATCACTTCGAACTGGCTTAACCATTCGAAGCAAGATCGCTCCGTGTGGTGTCATAAGCATTGGATCATGCATATATACCGAATCGACAAGACCATCGATGCTCTCGGCAACATCAACAACTGCGCCTAACGATCGGAGAAGCTCAATGAATGATTGGTGTTCCTTGATTAGCGCAACCGAATCTGGTTGACGCCAAAACCCCTCTTCAACAAATTTTCCAACAGTTGTTGGCGTACGCACAAGAACTCTTGCGAGTGGGGAGACCATATCTGGCGTTCCCCATTTCAAATCACTCACCGGTGTAATACTTTGCAATTTCACCTAGTGATTTATCTAGAATTTCAAGCCCCAACTTGGCATCTGCTTCGGAGATATTGCAAGGAGGGCAGAGATGAATTCGATTGAAGTTTGTAAATGGCATCATGCCATTCGCTTTACAAGCCGCAACTAGTTCATTCATGGCTGGACTTGAGCCACCATATGGTGCGAGTGGTGCGTGCGTCTTGCGATCGGTTACTAAATCAATTCCCCAGAAAACACCGGCGCCTCGAATATCGCCGATTACCTTATGTTTCTTTGCTAATTCAGCGAGACCCGGAGCTAATATTTTCGCGCCAATTGATGTGGCATTCTCTAACATCTTCTCTTCCTTCATAACATCAATTGTGGCAACTGCGGCCGCGGCGGCGAGGGGATGGCCCATATAAGTAAGTCCACCAGGGAATACTGTTTCATCGAAAGTCTTTGAGATTTCGCTGCTTATAACGACGCCACCAAGTGGTACGTAACCAGAGGTAACTCCCTTGGCAAATGCGATTAAATCTGGAACTACAATTGTGCTTTGGAAGGCAAACCATTTTCCGGTTCGGCCAAAACCAGCCATTACTTCATCTGCAATCCACATGATCTTGTACTTGTCGCATAGCGCGCGAATACCTTCAAGATAACCAGCCGGTGGAATTAAAACGCCCGCGGTACCCGGAACTGTTTCAAGCAAAATTGCGGCAATCGTATTTGGACCTTCAAAGATTATTGTTTGCTCTAAGTGCTCCAGCGCACGTGCGCATTCTTCGGCCTCGGTAGTTGCCCAGAATGGTGTGCGATAAAGATAGGGACCCCAGAAATGAACGTGACCAAATGCAAACTCATTTGGAAATCTGCGTGGATCACCAGTTGCATTTATCGCTGAACCAGTATTTCCGTGATACGAACGATATGTAGAAAGAACTTTATGCTTCCTAGTGTGTATTCGCGACATCCGAATTGCATTTTCAATCGCATCAGCGCCACCATTAGTAAAGAAAACCTTTGCAAATTTTGAACCTGCAACGCCAACGATTCTTTCCGCGGCTTCATTTCTAACATCACTTGCATGTTGTGGCGCAAGGGCGGTCAGTGTTCCAGCTTGTTCCTGAATTGCCGCTACAACCTTTGGATGTTGGTGACCGATATTTGTGAAAACTAACTGAGATGAAAAATCTAAAAACTCTTTGCCATCGTGATCCCAAAATCTTGAACCCGAACTCTTGGCAACCGGGATAGGGGAGATAGCTCCTTGCGCAGACCAGGAGTGGAATACAAATTTATGGTCAGCGGCGCTGACTTGCGCGTTGGTCTTCTTCTCTGCACTCATACCTAAGCCCCTAGCGGTTGGACGTTTTGGACACTTAATGTGTCGCATCTAATTGGCGCCATCATATTCGACTGGCGTACATTGCCACTATGAATCAGATAACTCTCATTTCACATTGGATTAATGGCGCCCTTGATACCCAGAACCCAGAACGCACAAGCGAGGTTTTTAACCCGGCGACTGGAAAAGTATCGGGCAACGTCGCGCTAGCTAGCACGGCCACCGTTGATCGAGCCGTCAATGTCGCGACCGAAGCTTTTACCGAATGGCGACATAGTTCACTAACAAAGCGCACCCAAGTTTTATTTGCGTTTCGCGAATTGGTTCTGCAGAACAAAGAGAAAATTGCGGCGTTAATCACCGCAGAACATGGAAAAGTTTTGAGTGATGCCGCGGGTGAAGTAACTCGTGGACTTGAGGTAGTTGAATTTGCCTGTGGAATTCCGCATTTGCTTAAAGGCGGTTTTTCAGAAGAGGTTTCAACTGGGGTAGATGTTTATTCAATTCGCCAACCACTTGGACCCGTAGCAATCATTTCTCCTTTCAATTTCCCTGCAATGGTTCCGATGTGGTTCTTCCCAATCGCAATCGCGTGTGGAAATAGCGTTATCTTGAAACCATCTGAAAAAGATCCAAGCGCGGCGATGTTGCTTGCCGAACTTTGGAAGCAAGCTGGATTGCCAGACGGTGTATTCAATGTTGTTCACGGCGATAAAGAGGCCGTAGACGCGTTACTAAATCACCCAGGAATCAAATCGGTTTCATTTGTAGGTTCCACGCCAATTGCTAGATATGTTTATGAAACTGGAACTAAAGCAGGTAAGCGAGTACAGGCACTTGGTGGCGCAAAGAACCATATGGTTGTACTTCCAGATGCAGATCTTGAGCTTGCCGCAGATGCTGCAATCAATGCTGGCTTTGGTTCAGCAGGAGAGCGTTGCATGGCAATTTCAGCAATCGTTGCAGTAGAACCTATTGCAAGTGCACTAGTTGCACGAATCAAATCTCGCATGGCAAATATCAAAACCGGTGACGGAACCCAAGGTTCTGATATGGGCCCATTAGTTACCAAAGTTCATCGCGATAAAGTTGCTTCATACATCGAAGCAGGTGAAAAAGCTGGGGCCACTCTTGTTGAAGATGGTCGCAACGTGAAGGTTGACGGAGATGGTTTCTTCCTTGGACCAACTCTGTTCGACAATGTAACTCCTGAGATGACCATCTATAAGGAAGAAATATTTGGACCAGTCCTAAGCGTGCTTCGCGTTAATACTTACGATGAAGCCTTAGCACTAGTAAATAACCATCCATATGGAAACGGAACAGCAATTTTCACTAACGATGGCGGGGCGGGGCGTAGATTCCAGAATGAAGTTGAAGTTGGAATGGTTGGAATTAACGTTCCGATCCCGGTTCCAATGGCTTATTTCTCCTTCGGTGGTTGGAAGAACTCTTTATTCGGTGATAGCCATGCCCACGGTGCGGAAGGCGTTCACTTCTTTACTCGAGGCAAAGTTGTTACTAGCCGTTGGTTAGATCCAAGCCATGGTGGAATTAACTTAGGCTTCCCACAGAACGACTAAGTATTTAAGGTATTTATGGAGTTAATTCGACTAGAAGAGAAGCATCTCCCAGATTTTCTTACCGCTATTAAGTTAGTCATGACTGATGCAGATATGTTGCATATGGAAGTGGACAAGCTTTACAAAGAAGCTATCAGCGATCCGGAAAGATTCATTCGAGAACAAGATGACCCACTCGGCCTTGGCGCAGATATTGAGATGCCAGATGGAACTTTCGTAAAGAGACTTCCAAGCATCGTTCGACATATGTGGGATGGTGAAATCTGCGGACGAATTGGATTTCGTTGGAACCCCGGAACGACCGATCTTCCTCCAACTTGTTTAGGGCACATTGGATATTGGATTCTTCCGCATAAGCGTCGTAACGGATATGCATCATTGGCTTTAAAGCTAATGCTCGATGAAGCAAGAAAAGTTGGACTTCCTTTTGTAGACCTCACAACAGATCCCGAAAATATTTCATCACAAAGTGTCATCAAGAAAAACGGTGGAGAATTTCTGAATCAGATTCCACTTCCCCCACAACACGGCGAAGGTCAAATTATGTATTGGCGAATAAAACTCTAGTTGAAGTTGTAGAACGCCAAGAACGCAGCAATAGAGAACATAATTACCGCAATTATCGAATCAAGTATCTTCCAGAAGATCGACTTCGACATGAACCTAGATGCTGATTTAGCGCCATAGCCAATAACCGAAAACCAAAGAATACTTCCCAGCGCCGCGCCAGCGGCGAAATACCATTTATTGTCACCAAATTGGTTTGAAATACTTCCAAGTAAAATTACGGTATCTAGGTAAACGTGTGGGTTCAGAAAAGTTAAGGCGAGGACAGTGGTGATTACGCTTTTGCGATTTCCGGAAGCCTCACCAACCGCGGTTAAGACTTGAACTTTAAGGGCGGATCGGGCGCTCTTTATTCCAAACCAAATTAGGTAGCACACGCCAAACCATCTAATTATTTCTAGTACAGAATTATTCGATTTGATTAAAGCACCCAGCCCACTCGCACCTAAGGCAATCAATAAGGCATCTGAGACTGAACAAATAGCAACAGTTAGAAAAACGTACTTCTTGGTTAAACCCTGACGGATTACAAATGCGTTTTGGGCACCAATTGCAATAATTAGCGAGAGACCGGCAAGAAGTCCAGGAATGAAAGCGAACATTCGATAATGGTACTTGGGGAAGTGATTTATCCCTTCTATTATCTAGCCATGAAATCTATCCGCCCGCTAACGGCAAGTGATAAATCATCGTGGGATCCGCTCTGGCAGGGGTACCTCAAGTTCTATAAAACAGAGTTAAGCGATGAGCAGAGTGAACTAACTTGGCAACGTTTATTGGATCCCGATTTCAACATGTACTGCCTAGTTGCTGAAGTTGACGGTGCAATCCAAGGAATGACGCATTACTCGTTTCAGAACTCAACTTGGGCAGAAGTAAATTATTGCTACCTTGAAGATTTATATGTTGAGCCTTCACTCAGAGGAGGGGGCATTGGACGTTCACTCATCAATGCCGTGCGGGTGATTGCAGAAGGCGCTGGTTCCTCTAGGTTGTATTGGAATACCGATGCGACAAATGAAACAGCTCGAAAACTTTATGATTCGTATGAATTGGAATCAGGAAAAGTCCAATACCGAATTCCTCTGGTAGAAGGCGATTAGTTTCCGATGACGCTATTTAAATTGCAGGATGGAAGAAATCTAGATTTTGTGTCGAATGGTTCAACGAGCAAGAGCGCAATTCTCTTTCATCATGGGACCCCAGGTGAGTGCACCGGTTGGTTGAAATGGTTTGGTGATATTCCGAAAGTAGCCGCAATCGCGGCAAGCCGTCCGGGTTATGGGCTAAGTGATCGCCGAAGAGATCGAAACGTTGCTAGTGATATCGATAATCAAAGAGAACTTTTAGATCACCTTGGAATCGAAAGTTTTGTATCTATTGGTTGGTCAGGTGGCGGCCCACATGCAATAAATATGACAAGAGATTCTCGTTGCAAAGGGGCAATCACTTTGGCTGGCGTTGGTGAGTGGGGAAATCCAGATCTCGATTTCCTAAATGGAATGGGACCAGAAAACCATGAAGAGTTTGGTGCGGCTGTTCAAGGTGAAGAGAGCATCGAAAAATGGATGCAAACAAATGCCACAGCCTTCAAGAACGTTCAAGGTTCCGACTTGATCGAATCTTTCGGCGGACTAATTGGCGAGGCCGATAAGAAGGCGCTTACAGCGGAAGTTGCAGACCTTGATGCCGCCTCTTATCGCAGAGCGCTATCCGTAAGTTATCTCGGGTGGCTAGATGACGATTTAGCATTTGTGAAACCATTTGGGTTTAACCTCGCAGAAGTGAAGAAACCGGTTTACGTTTGGCAAGGCGATGATGATTTCATGGTGCCGAGAGCTCACAGCGAATGGTTAGCGAAACATATTCCAACTGCAAAACTGAATTTCCTGCCCGGTCATGGGCATATCTCACTTGGCGAAAGTTATAGATCCGAAATAATCGCTCAGGCTCTGGAAATACTTGGCTGATGTCTAACTTATTTGGAGATGTTTACGAGCGCTTGAAGCCCGGCAACTGCATATTTTTGCGCATAAAGGATTTCAAGCTCTGGATTATTTCCTGATTCAATTCTGACCGAAGCAACATCAATTGTATTCTGCAGATAGGTAAGACCAAGAGCTAAATCATCCAAGCCGGTATTACTTAGCGGTTTAGTTATTGTTGCCATAAGTTGCTTGTGACCCTGAGCAATATCGGATTTACGGAAATTTGGGGTCGAAACTGAATTCAAGCTTTTAACCAAGAGGTGTCGACCATCGACTACATATTGCAACGCTTCGGCGATCCATAATTCAATATAAATATAAGGGTCTGAAACCTCATTGACTGCTTTAAGTAAACGTTGGTTGTAGTGAGCCATTTCTTCCATAATCAAGTCTGCAATTAAGTCTGCAGATGATGAAAAATATTCGTATATAGAAGATCTTGATAGCCCAGCCTTCTTCGCCACCGCAGAAACGGTTACAGAATCGATTCCACCTTCCATAGCAAGGCTCAACGCTGCATCCATTAATTGGCGCTGACGCATCTTGCGTTGCTCAGCAATAGTTGCTTCTTGTATCCGTGGACCCATATCAGAAGCCTCCAAATCAGAATATAAATTAAACGTGGACCGTACTGGGATCGAACCAGTGACCCCCACAATGTCAATGTGGTGCTCTACCGCTGAGCCAACGATCCTTAAGTAAACCTAAGGTGCGGAATGTTACCTCAAATGTTTTGAGTGCTGAAACTTATAGGGGGGAGTAGTACTGGTGGTGGGTTAGGACTAGCCTAAATTCATGGAATTCAAGACAATAATCGAGCCCTTTAAGATTCACTCCGTTGCACCAATCGCTATGACCACAGAGACAGAGCGGGAAAAATATATAGCTGAAGTTGGATACAACCTCTTCTCTCTTGAATCCGACAATGTATTGGTAGATCTTCTTACGGATTCTGGCACTGGTGCAATGAGTCGAAACCAATGGGCCGCGATACAACATGGTGACGAATCTTATGCGGGTTCACCTTCTTGGTTATTGTTTAGGGCTGCAGTACAGGATTTATTTCCTTATAAGCACGTAATACCAACTCACCAAGGTCGTGCGGCCGAAAAAATTCTCTTCACTGCAATGGGTGGCGAAGGAAAATTAATCCCGAGTAACACGCACTTTGATACCACCCGAGCGAATATTGAATATTCAAAGGCTGAAGCCGTTGATTTAGTTATTGCTGAAGGGCGCGATCCTTCAAGCTTGCATCCTTTCAAGGGAAATATGGATTTGGAAGCGCTGGAAAAATTTATCAATTCCACGGGTGTTGCGAATATTCCGGTCGTGATGATGACTATTACAAATAACTCTGGTGGGGGACAGCCGGTATCGCTAGAGAATTTGAAGGGCGTTAGTGCAATCTGTAAGAAGTATGGAATTCCATTCTTCTTAGATGCTTGCCGTTTTGCAGAGAACGCTTGGTTTATCCGAGAGCGTGAAGCGGGACAAGGTGATCGTGATGTGGTTGAGATTATTCGAGAGATTGCTGGACTTGCTGATGGAATGACAATGAGTGCAAAGAAAGATCCACTTGGAAATATTGGGGGTTGGCTTGCGTTAAATGATGATGCACTTGCTGGAGTTTGTCGTAACCTGTTAATCCTCACTGAAGGTTTCCCAACTTATGGTGGTCTTGCTGGTCGTGATTTAGAGGCGCTAGCAGTTGGATTAACTGAAGCTGTCTCACATGATTATTTAAAGTATCGAATTCAATCAACCGCTTATCTTGGCAATGCCCTTTCAAAGATGGGGATACCGGTTGTTCTTCCGATTGGTGGACATGCGGTTTATATCGATGCAAAAGCTTTGTTGCCACACATTCCCGCGTTGCAATATCCGGGGCAAGCACTTGCAGTGGAACTTTATAAAGTTGGCGGAATTCGTGGTTGCGAAATTGGAACCGTAATGTTTGGGCGCAAGCCAGATGGAAGTGAGGTTCCGGCTGCTATGGAACTAGTTCGCCTTGCCATTCCTAGACGTACATATACCCAGAGCCATATTGATTATGTAATTGAGGTTTGCGTAGAAGTCTTGAAGCGCGCTCCGAAACTTGGTGGTTATAAGATCACCCAAGAACCGCCAGCGTTGCGCCATTTCACTGCTGAGTTTGCACCGCTTTAAGCGCGGCCGAAGTCATCTTCTAACCGTTCGATATCGTCTTCACCAAAGTAAGTTCCGGTCTGCACTTCCACAAAGATGATTTCATTCTTGCCTGTGTTTGCAAGTCTATGCAGAACACCAACTTCGAATTCGACAGTGTCACCAGGTTTAACGTGTGAAACTTTTCCATCAACAGTAACTTCGCCGGTACCTTGCACGATAAACCAATGTTCAGAGCGGTGCTTATGACGTTGATAAGAAAGTCTTGATCCTGGGTTCATCCAGATGCATTTAACTTTATGAGTTTCTGATTCTTGGAGAACTTCGTAGCGACCCCATGGCCGTTCTGATTTCTCTAATTCACTCATGCAACGCCCTTACCTAGTATTTGGGTAATAGATAATTATGGAGGTCGGAACGGGATTTGAACCCGTGTAGCAGGATTTGCAGTCCTGAGCCTCGCCTCTCGGCCATCCGACCATCTTTTCCTGCGCTATGCATTTAAGAAAGTTCACCAGAGCGGACGACCGGGTTCGAACCGGCGACCTGAACCTTGGCAAGGTTCCGCGCTACCAACTGCGCTACGTCCGCATTTCTATTCATCTGCCTTTCGGCGGAATCAAGAGGGCAAATCTAGCGCACGAAACGGACAAGCGCCAAAGCGTGTGCCAGAGAGATTATTAGGGAGGGCTTCATCTAGCGTTAGGTCGTGGATATTAACCAGCCCTTTTTCTGGATGAATGGGGTTCTTGCGACGGAGTTAATCGAAATAAGCAGCGATCCCGAATCCTTAAACGGCGGCGGATTTTGGGCGGTCTCCACAACCTTTGAAGGTAAACACACTTTCGCGAAATTTAAAAATGTTTTACGAGGTGTTGCCTTTCCGGAGACTAATCAATGGCTTGGCTTAAATGACGTTTGGGAGAGTTCGATTTCAAAGAGCGATTTCGAGAGTTATGTTTCTGAGATTCGTGCCCAAATAGAATTAGGTAATGTCTATCAAGTGACTGCTTGTCGGGTCCTTGCAACTCAAATTGAAAAGCATCGTTCACTTGCACCACTCTTTGCAAAGATATTGGCAAGGAACCCAGCGCCCAGTGCTTCTTATCTAAAGCTTCCGGATTTTGAGATCGCCTCGGCTTCACCGGAACTTTTTCTTCTGCGCGAAGGTTCGCAGATAAAGACGAGCCCAATAAAGGGAACTCGAAAGTTGTCAGAGACTGGCTCATTATTCTCTGAGAAAGATAGAGCCGAGAATGTGATGATCGTTGATTTGATGCGCAATGATTTTGCTCGAATCTGTTCGACTGGAACGGTTAAAGTTTCTGAACTCTTTCGCAGCGAGTTACATCCAGGCCTAGAGCATTTGGTGTCTGACGTTGTTGGCGAGGTCCGTGCAGAATTGGGTTGGGCTGAGATTTTTAGAGAGATACTTCCACCCGGTTCAGTTAGCGGAGCGCCAAAATTCTCGGCTGTTAATTTGATAGCGGAGAGTGAGCCAACACAGCGTGGGCCTTACTGCGGCGCACTTGGTTGGATAGAGGGCGATAACGCGGTTCTCAGCGTTGCGATTCGATTATTTTGGAAGGTCGGCAACAAACTTAAATTTGGAACTGGTGCTGGAATAACTTGGTCGAGTGATCCAATGATGGAATGGGAAGAGACCGAACTTAAAGCGGCAAAATTGCTTGCAATTGCGGGGGGATTTAGAAGTGATCGCTGGCCTTTCGGAGCTGGCTTATTTGAAACTGTGCGCGTGGAAAACGGAACACCTCAACTTCTGCGTGAACACTTAAGTAGAGCGCGAAAGAGCGCGGCAATTCTCGGATATGAAATTCCTTCGGATGCTGAAATATTGCAAAAACTTGGCTCTCTAGATCGCGTGGAACTAGGCAGAATGCGTTTAACTTTTGGTGAAACCTTCCAAGTTTCCATAGATCCATATGTAGATACCACTCATGGGGCTCGTATCGGAATACGAAATCTGAAAATCGACGCGCAAGCAAAGCTCCATAAAACATTTCCATATACCTCAAATCTTGCGATGTTGACTGAAGCGAGAGTTGCTGGGTTTGATGAAATTATTGTTGTGAATCAAAATGGCAAGGTTTGCGAAGGAGCAGTCTCTAATTTTGTATTCAGGATAGATGGTTTATGGGTTACCCCAAACCTTGATTCTGGAGTACTTCCTGGAATTATTCGGGGATTAGTAGTTTCATCTGGGTTGGCAATCGAAGCGGAAATTGATGGCATCGAATTGGATAGAGCCACTCATGCATTTGCGCTGTCGGCGCTAAGAATTGCGCAACCAGTGAGTGAAATTTCAGGACGCAATTTGCTACAAGACGAGATTAGTAAGCAATGGAGCGATAAATTGCGCGAAATTCACCTAGCCCATTCGGTAGGCTAAGAACATGGCAAGTATTTCAATTTCCGTAGATGGAATTAAGCAATCGGTTGATTCGGAAATTCGCCCAACCCAAATCTTCGCAGAGAACACTGAAATTATTGTGTGCAAAGTAAATGGTCAACTCAAAGATCTTTGGAGTGAACTGCAAGCTGGCGACGTTCTTGAAGGCATAAGTATTGATTCACCAGAGGGCCTCTCGGTTCTGCGCCACTCAACCGCGCATGTAATGGCGCAGGCTGTTCAGGAAGTTTTTCCTGACACTAAGTTGGGTATTGGACCACCAATAACTGATGGGTTTTATTATGACTTCGAACCGCAAAAGCCATTTAATCCCGATGATCTTGAAAAGCTTGAATCGGCAATGCGCAAAATTATTAAAGCAGGCCAAAGATTTCGCAGACGAGTTGTAACTGAAAAAGAGGCGTTGGCTGAACTGGCAAACGAACCATATAAGTGCGAATTAATTGGGCTTAAGTCCGGCAGTGTTGACGATGAAGCTAGTGTTGAAGTAGGAGCCGGTGAGTTAACAATTTATGACAATTTAGGGCGCGATGGCCTACCAGCATGGAGCGATCTCTGTCGAGGTCCACACCTACCATCTACGAAACATATTCCGGCATTTAAGTTGATGCGCACTGCAGCCGCTTACTGGCGAGGCTCAGAGAAGAATCCGATGTTGCAGCGGATTTACGGAACCGCTTGGCCATCGCAAGAAAAACTCGATGGATACCTTAATTTATTGGCCGAAGCGGAGAAGCGAGATCATCGTAGGTTAGGTACCGAGTTGGATTTATTTTCATTTCCAGAAGAAGTTGGTTCTGGGTTAGCGGTGTTTCACCCTAAGGGCGGAATTATTCGCCGGGCGATGGAAGATTATTCACGCAAGCGCCATGAAGAAGAAGATTATCAATTTGTTTACTCGCCGCATCTAACCAAAGCCGCGTTATTTGAAACTTCAGGTCACCTGGAATGGTATTCCGAAGGCATGTACCCACCAATGATTATGGATGAAGAGCTACATGCTGATGGCACTATAAAACGTGCCGGGCAGAAGTACTACATGAAACCGATGAATTGTCCGTTCCATAATTTAATTTATAAATCATCGTCACGTTCTTATCGCGAACTCCCACTTCGCCTCTTTGAATTTGGAACGGTTTATCGTTACGAGAAATCAGGAGTAATCCATGGTTTGACTCGAGCCCGCGGCTTTACCCAAGATGATGCTCATATTTATTGCACAAAAGATCAGATGCTCGGAGAACTCGATAGTCTCTTAACCTTCGTTTTAAACTTGCTTCGCGATTACGGCTTAGAGGATTTTTACTTGGAACTTTCAACTCGCAATCCCGAGAAATCTGTTGGAAGTGACTCTGATTGGGAAGCGGCGACCGAAGCGCTACGGATTGCAGCAACAAATCAGAATTTGGAATTTGTATTAGATCCAGAAGGCGCTGCGTTCTATGGTCCAAAGATTTCTGTGCAGGCTAAAGATGCAATCGGTCGCACCTGGCAGATGTCTACAATTCAAGTCGATTTTCAATTACCGCAGAGATTTGATTTGGAATATCAAGCATCGGATGGTTCAAGACAACAACCAGTAATGATTCACCGTGCGCTATTTGGTTCCATTGAAAGATTCTTCGGAGTTTTAACTGAACATTATGCTGGCGCATTCCCACCTTGGCTTGCACCGGTTCAAGTACGTGGAATTCCAGTTGCAGATACCTTTACTCCTTATCTTGAAGAGATTATTGCCAAGATGCGTAAGGCCGGTATCCGGGTGGATATCGATGCTTCAGATGATCGAATGCAGAAGAAAGTTCGCACGGCGCAACTTGAGAAAATCCCCTTCATGATGATTGCTGGTGAAGAAGATCAAAAAGCCGGTGCTATCTCATTTAGATACCGAAATGGTGAACAGAAAAATGGTATTTCAATTGACGATGCGATTGCTGAAGTATTGGATGCCGTAGCAAATCGAATTCAAATCTAGGAATTTGTCATGAGCGAACAAGAGATGCATGGCGGAGCTGGAATGCCTGATCGTTGGCAACGCTTGTGGGCGCCTCACCGAATGGCATATCTCGAAGGTGAGAATAGACCGCTTCCAGAGAATGAAATTGAATGTCCGTTCTGTCGGATATTGCAATTGACTGATGAAGATGGCTTGATTGTCGCAAGAGGGCGCGAAGCTTATGTTGTAATGAATTTGTATCCATACAACGCAGGACATCTTTTAATTTGCACAAACCGACACGTCGGAGACTTACCGGATCTAACGACTAGTGAACGCAATGAAATTTTTGAACTTTCGGCGCATGCGATGACGACGCTGCGAAAGGTAAGTGGTGCTGCTGGTTTCAATCTTGGAATGAATCAAGGTGCGGTATCAGGCGCTGGTGTTGCGGAGCATATTCACCAACATGTCATTCCAAGATGGGCGGGAGATTCAAACTTTATGCCGTTGATTGGCCAAACTAAAGTTCTTCCACAATTACTAAGTGAGACGCGCTCCCAACTAGCTGCTGCTTGGTAACGTTTTTAATAGAGTTGCAATTTCAAAACTTCCGAGGCCATTGTTCTCTATGAATGGAATAGCTGGGAAATTAAGAGCTTCGATGAAACCTGTTTGGCCATATTCTTCGAGCGCTTCTAAATACTCTTTGCGAAATTCAAAGACGAGAACCTTATGTTCAGAATCGCTCTCGCGCTCGACGCGGACACCAGTTGAGTAATCTGATATTTTTAAGGAGTCAAGATCAATAAGCGCTGTTGGGTTTCCGGAGTCATCGTGGAGGACTAGAAAAGGGGTCAAGACTGGGTCCAACAATTTTCCGGCAATTGCACTCATGTCATCGAAATCAATTTCACCATTACTTAAATCAGTTATCAAAATCAACGACGGAATATATAAATCTCGGGCGGTATTCCAAATTTCGACATCTGCGGGGGAAATGCCATCGATAGCGCTAACTAGAAAGATTGCTATATCGCTAACCTCAAGAGGTGAGGGGCTAAGTCCGAAATATTTAGCAATTTCAACACTAGATTTACCAATTACGCAGACCTGTAGATTGGGCGTGATTAGTGGGAAGATTTGGTCGCTCACAACTACGAAGCCTACGATGGGAAAGATGCTACAAGAAACCTTACGCGCCCCAGTCACCAGATTAATTACCCCTATCTGTCGTGGCTTAATTCGGGTCGGTATTAGCGCCAATATGGTGACGGCAGTTGGAGCGTTATTTACAATCTTGAGTGCGGTATTTACATTCCCGAATGGGCGATTTTTCGCCGGCACTATGTTCATAATTTTTTTCGTACTCTTTGATCTGTTGGATGGAACCATTGCGCGATTGTCGCCGAAAGGTTCTAACGCTTGGGGAGCCCTTCTTGATTCCACGCTAGATCGGTTAACTGATGCAGTAATCATTGGCTCAGTTCTCTGGTACCTGATTAGCATCGATGATGCTCTGGTCCCATTAGTTCTTGTTACTGCCGTACTTGGATTTCTAATTTCGTATATAAAGGCCCGTTCGGAATCTTTAGGTATTGCATGCAACGGTGGCTTTGCTGAAAGAAGTGAGCGGTTAATTATCTTGGTTACTGCAACTGGTTTTGCGGGTCTGGGAATTCCTTATGCTCTTGCAACCGGGTTTTGGGTTCTGGCAATCGCAAGTTTAATAACGGTTTTCCAGCGCTTGATAATTGTTTACAAGGGTGCACATTGAAAAAGTTGAATGATGTGCTGATTTATTTTGGATATAACTTTGCTTGGAAGATTGTGCGTTTACTTCCGGCTAAGACTGCCTATGGTCTGGCTGATCGAGTCGCCGATTTTCTCTATGGTCGAAATGGTAAGGGAATAGTTCGGCTGCGTTCAAATTACCGACGCGTGCGTCCCGAATTGGATCCAGACCAATTGGAATTTTTAGTTAGTGCAGGAATGCGTTCATATCTTCGTTATTGGTGTGACACCTTTCGATTTCCAAGTTGGGACAAAGCGAGTTTAATTTCTAGCACTACTTGTACTAATGAAGATTTCCTACGTGAACCGATAGCCGCTAAGAGGGGTTGTATTGTTGCGCTTCCTCATTCGGGGAATTGGGATCATGCAGGCGCGTATTTCTGCGCGACCGGAATTCAATTTACGACAGTGGCGGAACATGTAAAACCAGAGAAGTTGTTCCGCAAATTTCTTGAATACCGGACAAAGATTGGAATGGAAGTTCTAGATTTAAATTCCAGAAGTATCGCAACCCTTGCGCAAAGGTTGCGCTCAGGAAAATTGGTAGCCCTTGTTGCGGATCGCGATCTTTCAAAGAATGGAATTCCGGTTAAATTTTTCGGTAACGGCGCACAGATGCCCGGGGGACCAGCGCTACTCGCTATTCAAACCGGGGCGGATTTGATAACCGCTTATGTTAAGTATGAAAAACCTGGTATTCATATAATTTTTGAGGGCGCGATAGAAGTTCCAGAGTCGGGCAGTGTGAACGAGAAAGCAGCTGCAATGACACAAATCATGGCTGATCGTTTTGCTAAACAAATATCGGAGCACACAGTGGATTGGCATATGTTGCAACGTATTTGGGTTGATTCAAATGCGTAAGCTGCGAATTGGAATTGTTTGTCCTTACGGATGGGACACCCCTGGTGGCGTTCAAATTCATATTAAAGAGCTTGCTGAATGGCTAATCACCAAAGGTCACGAAGTTTCAGTTCTTGCACCAATAACTGATGAAGATGGAGATATCGAACCTTGGATAGTTTCGGCGGGGCGGCCGATTTCTATCCCATACAACGGTGCAATTGCGAAAGTAATTTTCGGGCCACTTGCATCATCAAGAGTTAAGCAATGGATAGCAGGTGGAGATTTCGATTTATTGCATTTGCATGAGCCAGCAATCCCATCTCTCTCTTTATTAGCTGGATGGGCTGGCGATGGACCTATGGTCGCTACCTTCCATGCGGCAACAAACTCTCAAAAGATCGCTAATGCAATCGGCACGATGTTAGATCCATTGATTGAACGGATCACCGCAAAAATCGCGGTAAGTGAAATTGCAAGGGAAACTCTTAAGGATCGATTCAGTACTGAAGCAGTTGTTATTCCTAATGGCATTGATTCCAATAAATTCGAGGGCATTGGAACCCGTGCAGAATGGGCCTTACCAAACACACTTGGTTTCATCGGTCGGTTTGATGAACCGCGCAAAGGTCTATCTGTTCTGCTAGATGCGATTCCTGAAATTGTTACGCAAATTCCGAATTTGCGAGTATTGGTTGCGGGCCCAGGTGAAGTGCAAGATTTTCAAAAACAAGTTCCGCCAGAGCTTCGCGACCGAATCACTTTTCTTGGACGGATTTCAGAGTTAGAGAAGGCACAGTTCTTCAAATCTATTTCGTTATATATCGCCCCAAATACAGGTGGTGAGTCTTTTGGAATAATCTTGGCTGAAGCGATGGCATCTAGAACACCAATTATCGCAAGCGACTTGCCGGCCTTCGAAAGCCTTTTAGATCAAGGAAAATCTGGGCAATTATTTGCTACTGGAAATTCCAGCGCTCTTGCATCGGCTGTGGTGAAACTATTGGGGGATGAAACAGTTCGTAAAAATGTTACGGATGCCGGCTATGAAAAATCAAAATTCTATGACTGGAATTCAGTTGGTGAACAAGTCTTGTCTGTATATGAAATGGCTTTGGTTGGGAACTCTAAAGTGAGTCTCGCTTCAGAAAACCGATTCTGGAATAGATTGCGCTCTAATGGTTAAAATTATTGTTGCGCTGGTATTTATTCTTCTACTGGCAGCCTGGTATCTCTCATTCTTAGCTTCGAGACTCGATTCCCTTCACCATCGGGTTGAAACGTCATGGGCACATCTAGATGTGTTGCTTCAAAAAAGAGCCGCAATTGCCTTGGAGATTGCATATTCCCCGAACGTTGATGCCGCTACTAGTTTGGTTTTGACGGCTGCCGCTTATCAAGCGAGAGAGGCAAATATAGTTGAGCGCAGCGATGCTGAGATTGCGCTCTCACAGAGTTTAAAGTTACTCCTAAGCGATGAATTGTCTCTCCCTAGTGGAATTGAAGGAGAGCTCTTATCGGCTTTGGCGGCTATTACTGAAAAAATTTCGGTTGGAATCACGATTCATACGGAAGCAGTTCAGAGCGCCCAATTTCTTCGTAATAAGGTTCTCTTCAAATTTTTTCGATTAGCTGGACATGCTCCCTTGCCAATGCGATATTCATTCGAGGATGACATTTTATGAAGAAACTGTTAGCGGCCATATCGATTTTGATAATTCTGAGTTCCTGTGCTTCACCTTCAAGCATTATGAAGAAAAATTCAGGTAAAAGCCTTGAGAAGAATATTCTCACTAACCTTCCTGGAGAGAATGGTCCGCTCCTTGCAGTGAAGATTGATGATACGACTGCAGCCCATCCACAAGTCGGGTTGGGAGCTGCAGATGTGGTTTACATCGAACAAGTAGAAGGCGGATTAACCAGATTGGCTGCAATATTTACGGACAAGGTACCTGCGCTAATTGGCCCAGTTAGATCTGCACGAATAAGTGACATTGAAATTCTTGCGCAATACGGTCGCGTTGGTTTTGCTTATAGCGGTGCACAGAGCAAGATGCATCCGATTCTTGCAGCGGCAAATTTAGAGAACATGAGTGCGGAGCGAAATCCACCATCTATCTATCAGACTGACACTAAGAGATTTTCCCCAACAAACATGATGGTCGACGCAGCCGCACTATTAAAGAAAACAATTGAAGTAGAAGGCAAGAAAATTGACATCGTTAAATCAGTAGGCTGGCAATTTGGAAATGCTTCCAAGTTAGCCAAGAAAATTTCAAGTGTTGCAATCACATGGCCGGCCGCTAAATACAGCGCTACTTGGTCAAAAGCAGAGAAGCGTTGGCTACTTTCTTTTAACGGTGTACCAAATCTTGATTCGGTGGGCCGCCAACTTGGATCCCCAAATTTTGTGATTCAAAAGGTTGCTATTACGAACTCGATTTATAAAGATAAAGTGGGTGGCATCACACCAATTAGCAATACCGTTGGTTCTGGAACTGGGTATTTGCTTCGTGATGGCAAAGTAGTCGCAATCAATTGGCAGAGACCAAGTGCTGAGGTCGGAACAATCTGGACGCTTTCTGATGGCCAAATGGCTAATTTTGCTGATGGCCAAGTCTGGATCGCACTTACCGATAATGAACCAACCTTCACTTACCCAGCACCAGTTCCTAGTGCGAGCCCAGCAAAGTCAAAGTAGACTCCTCTCCTTACGGTTGAGGGATTTTCAAGAGATTAGTTATAGGAGCAGATGATGTCCAAGGCGAATGAAACAGAAGTAGGCGGCGCGAGAGTTAAACGTGGCATGGCTGAAATGCTTAAGGGCGGCGTCATCATGGACGTTGTAAATGTTGAACAAGCGAAGATCGCAGAAGATGCCGGAGCTGTTGCAGTAATGGCACTTGAACGTGTGCCTGCAGATATTCGGGCGCAAGGTGGCGTCTCCCGAATGTCCGATCCAGATATGATCGAAAAGATTCAAGCCGCAGTATCGATTCCGGTAATGGCTAAAGTACGAATTGGCCACTTTGCAGAAGCACAAATCTTGCAAACCTTAAACGTTGATTACATTGATGAATCTGAAGTTTTAACGCCAGCAGATTACGAACACCATATTAATAAGTGGAATTTCACAATTCCTTTTGTCTGTGGCGCAACAAATCTTGGCGAAGCGCTCCGTCGTATTAGCGAAGGCGCCGCGATGATCCGCTCGAAAGGCGAAGCGGGAACTGGCGATGTTTCAAATGCAACAACACATATGCGCAAGATTGGTGGCGAGATTCGTCGCTTAACTTCGATGCGTGAAGATGAACTTTATGTTGCAGCGAAAGAACTTCAAGCACCTTATGCTTTGGTAAAAGAAGTTGCCGAAACTGGAAAACTTCCAGTAGTTCTTTTCACTGCTGGTGGAATTGCAACCCCTGCGGATGCCGCAATGATGATGCAACTCGGTGCTGATGGCGTATTTATTGGTTCAGGAATTTTCAAATCTGGAGATGCCGCAAAGCGCGCAGCAGCTTGTGTTAAAGCAACTACTTATTTCACGGATGCAAAGGTTGTTGCTGATGCGTCTCGCGGACTTGGCGAAGCGATGGTTGGAATTAACGTCGCAGATATTCCTGTTCCTCATCGATTGGCCGAGCGGGGCTGGTAAGAATGAAGGTTGGAGTATTAGCGCTCCAAGGTGATTTCCGCGAACATCTTTCGGCTCTTGGTGAATGTGGCGTAACGGGGAAATTAGTTAAAACCTCTTCGGAAGTTTCAGAGATTGACGCCTTAATTATTCCGGGTGGCGAATCTACGACTATCAGTAAATTAGCAAAATCTTTTGGTCTTTTTGATCTCATCTCCAAGCGAATTGCAGACGGGATGCCGACATATGGCTCTTGTGCCGGAATGATTCTGGTAGCGAAATCGATACTTGATCCAGCGTCGGGTCAGGAAACATTCGGTGGAATCGATATGCAGGTTCGACGTAATGCATTTGGTCGACAGACAGAATCCTTTGAGGTTGATCTGGAGCTCACTGGAATTTCGGGTGCACCAATTCGCGGGGTATTCATACGTTCACCCTGGGTTGAAAATTATGGTTCTGGTGTTGACATACTTGGAAGCCTTGAAGTTGATGGCAAGAGCCATCCGGTAGCCGTGCAGGAGGGGCGAGTATTGGCCACAGCTTTTCACCCAGAATTAACGGGAGATAATCAGGTGCATCGGTATTTCCTAGAAGAGGTTTGTAATAAGTAATTCAAGATAAAGTACGCCCAGAGTTTTAACGGGATTTATAGGGGGTTTCATCGTGTCAGGCCATTCCAAATGGGCAACGACCAAGCACAAGAAGGCGGTCATTGATTCGCGTCGTGCAAAGAATTTTGCAAAGTTAATTAAGGGTATTGAAGTTGCGGCACGAAATGGTGGAGCTGATATTTCTGGAAATCCAACTCTATTTGATGCAATCGCTAAGGCTAAGAAAAACTCGATGCCTGCTGACAATATTGATCGTGCTGTTAAACGTGGTGCTGGTCTGGAATCTGGTGGCGCTGACTGGCAGACAATTATGTATGAAGGATATGGGCCAAATGGCGTAGCGCTTTTAATCGAGTGCTTATCTGATAACCGTAACCGTGCAGCATCTGAAGTCCGTGTTGCAGTGACTCGCAATGGTGGAAACATGGCCGATCCAGGATCTGTCTCATATATGTTCAACCGCAAAGGTGTCATTATCGTCTCAAAAGTTGACGGAATAACCGAAGATAAAATCCTTGAACATGTTCTAGATGCTGGTGCGGAAGATGTAAGTGATCTCGGTGAGTCATTTGAAATTGTTAGTGAACCTAGTGATTTGGTTGCAGTTAGAACGGCGCTTCAAAGTGCGGGGATAGATTACGAATCTGCTGACACCTCATTCTTGCCATCAGTTTCAGTTCCTCTTGATGCGGAAGGTGCCACTAAAGTTTTTGCACTGATTGATGCGATCGAAGAGCTAGATGACGTACAGAACGTCTTTGGTAACTTCGATGTATCTGATGAGGTTATGGCTACTCTTTAACATGCGCGTTCTTGGGGTCGATCCAGGTTTAACAAGATGCGGTCTCGGAATTGTTGAAAATGGAACTGCTCAGAAATTAGTAATGGTTGGTGTTGGGGTCATTCAGACATCTAGCGATCTCGAACTCTCCCAGAGATTGCTCGCACTTGAAACTGAATTGATAGTTTGGATTAATGAATTCAAGCCAGATGTAATTGCGGTCGAACGGGTTTTCTCCCAATTAAATATTCGTACCGCAATGTCCACTGGTCAGGCGGCTGGTGTTGCGCTGTTAATTGCGGCCAGATTTGGCATACCAGTTGCAATGCATACTCCAACTGAAGTGAAGGCAGCGGTGACAGGATCTGGTCGGGCAGATAAGAAGCAAGTTGCTCTGATGGTTCAAAAATTGCTTTCCCTAAAAGAAATCCCAAAACCCGTTGATAGTACCGATGCACTTGCCTTAGCCATCTGTCATCATTGGCGAGGTTCTGGAAATGCACGAATAGAAGCAGCTCTAACCAAAGAGCGGGCGCGTCTAAAGAAAGTGGTCAAGAAATGATTGCATCGGTTGCAGGTGTTGTGAAAGCAACAACGCTGAATTCTGCTGTTATTGAAGTTGGAGGAGTTGGCCTGCAAGTCTCGCTACCGGCTCGATATGCCGCGTCACTAAATGTTGGAACGCATGCCGAATTCTTTACTACCTTGGTTGTCCGAGAAGATTCACTTACGCTTTTTGGTTTTGATCGTGCAAGTGCACGAGATTTCTTTGAATTACTGCAAACAGTAAGTGGGATCGGTCCCAAAGTTGCTCAATCCGCGCTATCAATTTATGAGCCGGAAGAAATAGCTAGTGCAATTGCTAGCGAAAATTCTTCGGCCCTTGAGCGAATTCCTGGCTTGGGTAAGAAAGGCGCGCAACGGGCAGTTCTTGAACTTAAAGATAAGGTCAATGATTTAACGCTTTCAGCAAAGGTTGCAAACACCGCGAAGTCACATTGGCGAACTCAATTGCAGAGTGCATTGATTGGTCTTGGATTTACCGCGCGAGATGCCGAAGCAACGATAGATAGCGTTGCTAGCGATCTCGGAGCGAAAATTGATGAAACCGATATCTCCCAGCTTCTTAAATTGGCGCTACAAAACCGGGGACGTGGTTAATAGTGAGCGATGAGTTGAGAGTAATTGATTCGAATTCGGATGATTTTGAGAGATCTCAAGAGTTAGCGCTTCGCCCAAAAACTTTGGGGGAGTTTGTAGGACAAAAGCGCGTTGCAGATCAACTCGATCTCTTATTGTCAGCTGCTCGAAATCGGAACGCTCCGGCAGATCACGTATTGCTTTCTGGTCCTCCCGGTTTAGGCAAGACCACTCTTGCAATGATTATTGCATCCGAGATGAATGCACCACTTCGAATTACTAGTGGACCGGCGATTCAACATGCAGGAGATTTAGCATCAATTCTCTCTTCACTTGTTGAGGGTGAAATCCTTTTTCTAGATGAAATCCATCGGATGTCTCGCCCCGCAGAAGAGCTTTTATATTTGGCGATGGAAGATTTTAGAGTTGATGTCATTGTAGGAAAGGGCGCAGGCGCAACAGCAATTCCATTGGAACTGCCACACTTCACACTAGTTGGTGCTACAACTCGCGCCGGACTTCTCCCAAGTCCACTGCGAGATCGCTTTGGATTTACTGCGCAATTAGATTTTTATGAAGATTCAGAAATTTCGATCATCGTCAAACGAAGCGCAGATTTAATGGGAATCGAGATTGATAAAGCAGCAATCGAGGAACTTGGTTCCCGCTCTCGTGGAACCCCTAGAGTTGCAAATAGATTATTGCGGCGCGTTAGAGATTATGCGCAAGTTCATTCGGATGGAAAAGTTGGCGCTAAAGAAGCGAAAGCGGCCCTTGCGATGTATGAAGTAGATGCAATTGGATTGGATCGCCTAGATTTAGGAGTGCTAGAAGCCCTAGTAAAGAGATTCAACGGGGGACCCGTAGGTATTTCGACTTTGGCGATGGCAATTGGCGAAGAGTCAGAAACAATCGAATCGCTAGCTGAACCATTCTTAGTTCGCATGGGTTTTATCTCGCGAACCCCGCGTGGGAGAGTTGCTACACCTGCAGGATTTGAGCATTTAGGCATGAAAGCCCCAATAGGTGCGCCAAATCTCGTTCAAAATCAGATCGGCCTTTTCGACACACCAGCCTCAGATGCCTAGACTTGCGTCTCATGTCTGCCCTTAATAATTCCCAGAGTCCGAAGGCTGTAAAGAGTTCAGCTAAATCAGCTAAATCAATTAAGTCGATAGCAATCCTTGCGATTGGTTTAATTGTCTTTAGCGCCGTTGCCGTAATTCAAGGCGCGACTAAAATTAAATTAGGACTTGATCTTCGTGGCGGTACGAGCGTCACCCTTACTCCACGTGCGAGTGAAGGAACAAAAGTCACAACCGAGGCCATCGATCAAGCCGTTGCAATCATCCGACAACGCGTTAACTCACTTGGTGTTGCCGAGAGTGAAGTTGCAGCTCAAGGTTCAGGAACAAATCGTCAAATAGTTATTTCAGTACCAGGACAAACTGGTGAAAAAATTGTGCAACTAGTTGGGCAAACCGCTGAACTTCGCTTCCGCCAAGTTTTAGTTGAAGGCGCTCCAAGCGCAACTACAGCAGCAGCTGATGCTAAAAGCGCAACGCTTCCATCGGGTGTAAATGCAGAATTGAATGCAAAGTATGCAGCGCTCGATTGCACGAAAAAAGAGAGCTTGCAAGGTGGATCAACCGAGTCCCCTGATATTGCAGTAGTAGGTTGCGACCGCGCTGGGACTCAAAAATATATTCTGGCGCCCGCACAAGTAGTAGGTAGCATGGTTTCAAAGGCCAGCGCCGCAATAGATCAACAGGGTGCTGCAGGTTGGTATGTACTTCTCTCGTTCAATGGTGAGGGAACAAAAAAGTTTGGTGCCCTCACAACTTCGGTCACGACTTTAGCGGCGCCACAGAATCAAGTAGCTATTGTTCTAGATGGATTGGTTGTGTCAGCTCCGCGAATCAATGAAGCGATCAATGGTGGAAGCGCCCAAATCACTGGAAGCTTTAGCCAAGAAGAAGCTTCAAACTTGGCTAATGTGTTGAAGTATGGCGCGCTGCCTTTAGCGTTTGATCAAGGTGAAGTGCTACAAGTTTCACCTACCCTTGGCGCTGATCAACTCCACGCGGGTTTGCTAGCTGGTCTACTTGGGTTCTTGCTTGTCTTCCTTTACTCATTTATGTATTACAAGGGGTTAGGAATTGTCACTGTCGCCTCATTAATGATTGCTGCAGCGATCGCTTATCTCTCATTCTTGCTACTCGGTGAATGGATCGGATTTACTCTGACTCTGGCCGGGATCGCTGGTGCAATCGTGGCTGTTGGAATTACAGCTGACTCTTTCGTTGTGTTCTTTGAGCGTTTGCGTGATGAAGTTCGCGAAGGTCGTTCACTTCGATCTGCTGTTGAAAGTGGCTGGGTGAAGGCTCGACATACAATTATTATCGCTGATACGGTTTCGATGATTGCTGCAGTGCTTCTCTACTTCTTCGCTGTTGGCGGAGTTCGCGGATTTGCGTTCACACTTGGGCTAACAACACTCATCGATCTTCTTGTTGTATTCGTCTTCACCCATCCGCTCGTCGCACTTCTTGCAAGAACTTCATTCTTTGCTAGTGGTCGCAAGTGGTCAGGATTCTCAGCCAAGAGTTTAGGCATGAAGATCAAAACCGATGGTTCAGCAGAGTTGAAGGGTTAATAATATGAGTTCACTTTCAGGCATTGGCGGACGGTTGTATCGTGGTGAAACATCAATTGACTTCATTGGCAAGCGACGTCGTTGGTACGCCTTCTCGGGGATAATTATTATCATTTCGGCAATCACTCTTGGAACTCAAGGCTTGCATTTGGGAATCGAATTTAAGGGCGGGTCTGAATTTTCAATTAGTAAAGCTGGAGCTACAGTTGAAGATGGTCGCGCTGCAATTGCTGCAGCCGGAGTAACTGGTGAAACTGTTGTTCAAAAGGTTGGAAATAATCGCTTGCGCATCCAAACCGGCGCTCTAGATTCATTTGCCGCAGTTAAATCTTCGCTTGCTCAAACATTTGGTGTGAATGTTGACGATATAGATACCCAAATTATTGGGCCATCTTGGGGTAAGGAAATCACGAAGAAAGCGTTGTACGGATTGATTGGATTCATTCTTGTAGTAATGGTCTTCCTGACTGTGGCCTTTGAATCAAAGATGGCACTGGCCGCAATCATTGCAACTATCCACGACGTTTTCATCACTGTTGGAATTTATGCTCTTGTTGGTTTTGATGTAACGCCGGCAACCGTGATTGGTTTCCTTACAATTCTGGGCTATTCGCTTTATGACACAGTTGTTGTATTCGATAAAGTCCGTGAAAATACCAGATCTATCACTAGCACCGGCAAGATCACTTACTCTGCCGCTGCAAATCTAGCGGTTAACCAGACGCTAGTCCGTTCTTTCAATACCTCACTTATCGCGCTTCTCCCAGTTGCTTCAATTCTTTTCGTAGGAGCAGGTCTGCTAGGCGCTGGAACTCTTAAAGATTTATCACTTGCACTATTTGTAGGTCTTGCCACAGGTACATATTCTTCAATTTTCATTGCTACTCCAATTTTGGCTCAACTCAGAGAACGTGAACCTGCCATGCGCGCGCTAACTAAACGGGTCGCTCAACATGCACCTGGAGCAGTAACTCTTGAAGCAAAAGGTGGACTAAACGGATCTAACTCTGGCTCTGAAACTAAGGTTTCGTGGGCTAGAGGTCCTCGTAATCAACCTAAACGCAAAGGTCGCTAATCTTTTAATTTCGGCTTAGCTCTTTCTGGTTAGTTAAGATAGAACTATGAATCCGGTTCTAGACGTTCTGGCTAAGGCGCTGATTTCGCATCATCCTGAGGCCTCTTTAATCGAACTAGAACGTGCCTACGATATTGCTGCTGATGCTCATGAAGGTCAACTCCGGAAATCCGGTGAGAAATATATAACTCATCCGTTGGCGGTTTCGGAAATTTTGGCTGAGATTGGTCTAGACCTTGAAACAATCATCGCTTCTTTATTGCATGACACCATTGAAGATACGAAGTATTCATTAGCCGCACTTAAGAAGGATTTCGGAAAAGAAGTCGCTAATTTGGTAGATGGTGTTACCAAGTTAGATAAATTGAATTATGGCCCAACTGCTGAGGCTGAAACGCTGCGAAAAATGGTTATCGCTATGTCTCGTGATATCCGAGTACTTGTTATTAAATTAGCCGATCGGTTGCACAATGCCAGAACCTGGCAATTTGTTGAGATTGAATCTGCGCAACGTAAAGCGCGTGAAACTTTGGATATTTATGCGCCACTGGCGAATCGATTAGGTATGAGCGCCATCAAGTGGGAGTTAGAGGATTTATCATTTAAATTCCTGGAACCAAAAATATATGATGAGATTGAAAGGTTAGTTCAAGAGCGAAGTCCCGCGCGAGAGGCTATGACTGGCGAGGTTTTGCAACTCGTTGCTAAGGATCTCAACGCCGATGGAATCACTGCAAAAGTTCTAGGTCGGCAGAAACACCTATACAGCGTCTATCAAAAAATGGTCATCCGAGGTCGCGATTTCAATGAAATCTATGACTTAGTTGGTATTCGGGTCTTGGTGGAAAGTGTTCGAGATTGTTATGCCGTCTTAGGAGCGATTCACGCAAGGTGGAGTCCGATCCCAGGACGGTTCAAGGATTACATTGCAATGCCGAAATTTAATCTTTACCAATCACTACATACAACAGTTATTGGACCAAATGGGAGAGCTGTCGAAATTCAAATCCGAACTTTCGATATGCATGCGCGGGCAGAGTATGGAATTGCTGCGCATTGGAAGTATAAGTTGGCTTCGGTCGGAAAAGACGCTACAAATAAACCAGAGATGATTTGGTTGAAACAATTACATGAATGGCAGCAGGAAACTGAGGATGTGGGCGAATTTCTCGACACTCTTCGTTACGACCTCAGGACGCCAGAAGTATTTGTATTCACTCCGAAGGGGAGTGTTGTTGCTCTTCCTTCAGGTTCTACCCCTGTTGATTTCGCGTATTCAGTTCATACCGAAGTAGGAGATAGGTGTGTGGGTGCAAAGGTAAATGGAAAATTGGTGCCTTTGGAGTCCATTCTTGCAAATGGTGATGTTGTTGAAGTTGTCACGAACAAGAGTCCAAATGCAGCGCCAAGTAGAGATTGGCTCAATTTTGTATCATCGCCGAGAGCGCGTTCAAAAATTAAAGCTTGGTTTTCAAAAGAGCGCAAGGAAGAGGCCATCGATGCTGGCCGAGAATCAATTGCGCGTCAGATGAGAAAAGTTGGGCTGCCGCTCCAGAAAATTTTTGCAGGTCAAGCATTTCTAGAACTGTCACACGATCTTCATTATCCAGATATTGAGAGCATGTATGCGGCTGTTGGTAATGGCCATATAAGTGCGCAATTTGTTATCGAAAAGTTAGTGGCAAATACCGATTTACACGAGCCTGATACCGAAGTTGAGAGCCATACAAATCCGGTGCATTCCTTTGAACATGTCAGGCGTAATTCATCTGGAATAGATGTTGAAGGTGCGGATGATGTTTTAGTGAAGTTGGCTCGTTGCTGCACACCAGTTCCAGGGGATGAAATTGTTGGATTTATCACCAGAGGCAGTGGCGTATCGGTGCATCGTAAAGATTGCATAAATGTTACAGATTTACGTGAACATCAAGGAGATCGCATAGTTTCTGTAAGGTGGAATAACTCGGCGAAAACCTCATTCTTGGTGAACATTCAAGTAGAAGCGCTAGATAGATCCCGCTTACTTTCTGACGTAACTCGGACCCTTTCGGATCAACATGTAAATATATTGAACGCCGCAGTAAGCACTTCGAAAGATCGCACCGCGATTTCGAGATTTACTTTCGAGATGGCAGATGCGTCGCATCTAGATGCAGTTTTAGCGAGCGTGAGATCAGTTGAAGGCGTTTACGATGTTTACCGCGTAACCAACAATTAAGAGCTAATTGCTTTTGAAATCCGCCAGTCCCTTTTGAGCTTCAGCTAGCCAAACTTTGCGAGCTTCTGCAGCTTCTCGTGCAGTTTTGGCTTTTGAGGTGTTGCCTGCAGCTTCTGCCTTAGCGGCCTGTGCTTCATAGCCCGCGATGGCATCAACAAGTCCTTGAACAACATCATTTGCTCGAGCGATAGCAGTCGGATCAGTGCGACGATTCTGCTCTTCAGTAAGCGTGTGAATTTCATCTTCCACTCGTGAAAGACGGGTATCGAGTGCGGCCTTCTTGCTGCGTTCAGTCATGCCAATTTTCTGCCATTGCTCCATAAGAGCGCGGAAATTCTTCTTAGCGCTCTGTAAATCGGTTATTGGAAGAATCTCTTCGATCTTTACAATCAACTCTTCACGCTTTGCAAGATTCGCCGCCATTGTTACCTGGCGCTTATCAAGATCACTATTTTTTGCAGCAAAGAATTGATCTTGCGCTGCTTTGAATCGGCCCCAAAGTTTTGCATCAACGTTCTGCTTGCCACGTCCAGATGCTTTCCATGCATCCATAAGTTCTTTAAATTTATGGGCGGTTGGAAGCCATTCCTTTGAAGTTGCTAACGCTTCCGCTTGCTTAACAATCTCTTCCTTCTTTGCTGCAACTTCGTGTTGCACAGATTCGAGGGCCGCAAAGTGGGTACGACGGCGCTTATCGAACTTATTGCGAGAGGATGAGAACCGCTTCCAAAGTTCGGTATCAGTTGTCTTATCTAGGCGGGGAGCTGCTTTCCATTCATCGAGCAGAACTTTAAGACGCTCGCTTGTAGCTTTCCAACTCTCTGAAAGTGCGAGGGATTCCGCTTCAGCAACTAACTTCTCTTTGACGATTAAGGAAGCTGCGCGCTTTGCTTCGCGCACTGCTGATTCAATATCTTTGCGCTCTTGATATGCGGCGCGATGGTCTTCAATTAAATTTGGGATCTGGTCTACAGAGGCGGCGAGGGTTGCTAAATCGCCAACGCCATTTAGATTTGCGACGGTGTCGCGTAATTTCACAACAGCTTCGGATGCGTCGGATGGCACCATTGCACCACTCTTGATGCGAGCAGCAAGTAGCGCAACTTCGGATGCGACTGCTTCAAACTTGCGAACAAAATATGCGAGCGCCTCTTCCGAGCTCTTTCCAGGATATGAGCCGACAGCTTTTTCACCAGATGGAGTTAATACATAGACAGTGCCATCTTGATCAACGCGACCAAATTTTGAAGGATCTCCGATTAGGGCGGATGCGGCACTTACATTTGAATCGCCAGGTGTTACTGCTTGGGCAACTTCAGTTGGGTTGATATCCATCATGGTAATACTCACTCGCTTTCATTGCGCGTTGGGTTCGCGGAGTTGCAAACCATTCGTTATGACTTATCTGATTAGTTATGCGTGCGGGCTAAAGATACCCTTAACCGTTGGGATGGCAAAAGTGGTCTTGCGCAATTAGCCCCAATACGGGCCGCTCACGCGTGACGGATAGGGGTGAACCTTTGATTCTTGAGGTGATTGCCGCACCCTATTTCGCTACAAACTGTTGGATCCTTGCACCAACTAAGAATTCTGAATGCTTCATCGTGGATCCAGGGATGGCCAACCCGAGCCTGGTTTCGGCAATTAAAAGCGCCCTCAATAAACACAATCTAAAACCAATAGCAACGCTAGTAACTCATGGGCACTTGGATCACACTTTTTCGGTTCGGCCTTTTGCAAATGAATATGGTGTCCCAACGTTGATTCATACAGCTGATAGAAAATTGTTAGCCGACCCATATCGAGCCCTAAGTGCAGGCGGTGAGAGTCAGCAAATAATGGCCGCCTTTGGTGTAACGAAATTTGAAGAGCCAGAAATCGTGCGCGAAGTTCTAGATGGCGAGAAGTTTCAACTCGCGGGTTTTGATATTGAGGTTGGCCATGCGCCAGGGCATACCGCTGGTTCGGCAATTTTCACGGTAAATGATGAGTTCTTGATTTCGGGTGATGTCTTATTTGCCGGTGCAATTGGGAGAACGGATTTACCAACTGGGTCGCCTAGCGCAATGCGTAATTCATTAATCTCTAAAATATTGCCCCTGAATAACGAATTAATAGTCCTGCCTGGGCATGGTCCACAAACTACAATTGGACGCGAGCTATCTAGTAATCCTTATTTGCAGGAAGAATTTCTGCAATCGAAGCCAGGACGGGGGGAGTAATGAAAGAGTTACAGGCCCCTAAAGGCGTGAGCGAATATTTTCCGCCACGCTCCCAATATTTCGAATTTGTTCGTGAAACCTTAATTGAATCAGCGAAAATTTCTGGCTATCAACTGATGGAGTTACCCGTATTTGAAGATACCGAGCTGTTTAGACGCGGTGTTGGAGAATCGACCGATGTAGTTTCAAAAGAGATGTATACCTTTGAAGATCGCGGTGGTCGTTCGATAACTCTTCGCCCAGAAGGAACCGCTGGCGTTATGCGCAGCGTTATTGAACATAACTTAGATAAATTAACGCTTCCGTTAAAGGTTTGGTATTCCGGTGCTTACTTCCGCGCCGAACGGCCACAAGCCGGGAGATATCGGCAGTTCTATCAAGTTGGAATTGAAGCAATTGGGTTGAACGATCCAGAGATCGATTTTGAAGTTATAGCGGTAGCAGATCGGGCTTTTAAGAAATTGGGCTTGAAATCTTATCGACTGGATATAACTTCTTTGGGCGATGCAGAGAGCCGGGCCAGTCATCGAAGCGATTTAGTTGCTTACATTTCAAAATTGAATTTGGATGAGGCGACCGTCAAAAAAGCTGAGTTAAATCCGCTACGCCTATTCGACGATAAGCGTGCGCAAATTCAAGAGGCGATGGCTAAAGCGCCGCTACTTCTGGATTATTTATCGCAAGAGAGCAAAGAAAATTTCCAGCGAGTTCAAGAGTTGTTGCAAGAAGCAAAGATTGATTTCACCATCAATCCAAGAATGGTGCGCGGCCTTGATTATTACACCGGCACTACCTTCGAATTTGTGAGCGAAAAGTTGGGTGCACAATCTGGAATCGGTGGTGGCGGTCGATATGACGGATTAATGGCAGAACTTGGCGGCAGTGACTTATCGGGAATAGGTTTTGGACTTGGCGTTGATCGAATTCTTCTTGCATGTGAGGCGGAGGGAATATTCGATTCTTCAATAAATAAGCCAAAGTTAGATCTTTTCCTAATCGCTTTAAGTGCGCAGGAGAAGGGCTTTGTTTCAAAACTGGTTAATGAACTTCGCAATTCTGGTATTTCTTGCGACATGGCCTATGGCGATCGTGCCCTTAAGGGAGCTATGAAGTCGGCGGATAAAAGTGGGGCGAAATTCAGCGCGGTAATTGGTTCTAATGAAATTAAATCAGGCCTAGTAGCAGTTAAAGATATGGATTCAGGGGAGTCAAAAGAAGTTAGAATCACCGCCTTAAGTAATGAATTTAAAACCAACTAAGCAATTATCGGAGCGCATTTAAGATGATAAGAACGCATACTGCAGGTTCATTGCGAAAGAGCGATGTTGGCTCAAAAGTTGTTCTCGCAGGTTGGGTTGCAAGACGCCGCGATCATGGTGGTGTTGCTTTTATCGATCTTCGTGATTCATCCGGGGCATCGCAGGTTGTAATTAATGATGAAGCTTTAGCAGGTTCATTGCGCGCCGAGTGGTGTGTGTTGATCACGGGCACTGTTCGAATTCGCCCTGCTGGCAATGAAAATGCAAATATTCCAACTGGGGAAATAGAAGTGGTTTGTGAGGAGCTTCAAGTTCTAAGCGAGGCTGCTGCGCTCCCATTTCCAGTTGATAGTGGAGACTTAAACACAATCAGCGAAGAAGTGCGTTTGAAATATCGCTATTTAGATTTACGCAGAGAAGGTCCTGCAAAGAATCTTCGACTCCGTTCGAAGGTTACATCGGTAATTAGAACAGTCATGGATGACGAAGATTTCCTAGAGATTGAGACGCCATATTTGACGCGTTCGACTCCGGAAGGTGCTCGAGATTTCTTGGTGCCTGTGCGACTCCAACCAGGCTCTTGGTATGCACTTCCACAATCGCCACAGCTATTTAAACAACTATTGATGGTTGCAGGCATGGAACGTTATTACCAAATTGCTCGCTGTTTCCGCGACGAGGATTTCCGTGCAGATCGCCAACCAGAATTTACGCAATTAGATATTGAAATGTCTTTCATTGATCAGGAAGATATTCTGCAGGTAGCAGAGAAAATTTTGTCCAGAGTGTTCAAGAAAATCGTTGACTTCGATATTCCATTACCTATCCCGAGAATGACTTATTGGGAAGCGATGCGCCGTTATGGTTCTGACAAACCAGATTTACGTTTCGCAAATGAACTTATAGATTGCACTGATTTTTTTGCTGATACGACTTTCCGAGTCTTCCAATCCGCACATGTAGGCGCAGTCGTTATGCCAGGTGGTGCGGATTCTCCAAGGCGTGAATTAGATGCCTGGCAGGAATGGGCTAAGGCGCGAGGTGCAAAAGGTTTGGCTTATATTTTGGTTGGAACTGATGGAGTTCTTGGTGGACCAGTCGCAAAGAATCTCTCAGAAAAAGAAGCGGCAGGAATTGTTGGACATGTTGGAGCTAAGCCAGGTGATGCAATATTTTTCGCTGCTGGAGATCGTGTTTCATCGCTCAACCTGCTCGGTGCTGTGCGACTTGAAGTAGGAAAGCGTTGTAACTTAATCAATGAGAAATCATGGAATTTCCTATGGATTGTTGATGCGCCGATGTTTGAACAAATCGATAGCGCTGATTCAAATAGTGGTTGGACTGCTGTGCATCATCCTTTTACAGGTCCAAAACCGGAATTCGCAAATACCTTCGATAAAGATCCAGCTAGCGCACTTGCCTACGCTTACGACATTGTTTTGAATGGAAATGAGATTGGTGGCGGTTCCATTCGTATCCATGATCGCAAAATGCAATCACGAGTATTCGACACGATAGGTCTTTCTCAGGAAGAGGCTGAAAGTAAATTTGGTTTTCTATTGGAAGCGTTCAATTACGGCCCGCCTCCTCACGGTGGAATCGCACTTGGGCTTGATCGTTTATGTGCGCTATTAGTCGGCGCGGAATCAATCCGCGAGGTAATTGCCTTTCCGAAAACGGCTAGTGGCGGAGATCCGCTAACTGGTGCCCCAACTCCAATTACCGCGCGACAGCGTAAAGACGCTGGTGTAGATTTTGAGCCAGTCAATATCCCACAGGAGTAAAACGCCCAATGCAACTTATGCCAAGACGTTTTGTTATCGCAACGTTATTGGCCTGTTCAATTATTGGTTTGACTAGCTGTTCACAATCCCAAATTTATGCCGCTGATAAATCCAGTGGAGTTTACGTAGCCATACCTAATGGTTGGCATAAAATTTCTTCAAAGCAGTTGAATAGCGCAGAAGCCAAATCTACGGCGGACGGAGCGGCCGAAAGAATTGCCAGTGTTGTTTGGCAAGAAGCATATTCAACTTCGCCTGCAACCACACCGCTTTCAATCTTCAGTTTAGATGCTCCGGATGGCGCAGTTGTTTATGTTCGCGTTCGAGATCTTGGCTATGACGATTTGAATTCAATTTCCTACAATTCGCTTCGTAACCTAATTCTTCCAATCACAACGTGGCTTGAAGATCCAACTAAGGCAAACTCGAAATTCGTTTTATATGATGATTATGAGCGAGTAGAGAAAATAGCTAGAGGAGTAAGAACGACCTATACTTTTGGCGATCCGAGTGGAATCTCTGAAACTGTGGATCAAACAGCGTTAGTTTCGGATGATCGATCAAGAATTTATGTCTTATTAGTCCGAGCCCCTACAAAGTATTTCAAAAAGCATTCCAAAGAACTCCAAGCGATTGGTGATTCGTTCACCGTGAGAGGCAATAAATGAGCGTACAAAGCCGGCCCCGCGATACCGATCGAACTACGCGCATTCACCTATCGTTCTATGATCGCACCAAGTTCTTATTGCTCTTTGCAATTGTTTTCTTCGTCCTAGCTTGGGCCAATATGGCAGATAATCCATTGTTATCTTTCACTGATGCGCTTTCTGCAACAGTAAACAGCAAATCTTGGCTACTAGTTCTAGCTGCAGTTGAAATAATTCGACAAGTTCACTTTGCTCTTGCTGAATTACTTGCCCCGTATCATGGAATTTGGGTTAAATATTTCGCCTTCGTTGACCGAGTACTTCACAAATTAAGTGATTGGAATCGCTTCAGATTGGGTCGGGTTATCAAGTGGCTGGTTTTCATTGCACTGCTCTCAGTTGTTCTAGGTGCTATTTATAAAGAGACTCCAGTTCGCGCGTTATTTTTTGCACCGAAGGCTTTATGGTCTGCACTCCCAATGCTTGGGCAGCTTCTCTTCGCAGTCTTCTTTGTCATAATTCAATTTGGTGCGATTTTCTGGTTCTTGAGCCGTGGTGGAGTAGATACCTATTTCCCGGATGACATCCGCACCAGGTTCTCGGATGTTTGGGGACAAGATCATGTTCTCAATCGAATTCGTGAAAATCTTCTCTTCCTTGAAACACCTGAACTAATTGAAAAACATGGTGGATATGTTCCGGGTGGAATCCTGCTCTGGGGGCCTCCGGGCACTGGAAAGACACTGATGGCTGAATCAATGGCTGGCGAAACCGGAAAGCCTTTTGTATTTGTTGATCCAGGCGCCTTCACAAATATGTTCATGGGCGTTGGCATTCTTAAAGTAAAAAGTTTATTTAGAAAATTGCGGAAACTTGCTCTTCGTTATGGCGGAGTTGTTGTATTTTTCGATGAGGCGGATTCTTTAGGTAATCGTGGTATCAGTCGACCTCAGATGTATACAAATGAAAATAGCAAGAGCGTCTTTGGTACACCATGTAATGGTGGAAACTATCTATCAGATCCAGGTAAATCATTAGTAACTAGCGCAGCCTTGACTAGTAATCAATTTGTAATGGGTGGTGCAGGCGGAGGCGGTGGTGGTGGAAGTGGAACGCTACAAGCACTTTTGACCGAACTATCTGGGCTGAAAAAACCTAGAGGATTTATTAACCGTGTAGTTCGTCGAGCACTCGGAATGCGTCCCAAGAATCCACCGAAGTATCGAATTTTGGTTGTTATGGCTACAAATATGCCAGAAGCGCTCGATGAAGCGCTTTTGCGTCCTGGTCGAATCGATCGCATGTACCGAGTCGGATATCCAAGTAAGGCTGGAAGAATTAGAACCTACGAGGGGTATTTAGCAAAAGTCTCTCATTCGTTAACTGCGGAAGAGATAGATAAATTAGCGATAATCACGCCGTATGCAACTGGCGCAATTATTAAGGACACAATTAACGAAGCGCTAATCATGGCGATTAGGAATGATCGCACCTCTATAACTTTGAGCGATGTAATAAAAGCTAAGCAGTTGAAGGATTTAGGACCAGCGGAAGATGTTGAATATATCGAACGTGAACGTCATGCTGTTGCTGTCCATGAAGCTTGCCACGGAGTGATGGCGCATTTAGTAAGACAACATATGGCTATAGATTTGGCAACAATTGAAAAAGGTTCTGACTATCTCGGCATGGTGGCAAGCATTCCGCCGGATGATCAATTCACAAGATGGCGCACCGAATATGAAGCAGATATTTTGGTTTCAGTTGCATCACTGGCAGGGGAACGAATGTTCTTCGCGGGCGATAACTCTTCGGGAGTTTCAGGGGACCTGGAGAGCGCAACAACAATCGCTAGTTTTATGGAAGGTCATTGGGGGATGGGTTCCACAATTTCTTCACATGCATCCAATCGCCGTAATGAGGTCGGCGCTCCAGGTGGAAATCGCGGTAAGGATGACAGCACAAAAAATTTAAGAATGGCTCTTGGGGATCGAATCGAGAATAACCTCTCCTCTTTACTGATTCGCGCCGAAGAGATTCTGAATGAAAATAAGTTCAAAGTGCTTGCTCTCGCGCATGCCCTTGAAACTTATAAAACTATTTCCGGTGATGATGTAATTGCTGTGATGAATGGGGAGAAGGGACCGCTTGTAGATGGTCGCCCATATGCAGTCCAAGGAAATCTAGATTTAATTTGGAATTATCATTTAGCGGCCGTCGTCGCTCATCAAAAGCACGAACGCCCTGATCTTCCGATCCCAGTATTTGAGGCTTCTTAAGTCGCCTATCAGGTAGGCTTGAACTATGGGCCCAGGTGGAATTGCAACAATTATCGCAGCGATTTCGCTTCTCGTAATTGCGCTGGCACTTGGCTATGCCGTTATACGAGTCGGCAAATTGGTTGATCAAGCAGGAGCCGCAATAACTGACTTAACTGCGGAAGTCACACCTCTCCTAGAAGAGGTTACTTTGACCGTTGAATTAATTAATGGACCTCTACAAAGCATTAACAAGGTAACGAAAACTGTTGAAGGTCTCACGACAAAGATTTCAGATAAAACTGAAGGCTTTTTGGATAAGAATAAAATGGCAATGAACGCAGCAGGCGCTCTGCTCGCCGTCTCCAAAATGAAGGCGGAATCCGAAAGTAAGAAAAAAGGGAAGAAGAAGAGTAAGAAAGTCGCGCCCGACGAGGAGTTCGAGTAGTCGCGTGAATTCTGCTGAGATAAGAACTCGTTGGCTTAATTTTTTTGAATCTGGAAATAGCCAAGGTCTAAAACACACAGTTGTTCCATCAGCGTCTTTAATCGCTGACGATCCAAACTTACTTTTAGTTAACGCGGGAATGGTTCCCTTTAAACCATTTTTTCTTGGCGAAATAAAAGCACCATATGCAAGGGCGACCTCGGTCCAAAAGTGTGTGCGAACTCTTGATATTGATGAGGTTGGTAAAACAACTAGACATGCATCCTTCTTTCAAATGTGCGGAAATTTCTCCTTTGGCGATTACTTTAAAGAGGGAGCAATCGCTCTTGCTTGGGAGTTATTAACAAAACCTGTGGCTAATGGGGGATATGGATTTCCAGAAGAGAAACTGTGGGTAACAGTTTTTCAGACTGACGATGAAGCAGCTGATATTTGGCATAAGAAGATTGGTATTCCAAAAGAACGCATTCAACGGCGCGGCATGGAAGATAATTTTTGGTCAATGGGAGTACCGGGACCTTGTGGGCCTTGCTCCGAAATTTATTATGACCGCGGTCCAGAATATGGGCGCGACGGTGGACCGATTGCAAATGAAGATAGATATTTAGAGGTCTGGAATTTAGTTTTCATGCAAAATATGCGCGGCTCTGGTTCTGGGAAAGATGATTTTCCTATCCTCGGTGAACTTCCCGCTAAGAGTATTGATACCGGGTTGGGCTTAGAGCGCATGGCGGCGCTCCTTCAAGGCGTGGAAAACATTTATGAAATCGATACGACGATGCAGATTCTCAATGTGGCATCAGAGTTAACGGGTGTTAAATATGGCGCGAATGAGAAGAGCGATGTTGCTCTTAGAGTTATCGCTGACCACGCACGCACTTCAATGATGTTGATTGGTGATGGCGTTCTACCTGGGAATGAAGGAAGAGGATATGTTCTCCGTCGCATGATGCGCCGCACAATTAGAAATATGCGAATTCTTGGCGCGGGCGACCCGACTTCTCGCGAATTAGTTGCTGCTGCAATAGGTGCAATGGGAACGCAATATCCTGAACTGGTTGAGAATAAAGAGCGCATAACTGCGGTGACCGTTAACGAAGAGGAATCTTTCCTTACAACCCTTAAGAGTGGGACTCAAATATTCGATGTTGCTGCGGGGAGTGTAAAGAAATCAAAATCAACAAAGTTAGATGGCGATACAGTATTTAAACTGCACGATACCTATGGATTCCCATTTGATCTAACTCTAGAGATGGCAAGTGAAGCTGGGCTCTCGGTAGATGAAGAAGGATTCCGAAAATTGATGAAGGAACAGAAGGATCGCGCAAAAGCTGATGCGCGTACAAAGAAGACCGGCCACACCGATGTAAGTGAATATCGAAAAATTCTTGATGCGAGCGGTGCAACAAAGTTCACGGGATATACCGAGACCAGTAGCGAGTCAAAAATTGCAGCAATAATGGTTGACGGTAAATCGGTGCAGGAAGCTGACATCAATACCGATGTAGAACTTATTTTGGATAGAACTCCATTTTATGCTGAAGGCGGCGGGCAATTACCGGATGGGGGTTTGATAACACTTTCGAATGGTGCGGTTGTCGAAATTGATGATGTGCAAACACCTGTACCAGGGTTATATATCCACAGAGGACAAGTTATATCTGGATCGGTTGATAAAAAGAGCGTTGCAATCGCAACCATTGATATTGAGAGACGTTTAGCAATATCCCGGGCTCATACTGCAACTCATATGGTTCACAAAGCCTTCCGTGAGATTCTTGGGGAGACCGCTACTCAGGCTGGATCAGAGAATTCGCCAGGACGATTTAGATTTGATTTTCCTGCAACGGGCGCAGTTCCTGCAAGTGTTTTAGAAGAGGTAGAAGGACGCGTTAATAATTTACTCTTAGATAATTTAAAGGTTACAGCAAAAGTTATGACGCAGCCAGAAGCGAAAGCAATGGGTGCAATGGCACTTTTCGGTGAAAAATATGGCGATCAAGTGCGAGTGGTGAGCGTCGGTGATTGGGCCCATGAATTATGTGGCGGTACCCACGTTAAATCATCTGGTGAATTAGGAGTAGTGAAATTACTTTCAGAAGCATCTATTGGTGCGGGAGTACGACGAGTTGAAGCTCTAGTCGGTCGAGATGCCTACGGCTTTTTGGCCCGCGAACACTTACTATTGAATTCACTCACTGAAATTATTAAGGGCGCTCGAATTGAAGAGCTACCTGCAAGGATTTCGGATTTAATCGATAGATTGAAGAGCGTTGAGAAGGAGCTGGCTACTTTCAAGACGGCACAAATATTAGCTACAGCTTCAGAACTTTTGAAATCCACATCTAAGGTTTCGGGCTTTGAAGTTCTCAGCGCAGAGTTAGAACCGAATATTTCTGGAGATGATCTACGGACTATCTCTCTAGATTTACGTAATCGCCTATCTGATGGAATAGTAATTCTTGCCTCTAAGGGTTCTGATAGATCAACACTTGTTGTTGCAGCCTCTCCAAAGGCAATAAAGTCGGGCATAAAAGCTGGCGCACTTGTTAAGTTGGGTTCAGAAATACTTGGTGGCGGAGGTGGCGGAAAAGATGATTTCGCACAAGGCGGCGGCGCAAACCATTCCGAGATCGCCAACGCATTGAGTGCAATAAGTAAATCAATAGGCCAAATAGCGGGTAAGTAAGTGAGGCCGGGACGACGAATTGCCTTCGATTTCGGCGATGTTCGCATCGGTGTGGCAATTACAGATTCGTCAGGGATTCTTGCATCACCGCTAGATTTCATAGCTAATTCTGCAGAGAAGTTGCGCTCTAACTTAGTAGACCTATATCAAGAATACGATCCAATTTATACTGCGATTGGATTTCCACTTCATTTATCAGGAAGTGAGAGCGCGAAAAGTGCGAGCGTTACGCAATTTGCTCTCTTAATTAGCGAGATCACACCAAACCCGATCTACTTGATAGATGAGCGAATGACTACGGTGTCTGCCAGCCGTACTCTGCGTGAAGCTGGTTTGAATTCTAAATCGGCCAAAGGCGAGATTGACTCCATGGCGGCGAGTGCGATTCTAGATTCCGCACTAAATCAAGAGCGCGCTCAGGGTGCGCCGATCAAGACTTTTGAACCATGAATAGAAAACTTAGAGTGACAGCCTTGGCTCTAGTTGGGCTGCTTTTGATTATTGGTTTTATTCGGCTACAACCACAGAGCGATTTCCCTTCAAATGAACCCGGCAAAGAGATTGAATTTGTTATAGCAGATGGCGAACTCGGAAGTTCAATTGCTACTAATTTGGAGAAACGCGGCGTTATCAAGAGTGCGGCGCACTTTGTGGAGGAATTCACTAAAGATCCAAAAGCACAAGGAATAAGCGCGGGATCGCATTCGATCCAACTCCATATCCCAGCGAAGCTTGCAATCTCGCAACTTCTAGATCCAAAACGTTTGAATAACTTATTGTTAGTGAAGGAGGGGTCCACCTTCTCTGATGTACTAAAGCAATTGCGTGCAAATGACCACATCTCGAAGAAGGATATGAGTTACGCAACAGTTGAATCGATATTTCCTAAGGCCACAAAATCTTTAGAGGGCTCACTCTTCCCGGCACATTATTCTTTCACTCCGAATACTTCGATGTCGGAAGCGCTAGCGACGATGGTTAAAAAGGCCAGAATTGAAACCTCCGGAATTGGCCTTGCTGCGGGCTATGACAAATACAAACCCTTCGAGGTTCTAACGATTGCATCAATGGTTCAAGTTGAAGGCGATTTAGAAGATTTTGCCAAAGTGGCAAGAGTTATCTATAACCGGCTGCAGATTGGAATGGCCTTGCAATTAAATTCAACCGTTCAATATGCTGCTAATTCGCGTGGAAAGATTCTCCTCTCAAATAAGGCGACAAAAATAGATTCGCCATACAACACTTATAAGTACGCCGGCCTGCCCCCTACGCCAATTTCTAATCCGAGCCTTGACGCAATCGCGGCAAGCCTGAAGCCTGCAAGCGGGGATTGGTTATATTTCATTACTGTTGCTCCTGGTGATACTCGATTCACCAAGAATTTCACAGAATTCTCAAATTGGAATACGGAGTTCAATAAGAATGTGGCGGCAGGTAAATTTAAATGATTAAAGCTGCGGTATTGGGATCGCCCATAACTCATTCCCTCTCGCCAAAAATCCATAAGAGAGCCTACGAAATACTTGGGATTGCTGGGGATTACACGGCAGTTGAAGTCAATGAAGAGACATTCCCTAACTTCTATGCAGAGAGCTCGAAAGGTAATTGGACTGGCTTCTCCTTGACGATGCCACTTAAAGAGATCGCAATTAGATATTGCACAGAAGTAAGTGAGACTGCTCGTAGGATCAATTCTGCAAACACTTTGTATAGATTAGGTAATGAATGGAACGCGACATCAACCGATTGCTTGGCGTTCGCTAATCTTCTTGAGGTTTCGACTGATTCGAAAGTCGCCATCATAGGTGGTGGGGGAACAGCTCGAGCTGCAGCAGGTGCACTAAACACTAAGGTGGCAGAAATTGATGTGCTGCTCCGTTCACCAGATCGGCTAGTGGCAATGGCTGAAGCGGCTCCTGACGTTTTATTGACTCGCCTAGAGATGTCTGCAAACTTAGATTCATATGATCTAATAATTCAAAGTACACCAGCAAATGCTTTCGATGCTCATATCCAAAACCTGAAAAGCGCGCAAGGGGTTTTGGTCGAATGTCTTTATAAGCCCTGGCCAACAGCTTTAGTTAATCGATATACCGAACTGGGAGGTCGCGTAATTAGTGGTCGTGATCTGCTAGTTGAACAGGCGCTATTCCAGATAGAGATCTTCTCCGCACAAACTTTTGACTTTGATTCAATGCGGACACAGTTGTTGGCCCATATCTCAAAGGATTAGAGATATCCACAGGTGGGGAATTTGAAAGACTGTCTCCGCTAAATTGTCAGAATGTTTGAAGTATTTGCTCAGTTTGGTTACCTAACCTTTGCTCTCATAATTTCAAAGAGCGATATCACTCGTCGAGTTATCAGCAATAGAAGCTTGCTTTTCTTCGCGATCTTCTCGGTTCTATTAAATATAGAGTTTCTTGGTTTAACTTTTTTAATTAGCGTATGCCTTGCCACGTGCCTATTAATCGCGATTCACCTAATCTTTAGCGGGCGAGTAGGTTCGGGGGATTTAAAGTTGTTCTGGGTTATGACGATTTGGAGCCCGGTTTTCTTGGAATGGTTAGTGTTTTTTGCATGGTCTTGGATATTAGGGGGAATTTTTAGCATCGCTTCATCCCTTTATTTGCGAAGGCTCGGTTCCAGTATTCCATTCGCGCCATTTATTTTTCTTGGCTTTCTCGCTTCGATATAGCCCTATTTCAAGCGCGAAGTATCCAACATCTGACACAATAAGAGCCTGCAATCCGCGGTGGCGGATTATTTCAAAGAAAATTAAGGGAGTTGCCGTGATTCGTTGGTTAACCGCTGGTGAATCTCATGGACCTGCACTTAGTGCAATCCTCGAAGGAATGCCCGCACATATTGAAATTACCAAAGAGATGATCGATGCAGATTTGCAACGTAGACGATTAGGTTTTGGTCGTGGGGCTAGACAGACTTTTGAAGCTGATGTGGTTTCGATTCTTGGTGGAGTCCGACACGGAAAATCACAAGGCGGTCCGATATCGCTTCAGATTGGGAATTCAGAATGGCCCAAATGGTCGAAGGTAATGGCACCAGAAATAGTGGATCAAAAAGAGTTAAGTGAATTAGCCAGAAATGCACCACTAACTCGACCTAGGCCCGGACATGCAGATTTAGTCGGAATGCAGAAGTATAACTTCGATGATGCACGGCCAATCTTAGAGAGAGCTAGTGCACGTGAAACTGCTGCTCGTGTTGCACTTGGCGCAGTAGCGCGGGCTTTTCTCGATCAAGCTATTGGAATAAAGATTATGAGCCACGTTATTTCTATAGGTAGCGCTGTGGCGAAAGCGGATTACAAGTTACCAACCTATGCAGACCGCACAGTAGTCGATGAAGATCCAGTGAGAGCTGCTGATAAATCTCTTAGCGCAGAGATGGTTAAAGAGATTGAAAGCGCACATAAAGATGGCGACACCTTAGGCGGAGTTGTAGAGGTTCTGGCTTTTAACGTTCCGGTTGGACTTGGTGCCCACACTCATTGGGACCGCCGATTGGATTCCAAACTTGCAGCTGCGCTAATGGGAATTCAGGCGATTAAGGGTGTGGAACTCGGTGATGGATTTGAATCTGCAAGGCGACGTGGATCATCTGCACATGATGAAATTGAGAAGAACGCTGCTGGAAAAATTGTTAGACGAACAGATCGTGCTGGTGGAACAGAAGGCGGAATCACTAACGGAGAAATTTTGCGGGTTCGCGCAGCAATGAAACCTATTTCAACGGTCCCTAAAGCCCTAGACACAATCGATACTGCCACTGGTGAAGCAGCAAAGGCTATTAATCAACGTTCTGATGTTTGTGCAGTTCCCGCCGCAGGGATTGTCGCCGAGGCAATGGTCGCACTTGTTTTGGCCGATGCAGTTCTTGAAAAATTTGGTGGCGATAGCGTTGGCGAAGTTGCACGCAACTTTAAGAATTACATCGAGAATCTCGGAATCGCATAATGCCAAAGGCGGTTCTCATTGGCCCGCCAGGAGCGGGTAAATCTTCAGTTGGAAGGCAACTCGCAAAGCTATTGCAATGTGAAATTTTGGATACCGATGTAGAGGTCGAAAAACGAAGTGGCAAGAAGATTTCAGAGATTTTTACCGAAGATGGCGAGCCGGCATTCCGTGCGATCGAAAAAGAAGTCGTCATCGAAGCGCTAACAGAGGCGAATGGTGTGGTCGCATTGGGTGGCGGATCAGTTTTGGATCCCGAGGTTTCCGAGTTACTAAAAAAGAGTGGCCTACCTGTTGCTTATTTGGAAGTTTCAATCTCACAAGCTGCGCCTAGAGTCGGGTTCAATAAGGAACGTCCTCTCTTAACAATTAATCCGCGCCAGCAGTGGCTCGCTCTAATGGAAGTTCGTAGACCGATCTATGAATCTTTATCAACACTTCAGATAAAAACAGATAATCGTAAACCGATCGAAGTTGCTCAAGAAATTATTTCGGCGCTGGGAATTAAGATATGAAATCTATTTCGATTAAAGCAGAGCGCGAATATTCAGTAAATTTCGATCGTAAATGGCGTGATGCGATTGTTGAGATTGCAAAAGCCCACGAAAAAACGTTAATAGTTGCGCCAGTCGAACTGGTTGCACTTTTAAAAATGGATGCGAATTTTCAAGAGCTAAAGTCGAAAATTGAAATAGTTAGCACCCCCAATGGCGAGGCTGCAAAGTCTCCTGAATTCCTCCTGAAGATGTGGAAGATTTGCGGTGATTTCGGATTAACTCGAAGTGATTCCATAGTAGGTATTGGTGGGGGAGCAACAACTGATTTGGCTGGTTTTGTTGCGGCCACTTGGCTTCGTGGAATCACTTGGCATGCAATCCCAACTTCACTTGCCGGGATGGTTGATGCGGCGATTGGTGGCAAAACTGGAATTAATAGTGAGCACGGAAAGAATTTAATCGGATCATTTTATTCACCAGGATCCGTAACGATCGATGAGAGTTTGTTGCAATCGCTTCCTGCCAGAGATTTCAATGCGGGAATGGCAGAAGTCATAAAGGCTGGTTTCATAGCGGACCCAATTATTTTGGATTTAGCAGACGATGCTAAGAAGAATATCTCGGAATTAATCTGGCGCAGCATTGATGTGAAGGCAAGGGTTGTTAGCGCCGATTTCAAGGAGAGTCGACTGCGTGAAATTCTTAATTACGGTCACACTCTTGGTCATGCGGTTGAAAAATTGGAGAGCTACAAGCTTCGACATGGTGAAGCGGTTTCGATTGGGTTAGTTTTTGCCGCGGAACTTAGCAATCTGGTCGGGAAACTTGGAAATGAAGTTGTGTTGAGGCATCGCGAACTGCTTTTAAAATATGAACTACCGATCGCATACAAGAGCGGAGAATTTCCGAAACTCTTGGATTTAATGTCGAGTGATAAGAAGGCACGTGGGGCTAACTTGAGGTTTATTGGTTTAGAAGGCGTTGCTAAACCCATCTGGCTAGAGAATATAACTAGCGACGAATTAGCAGGCGCCTATGAGAGAATTTCCCTATGAAAATTCTAGTTTTGAATGGGCCAAATCTCGGTCGCTTAGATCTGCGCGATTCAAAGGTATATGGCGATATTGATTTTCCTGCGCTAACTGAACTTATTGTTTCGGCGGGCAAGGAATTCAATATCGAATGCGATGTGAGACAGAGTGATAGCGAAGTTGAAATAATCTCCTGGTTGCATGAAGCGGCTGATAAGAACACGCCGGTGATAATCAACCCAGCTGCATTTACACATTATTCATATGCAATTCGCGATGCCGCCGATATGGTTAAGGCACCGCTGATCGAAGTTCATCTCTCTAATCCGATGTCTCGCGAGGAGTTCCGCCATACCTCGGTAATCTCTGGAGTGGCCAATGGAACGATTGCTGGCTTTGGTCCAGATTCGTATCGCCTTGCGCTGATAGCAATTTCGCGCATGGTTAAATAGCTGGGATAAGTAAAACTGCCCAAACTCTTCAGGTATTCTTAAGGCATTGCATCGGGCGCAAATCGCAGCCAAAGCTTTCTTGGAAATGGAATTTTGATAATGGCAACAACAAATGATTTGAAGAACGGCATGTGTTTAGATATTGACGGTCAGCTCTGGAACGTAGTTGAATTCCAGCACGTTAAACCCGGGAAAGGACCAGCGTTCGTTCGAACCAAATTAAAGTCTGTGACTACCGGGAAAGTTATCGATCGCACCCTTAACGCTGGTGTCAAAGTAGATGTTGCGATTCTCGAGAAGCGTGACATGACCTTCTTATATCGAGATGGCGATGATTTCGTTTTCATGGATCAGAAAACTTTTGATCAGATGAATATCTCAGCAACAGTTGTCGGTGATTCTGCAGATTACATGCTTGAAAATTGTGAAGCGAATGTTGCTATCCACGAAGGTAATCCGCTTTATATCGATCTACCAGCATCCGTTGAACTGACTATTACTTATACTGAACCTGGCCTCCAGGGAGATCGTTCTTCAGGTGGAACTAAGCCAGCCACACTAGAGACGGGAATAACTGTTCAAGTTCCGTTATTTATAAAGCAAGATGAGAAAGTCCTAGTCGATACCCGTACAGGCGCATACCTAGGTCGAGCAAACTAGTGAGTGCTCGCCGAAAGGCGCGCAAGCGTGCTTTAGATTTTCTCTACGAAGCAGATATCCGTGGTGCGAGCGCTTTAGATCTTCTCGCGGTGCGGCCACCCGAAGAACTTTCACAGGGTGAATATGTAATGGAATTACTTGTCGGCGTAGCGGAACATCACAGCAAGATTGATGAACTTATTACCACATATGCCCAAGGTTGGGACATGGACCGGATGCCTGTAATTGATCGCAATATTCTGCGGATTGCACTCTTTGAACTGCTCTGGGTAGATGGATTAGACGATCAAATCGCCGTCTCTGAAGCGGTGGAAATTGCTACCGAACTCTCAACTGATGACTCTGCAAAATATATCAATGGAGTTTTGGGTCGAATCGTTATCTTAAAACCATCCTTTGCACTTTAATTAGTTTAGGGTTTTGCTAAGAGTAACCCGCGATTTAAGAGCCAATCGTACGACGTTGCCTCATCCTTATTTAGCAGAAGAGCAATGGTGGTTAAATCGGAGTTACGTATTGAAAGTACCTCGCCGTTCCAATCTCTACGTTTTGCGCAAATCAGAGTGGCAAAATTCCTAATATTTGTGCTCTCGCTATCACTTGGAGCTAGATTGGTAGTTGCACGTATGTCCAATGTGATTTTCTCTCTGGGAGTAGCCCGCACATCTTTCCGAAGCCCTAGTAGTTCATCCAAGGGGACTTGATAAAAATTTGCGAGAGTTATTGCTTTTTTCACAGATAGGGCGCGGTCACACCTCTCATATGAACCGATAACTACGGCCTTCCAAACACCGCCAGATTTCTCCTCTACCTCGCGGAGCGTCAGACCTTTGGCCTTACGTACTGCTTTTATTGATGCGGCAATCTCTTCTATTGAAAGCTCGGGAATTATTATCATTGGGCGAGAATAGGCACGGGGAGCCGCAGATGGATTTGTCTGTCCACAGGTGGTATCTTTTGCGAGCCCGAGAGGCAAGAAAGTCCTTTAACGATCCGTCCAGAGAGGCGGCGAAGGAGAAAAAATGGCTACAGTCCTGGATGCCGGCGAAATTGGCCGAGCACTAAAGCGCATTGCACATGAAATCATTGAACACAATCGCGGCTTAGAGAACGTTGTTTTACTTGGAATCCCAACTAGAGGCGCATTTCTTGGCGAACGAATCGCACAATTCCTTGGAGAAATTCAAACGCCAGTTCCGGTAGGAACTTTGGATATAACGCTCCACAGAGATGATCTTAGGTTGCGCCCACCACGGCCATTGCTGCCGACTCTAATTCCTAGCGGTGGCATAGAGGGTAAAGACGTTGTGCTGGTAGACGATGTTCTATTTTCGGGACGCACTATTCGCGCAGCCTTGGATGCACTTGGTGAAATTGGAAGACCCAGAACGGTGCAGTTAGCTGTGTTGGTAGATCGCGGACATCGCGAGCTTCCGATTCGAGCGGACTACGTAGGTAAGAATATTCCGACGGCCGCTACAGAATCCGTGAAGGTCCGTCTTAGCGAGATCGATGGCGAAGATAGCGTTGCGATTGTGGCGGGTGCCTAAGTGAAGAAACATTTGCTCTCGATAAACGATTTAACTGCAGCGGATGCCCTGGAGATATTGAATACCGCTCGCGAACTAGCGAAGATATCAGATGGACCAGTGAAAAAACTTCCTACGTTGCGCGGGCGAACAGTTGTAAATCTCTTCTTCGAGGATTCGACAAGGACCAGAATTTCCTTTGAATCCGCGGCAAAACGCTTATCTGCTGATGTTATAAATTTTTCAGCGAAAGGTTCAAGTGTCAGCAAAGGTGAATCTTTAAAGGACACCGCTCAAACTCTGCAGGCAATGGGCGCGGATGCAGTGGTAATTCGACATGGCGCTTCGGGTGCGGCTCAACGCCTCGCAGATTCCGGTTGGATAAGCGCTTCCGTAATCAATGCCGGAGATGGAACACATGAACATCCAACTCAAGCACTTCTAGATGCCTACACAATTCGCAGCAGGTTTCCAGAGTTTCGGGAGAGTTTTGATGGTCTAAAGGTTGGAATCGTTGGCGATATTCTGCACTCACGGGTTGCACGGAGCAACGTGTTGTTATTAACAAAACTTGGAGCGCATGTAACACTGATTGCGCCACCAACGCTGATACCAGTTGGTGTTACCGATTGGAAAGTAGATGTTAGTTACAACCTGGATTCCATCATCAATAGCGTTGATGTACTAATGGTTCTTCGAGTGCAATCAGAACGGATGGCTGATTCATTCTTCCCATCGGAGCGCGAATATTCGCGGGGATATGGCTTAGATTTAGCAAGGTTAAATTCTTTGAAGGAGAACGCGATAGTTATGCACCCTGGTCCGATGAATCGCGGATTGGAAATCTCTGCCGAAAGTGCAGATTCTCATAAATCAGTTGTGCTCGCACAAGTTTCAAATGGCGTACTCGTACGGATGGCAGTTCTTTATCAACTACTTGGTGGCGCAGCGCTTGCCGGAGAGGTGAGTGTGTAAATGCAATTCACAATTGGAAATGCCCGGATGCTTGATGGGCAAATCGTTGATGTTGTTATAAATGGCGAAGTTATCTCCGAGATTGGGAACGGTTTAAAGGTTGGTGAAGTTATCGATGTTAAGAAAAATCTACTTATTCCAGCACTTGTGGATCTGCACACACACCTACGTGAACCTGGGCGAGAAGATTCCGAGACTGTAGCCACTGGAAGTGCCGCGGCGGTGAAAGGTGGTTACACCGCAATCTCAGCAATGGCAAATACTTTCCCGGTTGCAGACACAGCAGGTGTAGTTGAACAGGTTTACAGATTGGGTCAAGAAGCAGGCCTATGTGATGTCTTCCCAATTGGCGCGGTCACACAGGGACTTAAGGGTGAAGCGCTGGCAGAACTGGGGGCAATGGCAAATTCTAAAGCTAAGGTCAGAATATTTAGTGATGATGGAAAATGTGTTTCAGATCCAATGTTGATGCGCCGGGCCCTTGAATATGTAAAAATTTTCAATGGAATCATTGCGCAACATGCCCAAGATCCAGCACTGACTGTTGGCTCGCAGATGAATGAAGGAATTGTTTCTGCGCGCCTCGGTTTAACAGGTTGGCCAGCAGTAGCGGAAGAAGCGATAATTGCGCGAGATATTCTTTTAGCAGAGCATGTAGGAAGTCGGCTCCATATCTGTCATTTAACGACGGCGGGCGGAGTTGATTTAGTTCGCTTCGCAAAATCGCGTGGAATTAGCGTCACCGCAGAAGTGACACCACACCACTTACTTCTTACCGATGAATTGGTGCAAAATTATGATCCTATTTTCAAAGTTAATCCACCGCTCCGTACCGAAAAAGATGTAATTGCGCTACGCAAAGGTTTAGCGGATGGAACAATAGATATCGTTGGCACCGATCATGCACCTCATCCAACTGAAGATAAAGATTGTGAATGGCAGAGCGCCGCATTTGGAATGGTTGGGCTTGAAACTGCACTTTCGGTTGTAGTTAAAGCGATGATTGAGAGTAAGTTGATGAGCTGGTCAGATCTGGTAGATCGGATGTCTATCACCCCAGCTAAAATCGCAGGTTATTCCAAGCACGGCAATCAAATCGTTAAAGGATCTCAAGCAAATCTAACAATTATCGACACAGATAAGACATGGATTGTTGACCGTAATAGACTCAGCTCTAAGAGTAAAAACACACCGTTCGATGGCATGAAATTACCTAGTCAAGTTATTCATACTTTTTTGAACGGGAAGCAAGTACTGAACGATGGCCTAATTGTGAATGGGGGAAGCAATTGAGTAAAGCTTTCCTCGTCCTAGATGATGGAACGGTATTTGAAGGAGAAAGTTGGGCTTGCGAGGGCGAAACTTTCGGTGAGGCTGTTTTCTCAACGGGTATGACGGGTTATCAAGAGACGCTAACTGATCCTTCGTATCACAAACAGGTTGTGATTATGACTGCCCCTCATATTGGTAATACTGGAATGAACTCAAGCGATGAGGAATCAAAGAAGATTTGGGTAAGTGGTTTTGTAGTAAGAAATCCATCACCAGTTGTAAGCAATTGGCGTTCAGAGCGAACTCTTGAAGATGACTTGATTGCCAATAACGTTGTAGGAATCAAAGGGTTAGACACTCGAGCAATCACCAGGCACCTACGAGATCTAGGATCGATGCGGGTGGGAATCTTCTCAAATACGGAGTTAACTCGAGAAGAGATGATTATTAAAGTTCGAAAGTCCCCGCAGATGGCTGGATCGTTTTTAGCTGATAGCGTCTCAACGCAAGAGCAATATATAGTTCCAGCGATCGGTGAAAAGAAATTCACTGTTGTAGCGTTGGATTTGGGAATTAAAGCAGCTACTCCAAGGTCAATGTCTGAGCGTGGAATAGAAGTGCATGTGTTACCTGCGACCTCTACGATGATAGAAATTGCGTCGCTAAAGCCGGATGGAATCTTTCTCTCAAATGGGCCTGGAGACCCAGCGACAATGGTGGATGCAATCGCGCTAGTGCGGGAAATAATGACGGCCCGCGTTCCGCTCTTCGGAATATGTTTCGGACATCAAATTATCGGACGAGCCCTCGGTTTTGAAACCTATAAATTGCCTTTTGGCCATCGTGGAATTAATCAACCAGTAAAGAATCTTAGAAGTGGTGTCGTCGAGATAACTGCGCACAATCACGGATTTGCTGTTGCTGCACCAGTTGAGGGAAATTTCAATACTATTTATGGCGCAGGTTTCGTTTCGCATATCTCTTTAAATGATGGGGTAGTGGAAGGTCTTGAATTATTGGAGAGTCCGGTATTTAGCGTTCAGTACCATCCTGAAGCAGCCGCAGGTCCACATGATGCGAATTATCTCTTCGATCAATTCGTAACGCTGATGGCGAATGCGCGGGTATCAAATGCCTAAAGATCAATCCATTAAAAGTGTTCTTGTAATTGGTAGTGGACCTATTGTTATTGGCCAGGCTTGTGAATTTGATTATTCCGGTACCCAAGCTTGCCGAGTTTTACGTAGTGAAGGAATTCGAGTAATTTTAATTAATTCCAATCCTGCAACAATAATGACCGATCCAGAGTTTGCAGATGCGACATATATTGAGCCGATCACTGCTGAGATTATCGAGCAAATAATTATCAAGGAGAAGCCGGATGCGATTCTGGCAACCCTTGGTGGGCAGACGGCGCTGAATGCAGCGATGGAACTTTATGAGCGCGGTTCGTTGGAACGATTAGGTGTGAAATTGATTGGTGCGGATATTCCAGCAATCAAGCGTGGTGAAGATCGTGAAGTTTTTAAAACGATAGTTGAAAAAATTGGTGGCTCTTCAGCGAAATCGGTTATTTGTCACACGATGAGTGAATGCATTGCCGGTGCTCAAACTTTGAACTATCCAGTCGTAGTAAGACCTTCGTTCACTATGGGCGGTCTTGGGTCTGGAATTGCATATGATCAGAGCGATCTAGAGCTAATTGCTGGGGCTGGTTTGCGGCATAGCCCAACTACAGAAGTACTTCTCGAAGAGTCCATTATCGGCTGGAAAGAATTTGAATTAGAAGTTATGCGTGATCATAAGGATAACGTCGTGATCGTTTGTAGCATTGAGAATATTGACCCAATGGGAGTTCACACTGGAGATTCAATTACAGTTGCTCCGGCACTTACCTTGACGGATGTTGAGTATCAGAAGCTTCGGGATCTTTCTATTAAAATCATTCGTGAGGTTGGTGTAGCCACGGGTGGTTGCAATATTCAATTTGCAGTAAACCCAGCTGACGGTCGAATTATCGTTATCGAGATGAATCCACGGGTATCTAGATCTTCAGCTTTAGCTTCTAAGGCGACAGGATTTCCAATCGCAAAGATCGCTACAAAGTTGGCTATTGGATATGCGCTAGACGAAATCCAGAATGATATTACGAAATCTACGCCAGCTTCTTTTGAGCCGACTTTGGATTATATTGTTGTGAAGGTTCCTAGATTTGCTTTCGAAAAATTTCCAGAGGCAGATACTAAATTAACAACCACAATGAAGAGCGTTGGTGAAGCGATGGCTATCGGGCGCTCATTTCCCGAAGCGTTACAGAAGGCTCTGCGGTCAGTAGAGAAAAAGGGCACGAGTTTCCATTGGAATACGGCTGGGGTGAGTAAGGAATATTTGCTTTCCGCAATGGCGATTCCAACCGAACACCGATTGCAACAAATCCAACTTGGACTCTATTTGGGCGCTAGCGTCGATGAAGTTTTTGCAGCTACTAAAGTTGATCCTTGGTTTCTGGCGCAAATAGTTGCTATCAATGACATAGCCCATCAGATTAAATCGGAGCCCTCGCTAACCGATGAGTTGTTACGGATTGCTAAGAGCTACGGTTTTTCAGATGCCCAAATATCTGAATTAACCGGTCAAACCCGAGCCGATATCGCGGCAACACGCTATCGAATTGGATTGCGTCCGGTATTTAAAACTGTTGATACTTGCGCGGCAGAATTTGAAGCGCACACGCCATACCATTATTCAAGTTACGATTTAGAGAGCGAAGTTATTTCTCGAACCAAACCCGCAGTTATTATCTTGGGTAGTGGACCAAACCGTATTGGCCAAGGGGTTGAGTTTGACTATTCATGTGTGCATGCCGCATTCGCGCTTAAGGAGGCGGGGTTCGAAACGATCATGATTAATTGCAATCCAGAGACTGTCTCCACTGATTACGACACTTCGGATCGTCTTTATTTTGAGCCACTTACACTTGAAGATGTTCTTGAAGTCATTTACGCAGAAGAGTTAGCTGGCCCAGTAATAGGAGTCATTGCTCAACTTGGTGGGCAAACCCCACTGGGCTTAGCACGTGGTTTGCAAGATGCAGGTGTAACAATTTTAGGTACCTCACCTGATGCTATTGACTTGGCTGAAGATCGCGGACAATTTGGCGAGTTGCTTGAAATCAATTCCTTAGATGCGCCAACCTTTGGGATGGCCGATACTTTCGAAGAAGCGGTTGCAATCGCTCATCGAATTACCTACCCAGTTCTAGTGCGACCTTCATTCGTGCTCGGTGGACGGGGAATGGAAATTGTCTATGATGATGAGTCGCTAGCGGGCTTTATCCAGAAAGCAACAGAGATAACACCCAATCATCCGGTGTTGATTGATAAGTTTCTTGATGACGCGATTGAAATAGATGTTGATGCGTTATTTGATGGCGAGGAACTGTATTTGGCTGGAGTTATGGAGCATATAGAAGAGGCGGGTGTGCATTCAGGTGATTCAGCTTGTGTCTTGCCTAGTTACTCAATTGGAAGTGCGCTGCGTCAAGAGATACGTGGTGCGACTGAGAAACTTGCTCGTGGCATCGGCGTTCGTGGACTTATTAATATTCAATTTGCGGTTGTTAATAATTCCAGTGACAGTGAAAAGTTGTTCGTATTGGAAGCTAATCCACGCGCATCAAGAACCGTGCCATTTGTCAGTAAAGCAACTGGCAATCCACTTGCAAAGTGTGCTGCTCTTATCGCTACTGGAAAAAAGATTTCAGAACTTAGAGAGCTCGGTTTATTACCAAATTCTGGTGATGGAATTCCAAAAGGAATTTCTGTAAAGGAGGCGGTACTTCCGTGGAATAGATTTCGAAGAGATGATGGAACTGGAGTTGATTCAGTTCTAGGACCTGAGATGCGTTCAACAGGTGAAGTGATGGGCATCGCAAAAACTTTCGGAGAAGCATATGCAAAAAGTCAGACCGCAGCGTTTGGAGCACTACCGCTATCAGGATCGGTGTTTCTGTCGCTATCCGAACGGGATAAAAAATCAGCGTTAGAACCGGCGCGAACTCTTTCGGAACTAGGTTTCAAGTTATTTACTACCCAAGGGACTTATCAATATTTGCTCGAGAATGGCGTTAGCTCCGAAGTTGTTCGTAAGCATTCACAGGGACGAGGAGCAAATGGAGAGTTCACCGCAGTCGATTTAATTACTGAAGGTGTAGTTGGATTAGTAATAAACACTCCGTTGGGTCGTGGAACCAGGTTTGATGGTTGGATGATTCGCACAGCGGCGATACAACGTGGAGTTCCTTGTATAACGACGATTGCAGGCTTTAAAGCAGCAGTCGCTGGAATTTCTGAGTTACAAGGCAAGAGTTTTGGTATTAATTCCATTCAAGAGTGGTTGGCGATAAGCGAATGATGGGGATAAATAAGAACGCTAGCCAGGTTATTGCTGAAATTGTGAGCAACAAGAAGGTTGGCGCTTATCACCACATGGTTTTTGCAGTGGGGGAGTTAGCTAAATTTGCGAAGCCGGGAAACTTTGTTGCGATTGCGGTTGGCGGTGAAAGCAGCTCAATGGTTTTACGTCGGGCTTTCGCTATTTATCGCGCCTTTGACCGAGGTACCAACGGTGGACTCTTAGAGATTGTTGTTGCGCCACATGGTGCAGGAAGTACCTGGCTCACTAATCAAAGCGTGGGCTTCAAAGTTGATTTGATTGCACCGCTCGGTACTGCATTTGGTATTCCAACAGAACCTATTCGCGCACTTCTTGTCGGTGGCGGTTATGGCAGCGCCCCCCTCTTCGGCTTATCTGAAGTATTGAAGAACCGTGGATGTCGTGTCGACATGGTTCTGGGTGCAAGTACGGCAATGAAGATCTATGCGCCGTTAGATGGAAAGCGCTCAGTGAGCAGCTTGACCATCACCACGGAAGATGGAACAACGGGGATCACTGGGAAGGTAACGGATGTCCTACCTGGAATTATCGAAACAAATCAGATAGATATTATTTATTCCTGCGGACCAATGGGAATGTTGGAAGCGATAAATCAGATTGCAGCAGAATTAGGTGTTGTGCACCAATGCGCGGTTGAGGAAGCAATGGCTTGCGGAATTGGTGTTTGTATGACTTGCGTGTTGCCTATTAGGGGCGAGGATGGTGAAATTCGTATGCTGCGCTCGTGCATCGATGGACCAGTTGTCGATGGTTCCAGCGTGATTTGGAGTTCAAAGCGTCAGATCCCCGAAGGAACATGGGGAGCGAATTGATGTTTAATTTCCGCACGAGTTTGGGGCAGGCCGAGTTCGAAAATCCAATATTTACAGCAAGCGGTTGCGCAGGCTCTGGAAAAGAATTAGCTCAGTTCTTCGACCTTACTGAACTTGGGGCTGTAGTTACGAAGTCAATAATGCTTAAGGCGAGATCTGGCAGAGCCACTCCAAGAATGGCAGAAACTCCAAGTGGCATGCTTAACTCAATTGGTTTACAAGGACCAGGGATCGATTTGTTTTTAGAGAAAGATATTCCTTGGTTGCGCGAGCAAGGTGCACGAATAGTTGTGAGTATCGCAGGCGAGAGCGTTGAAGATTACGCAATTCTTGCGCGCAAATTGCGAGCAGTGCAAGGGATCTCTGCTTTGGAAGTAAACATCTCGTGCCCCAATGTTGAAAATCGTGGGCAAGTTTTCGCCTGCCAACCGGCCACTGCAAGAGCAGCGATCGAAGCCGTGCGAAGAAATATTGGTGGTGATCTTCCGATTATCGCGAAGTTAACACCGGATGTTACGAGCATCGTCGAGATAGCGGAAGAAGTTGTGGCCGCTGGTGCTGATGCTCTTGCGTTAATCAATACCGTTCTTGGAATGGTTATAGATATCAATACGATGCGGCCTAAATTAGCAGGAAAAACTGGTGGTCTATCTGGGCCAGCGATTAGACCAATCGCAGTAAGGGCGATTTATCAAGTGCACGAAGCCTTGCCAAATGTAAAAATTCTTGGAATGGGTGGAGTTGCATCTGGTCGAGACGCCCTCGAACTCATTCTCGCAGGAGCTTCGGCGGTATCAGTAGGAACCGCAACATTTGGTAACCCAACTGCGGTCATTAAAATTAAGGAAGAATTGCAGAATGAATTGATTGCTCATGGCTTTGATTCGCTTCGAGAAGCGGTTGGCTATGCACATCGGAAGGAGGTAAACCTATGAGCGCTAAGTCGCCGATAATTTTGGCCCTCGATACCCAAGATTTAGATACAGCTAAGAATTGGATCTCTGCAACAAATTCGTCAATCTCGATTTACAAAATTGGCTTGGAATTTTTCCTGAAGTTCGGCACAAAGGGGTTAAATGATTTGAAAAGCTCCGGAGAATTTCAGGTGTTCTTAGATTTGAAACTTCACGACATCCCAAACACCGTCGCAGGGGCTGTTGCTTCGGTCAAGGATTCTGGACCAAAGTTTCTCACTGTTCACGCGAGTGGTGGCACCGAAATGATTCGAGCCGCTAGTAGCGCCGCTCCACAAGTTTCTATTACCGCCGTAACAATTCTGACCTCACTTTCAGATGAAGATGTATCAGAAATCGGTTATGCAAAAGGAGCAAAAGAGAGTGCTATCGGACTAGCCCTCTTGGCTAAAAATAGCGGTGCACGTTCCATTGTTTGTTCACCATTTGAAGCGCGCGAAATCCGAAACGCTGTAGGCCCTGAGATTGAAATAATTACTCCAGGAGTGCGACCAGCGGGTGAAGATCAAGGGGATCAGAAGCGAACCATGAACCCTGTTGAAGCAATCGCTGAGGGCGCAAACTATTTGGTGATTGGTAGACCGATTACGGATTTAGCAAAGATATCTTTAACGCAAATGAGTGATGGTGCTGCAAGGATTTTGGATAGTCTGAAATAACAAATGGGAAATAGACCACCTGATCTCTCCCCGCAAGAGCGAAAAGCGGCTGGTGAGAAAGCAGTTGCATCTAGACGTGAACGTGCTGAGATTAAGGCCGCGCTCACGAGCGGTGAGATTGGAATTTTTGAAGTCATAAATGACGGTAGGCAATCGATCCAACGGATGCGCGTTAGCGAATTACTCGATGCCGCTCCGGGAATCGGCCCGCGTCGGGCGTTCACGATTATGTCGAAGGCAGGGATATCAGATACCCGTAGAATTGGCGGCTTAGGAAGACATCAATTGCAGAGATTAAGAAGTGAGATGATCTTGAATAAAGTTCCTGTAAACCAAGGCGCGCTAATTGTTATGTCTGGTCCTGGTGGGGTTGGCAAGAGCACTATTACTGCGTATCTTCGAAACCATCCAGCGGTATGGGTAAGTACGTCCGTTACTACTCGTGAACCCCGTGAAAATGAACGTGATGGACACGATTACCATTTCATTACCGAAGAAAAATTTGATCAGTTGATAGCGAACAATGAATTTCTTGAATGGGCCCAATTTGCAGGTGCTAGGTATGGAACCCTTAAGGGCGCCGTTGAAAGCGCCCGTAATTTGGGAAAACATGTATTGCTTGAAATCGAGATAGCGGGAGCAAGACAGATAAGAAGGGCTGAGCCCGAAGCGCTTCTAGTATTTATCTCGCCACCTTCCTGGGAAGATCTGGTTGAACGCTTAACCAGCAGAGGAACTGACTCAATTGAACGCAGGGCTGCGCGATTAGCACTGGCTGAGGAAGAGATGGCTTGTGCGGGGGAGTTCGATGAGGTCCTGATAAATCACCAGGTCGAGGAAGTGGCCTTAGCACTGCTATCCTTAGCGACTTCACGAGCCAATCGGCTCAGGTAAAGACAAATAAGAATTGCACCAAATCGTTTAATTTCGTATGAATTAGAGAAAGGCTCGTTATGACAACCATGGATGGAATCACAAACCCACCGATTGATAATTTATTAGAGGCCGCCGGTTCAAAATACAGCCTGGTTCTTTATGCGGCTAAGCGCGCACGTCAGATCAATGCTTACTACTCACAACTTGGCGAAGGTCTTCTGGAATATGTAGGGCCTCTAGTTGAAACATATGTTCATGAGAAGCCACTTTCTATTGCACTTCGTGAAATTAACGAAGGTCTACTCACAATTGAAAATCTTGAGCCAGTTGCTCCTGAAGCAGTAGTTGCTGAATAAATCTAAATTATTTAGATAACCAATTATTACGATGACACTCTTGGGTCGTGAATTAATCCTAGGAGTCGGCGGTGGGATATCTGCATACAAATCAGCAGAGTTATTAAGACGCCTTCAAGATATTGGCTTCGGAGTTACAGTAATCCCAACGCGAGCTAGTCTTAATTTTGTAGGAACCGCTACTTGGGAAGCGCTATCCGGTCGTCCAGTAACTGAGAACCTTTGGAATAATGTTCATGAAGTTCCACATATAAGAGCAGCCCGAAGCGCTAATTTGATTGTTGTTGCTCCTGCCACGGCCGATTTATTGGCAAAAGTGGCCGCTGGTTTAGCCGATGATTTCTTAACAAATGTATTGAGTGCAACAACTTCGCCGGTGGTCTTTGTTCCTGCGATGCATCCAGAGATGTGGGCTAATCCCGCAACTATGAAGAACGTTGCTGTACTTCGTGAGCGTGGGTATTTAGTTATCGAGCCAGATGAAGGACGCATGACAGGGGATGATTTTGGAATCGGTCGCTATCCAGAAGTAAATCGAATAATTTCGGAGCTCTCTACCTATGCCGAACTCAATTCCGATCTCTTGGGCAAGAAAATTCTCGTTACTGCAGGTGGAACTCGCGAAGCAATCGACCCGGTTCGTTATATCGGTAACCATTCAAGCGGTAGGCAAGGTTATGCAATTGCCAAAGCAGCTCGTAATCGAGGAGCTCAAGTAGTACTTATTTCGGCAAATTCAAACTTGCCTGATCTAGCGGGCATAGAAACAATATCCGTTACTTCAACGTTGCAGATGCAGGAAGCCCTCAACTCACGTTTCCCAGAATGCGATTTATTTTTCATGGCTGCTGCGGTTGCTGATGCACGTCCGATTGAAGTAGCTTCGGAGAAATTAAAGAAGGGTAGCTTCAACCGGATTGAATTGGAAACTAATCCGGATTTAATTTTTGAGTTATCTAAATCGCGTCGTTCATCACAAATTCTTATTGCATTTGCAGCCGAAACCGGGAAGATGGATATCGCTGCGGCGAAAATCAAAATGAGCAGTAAAGGCGCTGACTTGCTCTTTTTAAATGATGTAAGCAACGGTTCTATATTTGGATCTGATAAAACAGCAGGAATATTGATCGATAGCAATGGCGCTGTCTTGGAATGTGCACAACAAGAGAAGGACACGCTAGCTGATCTGTTACTAGATCAAGCTCTTACTAAGTTAGGGTAAACCAATGACCAAACGTCTCTTCACCTCAGAATCAGTCACCGAAGGCCATCCAGATAAGATGGCAGATCAAATTTCAGATGCGATCCTCGATTCATTACTTTCGCAAGACGTTAAGAGTCGTGTGGCTGTTGAGACCCTTATAACAACAGGCCAAGTTCATGTTGCTGGTGAAGTTACCACCGACGGTTACGCCGATGTCATGTCGATAGTTAGAGATACCGTTCTTAGTATTGGTTATGACTCTTCAGAAAAAGGTTTTGACGGAAACTCCTGCGGTGTTTCACTCTCAATTGGGCAACAATCAAGTGATATTGCACAAGGTGTGGATTCTGCGCTCGAGAAAAGAATTTCATCATCTTCCGATCCATTAGATCTACAGGGTGCTGGCGATCAAGGGCTGATGTTTGGTTATGCCTGCGATGACACCCCTGAATTGATGCCGTTACCGATTTCTATGGCTCATAAACTTGCACTACAACTTTCAAAAGTTCGTAAATCAGGTGAGGTTGATTATCTCCGCCCAGATGGCAAGACTCAAGTAACAATTGAATATGCTGGCGATAAGGCAGTAGCGCTAAATACTGTTGTGATTTCCACTCAGCACGCCCCTCACGTCGATCTTGAAAAAGCGCTAGCTCCCGAGCTGAAGAGATTGGTAATTGATCCAATAATTTCAGGGCTAAATATCGATACTTCAGATGTGCGAATATTAATTAATCCAACGGGACGTTTTGTTATCGGTGGCCCGATGGGAGATGCTGGACTTACAGGGCGCAAAATCATCGTTGATACATATGGTGGCATGGCTCGGCATGGTGGTGGTGCATTTTCAGGCAAGGACCCATCCAAAGTTGATCGTAGCGCCGCATATGCATTGCGCTGGATAGCCAAGAACGTCGTTGCCGCTGGATTAGCAACTCGTTGTGAAGTTCAAGTTGCTTATGCGATTGGTAAAGCACAACCAGTGGGTCTTTTTGTTGAAACCTTTGGTACAGAAACAATTGCCACAGCAAAGATTGCGGATGCAGTTATGGCCACATTTGATCTTCGACCAGCTGCGATTATCCGTGATTTGGATTTGTTGCGCCCAATATATGCAGAGACTGCTTCATATGGACATTTTGGTCGTGAACTTCCGAACTTCACTTGGGAGCGAACAGATCGAGCAGCTGCACTCAAAGAAGCGGCATCTAGGTAAATGTAGGTGGCTGAGGTAAAGCCACTGCGTCTAAAGGCGCAACGGGTAGCCAAGAGAGTTGCGATTGCAACGGATTCACCTACAGTACAAATCTGCGTCGACACTGGGATATTTCATCTTCCAGATTTTTTTGATTATTTGGTTCCGGAAGAGATATCAGAACTAATTCAACCTGGTGTTTTCGTCAAAGTGCAATTTGGACCAAATGAGTGTTTCGGTTACGTTGTGAGCCGAAATCCATCAGATTTAGAGTTAGCAAAGTTGAAACCGATTTTAAAGTTGATTTCACCCATCCCATTATTAACTGATGAACTAATTGAAATCATTGCGCTTACGTGTGAACGTTATGCCTGCAAACCCTGGGATGTTATTCGGAGCGCTATTCCGATGCGAATGGCTGGTGCGGAGAGAGCATTTCTTGGACGGGAGCTTCCAAAGGCTGATGGAGAGATTTTAGAGCGGAAGCATGAATTGACCATAACAAATAGCAGTGATGGTCTTGCTCATAAGATAAATGAAATTTTAAGTAGCCTTACAGGCTCGGAACAGTTGCTCGTGATAGTTCCAGATCAACGAGATGTTTCTCAAATTACCAGCGCCAATCTAAATGTAACCCCAATTATTCTGACTTCATCCGAGACGAAATCGTTACGGTATGAAAATTACCTAAAGACCAGATTTGATCAACCAAAGTTAATACTAGGAACTCGAAGTGCAATATTCACACCGCTTTCACCGAATTCAACAATCTTGATATTAAATGATGGCGATGATTCCATGTATGAGAAGAGATTTCCAACGTGGAATGTTAGGGATATAGCGATGTTACGAAGCGATGATTTCTCACTCCATTTCCTTAGCGCGAGTCCTACCCTAGAAATAGTTAGGTTATCCGAATTAGGATGGATAAAAGCAAAGCGCGAAGGAGCCGATTCTCAGAGTAAAAAGGTTCCGATATATTTTGCAGATTCGACCGTATCGGATATCTCTGTGATTAAGAATGGGTTGAAACACGGAAGCGTTTTGGTCGCAATGGCAGAAACTGGTTATGTGACTGCCATGGGATGCCAAAAATGCCGCAATCAAGCCAAATGTGGTTGTGGCGGAAAATTATATATACCTACAAAAATCAGTTATCCGAAATGCTTCTTATGCGATGAGGAATTTAAAAATTGGCAATGCTCGAGGTGCAACGGGAACATCATCAGGGCTATAAGTAAGGGGTCTACTAGATACGCGGAAGAAATCGGTAAGGCAGTACCTGGAACGAGAGTTCTAATGAGTAAAGGTGTCGCTCGGCTAGATTTTCTTCCCGACAGCGTCGAACACCTCTTGGTAATTTCTAGTTATGGATGTGAACCAGTCGGTACTTATTCTGCAGTTGTATTGATGTCCCTAGAAAATTTAACTAATCGCGTCGATCTGCGAAGTCTTGAATTTGCGAGACGAGTTATTTTCGAAAATATAAATCGGGTAGCTAAAAGTGAAGGATCAGCCATTCACCTAGATCTTCCATCTACAAATCCAATTTCCCAAGGTTTGTTGCGAAATGACCCTTACCGATTATGTTTAGATGAAATTCAAGAACGGCAAAGTTCAAACTTGCCACCATTTACCAGATTGGCAACGCTAGTGGGGGAGAGTGCCGCAATCCGCACACTTGCACGTTCGCTTGAAGAGAACGAACTCTTTACTGCGATTTCTGTTATCGGAAATCCACTAGAAAAAGGATTGGCTAATCAAACATCAAAACTGGTACTACGAAGTGAGATTGCGCGTTCAGAGGAATTCTCTGAATTCTTCCGTGATTTGTCGCGATATCGCGGAATAAAAGCGCTCTCGCCATTGCAGCTTCGGATGGATCCATTTTCAATTTAGGCAAAATACTATTAGCGGCCTTAGAATTAGGTCGTGCCTGTTCAACCAATTCGCTTATTCGGAGACCCTGTTCTTACAACGCCGGCGGGGTTAGTGACTACTTTCGACAAAGAACTCCGGAATTTAGTTTCAGACTTGATTGAAACCATGCATGAAGCTCCTGGGGCGGGTCTAGCTGCACCACAAATTGGAGTTTCACTACAAGTTTTTGTTTGGGATATTGACGAGGGCGATGGACATCTAATCAATCCAACCCTAGATCTTTCCGAAGAATTGCAAGAGGGGGAAGAGGGTTGCTTAAGTTTTCCCGGTTTAGTCTATGAAACCCCGCGCGCTTTTCGAGCGGTGGCAAAAGGTTTCAACATGCACGGTGAGCCAGTAACTATTGAAGGTACTGAACTTCTAGCACGAGTACTGCAACACGAGACCGACCATTTGAATGGAATTGTCTTTATCGATCGTCTTTTAACATCGGAGCGGAAATTAGCAATGGCTGATATCCGCAACTCGGAGTGGTTTGGCGAAGCCACAGCACTTGGCAACTCACCGATCATCAAATTTAGTCCGCATTCAACTAAAGGTTTGGCGATTTAGAATGCAGATATCTGTAGCTTCTTCTTCGCTTGTTTCTATTCCAATTATTGAGGCGGTTCTCGCGAGTGAACACACGTTGGGTTCAATCATTACTAACCCCGATAAGCCAGCGGGTCGTGGCAAAAAGATTGAGGCAAATGATTTAGCAAAATGGGCGCAGGAGAAAGGCTTAGATGTCGCGAAACCGGCGGATACCTCGGAGCTGAATCGACATTTACTCTCAGCTCAGCCACAACTTATTATTACTTGTGCATACGGTCGCTTGATTCCAGTAGAACTATTGCACGGTCCAAGATTTGGTTGGATTAATTTGCATTTTTCAATACTTCCTAAACTCCGTGGGGCCGCTCCTGTGCAATGGGCGATTCTAAATGGCGAAACTAGCACCGGATACTCAATCTTCAAGTTGGATAAAGGAATGGATACGGGACCGGTTTATCTTTCGAAAGAATTAAACATGTCACCAACAGATACGACTCCCTACTTGTTGGATAAGTTGGGCAAGTTGGCCGCACCTGACATACTCGAAGTTGTTTCTACAATAGGTAAAACCAGACCCTCTCCCCAACCACTTAACGGGGTAACGCTTGCCCCAAAGATTTCGAAAGATATGGCCCGCATTGATTGGTCTAGTCCTACGGAAACAATTCTTCGACAGGACCGAGCCCTATCGGATAACCCAGGTATTTGGAGCGTGTTTGAAGGTGAGCGCATATCTCTCTTTGGTTTAAGTGAGGTTCTAGCGCCGAACTCTTTAATAAGCCCTGGAGATATTGAAGTTGTCGGAGGAGATCTACTGGTTCGAACAGCAGATAGCATTGTTCAGATTAATGAAGTAATCCCTGCAGGAAAAAAGCGAATGAGCGGTGCGGATTTTGCGCGCGGAGCGCGTTTGATTCAAGGATCGAAGTTTGAGTAGTAAAGGATTTTCTAAACCAAAACCCGGCGCCGCAAGGCTTTTAGCCTACGATTTAATCACTCAGGTCAATCGTGGCGGTGCTTATGCAAACCTTCGGTTACCAGAACTTCTTGATAATTCAGATCTTGAGTTGAGGGATCGTGCATTTGTTACGGAGCTCGCATATGGAACTCTACGTATGCAAGGTAAACATGATTACGCAATCTCGAAAAAAGCAGATAGATCCTTTATTGAACTTGATGAGAAGATAATCGATCTTCTCCGACTAGGAATCCACCAAATTTTTGAAATGCGTGTTCCGATACATGCGGCCGTTGGTGAAACAGTGGAAGTAGCTCGGGCAGTCGCTGGTGAATCGAAAGCGAGTTATGTAAATGCAATTCTTCGTTCAATCTCCGCAGATTTAGAGATTTACGATCGGCTAGAAGCGGATTCAACTGTTTCGAGCCTAGAGAAACTTGCAGTTCTCCACTCGCATCCAACATGGATTATTTCTGCCTACTTCGATCAATTGAGAGACTGGGGCGCCGTAACCGAACTCCTAAAGATAAACAATGTTCCAGTCGCACCGCACATCGTTGCGTGGCCTGGAAAATCGACAGTCGCTGAGATTCTTGCAGTCGGTGGCACGAAATTAGAACTAGGAACTTTCGCAGTTCTATCGGATCATTTACCGAATGAATACCCCGCAATCAAGGATAAGCGAGCCGGCATTCAAGATATGGGTTCACAATTAATTTCTGAGATATTTTTTGCTACGAAGGATGCAGCCTCAGAACATTGGTTGGACTTATGTGCCGGACCTGGTGGAAAGGCTGCACTCTTGAATAATTTACTTGATCAAAGTGCTGATTCTTATGACTTCCTTGCAAATGAACCAAGCGAGCATCGAGCAGAATTAGTTGCCCGAGTTATTCCGAGATCTAAGATTATTTCTCTTGATGGTCGGAACTATGCAAGTTTCGGAAAGAAGTTTGATCGTATTCTTATAGATGCACCATGCTCAGGACTTGGAGCGCTACGTCGGAGACCAGAAGCCAGATGGCGCAGGACGTTAAGTGATCTTAAGGAATTACTGCCACTGCAACGAGAGTTGATTGATTCTGCTTATGAGATGTTGAATCCAGGTGGCATTATCGCTTTCGCCACGTGTTCACCGTTATTGGCTGAAACTAAGGGTCAAGTACTGGATGCTCAGTACCGTCACAAGGATCTGCAGATTCTAAATATTTCGGAATTCTCACCTGTAGGTAAAACCGGGGTTAACGATGATGGAACTCTTCAGTTGTGGACTCATATTGATGGCTCAGATTCTATGTTTATGGCGTTGCTCCAAAAAGCAAAGTAATTCTCCTTTATTTTTAAGTATAGTTAAGGGTCGCTAAAGTGGAAAGGGCGGAACTGTGATCCGGATTTGCCCAAGTATTCTCAATGCCGACCGCAATAATCTCGCTTCAGAGATTAAAAGAATTTCTGATACTTCCGACCTCTTACACCTCGATGTAATGGACAATATTTTTGTTCCCAATAAGACATTCTCGTTAGAGGAATCTCGTAAGATTATTTCGGAAACTTCAATCCCGGTCGATGTGCATTTAATGATTGCTGATCCAGATGAGCAGGCCCATTTGTACGCTAAGTGTGGCGCGGCAAGTGTTACCTTCCATTTAGAAGCTAGTAAAAGACCTCATGAAACTATCGCCATGATTGCGAGTGAAGGTTCTCGGGTTGGGATCGCTTTGAAACCTGATACGCCTTTCGAACTCCTGGCTCCCATAATGAGTGAAATTGATATGGTTCTGATCATGACCGTGGAACCTGGATTTGGCGGACAGAGTTTTATGGCGGACATGATGTCCAAGGTTTCACAGGCTCGGGCGGAGATTGATCGTAAATATTTCGGGAAGATCTGGCTTCAAGTTGACGGCGGAATTTCGCTTGAAACTATTGCTGTAGCTAGCGCAGCTGGTGCTGACACCTTTGTTGCAGGAAGCGCGGTATTCAAGGCAGATAATCCTGGTGAAATGGTGGAATTGCTTCGGACAGCTGCACGTTCTAATTAGTGAACTTGGTTGGTGCTAAATAGGTTAAAATTTGGGTATGAAAAACTTTGACTCGTTGTGGGAAGAGTTGAATCAATTAGCTTTGGCTAAACCTACTGATTCTCGTACGGTCAAGGAGTTGGATTCAGGAATCCACGCGATCGGTAAGAAGATTATTGAAGAGGCGGGCGAGGTATGGATAGCAGCGGAGTACCAAAGTGATGATGAGCTTGCACTTGAGATAAGCCAATTGCTTTACCATCTTCAGGTACTAATGATTGCTCGCGGAATTAAATTAGATGATGTTTACAAGAAGCTATAGATAGGAAAACAGTGACGCTCAAGATTGCCGTACCGAATAAGGGTTCACTCGCGGAAAGTTCTGCGTTAATGCTTAAAGAGGCAGGATATCGCCAACGTACAGACCTTCGAGATTTGGTATTTATCGATCCCGATAATGATGTGGAATTTTATTATTTACGACCGAGAGATATTGCGGTCTATGTTGGAAGCGGCGAACTTGAAGCAGGAATAACAGGAAGAGACTTATTGCTGGACTCTGGGGCTGATGCCTCAGAAATTTTGCCACTCGATTTCGGAAAGAGTACTTTCAGATTTGCTGGGCCTTTAGAGAAGAAATTTCGTGAGGTAGATCTAGCAGGCAAAAGAATTGCTACCGCTTATCCTGGATTACTCCAAAACTATTTGGCTGGTAAAAATATGAAGGCCGCTATTGTTCGATTGGATGGTGCTGTCGAAAGTGCTATTCGACTTGGCGTTGCAGATGCGATTGCTGACGTAGTTTCGACCGGTGGAACGCTGCGGGCTGCGGGCCTAGCGATATTCGGTGATGTTCTTCTGCAGAGTGAAGCGATTCTGATCACGCGTAACGGCTCAACCCAACTTCCAGTTATCGACACACTGGCACGTAGATTAAGTGGTGTTGTTATTGCTCGGCAATACGTCTTGGTTGACTACGATGTTAAAAGTGTTGACCTGGAACGCGCCTGTGCGTTGACTCCTGGAATCGAATCACCAACTATTTCGCCACTTCAGAAATCAGACTGGAGCGCAGTTCGAGCAATGGTTAAACGTTCTGACATAAATAGAATCATGGATGAGTTGTGGTCGGTTGGTGCTAGAGGGATTCTGGTAACTGACATTCACGCCTGCCGTCTTTAGCAATTAGCTTTCGAGGTCCACACTTTCAATCTCTTTGCGCGTAATTCCCATCAGATATAAAACGGAGTCTAGATACGGTGAAGTTATGGAGCTATCTGCTGCCGCCTGAACGGCTGGTTTCGCGTTGAAAGCAATTCCTAGTCCCGCAATCTCAAGCATCCCCAGGTCGTTAGCACCATCACCGATTGCAATTGTCTGAGAGAGAGCAACCCCTTCTTTAGCGGCGAATTCCCGCAGGGCATCTGCTTTTGCAGCTCGATCAATAACCGCTCCAGTTAATTTTCCGGTTAACTTTCCACCGGAGGTTTCTAAGGTATTCGCACGGTAGAAATCAATATTCAGTTCTTTTAATAGAGGCTCGATTACATTTAGAAAACCACCAGAAACAACGCCGACCTTATGGCCCAGGCGGTGCAGTGTGCGAATCAAAGTTCGAGCCCCTGGGGTAAGAGTTATCTCAGCTTTAACTTCATCAAGAATTGCCACATCAGCACCAGTTAAAAGTGCAACGCGGGCGCTTAGTGAACTGACGAAATCTAATTCACCTCGCATCGCAGAATCGGTAATGGCGGAAACTTGATCTCCAACGCCATATCTAGACGCAATTAAATCTATTACTTCCTGTTGAATAAGCGTTGAATCCATATCGAGTAAGACAATTCTTTTCGCACGTCTGGTAAGCCCACTTTGCTCAACTGCAATATCAATCCCATTCGCGCGAGCTATTTCCGCAAGTTCGCGTTGAATAATTTTAAGGTCGTTCTCATTTGATTCGAGAGTAACTTCAAATTCGATTGCCGTTAGAGGATAAGAGGCGGTGCGATGAATTCGGTCGATATTCCCGCCTTGCTCTGCAATCTTTGTGGCGAGAGCGGCTACTCCAGATGGCAATAGCTTTTGCGATAGCGCCACAATATGCAAGTTTGAGCTTTTTACATCTCGCTTCGATTCATCCGTAAAATCAATAGCCAAATCCAAACCGAGTTGATTGGTTCTCTCTAAGAGATCTTTCTCGATTGCAGATTCGTGGGCCGGATCGAGAGAAATCAATGCCGTAAGGATCAAACGCCCTCTTATTACAACTTGCTCAATATCTAAAATTGTTATGGCGAAGGGTTCTAAGCAAGCAAAAAGGGCTTGAGTAACTCCCGGAGCATCGATTCCAGAAATTAGTATTAGGCCAGTGTGTTCTAATTTTTCTTGGCTCATGGTCCTAGATTAGCGGTTCGGCGCATTAACTTGCTCCCGATACAGGTATCTTTACGCCTGTGGCTCAGGTTCTGCAAATAGAGAATGTAACTGTTGTTCGTGACGGTAAAACTATTCTTGGTCCAATTGATTGGCAAGTTAATGAGAATGAACGATGGGTAATTCTTGGACCCAATGGCGCCGGAAAATCGACGCTCTTCTCACTCTGTTCTAGTCAGATTCACCCAACTACTGGCACCGTCCATATTCTCGGATCGAAATTAGGCGCTGTAGATGTATTTGAGCTTCGCCCCAGAATCGGTTTCATGGGATCAACTCTGGTGAACCAATTTCCTGAAGATGAAAAAGTTTTGGATGTGGTTTTAACTGCAGCGTACGCAATGTTAGGTAGATGGCAAGAAGCATATGAACTTTGGGATGAATCTAGAGCTCAAGGACTTTTAACAACTCTCGGGGTTCGCGAATTAGCGGAGCGAAAGTTCTTTACTCTAAGCGAAGGTGAGAAGAAGCGAACGCTTATCGCGAGATCATTAATGGCCGATCCAGAAATTCTTTTGCTTGACGAGCCGGCCGCTGGTTTGGATTTAGGTGGTCGTGAAGACTTGCTTCGCCGCTTTGATGCCCTCGCATCTGATCCATATTCACCTGCAACGCTCATGATTACACATCACATCGAAGAAATTCCTGCTGGCTCAACCCATGCGCTCTTGTTGAAATCAGGAAATATTGTTGCAAGTGGCGCAATAGGTGGAGTCGTCACTTCGGAGAATTTGACTACTGCCTATGAGATGCCAATCAACGTTGCTGTGACAAATAATCGTTTTACAGCAAACGCAATCAGTTAGAACTGACTGAATGCTTTACGAAAAACTGCCCTCGCAATGGCAGGAAGCTATTCCGGACTCAAAACGCCTTTTGTCTAGAATTGATCTTCCCAAATTGCGTATTCCAGAGGATGGTTTAATTTTTAAAGCCTTCGAGATTCCTATTGAATCTATCAAGGTAGTGATTCTGGGCCAAGACCCATATCCAACACCAGAACACGCAATGGGTTTGGCTTTTAGCGTTCCAAGCGATGTCAAGAAATTTCCGCCCACTCTTAAAAATATTTTTAAAGAGTTATCCGAAGATGTTGGTGTAATTCCCAGCACTGGAAATCTTTCACTTTTACAAAATCGGGGAGTATTTCTTTTGAATCGAGTTCTTACAACCACACCGCATTTAAGTCAGGCGCATGCGAATATTGGTTGGGAGATTTTTACTGAAGCGGTAATTAAATTTCTTTCGCAACGGCCAGTCGTTTTTATTTTATGGGGGAAGAGCGCACGGGAGCTTGCACCGCTAATTCCTGCAGAAAATTTGATAATCGGAGTCCATCCAAGTCCACTCTCGGCTTATCGTGGTTTCTTCGGTTCTAAGCCCTTTAGCGAAGCCAACGCCAAGCTTATAAAATTAGGTGTTAGCGCAATCGATTGGAAATTTTAGAGACCAAGCCCAAGTTCGTTGCAATTGAATTACCAATGAAGAGGGCGAACATTGCAGTCCCGATGCCGAGCGATCCTCCTAGCAATTTTCCAATGATGAGAACAGTTATCTCAACGCTAAGCCTTGCTCTTGAGATTCTGATCCCGGTATGTCGGTGAATAGATGTCATAAGTCCGTCTCTAGGTCCAGCTCCCATTCCACAAGTTATATATAGAGCCGAGCCTGCACCAACTAAACCAATTCCGATTAAAACGTAGAGAATCTGCAGAAACAGAAAGTCACGAACCTCTGGCACATGGTCAACACCAATCTGAATGAATACCGCAATAACCGCAATATTGCTTAGAGTTCCAAGACCGGGTTTCTCTCGTAATGGCCACCAGAGCGCAAGAACGCAGATTGAAACCAGGGCGGTACTTTCTCCGATCGTAAGTCCAGTTTGAAGCGACAGACCTTCGGCCAATACAACCCAGGGGGAGTTTCCAATTGTTGATTGAATTAGAAGTGATTCACCTAGACCGAATAGCGCTAATCCCAAAAACAAAACAACACCAATCCGTGGGGTTAAAGCCCAACGGTTTTTTGCTGTCCAGGGCGTGATCGGGATTGTTCGTGCCGGTTTCAGGAAGTGAGTAATTTTCTCGCCAGCGCCTCTTAAATTCACTGTTAGAGTCTACCGATTCGACCGGAGGTTTAAGCAGATGTTTACGGGTCTTGGAACAATAATTAATGTTCTTGCAATACTTGTTGGTTCAGGGATAGGTATTTTTGCGGGTTCGAAATTTAAAGAAGAAACTCGAGAGCTGATCACAACAGCCCTCGGCTTTGTAACGTTATTGGCTGCCGCAGATGCCATTCGTCATTTGTGGAACAAAGATTTTGTAGGGGCGCTTCCGAAAGGCTGGGCAATTCTTGCGGTTCTTGCTTCGCTTCTGTTGGGTGCACTAATTGGAAACGCTCTTGCGATTGAGAAGCGGCTGGAAGTTGTTGGCATCAGTTTGAAAAATCGATTTGATCCGAATGGTTCTAGCCCATTCGTTGATGGCTTTGTATCAGCATCACTTTTATTCGTAATTGGCCCAATGGCAATACTCGGTTCAATTAGTGATGGCACGGGCGCGGGGATTGATTTATTAGTTCTTAAGAGCATTCTTGACGGCGTCACCTCAATCGCATTTGCGGCAACTTTAGGTTGGGGAGTTGCAGTATCGGCACTGCCTGTTGGGATTTATCAATTTGCCTGGACCAGTGTTGGACTAGTTCTTGGCGCAGTGTTACCGGATTATCAAATATTAGCGATGACCGTTACCGGTGGAATTCTGCTCCTTGGAATAGGTTTTCGCATGCTCAAAATAAAGCAAGTGCCGGTAGGAAATCTCCTACCAGCACTATTCCTTGCCCCAATGATTGCAGCGTTACTACATAACTTTAACTAGCGAATTTAGAACTTCTTGGCATCAATTACAAAGCGATACTTCACATCGCTTTTTACGGTCCGTTCGTAAGCCTCATTTATATATGAAGGTTCGATTACTTCAACATCGCTCACAATATTGTGTTCACCGCAGAAGTTGAGCATTTCTTGGGTCTGTGAAATTCCACCAATCATTGAACCTGCAAGAGAGCGGCGCTGAGCTAGAAGCGTTGGTGTATTTATTTCATATGGTTTGCCCGGCAAACCGATCAATACTAATGTTCCATCCAATTTCAAACGTTCTAGGAATGGCGTCAAATCCATATCCGCAGAAACTGTATTTAGAATCAAATCGAAATCTTTTGCCATTGCTGCCAAAGTTGCTGGATCCTTTGTTACGACGAAATCATGCGCTCCCATCTTCTTTGCATCCGCCTCTTTAGAAGGAGAATGCGAAAAGACGGTTGTGTGAGCGCCAAGAGCGACTGAGAATTTAACTCCCATGTGCCCAAGCCCGCCAAGCCCAATGATTCCGACCTTCTTACCTTTTCCGGCTCCCCAATTCTTAAGTGGTGAATAGAGCGTTATACCTGCGCATAGAAGTGGCGCGACTCCAGCCATATCTAAATTTGCGGGAATAGTTACGGCGTAATCTTGATCGACTATAAAAGTATCGGAGTATCCGCCTTGTGCAACTGTTTTGCCATCGCGTTCGTAACCATTGTAAGTACCGGTCATTCCCTCGATGCAGTATTGCTCAAGTCCTGATTTGCATGAGTCACATTTACGGCAAGAATCTATGAAGACACCAACACCTATGCGATCGCCTACTTGAAACTTTGTGACCGAACTTCCAATTTCTGTTACAACGCCGGCGATTTCATGACCTGGCACCATAGGAAATATTGCTGGCCCCCACTCTTCGCGGACTTGATGGATATCTGAATGGCAAATTCCTGCATATTTAATCCGCAGTGAAACATCTCCTGGTCGCAATTCACGCCTAGAAAAAGTAAATGGAACTAAGGCCTTTGATGCTTCTAGAACTGCGTATCCCTTTGACTGCATTTTTCTCCCTTTGGTTAACTCATTCATTGTGTGGTTTAACGAGTTGCGATTTTACTTCTCGTGTCCGAGAGGGGACTTGAACCCCTAATCCCTTGCGGGAACTAACACCTCAAGCTAGCGCGTCTGCCAATTCCGCCACCCGGACCGATGGAAATCATTGAGTGGCGCAACGATACCAATCGCACGCGCCTCGTCACAATTGAGGCAAGATAGGACCTATGTCAAAGACGGAAAATATGGCTATTGCAGGCCCAATTGATATTGCTCTGTTGGAAGAGGAATGTATTTCAATCTGCCAGGAAATGATTCGGATCCCGAGCGTTAATTTTGGTGACGGAGTTGGCGATGAGAGATCAATGGCGGATTATGTTGCCAAGAAGCTCGCCGAAGTAGGAATAGATTCAGAGCTAATTGTCACTGGAGAAAATCGTGTAAATGTTGTAGCAAAAATTGTGGGAGTGGATCAAGATCGACCTGGCCTTGTCGTGCATGGACACCTAGACGTAGTACCAGCGAGTGCTGACGATTGGACCTTAGACCCATTTGGTGGAGAGATTAAAGATGGCTATTTATGGGGTCGTGGCGCAGTCGATATGAAAGATATGGACGCCATGATTCTTGCGACGGTGCGCGCATGGAAACGCTCTAATTACCAGCCTCCAAGAAATATTCTTCTCGTTTTCTTTGCTGATGAAGAGGCGGGGAGTGAATATGGCTCGCGCTATCTCGTAAAGAACCGCCCAGAAATTTTTGAGGGCTACAGTGAAGCTATCTCTGAAGTTGGTGGTTTTTCCGTAACAATAACTGGGGGACACCGACTTTATTTCATTGAAAGTGCCCAAAAGGGGATTAATTGGTTGCAGTTGAAAGCTTCAGGAGAAGCGGGACACGGTTCATTTATTAATCCTAAGAATTCAATTAGCAAATTAGCCGCAGCGGTTGCTCGAATCGGTTCATATGAGTGGCCTCAAGTTGAAACGAAGACTGGTCGTAAGTTTTGGTCAAAAATAGCTGAGCTGACTGGAGAGAAGTACGACCCGGCAAATGTACGGCCGTTGTTGAAACATATAGGCGGCGCAGCTCGCATGATGGGGGCAACAATTCAAAACACCTCGAATCCGACCATGTTAAACGCGGGTTACAAAGCTAATGTCATTCCGCAACATGCAACTGCAGTTGTCGACGGACGTTTCCTTCCAGGATTTGAAGATGATCTAATTAATACTGTCAAAAAATTAGCAGGAGATGAGATTGAAGTTGAAGTTCTTGTAAGAGATAAAGCCTTAGAAGTTGATTTCGAAGGGCCGCTAGTTGATGCGATGAAAGCTGCGATAGCAAAATATGATCCTGAAGGTATTCCGGTTCCCTATTTAATGAGTGGTGGAACGGATAACAAGGCGCTTTCAGATTTGGGAATTATTGGTTATGGATTTAGCCCAGTAAGACTCCCATCTGATCTCGATTTCTTTGCACTTTTTCATGGTGTAGATGAGCGAATACCGATAGATGGCCTTCGTTTCGGGGTTAAAGTCCTAAATGAATTTCTACAGAATAGTTAATTAAGCGTCCGCTGAGATTTCATCGAGCGCTGCTCTAACCTGATCAGGAAGCGTTATTTCTTCAACTGTTAATATTCCACGTAATTGTGCAGCGGTCCTTGCTCCAATTATTGCGCTGGTTACGCCATACCCTTCGCGAACCCAGGAGAGTGCAACTTCCAAAGGTGAATAACCGAGTCCTTCACTTGCAACACATACGGCTTCAACGATCTTACGAGAACGTTCGTCCAGGTATGGCGCGATAAATCCACTGAAGTGTGGACTAGCGCCTCTTGAATCTGATGGTGAACCGCTTCGGTATTTACCGGTTAATACGCCACGGCCAAGTGGTGACCAAGCGAGAATTCCCACGCTCATTTCAATTGCAGCAGGAATAATTTCGGCTTCAATTCCACGATTCAAAAGTGAATACTCAACTTGGCTAGAAATTATTGGTGCCTTACCAAAGAGTGGATTTTGAAGAGTAGCCGACCTGGCTAACTGCCAACCCGAAAAATTAGAAACCCCAACGTAACGAACGCGTCCTGACGACACGGCTTGGTCTATAGCTGAAAGTGTTTCTTCTAATGGGACCATCGAATCCCAAGTATGGATTTGCCATAAATCTATGTAATCGACGCCAAGCCTAGAGAGGGACCTATCGAGATCACTTAAAAGATTTGTTCGAGAGTTATTCACACTTCGCTCGCCGGAATTGAAAGAGATACCGGCCTTCGTGGCTAATATTAAATCCTCACGTTTCGCCAAGGTCCCAATAAATCCGCCAATAACACGCTCGCTGTCGCCATCGCCATACATTGCAGCCGTATCGATTAAATTTCCACCGGCCTCCAGGAATGTTTTTAATTGATCTGCAGCTTCATGTTCATCGGTATCGCGACCCCAAGTCATAGTTCCGAGGGCCAGTCGTGAGACCCGAAGGCCTGAATTCCCGAGAATTCGCATATCCATGTCGACACCCTAGCAAGTCGCTCTTCAATTAATCGGTAACCTTGCCCGTGTGCGCGCCAATAAACCAGCAGTGATTTATCTAGTTAGACATGGACATTCGACTGCAAACGCAAAAGCCATACTAGCTGGCAGGGACTTTAAGGTTTCGCTCTCCAAAATTGGGGTCAAACAATCAATATCAGTTGCGAGCGAATTAAAGAGTAGGAAATTCGATTCGATTTACAGCAGCCCGTTGCCAAGATGTTTAGAAACACTTAAACCTTTGCTTGCAAATACTAAGGGCGCGAAAATTGAAAATCTGGATGGCGTTATTGAAATGGAATATGGTGATTGGTCAGGTAAGAAGTTAGTAACTCTGGCTCGGAATAAACTCTGGAAAGTTATTCAAAATAGACCAAGTTTGGTCCGCTTCCCGAATGGTGAAAGCTTTATGGAAATGCAGACTCGAGCGATGGAGAGCATTCAAAGCGTTGCTCATCCTGGAACCGAAATACTGATTTGTTCACATGGCGATGTAATAAAGGCAATCATCGCGGGATTCATAGGCCTGCCTCTTGATTCTTTTCAACGATTAAGCATAGATCCAGCATCCATAACCATTCTAGAGATTTCCGACAATCGAGTTAGCTTAAAGATAATGAATAGCACTAAGCATTTGCGCGATGAAGATTTACCAGATAGAGATTCGCAGAAGATTAATTTAGGTGGCGACAGTGGGGCAAAGACAAGATGAATGAACGGGTAGTTTTTGAACACGATGACGCCACAAGATTTATAGTCGGAACAGTTGGCTCTCCTGGAGAACGCGCTTTTTACATCCAGGTGCGCTCAAGTGTAGGAATCACCACGGTTGCCGTTGAAAAATCTCAAGTTGTTGCGTTAGGTGAAAGACTTCGCGAATTGCTCACGGAAGTTCGGAGAAGCAAACTGGCCAGCCTAGATGAGTTGGGTTTGGCACCAGTGATTGATAATGAAGGTTTGGAATTTCCGATCGATGAAGAGTTCAAAGCTGGGGTCATGGGAATATCTTGGGACCCAGATTCGCTGCGAGTTAATATTGAGATTCAATCAATTGCTGAAGGTGAATTTACCGAATTGATTTCAGATGATGATGATCTTGCGGATATTGATGACCCACCTGATTTATTGCGCTTAACTGTGCGCCTTAATCAGGTGAAAGGATTCTGCGATCGCGCCGAGATAATCGTGAAATCCGGCCGCCAAGTCTGTCCATTCTGTGGTTTGCCAATCGATGCAACAGGTCACTTATGTCCGAGGGCTAATGGTTACCGAAGATAGAAATTTTGAAGAGAGCGATCTGGAAATTTTAGGTCGTCTGGTTGATGCATCTAACGCCTCGCTTCTGTGCAAGCTAGCCGATGGCGTACAAGTTATTTACAAACCCATCTCTGGCGAACGGCCATTGTGGGATTTTCCAGATGGGAATTTAGCCTCCCGCGAGGTTGCGGCATATTACATAAGTGAGATTGGTGGCTTTGATTTAGTTCCAAAAACTGTTTTGCGAGAGGGTCCATTTGGAACCGGGGCAGTACAACTTTGGATCGAGATTGATGAGACGAAGGATGTCGTCGCAATTGCGCAAGCGAATTCATCAGAATTGAGAAATATGGCGCTTTTCGATGTCGTAATCAATAATGCAGACCGTAAATTTGGGCACATTTTGATCAGCAGCGATAAGAATATATATGGGTGTGATCATGGAGTTTCTTTTCACGAAGAGAATAAACTTCGCACGGTTATTTGGCAATTCGCTGATACCTCACTGGTGCCCAATGAGATCGCGCAGATAAACCAGCTCCTTGCTGATTTGGATCTCCATTATTTACAAACTCTGTTAACCGAGGCAGAGGTAGAGGCTCTGCTCGCAAGAATTCGAAATCTTTTAACGGAGGCTAGATTTCCGCTCCCGAACAACGATTGGCCTGCAATCCCATGGCCACCATATTAAGAAATACTCGAATTTCTAATCTACGATAGGCGCGTGACTAACTGGCCCGCGGTAAGTGTTCCTCGCACTGATTTATCGTTGCCAAGTTTGCGAATAAAAACCACGTCTGGAACCTTCAATAGCGAGCCCTCGGGAGAACCATTTCGGATGTATGTCTGTGGGATTACTCCTTATGATGCTACTCATTTAGGGCACGCCGCAACTTATTTAACTTTCGACCTAATCAATCGATATTTGCAATTGACTGGGCGAAAAGTTGACTTCGTTGAGAACATAACAGATATTGATGATCCGCTATTTGAGCGAGCTAAGCGCGATAATCAATCTTGGGAAGAGTTGGGGGATTCGCAAATAGCACTCTTTGAGAGCGATATGGCTGCGCTACGTGTTCTACCCCCTAAGGATTATGTAGCAGTAACAAATGCAATGGGTTCAATAATAGAGGCGATTGAGAAATTAGTTGCCGATGGGTTTACCTATGAACTAAATGGGAGTATTTATTTCCGGATCGCAAAATATCTTCCACACCTGACCATTCAGATGGATGATGCGACTCGGATCTTTGCTGAACGTGGCGGCGATCCAAGTACGCCAGGTAAAGAGAGCGCTCTAGATCCAATCGTCTGGGTTGCCAATAAAGAAAATGAACCAGGTTGGAACTCCAAGATGGGCTTCGGTCGGCCAGGTTGGCATGTGCAATGCTCAGTAATTGCCCTTGAAAATCTAATTGGAAAAAATTATCTTGAGAGCGATATTCAGAGTGCTTTCGCTATTGATCTTCAGGGTGGTGGCAGCGATTTAATATTTCCTCACCATTTTATGAGCGCTGCAATAGGTCGCGCTTTAACTGGTACCGAATTTGCATCCGCTTATGTGCATGCTGGGATGGTCGGCTTAGATGGCGAAAAGATGAGCAAGAGCAAAGGTAATCTCGTATTGGTTTCTAGTTTACTCAAATCCGGAATAGACCCTATGGTTATCAGACATGCGCTTTTGAGTGAAGGCTATTCTGCTGATCGCATGTGGCTTGAAAAAACCTTGATTACTTCAGAAGCACGTGTTGCAAAGATCCGAAGCGCTCTGGCCCGAATTGAAGTGGCGCATACTGAAAAAGTGATTCAAGCAATAGCAGCACATCTTTCCAATAATTTGGATACACCAAAGGCTTTACTAGCGCTAGATAATTGGGCTGATCTAACCGAAAGCGGTGAAATCGGAGGCAGTGTTGGTGAGCTATCTAGATTCATCGATGCGGCTTTAGGCCTAGCGCTCTAAGGTAACCTTCTCCTTAATGAAGATTCCATCCTCACTTCGTAGCGCAATGTTAGAGCGTGTGATTATTGCTGACGGCGCTATGGGAACCATGTTGCAGGAAGCAAACCCATCTCTTGAGGATTTTCAAGGCCATGAAGGCTGTAACGAGATTCTTAACGTATCTCAGCCTGAATTAGTTAAATCAGTTCATCGTAGATATTTAGAAGTTGGCGTGGATGCCATCGAAACAAATACTTTTGGTGCTAATTGGGCAAATCTTGCAGAATATGGAATCGAAGATCGTATTTATGAACTTGCCTATGCCGGTGGCAAGCTTGCTAAGGAAGTCGCTGAGGAATTTAGTAATGATGAAAGGCCGCGCTGGGTTCTTGGCTCTCTTGGTCCCGGTACCAAACTTCCCACTTTAGCGCATACCGAATATGTGAAATTGAAAGAGGCCTATTACACAGCTTCTAAGGGGCTTCTTGATAGCGGAGTTGATGCGCTACTAATCGAAACTACTCAAGATCTTTTGCAAGCCAAGGCCGCAATAAATGGCGGTCGCGAAGCCATTGCGAAATGCGATCGCGATATTGTTTTGATCGCCCAAGTAACTGTGGAAGCAACTGGAACGATGTTGTTAGGTTCGGAGATAGGGGCTGCGCTAAACGCCTTAGAGCCGCTTGAAATAGATTTAATCGGATTGAATTGCGCAACTGGTCCAGCCGAAATGAGCGAACATTTAAGAGTTCTAGCTAAAAATAGTTCAATCGGGATTTCAGTTATGCCCAATGCGGGACTTCCACAATTGGGACCTAAAGGCGCAACTTACCCGTTGGGTCCAATTGAACTTGCGGATTACTTGGCAGATTTCGTTAAATCATATGGCTTGACTCTTGTGGGTGGTTGTTGCGGTACTACGCCCGAACATATGAAGGCAGTTGTTACCAAATTAGATAGACATCCAATTGTAAAACGCAATATCGCTCGAGAGATCGGAGCTTCCTCGCTCTATCAATTCGTTCCATTCAGACAAGATTTAACTTACATGTCAATCGGAGAGCGGGCCAATGCAAATGGCTCACGCGCTTTTCGAGATGCGCTATTGGCCGAAGATTGGCAGAACTGTATTGAAATAGCGCGCGACCAAATTCGCGATGGCGCTCACATGCTTGATCTTTCAGTAGATTATGTTGGACGAGATGGTGTTGCTGATATGCATGAACTTGCATCTAGGTTAGCAACAAGTTCAACGCTTCCGATCGTTTTAGATTCTACTGAACCCGCAGTTTTGAAGGCAGGACTTGAACATTTAGGCGGACGTTCAGTTATTAACTCAGTGAACTACGAAGATGGAGATGGACCCACTTCTAGATTCGCGAAAATAATGCCACTGGTGAAAGAGCATGGCGCTGCTGTTGTTGCTTTAACAATCGATGAAACTGGCCAGGCTCGAACCCAAGAGTGGAAGATTGCGGTCGCATCGCGCCTGATTGAAGATTTAACAAAGAATTGGGGGATGTTAACTAGCGATATTTTGATTGACTGTCTTACCTTCCCGATAGCAACCGGACAAGAAGAGACCAGGCGAGATGGAATCGAAACGCTAAATGCAATCGCTGAATTAAAAGCAAAGTATCCAGAGGTTCAAACAACTTTAGGCGTATCCAATGTTTCCTTCGGCTTGAATCCGGCGGCGCGAATCGTTTTGAACTCGGTATTCCTTGCAGAGGCCGTGAAAGCTGGTCTGGATTCCGCTATCGTGCACCCATCAAAAATTACACCTATCGCGCGAATCAAACCTGAAGAGTTGGAAATTGCCCTCGACTTGGTTTACGACCGTCGCAAATTCGATGAGAGCGGTAATTGCACTTATGACCCACTCTCAATTTACCTAGAACTATTTGATGGTGTCGAGACTAAATCTTCGAAATTAACTAGGGCTGCAGAGCTCGCGGCGCTTCCATTAATCGAAAGACTTGAACGACGGATAATTGATGGTGAGAAAATTGGACTCGAAATTGATCTCAAAGAGGCTATGACAAATGGGATAAAACCTCTCGTGATTATAAATGAGCATCTACTGACCGGCATGAAGAAAGTGGGAGAGCTCTTTGGAAGTGGACAGATGCAACTCCCATTCGTTCTGCAATCTGCCGAAGTGATGAAGAGCGCTGTTGCCTTCCTAGAACCTCACATGGAGAAGAGTGATGACGCAGGTAAAGGGAAAATATTGCTTGCAACCGTTAAAGGGGATGTGCACGATATTGGGAAAAATCTCGTTGACATAATTCTTTCGAATAACGGTTACACCACGGTAAATATCGGGATCAAACAAACTGTTAACCAGATTATTGATTCTGCAACCGAGTCCGATGTGGATGTAATTGGGATGTCAGGGCTCTTGGTTAAATCGACGGTAATTATGAGAGAGAACTTAGAAGAACTAACCTCGCGCGGTTTGGCAACCAGGTGGCCGATTATTCTTGGTGGTGCCGCGCTTACCCGGAGTTTTGTGGAACAGGATCTTGCTGGAGAATTTGATGGAACTGTCCGCTATGCGAAGGATGCCTTCGAAGGATTGAATCTTATGGATTCTATGATGGCAATTAAGCGTGGTGATACTTCGGTTACCCTGCCTCCGCTCCGCGAACGCAGGACACCAAATACGCGAGCAAATCGCGAACCAAATCTTGATACAAATAGAAGTGACGTTCTTTCGGATAACGATCTTCCTAAACCTCCGTTCTATGGCTCTCGAATTGTTAAGGGCATCCCTCTCGCCTCATACCTGGGAGCGCTAGATGAACGCGCTCTTTTTGTTGGTCAATGGGGTCTGCAAGGTAGACGCGGAGAATACGAAGCGATGGTTGAAAGTGAGGGAAAACCAAGATTGCGTGCCCTACTCAACGATGTGCAATCAAACGGTTGGTTAAATGCCGCAGTTGTTTATGGCTATTTCCCCTGTTACAGCGAAGGAAATGATTTAGTAATTCTCCATCATGAAGGTGCAGAAAAAGGCAAGGAGCGCACTCGCTTCACATTCCCAAGACAGAGTCGAGATCGCAGATTATGTTTGAGCGATTTCTTCCGCAGTAAAGATTCCGGCGAGATAGATACAGTTGCTTTTCACGTAGTAACAATGGGTCAGAGCGTCAGCGAAGCGACATCAAAATTATTCGCCGCGAATGAATACCGCGAATATCTAGAGTTGCATGGCCTTTCCGTTCAATTAACAGAGGCGCTTGCTGAACATTGGCATGGTCGCATCCGTGAGGAGTTGGGCTTTTCGAAAGAAGACTCAAAGAATATTGCTGAAATTTTGGATCAAGGCTACCGGGGCTCACGTTACTCCTTCGGCTATCCAGCTTGTCCTGACCTTGAACAACAACGTCAACTCTGTGATTTACTCGAACCAGAACGCATCGGCGTAGAACTCAGTGAAGAATTCCAACTCCACCCAGAACAATCAACCTCTGCAATCGTGCTCCACCACCCAGAAGCTAAATATTTTAACGCGACATGAGACCTAAAGCAGTTTTCTTCGATATGGATGGCACGTTAATTGACAGTGAACCACTTTGGTTTGAAAACGAAGTGAAACTGATGGCACAGTTTGATTATGTCTGGACTTCTGAAGATCAGATGAAATGCATTGGTGGTCCGATACAAAAGACCGGCAATTACATGTCAGCGAAAGTTAATGGTCAAAATAATCCACAATTCTTTATTGAATCCTTAATTTCTATGGTGAGTTCTGACTTTGAAAAACGGATCACTTTTATGCCAGGGGCTTTAGAACTTTTAAAGGCGCTCTCTGAAAATGGAATAAAACTTGCCTTGGTTTCAGCCAGTCCTAGACAGATGTTAGAAGCGACTTCTCGTGTTTTAGGGGGCAAGTATCTCGAACTTCTAATTTCGAGTGATGATGTAATTGAACCGAAACCGAATTCGGAATGTTATCTAAAAGCCGCAGCCTTTTTCGGTTTGGATATTTCGCAATGTTTAATTCTTGAAGACTCGGGAACCGGAGTCGCTAGCGGTCGAGCCAGTGGTGCGAAAGTTGTCGCGATTCCACATTTAATTGAGATAGTGGGGGATGAGCAAGTCGTAGTCGTTAAATCTCTCAAGGGTATGAGCGTCGAAGATCTCTTCGCTCTCCACTAGGATTTCCCAATGAATTCAATTGATCGCAATTTCAAAGTTGGCGATCGGGTTCAATTGACTGACGCTAAAGGCAAGATGCACACAATTACCCTGCAATTAAATCAAGAGTGGCACACACATAACGGATGGCTCGTTCATAACGAGGTTATCGGTCTGCCGGAAGGGTCTGTAGTAGAAACCACTGGTGGTTTGAAATTTTTGGCTTTCAAACCCCTACTAGCCGATTATGTTTTAGCGATGCCTCGCGGTGCAACGATTGTTTATCCGAAGGATGCCGCAATGATTTTGGGCTTCGCGGACATAGCACCTGGTTCTCGAGTTTTGGAAGCTGGTGTTGGCTCAGGCGCACTATCAATCTCACTATTACGGGCGATTGGAGAGCAAGGTAGCTTAGATTCATTTGAAAAACGTGAAGAGTTCGCAACTATTGCCGAAAAGAATATAAATAATTTTTTTGGAGTAAAACCTGTTAATTGGAATCTACAACTTGGGGCAGTTCAAGAATTTGGACATGCCCAGATGTATGACCGAGTAGTTCTAGATATGTTGGCGCCTTGGGAATGCGTTCAAATGGCTGGCGAAGTACTTGTACCTGGGGGAGTCTTTATTGCATATGTCGCAACCACGACTCAACTTTCTCAGACGGCCGAAGCGATAAAATCATCTGGAAATTTCACAGAACCCGAAAGTACTGAAACTATTGTTCGTGGTTGGCATCATGAAGGTCTTGCAGTTCGACCACAACATAGAATGATCGGACACACTGCATTTTTGATTATGGCTAGACGTCTTGCGCCAAATACCATTGCCCCTGCTCGTCGCCGCAGACCGTCCAAAGGCGCCTATGGAACGAGCGAGGCTGAAAGTTAACGTTTTTTAATTTACGTTTACAACATCAACAACAAATGCAAGTGTTTCATTTGGACCGATTGGTCCGGAACCCGATGGACCGTATGCCAAATCTGGCGGGATGACGAGTAAGCGTCGACCGCCCACCTTCATCCCAGGCATTCCTTCTTGCCATCCTTTTATTACGCCACTGAGTGGAAATATTGCTGGCTGCCCAGTCCAAGAAGATTGAAGTACCTTTCCGGTCTTCCAAGAGATAAGAACATAGTGAACAGTTAACGTTGATGTTGGCAGAACCTCGGCTCCGCTACCAACGAGAATATCTTTTGTTACAAGAGCTGTAGGTGCGGTTCCAACGGGTTGTCCTATTGTCGGTTCTGCACCAGCGTTATCTGAAACCGAGAGGTATTCACGTTCACTGCTTGCCATTGATTGCTCCTTATTTCCGCTGCCAGTCCCGCCGTCTAATGTGCAAGAGGTCAAGAGTAAGGTTGTCGATAAGACGACCGTGATAATTAACCGCTTGTTACCCGTTAATCCACTTAAACGTAAGCTACCCATAGTTCTCCAATTGAAATCGAAAGAGTTCTCGACTCTTCACCTAGTTATTAATGCACGTAGGTTATCAAACCACTAGGGTTTTCTTGTGTCAGACAACAAAACAGAGCGCCTAATTAATCTCACATTGGCTCTTCTGGCGACTAAAAGATACTTAACGAAGTCCGAGATTCTCGAGAACGTCGCTGGCTATAAAGGTACACAGGAAGCCAAGGAACGGATGTTCGAACGGGATAAAGATGACCTCAGATCACTCGGAATTGAGATCGAAGTAGGGGATTTGGATGTTTTTTTTGAGGATGAGCCGGGCTATCGAATCCCACGGAAATCATATGAATTAGTTGTTCCAGAATTGACCGGACGGGAACTGGCACTTATTTCTATCGCTTCAAACTATTGGAATGATTCGATACTTGCCCCCAGCGCACAATCGGGGATTCGTAAATTACAGTCACTTGGTATTCCTGCGGCTGTTGATTTTGATTTCCGAATAAAATATCGCTTTGAGAACCCGACTCAAGTTTTAGAGGAGCTTTCGACGGCTATAAATCAGCGATCTAAAGTGACCTTTTCTTACGATTCAACTACTTTAAAGATTAGGCACTTGGAACCCTATCGAGTTCTTTTCTGGAATGGTTTTTGGTATTTGATCGGGATGGATTTGGATCGAAAGGAGATTCGACTCTTCAAGTTATCGAGGCTGGTTTCTGGAATTGATATCTCTAAAAAGAGAAATGAGTTCCAGATTCCGACTAATTTCGAAGCCGCTGCTTTTTTACCTAAGAGCGATGTCGCCGTATTGCACCGCGCAAAGATAAATATCCGAAAGGATTCCGCCCTCATACTCCGTAATAGGGGCACGTTTATAGAACAAGATGGTGAGTACGAAACTTTCGAATTGAGTTATGAAAATGAGATTACATTCTTGCGAGAACTAATCTGGTATGAAACTAATATCAAAATCATCGAACCGGTATCGTTACAAAACGCGCTGCTTGTGTTGCTTGGAGGTGTGGTCAAGTGAATGAATCAGCCCTAGAACGAACAGCTCGTGCATTAGATCTCGTTCCCTATCTCTTGGAGCACCAAGGGATTTCGATAACTGAATTAGCCAATGTTTTTGGAGTAACAGAGAAACAGATTAATCAGGATCTCGTTCTTATACATATGTGTGGCTTACCTGGATATACACCTCTGGAACTAATCGATATGTACTACGAAGATGGATATGTGACAGTTTCAGATCCACAAAGTTTTAAGCGGCCACGCAAAATGGGAAGAAGTGAGATGGTATCTATTCTGGTATCTCTTGATTTGCTTAAATCTATGAGGAGCGATGCACTGCGTAATGAAATCGAAGAACTACAGACAAAATTGCTTTCAAGCCTACAATTTGAAAATCCATTCGTGGTGGTGCAGGATTTTGACGATAGTCCGTTCTTGCAAGATTTAGAGAGAGCGATTTCTAAATCATCGACCCTTCGTATTGTCTATCTAAGCGGGAACAAAGATGAACGGACTGAGAGAATAATATTTCCGCTCGAAATTTATCGAGCCAATCAAGCCACGTACTTGAACGCCTGGTGTCAAACCTCCAACGCGGACAGAACATTTCGTTTAGATCGTATTATCAGTTGTGAACTGCTTGGAAATTCCGATGTTAGTGGAGCGCCAGGCCAAAGAGATCTAATCTTGGAACAGGAAGGTGCGGTAATTCTAATCAATAAAAGTGCAAGGAATTTCGTCGAGGACAATCGAGCAATTATTAAAAATATTGAAGAAGTTTCTGGAAGCGAAGAGCTTCTTGTGAAACTCAATCCTGTGGATTCGGATTGGCTAGTGCGCACTGTTCTTGGCTTTGGCGGAGGGATCTCAGTAAAAGAACCCCTTGAACTTGCGAACGATATTACTTCTCGAGTACAGGCCATCCAAAAGGTTTATCTGGGGAAATAGGGTTATTCGGGAGGGTTCCTGCAGTTAATTTGGGCTAGGGAGCAGATTTGGAACTAGTATTTGAACCAGCATTATCAGGCTCTATCAAGGATCTAACAGAAGCGAGGAAGAGAAGATGCTACGCGGACTTGAAGGTTGGCATTTCGTCATAGTTGCAGTTGTGTTCGTTCTTTTATTCGGTGCTAAGAAGTTGCCTGATTCAGCTAAATCGATTGCAAAATCGCTGAAAATATTTAAGAGCGAGATGAAGGATGGCAACGACAAAAGCGACAAAGACGACAAAGGCGACGCTACAAAGTCCGACTCGTAATTTTTACGATATCTGGTTGGAAATCAAATGAAGAGAGATTCGGCTAGAGCGATGCCATTGCTCTCTCACTTTAATGAATTGCGCAAGCGCCTTTTCAAGTCTGCTCTAGCTATTGGTTTATCTAGCTTTGTTGGCTGGTTTCTTTACGACAACATAATAAATAGGTTAGCGGCGCCAATATGTGATCTCCAACAGGCGACAGATTCCGGCTCAAATACCTGCGGGGTTCTCTATATAAATGGTGTTTTGGGTCCAATCGATCTCAAATTCAAACTCTCAATAATTTTAGGAGTTCTAATCGCTTCACCTGTTTGGCTGTATCAACTTTGGGCCTTCATTGCACCCGGATTGCATAAGAGAGAGAAACGAAATTCTATTTTTTTCGTGCTATTCGCTGTTCCTTTTTTCGCAATAGGGGTATTTGCTGGTTATCTAGTTCTGCCCATAGCAGTTGATGTCCTTCTAAGCTTTACTCCCACTTCGCTATCCAATTTAGTGAAATTCGATGACTATCTTAGTTTTGTTATGCAATTGATATTCGTCTTTGGAATCGCTTTTGAACTTCCGGTATTTCTCGTATCACTCAATCTCGCTCGTATATTAAGTGGCCACTCGATCTTAAAACCATGGCGCTATGCGATATTTGCTATCACTTTATTCTCTGCCCTCGCCACACCAACAGGAGATCCAATCACAATGTTTTTCCTAGCCGTTCCACTAACAATCCTTTATTTGGCGGCAGGCGGAATCGCTCTCTTAGTTGATAAGTCGAGACGAAAACGATCTGTCAATAATGACGGTTAAAAAGGTATTGATTTTCATTATTTCCGCTGTCGGAAAATGCAACGTACGTGCTTGTGGTGCAGTTTAATGTTGACTCCTTCGGAGAGATTTGCTCAAGCTAAGGTTAAAGGTGCGCACTCAGCTACTAGCGCATTCATTGCTAGGTACCCATTCGAGATCGATTCATTTCAAATCCAAGGTTGCCATGCCCTAGAGAGCGGTAAATCTGTCTTAGTAGCGGCACCTACGGGAGCAGGTAAAACTATTGTCGGCGAATTTGCCGCGCATCTAGCAATCACCACTGGAAAGAAGTGCTTTTACACAACGCCAATAAAGGCGCTCTCTAATCAGAAGTATCAAGATTTATGCGCAATGTACGGAGAAAGCAACGTCGGATTATTAACAGGGGACACGAGTATTAATTCTGAAGCCCCCATCGTAATCATGACTACCGAAGTCTTGCGGAATATGATTTATTCCTCATCCAAAACCCTCTCGGATCTGCGTTTTGTTGTGATGGATGAAGTTCATTATTTAGCAGATCGTTTTCGCGGTGCCGTTTGGGAAGAAATCTTGATTCACTTGCCTGAAAGCATTCAAGTCGCTGCGCTCTCGGCAACAGTTTCAAACGCAGAGGAATTCGGTGATTGGCTCCAAACAGTTCGCGGTGAGATGAAAGTGATTGTCAGTGAAATCCGCCCGGTCCCGTTATACCAACATGTGCTCTTTGGAAATCGATTGCTGGATCTATTTTCGGCCAACACAAAGGTAAATCCGGAAATTTTGAGGCTAGAGAAGGAATCACTTCGTAGCGTGAAGACCAGATATGGCGGAGGCCAAGGAAAGAAGCAATGGCGCGATAACGCGCAGATAACGCCGACAATAAAGGCGCTTGGTCGTTCTGATGTGATTGAAAAATTGGACCGAGAGGGGTTATTGCCAGCGATAACATTTATCTTTTCAAGAGCGCAGTGTGATAACGCGGTGCGTCAATGTGTAGCTTCTGGGCTAAGGCTTACTAACGCCGAAGAAAGATCTGAAATTCGACAAGTGATTACTGAAAAAACAAAGACGTTGCCTGAAGATGACTTGATTGTCCTTGGATATCACGAATGGGTCGATTCTTTAGAGCGCGGAATCGCAGCTCACCATGCTGGTCTCTTGCCGGCATTTAAAGAGTGCGTAGAAGAGTTATTTCAAAGAGGGTTAATCAAGGCGGTATTCGCAACTGAAACTCTGGCTTTAGGTATAAACATGCCAGCAAGAACCGTCGTATTAGAAAAATTAACAAAGTGGAATGGTGAATCCCATGTTTCGGTAACACCGGGGGAGTACACGCAGTTAACCGGACGCGCTGGACGCCGAGGAATTGATATCGAAGGAAATGCAGTAATCCTTTGGAATAAAGATATCGATAGCGCATCAGCAGCGGGATTAGCTTCTACTCGAACCTACCCTCTAAAAAGTTCATTTAAACCAACTTACAACATGACAATAAATCTAATCTCACAATTTGGCGCACAACGAGCGCGAACCTCACTCGAATCTTCATTTGCACAATTTCAAGCAGATAAAGCAGTTGTAGGTCTGGCTCGCCAGATTCACCGCAATACTGAAGCAATTAAAGAATTGGAATCTGAGATCAGTTGCCATCTTGGTGACTTCGTGGAATATGCTCAGATTAGATTCGGGATCAAGGAACTTGAGAAAGGTCTCTCAACTAAAAAACGTAAGGCTAGGGAGTTTGAGGAGGAGAAGATTGCCGATGCTCGTAAAGCTCTTCGAAATCATTCCTGTCATGGTTGTAGTGATCGTGAAACACATGCCCGTATTGCTGAAAGAGCCGATAGGTTGCAGCGCGAAAATGATGGACTTAAAACTCGGGTAGCCAATCGCACCCACGTAATTGCTAGAAGATTTGATTTAATCAAGATTATGCTCGAGAAATTTGGTTACCTTTCAAATGACGTTATAACTCCGAGTGGAAAGTTGCTCTCTAAGATCTATGGGGAAACAGATTTACTTATCGCCGAGATGATTCGAAGAGAGGCTTTTAGCCAATTGACGGCGGCCGAACTTGTGTCTATCGTTTCGGTCTTTGTGCACGAAAGTCGCAAAGAGAGCCAACCGAAATTGCCAAGAGGTAACGTTGAAGATGTGCTTGCTGACTTGGTTAAAACTTGGGTAGAAATTAACGATCTTGAAACAGATTTGGGGCTCGAACCTATTCGTGAACCAGATGCCGGATTTTGCTGGGCATCATACAGATGGGCGAGTGGTCATTCCCTAACAGCAATTTTAAAGGGAACCGAGTTAACAGTTGGAGATTTCGTGCGCTCTATGAAACAGATTATCGATTTACTTCGACAGATTGCAATCGCTTCTCCGCATCTTTCGCCATTAGTTTCTGATGCTCTAAGTCGAATAGATCGTGGAGTTATTGCATATGCAGGGGCAGTTGTATGACCCTAATGCTCTTAGATAGCGCTTCACTTTGGTATCGCGCATATTTTGGAATGCCAGACACCCTGCTTTCACCGAGTGGTGAGCCAGTAAATGCCATTCGTGGCTACTTAGATATGACAGCGCGCTTGATGAATATTTATAAACCAAATCGGATCGTCGCTTGTATCGAAGGGGACTGGCGACCAAGCTGGCGCGTTGAATTGTTTCCTGAATACAAGGCGAATCGTTTGGATGTTGAGGGTGAAGAGGAAGAGCCTGACACTTTGGGGCCACAAATTCCCATTCTGCTCGACTTGCTCGAAGCTTTCGGAATTCCCTTAGTTGGTGTTGATGACTACGAGGCAGATGATGTGATGGCTTCATATGCCGTCAAAGAGAAGGGCCCAATCAAGATTGTCACGGGTGATCGAGACCTCTTCCAACTAGTTGACGATGCTAGAAAGATATCTGTCGTTTATTTGGCTAAAGGTATTTCAAACCATGATCATGTCGATCTCAAATGGATCGCAGACAAATATGACATACCGGGGGAGCGTTACGCCCTTTTCGCAATGATTAGAGGTGATGCATCAGATGGTTTGCCCGGGATTAGGGGAATCGGTGAAAAAGGTGCCGCTGTCATTGCGAAACAATTCACAAATCTTGAAGATGTAATGATTGCGGCTGACAATTCTGACGAGAGATTGACACCAAACGCCCGAAAGAAATTGTTGGAATCTAGCGCTTATGCAAAAATCGCGCCGAAATTGGTTCATTGTGCCCTCGATGTACCGCTTCCAGAACTAGATCTTAAACTGCCCAAGCGGCCTAAGAGTTTGGATGAGATTTATCAATACCAGAAAGATTATGGCCTAGGCACAAGCGTCGATAGATTGATTGCTGCTCTTGGATGGTAACCATACTTATCGCAGCTTTTTTTGTCAGTGCTGCATTTGAACCAATTGCTATCTGGTATTTAGCGATTCTCGGCTTTGCCCTTTTCTTTAGAAAACTACGAAACAGTGCAAAACCAATACTGCATAGTCTGATTTTTGGTTTGATTTTGAACGCAATCGTCCTGCATTGGAGCGGGAAATACGTTGGTGCATTTCCTTGGTTATTGCTCGCATCGCTACAGGCGCTGTTCTATATTCCAATCGGTTGGATTTATAAAAGATCACACAGTATTTGGTGGAGCGCTATAACTTTGCTACTTATGGAAGAATTTAGAGCGCGCGCTCCATTTGGTGGATTCGGCTGGACACGTATCGCATTTAGCCAAGTCGAATCTCCGGCCTTGCCAATAGTTTCCCTGGGTGGTGTTTTAGCTCTTTCAGCCTTTACGGTTCTAGTTGCCACACTTTTGATTGAATTTACTGCTAAGAGAGTATTGATTATTGCAATAGCCTTTATAGCAATCAATTTCATACCTAATAATCCGCAGGGGAGTGGTTCGGTTCGGCTACTGGCCGTACAAGGCAATACACCAAGCGTTGGTTTGGATTTCAATTCTCGGGCGCAAGCGGTATTTAATCTACATCGCGATGCGACTCGGGAATTCGCACAAAAAACCTATGACGCAATAGTGTGGCCTGAAAATGCTATTGATATTGATCCCCGACAATTTCCTGAAGTTGCTGCAGATATAACTTCTCTAACAAAAGAGTTGCAAACACCGCTTATCGCCGGCGTGGTACAACGACGGGAAGGGAGTCCGGAAAATGCCTCAATCGCGTACTCAAAAACTGGTACTCGCGAAAGTGTTTATATTAAACGCGGTTTGACACCCTTCGGAGAATATATCCCTCTACGTAAATTAGCAGAGTTAGTGAGCCCACTGGCCAGAAACGTTAACGATTTCGTGTCTGGCAATGAACGAGTCGTACACACGATTTCAGGTGCAAAATTAGCTCCAATTATTTGTTACGAAATAATTCAAGATGATTTGGTTCGCGATATGGCACTAAATTCACAGGCGCTTATTGTGCAGACTAATAGTGCGACATTCTCAGATACTGCTCAAAGTGCACAACAACTTGCCATCACACGAATCAGAGCGGTCGAACATTCTCGTTACATATTAAGTGTTTCTACTATTGGAATATCGGCATTTATCGATAATAATGGCCGAGTGCTCAGCCAAACTCGAGAGAATATAAAGTCTTTTTTAGTCGGAGATCTAGAACTTAATAGCAAGAAAACTTTCATTGATCGGTTGCTTGGATGAATAAAATAGCAATACTGATACCAACTTATAATGAAGCGGTTTCAATAGTTGAACTTCTTAGTAAATTAACTATCTTTCGGACTAATTCGCAATATCAATTCGATCTAGTTGTAATAGATGATAATTCACCAGATCAAACTGCAGATATAGTAGAAAATTTGCGGATACCGTGGGTCCATGTTTTGCGACGTCCAAATAAGAGTGGTATCGGTCCGGCTTATCGAGCGGGATTCTCTAAGGTATTAGCAGATCCGCAATACACTCATATAGCTACGATGGATGCCGATGGTTCACATCGCGTAGAAGATCTGCCGGCAATGTTTGCAGCGATATCTTCAAGCAACGCGTTGATTTTAGGAACTCGTTGGATGCCCGGTGGTTGTGTTGTTAATTGGCCAAAGTCGCGACAATTGCTCTCTAAAACCGGAACTCGTTATGCCAAAGTGGCTCTTGGGATCGATCTAAATGATTTAACTGGAGGATTTCGCATCTACAGTGCGGAACTTCTAAATTCGTTGAAGCTTAAAGATATGGATGCAACTGGATATTGTTTTCAGATTGAAATGGCAATGGCTGCTGATGCGGCAGGTGCTGGGTCGATTCAAGTACCAATTACATTTATCGAACGGATAGCCGGAGAGTCGAAAATGAGCTTAGGAATAGCCATTGAGGCCTTCGGGTATGTAACTAAGCTTGGTATTGGGCGTGCGATAACGGGAATATATCGCCGATAATCTACATTATGTCAGAAATATCTGCTCCAGCCCGCTAGTTGATTGCGAGCTCGCTTATCGGTAAACATGAGCAAACTAAGTTCCTGTCCCCGTAAACCCCATCAATACGCCCAACAGTTGGCCAATATTTTCCAATCGTTCCTAATTCAGAATTTGTACCAGATGGGAAGGCACCGACTTCTCTAGAATATTTTCGATCCCAATCGCTACGAAGTAAATCAGCGCTGGTATGCGGAGCAAATCGCAGCGGGGATTCTTCTACGGTTAACTCCCCTTTTTCGATATCCGCAATCTCAGCGCGAATAAGAACCATTGCATTGATGAATCTATCCATTTCGCGCAAATCTTCAGACTCGGTTGGCTCAATCATCATCGTTCCAGCTACCGGGAAACTAACTGTTGGTGCATGGAAGCCGTGGTCCATTAAACGCTTAGCTACGTCATCAACGGTAACCCCCGTTGCCTTAGTTATGCCGCGCAAATCAATTATGCATTCGTGTGCGATATATCCATTCTTCCCGCGATAGAGAACTGGGAAATGGGGATCTAACTTTGCGGCAAGGTAATTTGCAGACAAAATCGCAATCTGTGTTGCCTTGGTTAATCCATCTCCGCCCATCATTCGAATGTAACTCCATGAAATAGGCAAAATTCCAGCAGAACCAAATGGCGCCGAACTAACCGGACCAGGCCCAGTTACAGGCCCACTTGTTTTATCCATCGGATGATTTGGTAAGAATGGCGCTAGATGAGCCTTGGCAATTACGGGACCTACACCTGGTCCGCCCCCACCATGAGGAATGCAGAATGTTTTATGCAAATTTAGGTGTGAAACATCTGCGCCAAACTCCCCTGGTTTCGCCAATCCGACGAGTGCATTTAAATTCGCACCATCGACATATACCTGTCCCCCAGCAGCATGGATGAGTCCACAAATTTTTGAGATTGCTTCCTCGAATACTCCGTGCGTTGATGGATACGTAACCATAAGTGCTGCCAAAGTTTCGTGGTATTCAGATATCTTCAGCTTTAGATCATCAACACTTACATTTCCCTCCTCGTCGCAAGCGATAACGACAACCTGCATTCCCGCCATGACCGCACTTGCCGCATTAGTACCGTGGGCGCTAGAAGGAATCAAGCAAATATTTCGCGCGTGCTCGCCTTTGGAATCTAAGTAATTCCGAATAGCTAATAACCCGGCGAATTCCCCTTGAGAACCCGCATTTGGCTGCAAGGAAACTGCGTCGTAACCAGTTATCGATATCAACCAAGAAGAAAGTTGATCGATTACTTTTCCAATGCCAATACTCTGTTCAGCTGGAGCAAATGGATGTAGATCCGAAAATTCACGCCAGGTTACTGGAATCATCTCGGTAGTTGCATTTAGTTTCATCGTGCATGAACCAAGTGGGATCATTGTTCGATCCAAAGCAAGGTCTCGATCAGCGAGGCTTCTTAGGTAACGTAGCATCGAAGTTTCAGAGTGATAAGTATTGAACAGTGGATGTTCTAAAAATTTGCCTTCCCGAGCAAAACCCAATTTAATATTAGGTACCAAAGCGCTGGAATATTTTGCTCCAAAGGCAGAAGAAATGACTCGTAGATCTTCTTCGGAAATCGTTTCGTCGATTGTAATTCCTAATGAATCTGCGCTTCTGATTCTGACGTTGAAACCTACTTCAAACAATCTCTTTGCAATCGAATTAGCATCGACACCTTCGATAATAAATGTGTCGAATATTTCACCATCCAGTACCCCTAAGCCCTGTTCTTTAAGAGCGCTTCTAAGTGCAAAAGATTTTCCACGTATTTGTTTTGCAATCTCAGATAGACCCTGCGGTCCGTGCCACATCGCGTAGAACGCCGATATAACGGCGAGTAGAACCTGAGCAGTACATATGTTCGATGTCGCTTTATCTCGTCTGATATGTTGTTCACGAGTTTGCAACGCTAACCGGAGTGCGGGGTTTTCGTGTGAATCAACACTTTGCCCGACTAATCTGCCCGGCAGAGAACGTTCTAAGCCGTTTCGTACCGCCATAAATCCCGCGTGTGGTCCGCCGAAGCCCATTGGAACACCAAAACGTTGAGCAGAACCAATAGCGACATCGGCCCCGACCTCTTTAGCCGACTTAAAAATAGTTAGCGCTAATAGATCACAAGCCATGACTGCGAGACCAGAATTCGAATGAACCAAATCTATTGCCTCAACTAGATCGCGAATTTCCCCATCGCTGGAAACCTGCGCGAAAATGGCGCCAAAAATTGGCTTCGTTATTGCGCTTATCTCACTTTTATTCGGTGCAATTTCTACAATTTCTATACCGAGCGGTGCGGCACGAGTGGCAATAACCGCCTTAATTTGAGTGTGTAAACCACTATCGACGAGAAAAATCGAATCATCACTCCCCTGCCACACTCGTCTGGCAAGAGTCATAGATTCTGCAGCAGCGGTTGCTTCATCAAGCATTGAAGCATTCGCAACATCCAATCCAGTTAGATCAGTTACGACTGTTTGAAAAGCAAATATTGCTTCTAATCTTCCCTGACTAATCTCCGGCTGATAAGGCGTATACGCGGTGTACCAGGCCGCATTCTCCAAAACATTTCGTAAAATCACTGGTGGCGTAATTGTTCCGTAATAACCCAGTCCAATTAAAGATTTAACAACTCTATTTTCTGAGGCTAACTGCCGAAGTTCCGATAAGGCTTCTACTTCAGAAATTGCTTCTGGAAGAACGCTAGAAATCTTCTGGGCCAAAGCAATATTCGCCGGAACCACCTTTGCAATAAATACTTCCAAGTCCTTCTCAGATAACTCATCCAACATAAATTGGACTTGTTTTGCATCTGGCCCGATATGGCGGTCAGAGAAATTGGAACGGAGCGAACTCATCAATGCACTCCCCTTAGAATTAGTGAAACCTAAGCTTCAACTCCAGCTTCAATTCCTTGGGGAAGGAATAAATTTAGGCTAGCTTACGATTTCTTCGATTTGAAAGTTCGTCAGTGGCTGATTCTAAACCAGAACTCCCGATTACGCTCTCTCCAGTTGAAGCGTTCTCCCCCTGCAGAGTTGCTAGAGAACCCTCAACCTCGCTCCAAACTTTACCAATTGCAATGCCAAAAACTCCCTGACCACCTTGCAGTAAGTCAATGATTTCATCCGCGCTAGCGCATTCGTAAATTGTTGCCCCATCGCTCATAAGTGTCATCCGCTCTAAATCGCTAATTCCTCGTGACCGCAAATGTTCCACGGCGGAACGAATATTCTGGAGTGAGACCCCGGTATCCAATAAGCGCTTTACAATTTTCAAAACTAAAATGTCCCGAAAGCCATAGAGTCTCTGCGAACCAGATCCACTTGCGCCTTGAACACTTGGTTTAACCAGACCTGTTCTTGCCCAATAATCTAATTGACGATAAGTAATTCCGGCTGCAGTACATGCAGTTGCACCACGGTAACCAATTTCAGGTGCCGAAGGGTCACTCACTAGAGACATTTCGAACTCACTTCTATGGGGGAAGATCCTTATCGGATTTAAGAGAAGGCTAGTTCGCAAGCAGCCTCGGAGCAATGACCGACACGCTAAACCTTAAATCTTTCCTTGAGGGTTAGGCTAAAAAGTCTTCCGGGTTTATCTGGTCCAGGAACTCCCGAAAGGCCTCAACCTCATCATCTGATTGGTCCGGAATTTCGATTCCAGCATCCTCGAAGAGCTTCTCAGAGGCCAAAATTGAGGCCCCGCTCCGTAGCGCCAGAGCAATAGCATCACTGGGTCTAGCCGAAACTTCAATCCCGGCATCGAAAATGATCTTCGAATAGAAGACGCCATCGAGCAATTCGGTTAGTTGAACCGAATCAACTCGAGAACTTAGATTCTCGATAATTGTTTTCATAAGATCATGGGTTAAAGGTCGTGGTGGTACTAAACCTTGCTGAGCGAAAGCAATCGCGGTGGCCTCCGTTGCACCTACCCAGATCGGCAGATATCGAATCCCCTCAACTTCTTTGAGTAAAACTATCGGCTGATTAGATGGCATCTCAACTCGAACTCCAACAACTTCAACTAAGTGATATTTCATAAACGAGCGAAGCTATTTTGTTCGATGTAATCCGGATGCAACCAATGCAGCATGCAAACGAATAGAGAGTGAGGCAAGTTCACGTTGAACTTCTTCTGCTCTGGCCTGAGCATCTGAACCCTTTTGGCGGAGCAACGGCGTAATTACTTGTTCGACTAATCCGACTTCGCGATCTGCGGCAGTTTTGAAACTACGAAGATGACGAGCTTCAATTCCAAATGATGCTAATTCGGCAACAGTTCTGGAAACCGCAAGTGCATCCGCATCAAAATAGCGACCCTTCATTTCTACCAGACCGAATGATTCAATTTGTGCCAATTGTGCTTCGAGTAACCCGGATGATTGTAAAAGCTCTTCCCGCGATAACCGCAGTTGACTGTCATGTATAAAATTTGAGGGCGCGAATTCACCATCGATTGTTGCCAGACGAGGTGCTGCTGGAGATCCGGGTTTCTCCGATGGGGTAAGTCCGCGATCCAGAGCATCTAAATTCTCTTTGATAACTCGCAGGGGTAGATACTGATCGCGTTGCGCTGCTAAGACGTAACGTAATCTCTCGAGATCAACACTTGTAAATTTGCGATAACCAGAAGGCGTGCGCTGCGGATCAATTAGCCCTTCAGATTCAAGAAAGCGAATTTTAGATATTGTAATATCCGAAAATTCAACACGAAGCTTGCTTAAAACTTCACCGATGCTTAAATAGGCACGCGCTGGAACGCTCATGTACTCCCCTTATTGAATTTCGTTAGTTCTCTGACCCGAGACCGGGCTGAAGAAAGTTAATCGATATTTGCCTACTTGGACTTCATCACCGTGGTTAAGGGAAGTTTTAACCTTAGAGATTGCATTTACATATGTGCCATTCAAACTCTTCAAATCTTCAATCTCAAAGCTTGTTACTGATCCATTCCGCGTTCGAAGAACTTGGCAATGCTTCCTAGAAACTGTTACATCATCTAGAAAAATTTCACTCGACGATTCTCTACCAATCGTTACGCAATCACTGTTGAGTAGAAACCTCGCACCTTTTCCGGGCCCGGCTAGAGAAATAAACATTGCACAATCTTTGGCTAGATCCTTCAAAATATTAAACTCTTCCGAGGTCAGTGCGTCAAGAAGGGAATTGTCAGATTGGGGATCTGGCACTGACCGCAAAGATGAGATGTGAAGAGTGCTTGTGAGATCAATATCTTTCGAATTTGATTTACCACCTGGGATATCTGGGGTATCTGATGGTGTTGTAACCACTTTTAAACCCCCAATAATCTATAAACCTCAAACCGTTAGGTTCAACTATAGGCTGACACTATTCATTCAAAGCAAAGGGGTCAAGCGGTAATGCCCCTATATTGCTCGGGAGTCATCAGCGTTGGAGCCGGTCCTTCAATCTCTATTTCTGCAATCCAACCTTTTCCATATGGATCTGCGTTGATAGATTCGGGCGCGGAATCTAACTCCCCGTTAACCGCCACAATCTTTCCCGTTAGCGGTGAATAGATTTCTGAAACGCTCTTAGTCGACTCGATCTCCCCGCATACAGCTCCAGCAGTTACCGCACTATCTAATTTTGGAAGTTGGATATAAACAATGTCACCAAGCGCGCTCTGTGCGAAATCCGTGATCCCAATTCGAAAGGTATTTGTATTTACACCCGCAGCAACCCACTCGTGCTCACTTGTGTACTGCAAATGATCCGGAACTGACGACATCTTCTCCCCTAACGTTAAAACCTAAGCCCTGCATTAAGTTATTTAGAATTATTAAGCGCCATATATGTGTACTGCAGCGCGGTGACCAAATATAGACCGACACCCCAAATAGCGAAAGTCCAACCAATAATTGAGAAAATCCGACCAGCCCCAGATTCTCCCGCAAGCAGAAGGAATGGAAAGGCATAGAGCAGATTAAATGTTGCTGCTTTGCCGAGAAAGGTAACCTCGAATACGCCACTCCCGTTACGCCTCTTTATGAGAAGAGCAAGTGCGACCCAAATATCTCGTCCTACTAGTACGAGTAATAACCAGAGTGGAACTACATCATTTATAACCAAGGCGATCGCAGTTGCAGCGATATAGGCCCGATCAATTGTTGGATCTAGCATCGCTCCAAGTTTTGATTCCTGGTGCAAAGCTCGGGCTACTTTGCCATCAAAATAATCTGAAATCGCACCAACTACAAGAACCACTAAAGATAGAGCAACGTTGTTAAGGCCTAGGTAACACCAGAGAAAGAGTGGAATTCCTAGGGCCCGAACTCCCGTAATTGCATTCGGGATAGTCATGATTTCATTTCGTGCAAACAAGATTAATCCCGCTCTTTAACCTTGACGACAACTTCTACTGGTGTTCCTGGGAAACCAAATTCTTCACGCAGCCTACGCTCGATAAAGCGTCGATAGGCAGTTTCAACAAACTCACTAGCGAAGACGACAAATTTTGGAGGGCAAATAGCTGCCTGAGTTGCGAACCGAATCTTTGGTTGTTTGCCACTGCGCACCGGAGGTGGAGTCGCAGCAATTAGAGCCCCGAGGAATGAGTTCAACTTGCTAGTTGGAACCCGCTTCTCCCAACTAGAAATGGCAGTTCTAAGAGCAGGTGCCAGACGATCACGATGCCAACCCGTTTTTGCTGAAACGTTAACTCGTTGTGCCCAGGGAAAGCGTTCGAGATTTCGCTCTAACTCCTTATCCAATTGGAGCTGTCGTTCTTCGTCAACTAAATCCCATTTATTCATAACAATTACCAGACCACGACCAGCTTCTTCCACCATGCTAACTATTCGCAAATCTTGTTCAGTCAAGGGAACAGAGGCATCAAGTACAACCACTGCTACTTCGGCTCGCTCCAACGCTGTGGCAGTTCGAAGCGAGGCGTAATAATCAGTTCCACTATCTTGGCGTGCCCGTTTGCGAATTCCAGCTGTGTCGATAAAACGCCAAGTGGATCCACCAATTTCAATAAGTTCATCTACCGGATCTCGAGTCGTGCCAGCCACATCGTCAACGATTACCCGAGATTCACCGGCAAGAATATTCAACAAACTGGATTTTCCAACGTTAGGACGGCCCACTAAAGCAATTCTACGGAAACCATCATCTGCTTTCTCGGAACCAATCTCTGGCAACTCTTTTACAAGATAATCCAATAAATCACCACTGCCACGACCATGTAGTGCAGAAACAAATCGTGGCTCACCAAAACCTAAATTCCAGAGCGCATGAGCATCTGCCTCTTCAGTTGGTCCATCCACTTTATTCGCCGCCACAATAACTTTCTTTTTAGATTTGCGAAGCAAACTTACGAGAGATTCATCTTCATCTAGCGCGCCTACTTGTGAATCGATTACGAAAAGTACAATATCCGATTCTGCAATCGCTGCTTCTGAACCAGCGGTTATTTTCTCCGAAATACCTTCGGGTGCAACTTCCCAACCACCTGTATCTATCAAAATAAATCTGCGACCATTCCATTCGGCTTCATACTTAACACGATCGCGGGTTACGCCAGGAGTATCCTCAACGATAGCTTCACGGCGTCCAATAATTCGATTAACCAGCGTGGATTTTCCGACATTTGGTCTGCCTATAACTGCAACTTTTGGTAGCCCCAAAAGATTTTTGCGGGTCAACCACTCCCAAATAACTTCTACAACTTCTTTCAGATCCAGTTCCGTGGAATCAAGCTCTAGCGCATCTTCCGCAGGTCGAAGCGGTGAAATCTTCCTTGTTGAATCAATAAGATCCCGGTTATTCAATGACGCTGCAACGTCAATAGGTTTATCTGCAACTATTTCTTCAGCTTCACGACGCATTGTTCGAGCTTGCAAGTCCGCGTATAGAAACACCTTTAGATCCGCATCTGGAACAACCACAGTCCCGATATCTCTACCCTCAACAACAATTCCTGTCTCACAATTATTAATAATTGTTTGCTGCATATCAACTAAGAATGCTCTAAGTTCTTGAATTTGGCTGATCTGACTGACGCTGTCAGTGATTCGCGCGCCACGAATCTCATCCGTAACATCAACGTCTCCACAAAATATTTTAGGATCCTTCGGGTCGGAAGAGAACCGAATCGGTTGGTTCTTAATCGCAGAAATAATCTCCCAGCCTTCAGAGACGTTCTCTTTTAACGCAATCCAAGTTGCGGCTCGATATAGCGCACCAGTATCCAAGTGATTCCAATTTGCACGAATTGCTATTGATTTAGCGGTGCTCGACTTACCTGATCCACTTGGACCGTCAATTGCTACAACTATTCCGGCCATAGGTGAACCTTACTGCCTTAATTCCTTATGCTTTCTAACGCTTTCTAACGCTTTCTAACGCTTTCTAGTTCTTTCTAGGTGCGTGAGCCAACCAACCCTTTGAAACTAAGTGCTTTTGCAACTTAATAGCATCACTCTCTGAAAGTGCCAGCGTGATCAGTCCTACAGCTTGACCAGGACTATGTTCCATTGTTAAATCTTCAACGTTTACATCAATAGCTGCGCACTCATTGAAAATTCGTGCCAGTCCTCCAGGTTTATCATCTATAACAATTGGGACAAATGTGTAGTCTCGTTTCGCTAATCCATGCTTGCCGGGTATTCGGTTACGCCCCTCCCTGCCTTCCGATAGAAAAGTTCTAATGCTTTGCTTCTCCCCCAACTCAAGAGCTTGACTCAACTTGGAAAGTCGATTTATGACTAGAGCGAGTTTCGGAAGAATCTCTTCCGCATTCCCAGCCAATAGAGCGACCCAGAGATCTGGGTCCGAATCTGCCAGGCGGGAGACATCACGCAAACCTTGGCCAGCTAGATTCAAATGTGAGGAAGTCTCGTTCTGCAACGTACCACCCAGGGCCGAACTAAGAATTTGTGGTAGATGAGATATCGCAGCGATTACAGAATCATGCGTTCTGGGATCCAACTTATAAATAGCCGCGCCCATCAATTCGCCTAACTCCTCGGCAAATTCAACGGTTCGCTGATTTGAATTGTGGGTCTGAGAAATTATCCAAGCACGAGATTCGAAAAGGTCGGCCCTCGCGCTCTCCGGCCCAGAGACTTCTCTGCCGGCCATGGGATGGACCGAAACAAAATATTCAGAGAGAGCCGATATACCTTCAACTTGATTAATAAGTTTAGACTTTATTCCGCTTACATCTATAAATGTAGAATTGGGGTTCTTTAAAAATTCCCCTTTGATGACCTCAAGAATCACATTCGGGGGCGTGGCAACAATAATAAGTTCTGGATCTAAAGAGTTCTTGATTTCGACGTTAGAACCCACCAAATCCTGAGCCAACAGAAGGTTTTCCTTGCTTGAATCGGAGAGGATCACGGGAATTCCTAGCTCTTTTAAGCGCAGCGCCATTGATGTACCAATCAACCCGCAACCAACAATTTTGACGGCGCCTTTTATAGCCAAACTATTCGCCGCTCTTGAGGTCTGCATCTTCGGCCAAATCCGGCCTTAAAATTTCGGCTCCTCTTAAATACTTATGGGCTACTTCGCCTCTCGGCAGCTTAGATTCCGCATGAATCAAAATCCTTATAGTTCTGGGCAACGAACCTGTCACATCAATCTCTTGTGCACAAATAAGCGGGACATCCCTAATTCCGTACATTCGGACCCCCACGGCTGGGAATTCGCATTTAAGGTCTGGGGTAGCTGTAAAGAGAATTGAAATTAGATCCTCGTTCGATATCTCATTCCCATGCAGAATCTCTTCCAAAAGCTCAACGACGGCTTTTCGCATTTCTAGCTTGTCGTCCGCGAGAAGCTGGGTAGCACCTCTGAAGGCTCGTACTGATTTCATTCGGCAATGCTACCTCTACCAGTCGAAATCGCGTTTACCCTTAAACAGTTTAATTGTTTTACCTTTTTATCGATATCTATCTATTTATCAAAGTCGACAAACCTCTGACAATTTATTAACATCGGCTATAATATCTATTTATAGATAATTTTTCCGTCTTTTACGCTGATTTATGTATCTTTATCGATATTCAGTAACTTATATTTTATAGATATAACTATATCTCGCTAAATGTAAATTAGATTTATTAATTTAGCTTTAAAACCTTAAATAGGTAATCGAGTTCGACTGTGTTCAGCATGCGCCACCGGCCCTCTTTCGTGTCCCCCATGGAAATCGGACCAAAATCTGTTCTGATCAATCTGAGAACCTCAATCTCTAGGAATTCGAACATCCGACGGATAATGTGAAAACGCCCTTCATGGATGGAAACCTCGACCCACCTGTGTTTCTGATTCATCTCTCTAATTACCTTCACTTCTAGAGCTCTGGCCATTCCATCCTCCAGAATCACACCTTCAAGCAACTGCTCAATATTCTCTTTAGTGAAAGGACCCTCAATCTCTAAAAGGTACTTTTTGATCATGCCATAGCTGGGGTGAGTGGCTCGGTGTGTAAGAGCGCCATCGTTAGTGAGAAGAATCAGCCCTTCGCTCTCCCGGTCTAGTCGACCCACGTGAAAGAGACGTTCATTCCGGGTCTTAAAATAATCCCCCAAATTAGGACGCCCTTCAGGGTCCGACATGGTGGAAATAACACCCCTAGGTTTATAAAACGCTAGGTAAGTTTTAGTCTTATTTTGCTTTATTGCCTCACCATCAACCTCAACATTAGAGATTTCTGGGTCAAACTTGCTGCCTAGTTCGAATATTTGAACTCCGTCGACGCTCACCCTGCCATCAAGGATCAATTGCTCACTTGCGCGCCTGCTAGCTATTCCCGCATCAGCCAAGATTTTTTGGAGACGAATTAGCCCCATTTTTAGACCTCTTTTCAACTGCTTCAACAGCGTGGAATAGGTGGATTCAGTGGATTGTGCGCAGATTACGCCAAAAAGCCACCACACACCAATTGCGAGGTTTCTGAGATCAGTCAGTAAGAGTAGAAAGAACCTCATCTAACGCATCTACATCTGGTAGGAAAGGAGCCAACGCTGGCAAATCTCCCACATGGTTTAGCCCCAGTTTCTCTAGAAAAAAAGAGGTGGTCGAATAGAGAATTGCCCCGGTTTCGTGCTCAATTCCAGCCTCTTCAACCAGCCCTCTTGTTACCAAAGTCTTCATCACTGCCTCGACGTTTACACCACGGATCGCTGACACGCGGGCCCTTGAAACTGGTTGGCGATAGGCAATTACGGCGAGGGTTTCTAACGCAGCCTGAGTTAGACGCGATTGTTGTCCATCCAGAACAAATTTCTCAACTACCGGCGCAAGATCTGGATGACTATAGAAGCGCCATCCCCCAGAAACCTGACGTAGCTCAAAACCACGTTCCGAACTCTCATACTCTGCCGCGAGTCCAATAAGTGATTCAAGAACCAAATCAGTTGGAGTTTCCGTGATCTGAGCCAAAATCAACTCGGAAACTGGCTCATCTACGACCATTAGTATTGCTTCTATAGACCTATTAAGCTGAGAATTAGACATCTAGACCTCCATTTGTATCATCTTCAGATTGAACCTGTGGAATATCGAACTCGTCGCTGACTTCAATTTCACCTACAGCGCTTCCTGTCCAGGTAATAGCGATCTCTCCCAGCGCAATAACTTGTTCGAAACGAACCACTCCTTCGCGATATAGCTCTAGTAGCGCAAGAAAACGCGCTACAACAACCATTGTCGAACTCGCATCGCTAATCAAGTGTCGAAAGGTGCTTTTTCCAGTCCTCCGAAGCTCATCAACTAATCGCAACGCCTCTTCCGCCACGCTAACTAAAGGTCTGTGAATGTGGTCGATCCCTACGGTGGGGATAACTTTTGGCGAGAGAATTCTTTGAGCTATCGCCGCAAAACGCTCAGGACCCACACCGATTAGAACCTCAGGCAAAAGCGTTGAAAAATGCGCTTCTAGAGCAACTACTCGTGCAAAGCTCTTCTCCTCACGTGCAAGACGCTCGCTGAAAATGGTGGCTATAGCTTTAAAGGCTCGATACTGGAGGAGTCGAGCAAAGAGCAGATCGCGAGCCTCTAGAAGAGCTAAATCACCCTCATCCTCTACTTCACCAGAAGGAAGAAGTCTCGCCGCCTTTAAATCTAGCAACGTCGCTGCGACAACCAAGAATTCCGTGGTCTGATCGAGATCCCAGCCATATTCTGAGCCCTCTAGAGCGCGTATATAAGCAATAAAATCATCAGTCACAACCCCAAGTGCTACCTCAGTTACATCCATCTTGTGCCGAGAAATGAGCTGGAGAAGTAGGTCGAACGGTCCTTCAAAGTTCGTGAGAGATACGGAGAAGCCCGGGGCAGACCCTTTCGTTTCAGAAACTTCGATCTGAGCGTCATTCATTGCCCAAACTTAATGCACTTACGCTTGCACACCCAATCGCACCGCCGTAGAGTCCGCCAATGGCAAAAAGCAATTCGAAGGTTTCTCGCTTAGGAACTAAATCGACAAAAGGCGATGAAGAATTTTCAGCCACTTCTAGTGTTCTAGGGAAAAAACTAGTGGAATTCCCACAAGTTAAGTCGCCTCCTAGCGCTGGACCTGCCCGAGTAATTTCAGTTGTAAATCAGAAAGGTGGCGTAGGTAAAACAACAACAACCATTAATTTGGGAGCCGCTCTCGCTGAATTGGGTCGTAGAGTTTTATTGATTGATTTTGATTCGCAAGCAAGTATGACTACAGGGTTGGGTATCAAGCCCCTGCAAATTAAAGAACAATACGGTTCTATTTGGCATCTACTAAATGATTCGCACGCAAATATTACGGAATTTATTTTAAAATCTAATGTGCCGGGTCTAGATTTCATCCGCGGCCATAAAGATTTAGCTGCTGCAGATGCAGCATTCGTTTCAGAACTCGCAAAAGAACATAAGTTGCGGAAACTATTAGAACCAATAATTGATCAGTACGATGATATCTTGATTGACTGTTCGCCCTCACTTGGAACGCTAACAATCAATGCTTTAACAGCATCCGACGGCGTACTTATTCCGATGGAGTGTGAGTATTTCGCAGTATTGGGCTTGGGCTTGGTGCGTGAAACGATAGATAAGGTGCGCAGTAACACAAATCCCCACTTACAAATCGATGGAATTCTCGCGACTATGTTTGAGCGCAAAACTGCACATTCGCGTGAAGTTCTAGAGCTAATTTATAAAGAATTTCCCGAAGATCTTCTAGACACAATTATTGCTAGAACAGTTCGTTTTTCGGAATCAACTGTTAAAGGTGAACCAATAACAACCTATGCAAGTAGTTCTACTGGAGCGGTCTCGTATCGAAGATTAGCCCGGGAATTAATTTATCGAGGAGGAGCAAAATGAGTCGCAGAGTAACCCTTCCAGGCGCTGATGAACTGTTTCGTCAGACCACAACCTTGAGCGCTGTTCCCTCACAAGTCCCAACACCGATCGAAGACGTTCCTACTGCGCCAATCACGAGTAAGAAATCCGTTAGAACTACACCACGTCGTAGAGTTAATTCCTTTGACAAATCGCCAAGTGGACGTGAACGTCATGATGAAAAGATAACGGTTTATCTTTCCCCCGAAGAACTTTACGATCTTGAACAAGCAAGGCTAGCGTTGCGTGGAGATTTAGGTTTGGCAGTAGATCGCGGCAGAATTGTTCGCGAATCACTAGCAATCATCATTGCCGATCTAGAAACAAAAGGCGATCAGAGTATTATCGCAAGACGTTTACGCGGAAAATAAACACACAATCACTTTGCGCGTGGATGCGAGCTTGCATAACTTTCTCGCAATTTATCAATGGTAACTAAAGTATAGATCTGGGTTGTAGTTACTGAAGAATGCCCAAGCAATTCCTGCACCACTCGAATATCCGCGCCACCATCAAGCAAATGAGTTGCAAATGAATGGCGCAAAGAATGCGGCGTGACATGTGTGGCTAGGTTTCCACGTTCTGCCGCACCTGCAATGATTTCCCAAGCGCTCTGTCTGCTAAGCGCATTACCTCTTGAGTTTAGAAATACCTTTTGAATAATCTTCGTTTTGGCAAGCGCTGGACGGCCACGTATCAAATAAATCTCCAAGCTACTGCGTGCGAAATTGCCTATTGGCACAATCCGCTCTTTAGAACCTTTACCTACTAATTTCACAGTAAAGGTTTCATCTAATTCAGCAATATCTGCAAGCTCTAAATTGATAATTTCACTTACTCGTCCCCCAGTTGCATACAAAATCTCTATCAGGGCGCAATTACGCAGAGTGAATTCATCTTCTCCCATCTTCGCAGATTCGATCAAGGTCACAATCTCAGAAACTTTCAGAGCCTTTGGTAACCGTTTTGGGATTGGTGGCGGAGCGAAATTCTTAATTGGATTCGCGATTTTTCTTTCTGTTGCGATGAACTTGAAGAGATTGCGAACACAAACAATATTTCTAGAAATAGAACTTTCAGACCCGCGAGGTTTCGTACTATTCGCTCCCCTGAGCCAGCCAAGAAAATCTTCCATTAACACTGGACTAACATCTTCTATTGTTTTGCCGCCGCCAGCCATAAATTCTGAGAATCCAGCTAGATCTAATCGATATGCGGCTATTGTATTTTTCGACAATCCTTTTTCGATCGCGGCGAAACTTAAATAATCCGCTATTGCGGAGGTTAAAGCTGCATCACTTCCCATGTTTTTTGATTGCAGCAGCAATTAAACCAATGAAGAGCGGATGTGCTTTTGTAGGTCTTGATAAGAATTCTGGGTGTGCCTGAGTGCCAACGTAATACGGATGAATCTTTGCTGGGAGTTCTACAAACTCAACTAAGTGACCATCAGGAGATAAACCAGAGAAAACTAAACCAGTCTTACTAATCTCTTCACGATACTTATTGTTTACTTCATATCTATGGCGGTGACGTTCTTGAATTTCAGTTGCTGAATAAACCCCGGCCACCACAGAACCACTTGCTAGCACCGCAGGAAATAGCCCTAGGCGCATCGTTCCACCCATATCTCCATTACCAGCCACGATATCCTCTTGATTTTGCATCGTTGAAATAACTGGATCTTTTGTCTCTGGGTCAAACTCTGCAGAATTAGCACCCGCGATCCCGCCAAGGTTTCGAGCCGCTTCAATCACCATACATTGCAGACCTAGACATAAACCTAAAGTTGGAATCTTTTTCTCACGAGCAAACCTTAGGGCTCCGAGCTTTCCCTCAATTCCACGAACGCCAAAACCTCCTGGAACACAAATTGCATCTACATCTGCAAGTGCCTTCGATGCGCCATCGGGCGTTTCACAATCATCACTTGCCACCCACTTGATATTAACTTTGGCATTATTTGTAAAACCACCAGCCCGGAGCGCTTCTGTTACTGAAAGATATGCATCTGGTAAATCAATATATTTGCCAACAAGAGCGACGGAAACTTGATGTTCCGGATGATGAACTTTCCGTAATAAATCGTCCCATTCACCCCAAACCATCTCTCCCGCAGGTAAACCAAGACGACGTACTACATAAGTATCCAGGCCTTCGCTAAACAAAACCTTCGGTATGTCGTATATCGAGGGAGCATCGACCGCAGCTACTACTGCCTCTAAGTCGACATCGCACATCGAAGAAATTTTTCGTTTTACTGAATCTGGAATCGGCCGATCGGATCTAATCACGATTGCATCCGGTGCTATTCCAATTGAACGCAGGGCTGCAACGCTATGTTGTGTCGGTTTTGTTTTCAATTCTCCAGAAGGACCAATGTATGGAACTAGTGATACGTGTAGATAGAAAACATTATCTCTACCAACATCTTGTCTAATCTGACGTGCCGCTTCGAGAAATGGTTGAGATTCAATATCACCTACCGTTCCACCAATCTCAGTTATTACCAAATCAATTTCTGGACCAGCCATAGCCCTTATTCGCTCCTTAATCTCATTAGTTATATGTGGAATTACTTGGACCGTATCCCCTAGGTATTCGCCCCGACGCTCTTTCCCAATTACATTTGAATAAACTTGCCCCGTCGTAACATTTGCTGAACCATGCAGATTTACATTGAGAAAACGTTCATAATGACCGATATCGAGATCGGTTTCAGCCCCATCATCGGTTACAAAAACTTCACCATGTTGGAAAGGGTTCATAGTCCCGGGATCGACGTTTAGATACGGGTCCAGTTTCTGCATTGTTACGCGAAGACCACGAGATGTTAAAAGCCTGCCGAGGCTAGATGCTGTTAAGCCTTTTCCTAAACTTGAGGCGACGCCGCCGGTGACGAAAAGATGCTTAGTCACATGCTGGGCGGTCATGGAAGGTTAACCTATCATTTCCGTCCGTGCTGCTGCAACCAATTCGAGTAATTCTCCCGCGTGTTCCTGAGCCGAAATTGATTCATCTTGTCCAGATAGCAATCTAGCAATCTCTTTGCGTCTCTCACTTCCAGTTACTTCTATGACATTGCTCTGGGTCACCGAACCATTTTCGCTCTTGGTTACAACTAGGTGCCTATCCGCCCAACTCGCAACTTGTGCAAGATGAGTTATGACTATCACTTGCGAATTTTTGGCTAATAACGCCAAACGCTTCCCTACTTCGACCGCCGCCTTACCACCTACCCCAGCGTCAACCTCATCGAAAATATATGTACCAACGGTTGAATTTTTAGCAAGTACTACCTCAATCGCCAACATCACTCGCGAGAGTTCGCCACCACTTGCCGCTTTATTCAATGGAAGCAATTTTCCTTCAGTATGGCTTGTGAATAAGAATGTTATTTCATCAAGACCTGTCACCGAATAATTGGCTGGCATATTTTCCATGCGCGTTGTTATTTCAACAGTCAATCTCGAATTTGGCATCGCCAATTCGGTCAGTTCAGACGTGATTGATTTTGATAATTTTACGGCAGCTACTCGTCTAGCTTCCGTTAGGGATTTGGCAATCTTTTGTAGCGAACCAAATACTTTCTCGCTCTCTAAAATCAACTCTGCCAATCTGGAATCTCCACCCTCAAGATCTAATAGTTTAGAGGTCGCATCTGCAGCTTCTATGAAGAGATTATCAAGGGCTAAATCGCGTTCATTTCCTCTTCCGTACTTCTTTATCAAGGTAAGAATTTCGCTTTTTCGCAACTGCAACTGATCAAATTTTGCAGGATTAGCTTCGAGACGAGCTAAGTATCTTTCCAGTTCTGAATTAGTTTCATTAATTTCATAGACTAACTCCACAAAGTTATCAATAAGTCCATCCAATTCCGAATCTTTCCCACGTAAATTCTCAAGGAACTTCTTAGCGCTATTCAAGGCAGAAATAGCAGAATTCTCTTCACTAGAAATCGCAGAGAGACCGGCTACTACCCCTGTATTTAAATCTTCAACCGATCCCAATCTATTGATCTCATTTTCGACAAGAATCAATTCGCCTTGTTTGGGTGCAACTTTAGCGAAATCTCCAACTAGCCCTTGTAACTTCGCTATCTCTACATCACGAACCGAAATTTGAGCCTTAAGATCTACCACTCGCTTTCGCAATAAAATATATTCTGAGTAAGTAATTCCGTAAGATTTTAGAATTCCTTGGTAATCCCCATATGCATCTAGAAGTTCACACTGGATACTCGATTTGCTCAATCGCGCCGAACTTGCCTGCGCATGAATCTCGACTAAGTCCTCAGCCAAATCCGAAACTTGCGAAGCGGTTGTGACGAGCCCGCCGAGAGAAATCTTTGATTTACCTTGACTGGTAACACTGCGATTTAAAATAACCTCTCCATCTTCAATAAATCCACCAGCCTCTTCGACCTTAGTGACCATCAGATCATTCAATTTAAACTTCCCGCTCACAACCAGACGTTCATCGCCATTGCGAACGAAATCCGCATCGGACTTAGCGCCAAGAATTAAATTTAGCGCGGTCAAAACCATAGTTTTTCCGGCGCCAGTCTCTCCTGTGAGTACCGTTAAACCCTCACCAAATTCAATCTCGGCCGATTCAATGACACCTAAGCTCCGGATTGTTAACTCCGAAAGTGAACTCTTCTGAACCTTAGATTTCAACACACGCTCCAACCAAATTAACCAGACGCGCTATCAAGAACTTTCTCCGCGCCAACCTTCAATTGGTAATTTAAATTTTGCTACTAATCTATCCGTAAAATTACCTTCGTTGATATAGGCGAGTTGAATTTCATCCTGATCTTTCGTAAGGATAATCCGATCACCTACGAATAATTCAATCTGACGCAATCCATCGGCGGAAATTTGAGCTTCTTTTGAGAGAACATCGATGACAATTTCGCAGTCAGGTGAAACAACCATCGGTCTCGAAAATAACGCATGTGCAGCAAGTGGCAATAAAACAAGAGCGCTCACTTCTGGCCAAACGACCGGGCCACCTGCAGAAAATGCATATGCAGTAGAGCCGGTAGGAGTCGCACAAATTACGCCATCGCAGCCCCATTTTGAAAGTGGGCGACCATCAATTTGTAGGAAAAGTTCAAGCATCTGTGTCGAACTTCGCTCAACCGTCACTTCATTTAGCGCCCAGCCTTGATAAATCGATTTGTCATTGCGTATAACTTCATACTTCAATACCAGCCTTGGTTCACGGTGAAACCCACCGCTTCTGATTGCAGAAACAATTTCATCGGCGGTTGGTTGCGCAATTTCTGCCAAGAAGCCAACATTCCCCAGATTTATTCCAATGATTGGGATCTCAAAACCGCGGACAATTTCAGCAGCTCGCAGGATTGTTCCATCTCCGCCCAAAACAATTACCAAATCAAGATTCTCAATCTGGGCTAGAGGTTTAGTGCCCGAAATTAACCGAGGTTGATTTGAGAAGACTTCAAACTTCTCTGCTAAAAATTTCTCCGACAAGATATTCCCAAACTTCTCTGCTGCAGGTCTTGTTGGATGAACGACTAAAAGAATTCTCTTCATTGTGGCCCCTGCAAAATTGCTGCGTCGAGAATATCGGCTGACATTTCGCCCACTCCCCGCTTCAACCATAGGAAATATTCGACATTTCCCGAAGGTCCTGGAAGCGAACTTGCCACAACTCCATTACAGCCTAATCCCATGTCATAAGCGCAATCTGCAACTTCGAGTACTGCCGATCTACGTAAAGAACTATCGCGAACGACGCCTCCGGCACCGAGTTTCTCTCGACCAACTTCAAATTGTGGTTTGACCATGACTAAGTAATCAGCGCTCGTTCTTGAAACTGCCACTAACGCTGGTAGGACTAGCGTTAGTGAGATGAAAGATAAATCTGCAACAACCAAATCGACCGGTTCGCCAACTTGTTCAATCGTTAGATGACGAACATTAGTTCTATCTAAAATAGTCACCCGAGGATCGTTGCGAAGTTCCCATGCTAATTGTCCATAACCGACATCAACCGCAATTACACTTTCAACGTTACGTTTTAAAAGTACATCAGTGAATCCACCTGTAGAGGCTCCTGCATCAAGAGCGCGCTTTCCGTCAACAACGATTTTTGGGAAGGTATCTAGAGCGCCCGAAAGCTTATGGCCACCTCGAGATACAAAATCATTTCGATTGCCTTGAATGGTTATTGACGTTTCGGCATCAACTTGAGTAGCTGGTTTCGATGCTGGAATGCCAATCACCAAAACCGACCTTGACTCAATCAAATCTGCAGCGTGATCTCTAGATCTTGCCAGACCTCTCCGAACCAATTCTGCATCAAGGCGTGTCTTCATATTTAACCTTAAAGCCCGTCAATTCCCGATAGAACTCGATTTAAATCGCTATGTACATTTTCAAACTCCTGTGGATGCAGGTCAAGTGGTTTTTGAGATATCTCAGAAATTTTAATTTTGATATCTTCAATATTTAAACTTGGAGGAAATTCATTTTCTAGCATCACTTATCACCTTTCTTGGTTGTCGGAGATTTTTTCTTCTCTGAAATTTTCTTATCTTTTTTCTCTTCGCTAGCTTTAGGCTTTGACTTCGTTTTTGATTTTTCAACATCCACATCTTGCGAAGCAGGGATGCGCTCTTCTAAATCGGATATCCGAGCCAATAATGAATCTAAATCTGATGCTTTCATAAAACCCATACGGATCACAGCTTCATCTATTTGCTTTTCAATCTTTTCTTTAACAATTTCACCATTCTCAACAGCCCAACCCCGCAGGTTGCTGGTCAGTTCTGCTATCCCGGCCTCGTTCTTGCCCATTGCCGCAAGATATTTTTTTAGAATTGCGTTGATGTCTGAAGCCATGGCTTAACCGTACCTAAAGACGCACTACCTCGCTTGCTTCGACCTGCCAGCGACTCGCTAACCCTGTTGGGGCCCGCCAAAAACGTCGACGAACAGAACCACTCACTTGCACCCAGCTGTCAATTTTCACTGCTAGAGCAGCTTTTCGGGCGGTAGCTGACCAAGCAGCAATATCTAGGGAGTCAACTTCTTTTTTGGCGCCTCTGGATTTAGCTCTACCTATCACAACCCGGAACTCGACGACCTTGTCGCCACTAGGTAAAATCTTCTCAATAGCTAGGCTAGTAACACGGCCGACCAAAAATACTTCGTTTACCGGATCAAATTCGGGCTTTACTACAGTTTTCTTCTTACTCTTGCCAATTATCTTTTTCTCTAAAATCTTCGCCATGCAAATTCCAATCTATAAAATGTTTATCTTAAAGATTTTCTAAGAAGAGCGAATTGTGGCGCTCCAAATCCCAGTTGTTCTCTGCATCCGAATGAGTTGTGAATAGATTTCGCTTGTTACCAAATATTAAATACAAATTATGAAATATAATTGAATACAAATCAAAAGAGAGTCACTCCAATAAAAAAGGAACCAAATCCAATAACCGAAATTAAGGAGTGGTTCCTTTTTATAATGATGTCCGGCGGCGATCTACTCTCCCACAAGGTCCCCCTTGCAGTACCATTGACGCTGAGAGGCTTAGCTTCCGGGTTCGGAATGGGACCGGGCGTTTCCCTCTCGCTATGGCCGCCGAAACTCTATTGAGTTATC
>WLIT01000019.1 GCA_009726125.1 Actinomycetota bacterium | reverse complement strand
CCGAAGATCGAATATTCATTGTCGGCGATAAGACTGTCGTATTTCATAATTAATATTTAATTTGTGTCCTAGGCGGGAGTTGAACCTGCGACCTACCGCTTAGGAGGCGGTTGCTCTATCCACTGAGCTACTAGGACTTGATTAATGAATCTAAATAAATTTTATTAGACTTTTATCGAAAGTAAGTTTACTTAATTTTACTAAAGGTTGCGCACACTTAACTAGCTGGGCTAGGCTCCTAAAAATCGCAAAATACTCGTTTGGAGTTGGTTTTAATGAAGGCCCTTGTAATAGGCGCCGGTGGAGTTGGTAGGGCAATAGCAAATATTGCTTCTCGTCGTTCATTCATAACAGAGTTGGTTATCGCAGACCGCAATTTGTCGCGCGCTGAAGATGCCGTAAACCGTTTGAAAGATCCCCGCTTTTCGGCCGCCTTAGTTAATGCAGCAGAACTTGAAGATATCCGGGAATTAATTCGTAGAGCAAATCCCGACATTGTCATCAACGCAGTCGATCCGCGTTATGTAATGCCGATATTTCTTGCCTGCGAAATTGAAAATAAGAATTACCTTGATATGGCGATGTCACTTTCTAGGCCACATCCACGCTATCCATATACTGAAACTGGTGTTAAGTGTGGCGATGAACAATTTGCACGCGATTGGAATTGGAGTGAACGCGGAATTTATGCCTTAATTGGTATGGGCGTTGAACCAGGTCTCAGCGATGTATTTGCAAAGTATGCAAGTGATGAATTGTTTTCGCGTATTGATTCAGTAACCGTTCTTGATGGATCTAACTTGGTGGTTGCGGGTTCAGAATTTGCGCCGTCATTTTCGATCTGGACAACAATCGAAGAGTGTTTGAATCCACCGCTGGTTTGGGAAGATGGCCGTGGTTGGTACACGACTGAACCATTCTCAGAACTTGAAATCTTCGATTTCCCAGAGGGAATCGGGCCAGTTGAATGTGTCAATGTTGAACACGAAGAAGTTGTATTAATTCCGCAGAAAATCGATGCCAAGAAAGTCAACTTTAAATATGGACTTGGTGCGCAATTTATTTCAATCTTAAAGACTATTCATTTACTTGGTATGGATCGCACCGAAACTGTTGATGTCCAAGGCATCCAAGTTTCACCGCGCGACTTACTTGCAGCATCTCTCCCAGACCCTGCAACACTTGGTTCACGCATGACTGGAAAAACTTGCGCTGGTGCGTTGGTTAAAGGTTTAGATAAGAGTGGTGAACCAAAAGCGGTTTACATCTATAACGTGATTGATAATGCCTGGTCTATGGAAAATTATGGTGATCAAGCTGTTGTCTGGCAGACCGCAATAAATCCAGTTATCGCTATGGAACTTATTCACGATGGAGTTTGGAAACCGGAGGCTGGTGTAAACGGTCCTGAGTGGTTTGATGCGAAACCATTCCTTGCAAAGTTCGAAGAGTTTGGAACTTCATGGCATATCCGCGATGAATCAACTGCAGGGATTGTAAAATAATTAGATGCCAACAGCCCTTGTAACTGGAGCCACCGCAGGAATCGGGGAATCATTCACAAGGTTGCTTGCGGAAAAAGGTTATGACTTAGTTCTTGTAGCCCGCGATAAAAAGCGGCTACAAGAACGGGCCAAGTCACTTGAATCAGAATTTAAAATAAAGGTTGAAGTTCTACCGGCTGACCTTTCAGTTGCTCTCCAACTTGCTAAAGTGGAGAAGCGTTTAACAAATCCAAAGTCTCCTATAGAGGTTCTCATAAACAACGCTGGCTTTGGAATTAAAGATAGTTTCTTGAAGAGTGATATTGCAGATGAGATTCTCTTAATCGATGTTTTAGCTAAAGCTCCAATGCAACTGATGCATTCGGTATTGCCACAAATGCTAAAACGTAATTCTGGTGTGATTATTAATGTTTCAAGTGTTGCTAGTTTTATTGCTGGTGGTACCTACAGCGCGGCAAAGGCTTATCTAACAGTTCATACCGAGTCACTTCATACTGAACTTGCAAAGACGAATATAAAAATTAGCGCTCTCTGTCCTGGCTTTACTCACACTGAATTTCACCAACGCGGAAAAATGAAGATGTCGGGGCTTCCTAACTTTATGTGGCTTGAGGCTGATCGCGTTGTTGCAGAATCGTGGAGGGCCGCAATGGCTGGTAAGGCAATCTGTATTCCGGGTTGGCGATATAAAACTCTGAGCACCATTGCAAGATTTGGCCCGCGCCCACTCGTGCGCAAATTAGGTATAAAGGTTCGAGCGCGCCAGCGTTAAAATTCACAGTATTTTCACCGCAACGCTTCTGATTTCACCCCAGTAATAGGAGCGAGTGAAGATAGAATTACCCCTATTCGCGCCCCATGAAATTGTGGCCTGTTAAAAGTTTTTGTGGAGGATAAAGTGTCTAAAAGAATTTCAGCGCTATCAATCGCAGCACTAGTTCTAGCTGGATCATTTGTCGGCATCTCGAGTGCATCCGCGGCTCTGCCATATAAAGCTTGCAAGCCTGCGAAGGCTAAGGCAACAATCGGAAAATTGTCATACACCTGCGCGAAGAATCCAGCAGGAACCTCAACTGCTTTGGTCTGGGTTTCAAAACCTTGTTTAGATGCCAGCGCAAACTACAAGAGCGCAGTTTCAATCACAGCTTCAAATACCGCAACAACAACAGCGGCTGTAAATGCAGCGAAGCGTTCGATCACTGTAAATGAGCGCCAACTAGCTTCAGCTCAGAAGAATGTTGATACCTGGAGCAAGAATATGCTCCGTTATCCAAAGAACCCTACTGAGGCTGAGAAGAAGCAGATTGCAACTGTGCAAGAAGGAATTGATCGCAATAAGGAGCGCATTGCTGATGCCCAAGCAAATATTACAAGTCTCCAAGCACAACTGACATCAGCTACAGAGCAAGGTACTAAGAATGCAGCCGGACTTGAAGCAATTAAGGCAAGTGTTACAACTTCTTGTAAGTAAGACCTAGTTTTACCTCTACGCTCGCTAAATGGCGAGAGTAGCGTTATACCTCTTATTGATTAGCCACCTGATTATTCGGGTGGCTTTTCATTTGCCCGCAATAATTCCTGATCTTATAGTTTTTAATTTAATTGGATTTCTTGCAGCCTTTGTCGCTTGGAAATCTCCTAGGTTAAATGATCTAATTGCAAGGTTATCTATAACCCTTGCAATATTTCTCTGGTCATTAGGTTCTACCTTTTCCACCTGGAACTCTTTTTACGAAATCCAAATATCCGAACGAATAATTGATATCACTTATATCTCTTTCTACCCATTGGCTTTACTTGGAATTCTTCGCGCTCTCGCAGTAACAAAGAAGATTTCTGCTCTTGAACTTCTAGATACCGCAATCATCGCACTTGGCACTTCAAGTGTCATAGCCGGGTTGTTACTAAGGCCCGCAACTATGCGCTTTGAAGGTACAAATTACGAAGTATTTCTCTCTATTCTCTATCCCGTAGGGGATTTGATTCTGGTTGCGGCCGTTCTTTCGGTAATCGTGCTTCAGCACCGAAGCCTTAGAAGTGCGCTTCTCTTCTCCGGAATTTCAATATTTGCAATCACCGATCTCTTCTTCCTTCTCCAATCTGCGACCGCTGGCTATGAATTCGCTGCGCTTACCGATGATGGTTGGCTCTTAGGTTTAGCGCTAATTGCCACTTCGCTCTGGCACCATGGGGGTGAGACTGAAATTAAAGAGCGACATATAACTACTTGGGCCACGACTATTTCATTGGCGCTGAGTTCTTCAATCTTGGCTTACGGTGCGATACGTGCTAATTATTTTCCGATCTTTGTCCTAGTGCTCGCCTTCTTAACTATCTCCCTCGCATTTTTGCGAATGGCACTCGCCCTTCGTGATGCTAGGCAAGTTAGCGATGATCGCGAACACGCAAGAACGGATGAGCTAACCGGGTTACCAAATCGCCGAAGATTTATCGCTGAACTTGAATTGCTACGTAGAAAGAATGGCACGCTCTTATTGCTGGATTTAGATGGCTTCAAAACAATTAATGATAACTATGGTCATGAGGTAGGCGATCAATTATTGAAATAGATAACTACTAGATTCAATCGAGTGCTTCCAAGTGAGGTATTAATAGCCAGACTTGGAGGGGACGAATTTGGTGTGATTGTTTACGGTAATCGTAATATTGGCACTGATGTTGCACTTGCACTTCGTGCTACTTGCACTTACCCCTTCACACTTTCCGTCGGTGATGTTCAAGTTGGAGTAAGTATTGGAAGTGTTACAACTGAGGGATCGACTACTACTAAAGAGAATTTATTGAAACGTGCAGATGCTGCAATGTATGAAGCGAAGCGATCTGGTACTGGATTTGTGCAAGCACCAACTATTTAGGCTCTTGTATTTTTATTTCCTCTAGGCGAGCCAAAGATTCGATGCGTTCGGTTGCATGATCAACAATTCGCGTTGGATACCCCTTGGAATATCCATCTAAAAATTCCCAAGGTTCATGTATTTGCGCTGCATCTAAGTGGGTGAGTTCTGGAACATATTTGCGGATGTAATCACCATTTACATCGAATCGTTTGCCCTGTTCAATTGGATTGAATACTCGATAATAAGGTGAGGCATCCGTGCCACACCCGGCCGTCCACTGCCAACCATGTGCATTCGATGCAACATCAAAATCGACTAGATGTTCCATAAAGAAGTCAGCACCTAACTGCCATTCTAAATGTAGGTCTTTAACTAAGAAGGATGCAACAACCATTCGCGTGCGGTTGTGCATCCAACCTTCATTCAATAATTGGCGCATTGCAGCATCAACGAATGGGTAGCCAGTTTTTCCTTCACACCACGCTTTGAATTTTTCTCCGGGTTCGTCGTATCGCATCTCTTTAAATCTTGGCGCGTAATAATCTTTCTCAGAATGCGGATTATTAAATAGCACATCGGCATAAAATTCACGCCAAGCAATCTCTTTTCGATAAACATCATGAGCCTTACTTTCGCCTAGATCGGCTAGCAGAGTTCTTGGATGAATTTCGCCCCATTTAAGATGCGCACTTAATTTGCTAGTCCCATCAATACCGGCGTTATTGCGCTCAGTGTCGTAATTTGCAAGTGCGGCTGATTTAAATTCTTTCCATCGAGCCAACGCCGCAGCTTCCCCAGCCTTAGTTATTTGTGTTCCCTCTGGAACTTTCCAATCTACAAAGTTGCGATTGTCCTGACTTGGTGTGACTAACTTTAAATCTTTCGGTGCACCAACTGGTTTGCGCCAGCCATGTAAGCACCAACCTTTATAAAACGGTGTGTAAACCCGATAAGGCGTAGCATCACTCGGTTTTAATACTCGCCCTGGTGCAACTGCATATGGACTACCAGTTCTAATTAACTTTATTCCAGCAGCTTCTACTCGTGCATCACGAGCCGCTCCGTAGGGTTCATATTCTTGGCTGATATGAACTTCATTCGCGCCATATCTGGAAATTAACTCTTGCAAAACTTCCACTTGATCGCCGACCATTACATGCAGTTTATTTTGCAGTGATTCATCAAGTGCGCGAAGTGATTGACCAAGATAAGCCAAACGCTTACTGCCGCTCTGCTTTATTAGTTTTTCATCAAGAATAAAGAGAGCAATAATCTCTTCACAATTTTCGATTGCAGAAAGAAGCGCTGGATTATCAGTTAAACGCAAGTCTCTTCTAAACCAGAAGATATTGGGTTTAGATGTGGAGTGAGTGGACAGACTCATCCCAGCCCTGAACTTCACTTACCTTACGTGGCTCTGGACCGACGTAACGTGCTGATGGACGGATGATTCGACCTGTGCGCTTCTGTTCAAGAATATGTGCTGACCAACCTGCGGTGCGAGCAGCAGTAAACATTGAAGTAAACATATGCGCTGGAATTTGTGCAAAGTCAAGAACAATAGCCGCCCAAAATTCAACGTTAGTTTCTAGTACGCGATCTGGTTGGCGCTCGTGAAGTTCTTTTAGCGCAGCCTTTTCAAGTGCGAGTGCAACTTCATAGCGTGGTGCATTTAATTCTTTTGATATACGGCGAAGGGTGCGAGCACGTGGATCTTCAGCGCGGTAAACCCGGTGACCAAATCCCATCAAACGCTCTTTGCGATCTAGCACGCCCTTTACATAAGCAGTTGCATCTCCAGTTTTTTCGACAGCTTCAATCATGTTCAACACTCGAGCAGGTGCGCCACCATGCAAAGGTCCTGACATTGCGCCGATTGCACCAGAGATTGATGCGGCAACATCTGCGCCAGTTGATGCGATTACGCGAGCGGTAAATGTTGAGGCATTCATTCCATGTTCAGCCGCCGATACAAAGTAAGCATCTACTGCGCGAATATGAAGTGGATCTGGTTCACCGCGCCAGCGAATCATCATTCGCTCTACAACGGTATGCGCTTTATCAACTTCTGATTGTGGAACCATTGGTGCGTTACCGCGTGCGGCTTGTGCAACATATGAAAGAACCATCACCGAAGTACGTGCCAGTTGAATACGGGCTTCATCATCAGTTGTATCTAAAAGTGGTTTGAATCCCCAAGCTGGTGCAAGCATTGCAATTGCAGATTGCACATCTACGCGAATATCACCAGAGTGAACTGGGATTGGGAATGGTTCGGCTGCAGGAAGTCCTGGATTAAATTCGTTATCTACTAACAAGCCCCAGACGTTTCCAAAAGTTACTCGGCCAACAAGATCTTCAATATCAACGCCGCGGTAACGCAGTGCGCTGCCTTCTTTATCTGGCTCAGCAATTTCTGATTCAAAAGCAATGACACCTTCAAGACCGGGCTTAAAAACTTCTGACACGAAAGACTCCCTCAATTAGCTCAATTAGCTGATCATATTCTCCACACTTTTACGGGTGAAACCAAACTGGGGAGCTCTCACGATTCAGGAGTGCACGCGGGGCGAAAGTGAAGTTAAATACAACCATGAGTGAAATCAACAAAGAGAGCATCCGAGCCATGCGTCTGTCATATGGCCAGGCTGGACTTAGCGAGAGCGAGGTCGCAAATGATCCCATCGCACAGTTCAAGAAATGGTTGGGTGAGGCTGTTGAAAATATCATGATCGTTGAAGCCAACGCGATGGTCCTATCAACAATTACTAATAACGTTCCAATCTCGCGCTCGGTGCTATTGAAAGATGTTTCCGCAGAGGGCTTCTCCTTCTTTACCAATTACTCATCACGTAAGGCTGCGGCAATTAGCGAGAACCCAAAAGTCTCACTTTTATTTCCTTGGTATGCGATGGAACGACAAGTCGTAATTATTGGTAGCGCTGAAAAAGTTAGTACGCAAGAGAGTGATGACTATTTTGCAGCAAGACCTTGGGGCAGCCAAATTGGTGCAACTGCAAGTGCACAATCTGAGGAATTAGAATCTCGTGAAATCCTAGAAGCGCGCTATGCCGAAATTGCAGCGAAGTATCCCGAAGGTACCTTGGTACCTCGTCCAGATTATTGGGGTGGATATTTGGTTCGACCAGTAAGTATTGAATTCTGGCAGGGCCGTTATTCAAGGTTGCATGATCGCTTGCAATTCGTGCGAGGTGATTCACAGAAAACCGATTGGCGAGTTAAACGCCTCAACCCTTAGGCTCTACCCATGAGCGATATTAAAATTCCAGATAATTTAAAGCCAGTTGATGGTCGTTTTGGTTGCGGCCCTTCAAAAATTCGTCCTGAAGCACTTGCTGCTCTTGCGAATAGTGGAACAGCAATACTTGGAACATCGCATCGCCAGAAGCCAGTAAAGAACGTTGTAAACCGAGTTCGTACCGGACTTACCTCGCTATTTAATTTGCCAGAAGGTTATGAAGTCATTCTTGGTAATGGTGGTTCTACCGCGTTCTGGGATATCGCAACTTTTGGATTAATCGAAAAGAAATCACAGCACTTGGTTTTTGGTGAGTTCTCTTCTAAGTTCGCAGCAGCAGCCAAAGATGCACCTTTCCTTGATGATCCAACCGTTATTAAAGTTGAACCAGGTTCACATCCAGTTGCAATTGCTGAAGCAGGTGTTGATGTTTATGCACTTACTCACAACGAAACAAGTACTGGTGTTTCGATGCCAATCATTCGTCCAGCGGGAACCCAAGGCGCTTTAGTTCTGGTTGATGCAACTTCAGCCGCTGGTGGCCTTGATGTTGATATGTCACAGTGCGATGTTTATTACTTTGCACCACAGAAATCTTTCGCATCAGATGGTGGACTTTGGATTGCAATCATGAGCCCAGCAGCTATCGCTCGTGTTGAGAAGATCAAGGCAAGTGGCCGCTTTATTCCAGCATTCTTCGATCTAACTATTGCAATCGATAATTCCAGATTAGATCAGACTTATAACACCCCAGCACTTGCAACTTTTATGTTGTTAGCTGATCAAATTGAATGGATGAATGCAAATGGTGGGCTGAAGTTTGCGGCCGGCCGTTCTGCCGAATCATCAGGTCATTTATATTCCTGGGCCGAGGCGAATAATTACACAACACCATTTGTTACAGACCCTGCAATGCGTTCAAAAGTTGTTGGAACAATTAACTTTGATGATGCAATTGATGCCCTTGAAATCGCAAAAATTCTGCGGGCCAATGGCATTGTAGATACAGATCCATATCGCAAGCTTGGTAAGAATCAATTACGAGTTGGTATGTTCCCGGCCGTAGATCCAAGTGATGTAAAGAAACTTACCGATTGCATCGATTTCATCGTTGCGCAATTGAAGAAGTAAACTCTTTTGAGTTACAAAGTACGCAGGCTCGCAACACTTGCGGTACTTATTGGCGTAACCCTTCTAGTTGTCATTTTAAGAGGTTAAAGCAAATGGTTCAGCTACGAAGTGCGATTACGGTAATAATCATTGGGATTGCACTCTGGTTCATAGCTTTAGTTGTTGCATTTGGGATCGACGCCAGCGAAAACGCCAAATGGATTTGCTTAGGCGGAATTGCTTTAGGAGTTATCGGACTTCGTTACACAATTAGACGGGCAAAGCGCGAGGCGAATTAACTCTCGAACTGTCCAGCAATACCGCGCAATACCTTAGCTAAGCGTTCAGCATCTGGTCCTGATGGATGGCGGCCATGGCGTAAACCATTTCCGACCTTATCTAAAATCTTTATTGTGTCTTCAATCATTGTTGCAAGATCATCATGATTGATTCGGTTGTTCGCAACAACAGATGCTGGTTCATCGATTAGACGAACGGTCATTGCTTGTGGACCTTTCTTACCTTCGATAACGCCGAATTCAAGTTTGGTTCCTGGCTTAACTGTTGCAACACCAGCAGGTAGCGCAGAAGATGCTAAATAAACATCTGCACCTTCTTCAGATTCGATAAAACCAAAACCCTTTTCAAGGCTGTACCACTTCACGCGACCTAGAGGCATTGTGGAACTCCTTTGTTTCTGGCTATCAGTTCAATTTGTTTTACGATGGTTACAAGAGGATTAGTTTAACTTATTGGAGGTACTGGGTGGCGCCTAGATTTAAGCGGGATTTAGCATCAATCGGTTACCACTAGCGCCTCGGAATGCGCCCCGCAGCCATGGTCGACTGAAACAACACGAGCATCATCGGGAGACAAAATATTTGCGCAAACTCCAAATGCTGAGCGAAGTGAACCAGCGATCGGAATAAAGAAACCACATGAGTTACATGGCTTTGGTGCTTGTTGTGAGATTGGATTATTTGGTCCACGATCTCCGGCATACCAACGTTGTGCGGCTAAATCGCGACCAGTAATTGAAAGAACTCGCGCGCGACCTAAGCCAAATTCAAATAGTTGTGCAAGATCTAGCTCTTCATCCTCTGGCATAACCGCAAAGCCAGGAACCAAACGTGCATCATCTGCAGAAGTTGGAACGATATCGCCAGGGCCAACATCACCTGGAAGTAAACGATCTTTGTAAGGAATCCATTCCGGAGCAAGAAGTGAATCTGCACCTGGAAGTAGAACTACATCGCAAATTGTTGGTGTACTTGTTCCATCAACTTTCGCAACAGTTACTGCCCAACGCCAACCAACATATGCTGGAAGAGTTGCTTCAAAGAGATAGGTTGCAATTCGGGCTTCATCTGAGCCTTCAACTTCATCATAAGAAATTGAAACTAATTCGCCAACTTGTTCACTGCGTGGCGCATCTTCAAGTGCAGCAGCCCTTGCTAATTCAAGGGCGCTGAACTTGTCTTCAACCTTTGCGGAACTCATCTGCCTATCTTAATATGGATTTAGAAATCCATATCCCCGCCGCCTTGAGGCATTGCCGCAGCTTTTGGCTCTGGCTTATCCGCAATAACAGCTTCTGTGGTTAGGAATAGCGCAGCAATTGATGCCGCATTTTGTAGCGCAGAACGCGTGACCTTAACTGGATCAATAATTCCAGATTTAATCATGTCAACGTATTCGCCAGTTGCTGCATTTAGACCAGTACCGACTGGCTTGTTGCGAACTGCTTCAACGATAACGCCACCTTCGAGGCCAGCATTAATTGCAATCTGCTTTAGTGGTGCTTCGATAGCAACTTCAACAATTCTTGCGCCAGTTGCTTCATCGCCAGTTAACTTTAACTTTTCAAATGCAACCTTTGCTGCTTGTAGAAGTGCAACTCCGCCGCCAGCAACAATGCCCTCTTCGACCGCTGCTTTCGCATTTCGAACAGCATCTTCAATCCGGTGCTTGCGCTCTTTAAGTTCAACTTCAGTAGCTGCGCCAGCCTTGATAACTGCAACGCCACCAGCAAGCTTTGCAAGGCGTTCTTGCAACTTCTCACGGTCATAATCTGAATCTGACTTTTCGATTTCGGCACGAATTTGATTTACGCGACCCTTGATCTGTTCTGCATCGCCACCGCCTTCAACGATAGTTGTCTCTTCCTTAGCGACTACAACCTTGCGAGCGCGGCCAAGTAGATCCATCGTTGTGGCTTCTAGCTTTAAACCAACTTCTTCAGAGATAACAGTTGCACCGGTAAGGATTGCAATATCTTGCAACATTGCTTTACGACGATCACCAAATCCTGGCGCCTTAACAGCTACAGATTTGAAGGTTCCGCGGATCTTGTTAACAACCAGAGTTGCAAGAGCTTCACCCTCGACATCTTCAGCCAAAATAACAAGTGTCTTACCGGATTGCATTACCTTCTCAAGAATTGGTAGCAAATCTTTGATATTTGTAATCTTAGAATTTGCAATCAAAATATATGGATCTTCTAGAACCGCTTCCATACGATCGGTATCTGTTGTGAAGTAAGGAGAGATGTAACCCTTATCAAAACGCATACCTTCAGTTAGCTCGAGTTCAAGACCAAAAGTGTTTGACTCTTCAACAGTTATAACGCCCTCTTTGCCGACCTTATCCATTGCTTCAGCAATCATTTCGCCGATAGTTGTATCAGCCGCAGAAATAGATGCAGTAGCTGCAATCTGTTCCTTAGTCTTAACTGGGTTAGACATAACTAATAGTTCTGCTGAAATTGCATCAACCGCTTTTTCAATTCCGCGCTTTAGCGCCATTGGATTTGAACCGGCAGCAACGTTACGCAGACCTTCGCGAACAAGTGCCTGTGCCAAAACTGTTGCAGTAGTTGTTCCATCGCCAGCGACATCATCTGTCTTCTTAGCAACTTCCTTAACTAGCTCTGCGCCAATCTTCTCCCACGGATCATCTAGTTCAATTTCTTTAGCGATTGAAACACCATCATTAGTGATTGTTGGCGCTCCCCACTTCTTCTCGAGAACAACATTTCGTCCACGAGGTCCAAGCGTGACCTTCACAGCATCTGCGAGTGCGTTCATTCCGCGCTCGAGACCGCGACGGGCCTCTTCATTAAAAGCAATCATCTTTGCCATTTGTATTTGTCTCTCTCTAATCTTCAACGATTATCACTCTAACCACCCGAGTGCTAACGCCAAATCTAGAGCAGCCACGAAGCCTCGGCAAATCGGGGTTAGAGGGAGCGGGCGTTTGTGCGGGCTTCGCGCAGACGGCGAAGTCGCTTTACGAGCATTGGTGCTGCGAGAAGGGCGTCATCGCGATCGATCAAGTTGTTAAGCAGTTGGTAATAGGCCGGTGGCGTCATATCGAAAAGCTCTTTGATTGCGCTCTCCTTGGCCCCAGCAAACTTCCACCATTGACCTTCAAATTCGAGAATCTTGCTCTCTAGTTGGGTTAGAGATTTCGCCTCTTGTTGCGATGCGATCTCTAGGTTTTCCATTGTTAAATTATACGAGAAGAGAGCGAGGATTTCAGGTATTTAGCGAAATTTATCTACCTTTTAATTGGGACTCTGCATAGTCTTTTCGATTAGCGCTACGGACTAAATTCAGGAGCATTCTTGGAAATATCAAGACATGAAATGGTGAAACTGCGAACCAATAAAGTTGGCCACCAAGACCTCTTGGAGAAAATGTTGCATCTTGCGAAATCTTTCGCATTTTGCGGCCATCAACAACGACCTCTTCAATTTTAAATTCCAACCAAGCTTTTCCAGGAAGAATCATTTCGGCATAAAGTTTTAGCGAAACCCCTTCTTCTAAATTCTCTACTCGCCAAAAATCAAGGCTGTCACCAACACGCAAGGTATCTGGATGTCGACGGCCACGACGAAGTCCTACGCCGCCAAATGCGCGATCAATAACTCCACGCGCCCACCAGAGAAAATCTGCGCCGTACCAACCATGGTCGCCACCAATTTGTTCAACGCTCTTCCATAAATTTTCTCTACTTGTCTCAACAATCCGTTCGCGATGATCGCGCAAAATAGCTTCCCCAGCCCATGCTGGATCGCTCTGAGCTTTCTGCCAAGGCGCAGTTGGTTGAGTTGCATCTGACCAACGTGATTCAACTTGATTCTGTGATGTTCTAGAAAGAGCTAATTCAATCGCGCGATCAATTTGCACTAGCCCTTCTGGTGGTGGCGAAATAAGTGCTGTAATACTTTTTGCTGGATCTGCAACAACTTCACTTATAAGTGATTGCACAAGTGGCCTGGCAAGTGCGGTTGGAACAGGAGTTACAAAGCCAATCCACAAACTAGAAAGTGCAGGTGTTAAGACTGGAACTTTAATAATCCAACGACGGCGCAAGCCGGAAATCTTTGCGAACATTTGCATCATGTCGGCATAAGAAAGAACTGCAGGACCTCCGATATCGAAGATGCCACTTACTGGTTTATCAAGTGCAGCAGCGCTCGATAGGTACCAGAGCACATCTCGGATTGCGATCGGTTGGGTTAAGTTTGAAACCCATTTTGGAGTAGTCATTATTGGAAGGCGATGAGTTAAATGGCGCAACATTTCAAAAGATGCGGAACCTGATCCAATAATTATGCCGGCGCGCATTTCAATTACTGGCACACTTCCACTAGCTAATTGCAACCCGGTATTGGCACGTGACAACAGGTGTTGGCTAATCTGCTTATCGTTTGCAATTCCACCTAAGTACACAATCTGACTTACCCCAGCCTCTTCTGCTGCTCTTGCAAAATTGCGAGCCATCTCTGCTTCAATCTCATCAAAATTGGAGCCCAAGTTAATTGAGTGAAGTAAATAGAACGCAGTGTGAATTCCAGTTAAAGAACTCTTAACAGCTTCGAAGTCATTGGCATTGGCCTGGGAAATTTCAACGTGATTTAGCCAGGGCTGGCCAGAGATTTTGTTCTTATCTCGAACCATTACACGAACAGCGAACTCTTGACTCAATAAATGTCGAACCAATCTTCCGCCAACATATCCAGATGCGCCGGTAACAAGAATTTTACGTCCAGGGATTGGATTATTGAGAGGTGAGTTCATGGGATTAACAGTAGACTTCAACCCTGGTTCACGAAAGTTGAAATTTAATAATCCGCGAAATAACAGAGGAAGCCATGAATAAAAGCCCTAAGCCCCGTGTTGTAATTCTCGGTGGCGGCTTCGGCGGACTTGCTACAGCCCGGGCTCTGGGAAAGAGCGCAGATATAACAATCGTCGATCGCCATAACTTTCAAACTTTCCTACCGCTTCTCTATCAAGTTTCAACTGCTGGTCTTGCCGCCGACCATGTTGCTTATCCAATTCGCGGTGCAATCCGGTCATTTAATGGAAAATTTAGAATGGGCAGTCCAATATCTGTCGACCATAAGAATAAGACGGTCAAATTAGATAGCAGTGAAGTTCTACCTTTTGATCATTTAGTAATTGCAGTTGGATCTGTAACCGCCGACTTTGGAACACCTGGGGTTGAAGAATTCGCACTTGGTATGAAAACAATCCATGAAGCCCTGACCATTCGCGCCGAAGTTATGCGCCGCTTTGAAGATCTCTGCCGCTTCGAGGATGACACCAGATTTTCGATTTCAGTAGTTGGCGGTGGGCCAACTGGAATTGAAATGGCTGGCGCCCTTGCAGAACTGGTTCGTGGTCCACTAATGAATGATCAGAAGCATGCAGCCCGACATATGGATGTTCTTCTGCTTGAAGCTGGTCCAAGATTGTTACCGAGTTTTTCGCCATCGCTCTCCGAGAAAGCCAAGAAATCACTTGAAAAATTAGGTGTGAAAGTAATGCTTAATTCCGCAGTTAAATCTGTTAAGCATCGCGAGATCGAACTTCAAAACGGTTCAAGAATTGCTTCTGTCGTAACAATTTGGGCTGCAGGCGTAAAGGGCGCACCGGTAATTGAAAACTTATCTCTACCACTTGATGGAAATCGCTTAAGTGTTTCGCCAACTCTTGCTGTTACTAATTATCCATATATTTGGGGCGTCGGCGATATCTGCGGATCTAAAGCTAAAGATGGCCGATTCCTTCCTATGGTTGCACCTGTTGCAATGCAGCAAGGAAGATTTGTCGCAGAACAAATTTTGCGCAGTTCAAAAGGTTTAGGACTAAAGGACTTTAAGTATCGAGATAAGGGATCGATGGCCACGATTGGCCGCCATAAAGCAGTTGTTGAAGCAGGGCCAATTAAATTCTCTGGTTACCTTGCTTGGTCTGCCTGGTTGTTCCTACATCTCTTCTATTTAATGGGCGGGCGCAACCGAATTGGAACGATCGTTGATTGGTCTTGGAACTACGCAACCTTCGACCGCGGAAATCGCCACATTATGGATTCACTTTAAGAATGTTGAATTTAAACCGCGGCTACATTGACCTTCGTGGCCACCAAGTTTGGTCGGCACAAGGAAAAACTTTCGGCAAGAAGAGTGATCCAGTTCTACTTCTGCATGGTGGTTTAAGTTCAACTGAAAGCTGGGATTACACCGTTATTCCTGCAGTACAACGAACACATTCAGTTTTTGCTTATGACCGCAGCGCACATGGTCGAACCGCAAGTCGCGAGGGTTTTTATCACTTTGATTTTCAAACTGATGAAGCGATTGCATACATTGAAGATGTAATTAAGGGACCAACGCATTTAATCGGTTGGAGTGATGGCGGAATTATTTCGCTGATGGTTGCGCTCAAAAGACCAGATCTTGTTAAATCTATTGTTGCAATCGGAACTAACTATCATTTCGATAGCGGGCTTTCATTAGTTGAGGAAGATCCAGAAATCGTAATTTCTGAAGATGATGCCGCAAAGTTTGCACTTAGATCTCCAGATCCCGCGCACATGCAGGAAGTTATTATTCGCAAAGCATATGAAGTTTGGAATTCAGAACCAACAATGACAATCGCCCAGCTTTCAAGAATAAGTTGCCCAGTACTTGTCTTAACCGGTGATGATGAACCATTCTCAAATCACCACACGATAGAACTTTATGAAGCGATACCGAACGCCCGGTTAGCAATCGTTCCAGGGACATCACACTTCGTTGTTAAAGAGAAGAGCAAGATTGTTCAAGGGTTAATTAAGGATTTTTATCGCGATCTTTCTTATCCAATTACAACTTGGCCAAGGCTTCGTAAAGAACAGACTGAGAAGTTAAATAACACAAATAATTAATGGAGCCCCCCGTCAGGATTGAACTGACGACCTACGCATTACAAGTGCGTTGCTCTACCACTGAGCTAGGGAGGCGTATTGCAGGGGTAATTATGACACGCAATATGCAGTGCTTTGAACCTGCTAATTACTGCGGCAAATAGCGAGTATCTTCGGCAAATGCGCCTTGGAGTCTTGGATGTCGGATCAAATACCGTTCATTTACAGGTAGTTGATACACATCCTGGAGCCAGACCGAATCCAACTTACAATCATAAGGAAGAACTCCGCCTAACTGAATACTTGGATGACGAGAACAATATTTCAATTGAAGGAATAACAGCGCTGCGTTCAGCGATCAAGAGCGCAATTGAGCACTCAAAGAAGGCAAAGACTGAGGAGTTGCTTCCATTCGCTACATCGGCGCTTCGTGAAGCAAGTAATGGTGGCGAAATTATTGCCACAATCAATAAGGATTTTGAGATTGATCTGCAAGTTTTAACTGGTGAAGAGGAAGCCAAGTTAACCTTTCTTGCAGCGCGCAGATGGTTTGGTTGGTCGAGTGGTCGGTTGTTGGTAATTGATATTGGTGGCGGTTCACTTGAAATCGCATCAGGAATTAATGAATCTCCTGAAGTGGCAGTCACACTTCCACTTGGTGCATCACGTTTAACCAAGAGCCATTTACAAGGCGATCCATTTACCGCAAAGAGTGTTCGGGCGCTACGCGATTACATCGAAGGACAATTGGAATCGGTGCTTCCAACTTTAGTTCACCATGAAGATTCAGATCGTGCGATTGCAACAAGTAAGACGCTCCGAACTCTGGCCCGGCTTTGTGGTGATTGGTATGGCACTAATGGAAAAATAATCACTATTGATGCGATTCGTAAAATCTCTACTCGGTTGGCAGAAATGGATTCTGATGAGCGCACAAAATTGCCAGGTGTCTCTGCAAACCGGGCACGTCAAATAGTTGCTGGTGCGCTCGTAACTGAGAGCGTCATGCGAAATTTAGATTTAGATAAATTAGAAATTTGCCCTTGGGCGCTGCGTGAAGGGATTATCCTCAAATATATGGATTGGATCGAGAAGTAAACTAAACAATTGGCGCTGGGATAACATCAATCTGTAAGACTTTCTTCTTGCCCAGAAAGAGTACCCAGCCGTCACCCGGCTTTAACTTATTCTCTGGCAAATCTAGATCTGATTTCTTACTTACTTGTTCCAGCATCCTAGGAAGTACTGGATTGTGGCTGCAGAGCAGAATCGTCTCATCTGTGGCTCTAGCTATTTCTGCAAGTTCCTTCGCGTACTCGAGTGACCTATCCTTATTTTTTTCAAAGGTGTACTCACTTAACTTTGCTGTAATAACTGGTTCAATTTTTAACGACTTAGTCATACCAATAACAGTGTCATAGCAACGGACGGCATCAGATGTATGAATTTGTGAGATACCAAAGACTTGATACACCGCATGCATCCGCTTTGCCTGAAGCTGTCCTAAAATATCTAGTGGTCGATCTTCATCACCACTCTGCCATTCGCTGCGGGCAAGTGCTTTAGCATGGCGCAACATAATTAGCTTTGGAGCCTGATATGGCGAATCGATAAAGATATCTAACACTTCTTTATCTGCATCGTGGGTCAACTTCTTGCGCGCGGAGTCAAGATCGTGCCACTCAAGTAAATCTGCTTCACTATTTGCCTGAAATTCTTTGCTATCTGGAAGTACTTTGGCTGCCCAGTAAGAAACGTTCTTCAACTCATCAATTGATTCATATTCAACTTCACCAAGATAGGGGCCTAGTTCAATATTTAAACCGGTCTCCTCCATTATCTCGCGGTAAGCACAGGAGATTAGCTCCTCACCAATATCTAATTTCCCTTTTGGAAATGACCAATCGTCATACTTTGGCCTGTGAATTATCGCTAACTCAATTTTAGAATCGATTGTTTCACGCCAAACAACACCGCCGGCAGCAAGAATCATTTTAATTATCCCCTGGCTCCATACCAATTAATGACTTGCTGATGCAGATCAACTAATTGTTCCCCTGTAGAACTTGTTGTAATTCGATCCCAACTTCCAGAAGCGTTCATATGCCAACTTGATGTGGTTGGCGCAAGATAACTATCGAGTGCGCGCATGAGCATTCGCTTGTGGTCAGTCTGATTAATCTTGACCATACTCTCAACTCGGCGATCCAAATTTCGGTGCATTAAATCTGCGCTACCAATCCAAAGTTCATTATCGCCAGCATTAGCAAAGTGGAAAATTCTTGAATGCTCAAGGAAACGACCCAAGATAGAGATGACTCGAATATTCTCAGATAGCCCAGGAACACCGGCACGAATTGCACAAATTCCGCGCACTACCAATTCAACTTCTACGCCAGCGGCCGATGCTTTATAAAGTAGATCAATAAACTCTTCATCCATAATTGAATTTAGCTTCATTCGAATTAGCGCTGGCTTGCCCACTTTTTTATTATCAATCTCTCGTTGAATTCGCTCTAACAATCCGCTTCGCAAAGTACGTGGAGCTACGAGCAATCTTTCGAATGAAGTTTGAGGTGCAAAGCCTGATAGCTGATTGAAAAGTTTATTTACATCATCACCCAAGATTGGATCAGAACTTAAGATTCCAAAGTCTTCATACATACGAGCGGTCTTAGGGTTGTAGTTTCCAGTTCCCATATGAACATAACGGCGGATAGCACCTGACTCTTGACGTACTACTAGTGAGAGTTTGGAATGAGTTTTAAAACCAACGAGACCGTAGACAACATGTACTCCTGCATCTTCGAGTTTTCTGGCCCAACGCACATTTGCTAGCTCATCAAAGCGGGCCCGAATCTCAATTACTGCAAGAACTTGCTTACCTGCTTCAGCTGCTTCAATTAACGCCTCAACAATTGGTGAATCACCGGAAGTTCGATACAGAGTCTGTTTAATCGCCAAGACTTTAGGATCGCTTGCAGCCGATTCAACGAAGCGCACAACAGAGGAGTTAAATGATTCATATGGGTGGTGCAAAATAACTTCGCGACGCTTTAACGCTTCGAAGAAGGCATCGGTGGAATCTGGCTCAACATCGCGCAAATCCCAAGCGACTTGATTTCTAAATGCTGGAAACTTCAATTCTGGGCGATCAATATCGGCAATTTGGTTAAGGCCAGTTAAATCCAAAGGCTCTGGGTATCTGCTTATATCTTCATCTTTGACACTTAACTCATCTTTAAGCGTCTCGAGTAATTCGAGGTCCATTCCTACGCCAATTTCTAATCGAACGGGCGGACCAAATTTTCTGCGTAACAACTCTTGCTCCATGCTTGCAAGCAAATCTTCAGACTCTTCCTCTTCAAGTTCTAAATCTGCATTTCTTGTAACTCTAAAGGTGTAAACATTTAGAACTTCCATGCCTGGAAATAGTTCAGAAACATTTGCCGTTATTACTTGCTCAAGTGGAATGTATCTACGATCATCTTCTTTTGTCGTTACAACAAAGCGCGGCAAATTTGACGGAACTTTAACCCGAGCAAAAAGTTCATTTTCAGTATCTGGATTTTTTACTACGACTGCCAGATTTAGTGAGAGCCCAGAGATGTATGGAAAAGGGTGTGAAGGATCAATCGCGAGAGGCGTTAAGACCGGAAAGATTTGATTATTGAAAATTTCGGTGGCGAGTTCGCGCTCTTCCTCTGTTAACTCATCCCACCTAACAATATTAACTCCCTCTTTAGAGAGCCGAAGGTGAATGTCATCGTGGAAACATTTGGTCTTTCGATCTATTAACTCTTGAGTCTTTGCAGATAACTCTTTCATTAATTCACTTGGTGTAAACCCAGCAGTGTTTGTCTTGGTAATCCCAATCTCTAATTTTCGCTTTAGCGATGCAACCCGAATCATGTAAAAGTCATCGAGATTGGAAGAGAAAATTGCTAAGAAGCGACAACGCTCAAGCAGTGGAGTTGATTTATCCTCGGCCAATTCGAGCACTCGCTGATTAAATGCCAGCCAACTTAATTCGCGATCAACCAATATCTCTCTGGGATCGCTCACGGAGATACCGTGTTCATGGGAAAGCATTTGAATATTCTGCTCTAGTTAGGTGAACGGGAGGTAACTGGAGAGTAATCACCGCATAAAACATCGCGCTTCAAGCCACCCCTACATTCACCCGACTACCCCTATCGCTCATCGGTGGTGCGGGCGTAAAGTTTAAGTACTGTAAATACGCAGTTGATGGCGAGGTTGGTAAATGCGAAGTCCGTTTGGCCGCAATCTTGCTATCGACATCGGCACAGCCAACACGGTTATCTACCAATCAAATAGTGGAATTGTTTTAAACGAACCAAGTGTTGTCTGCATTAATACTGACACAGGCGAAATTCTCTCTGTTGGACAAGAAGCACGAAAAATGGTTGGTCGAACTCCTGGACATATCGTTTCGATTAAACCGCTTAAAGATGGTGTTGTAGCTGATTTTGAAACGGCGCAGAAAATGTTGCGAGCGTTCATGGCAATGGTTGGGGTAAGAAAAATCCTGGCAAAACCAATTGTTGTCGTCGCAGTTCCACCAGTTGTTACATCAGTTGAACATAGAGCAATTAAAGATGCGGCCTACGCTGCAGGTGCGAAAAAAGTTTACATAATGGAGGAACCGATGGCTGCGGCAATTGGTGCCGGGCTCCCGATTCAAGAACCAATTGGTTCAATGATTGTAGATATTGGTGGTGGCACTACTGATGTCGCGGTGATTTCACTTGGTGGGATTGTCATTTCACAGTCGATTCGTATTGGTGGTGACGCTATGGATACTGCAATAATTAATTATATTAAGAATACTTACAGCTTAATGATTGGTGAACGCACCGCAGAAGAGGTAAAGATGGCAATTGGTTCTGCTTCGCGTTTGAATGGTGAGAGCAGCGCCCGAATACGTGGGCGAGATTTAGTTTCTGGTCTGCCCAAAGATCTAATGGTTACACCAAAAGAGATTCGTGAAGCGATTGAAGATCAGGTTGCCAAAATAGTTAGTGCAATCAAGGCGACACTCGATGAAACTCCACCAGACCTTGTTGCGGATTTATCTCGTACTGGAATTGTCTTGGCCGGCGGTGGGGCGCTTCTTAAAGGGCTCTCCGAACGTTTAATGAAAGAGACAGGAATGCCAGTTCGAGTTGCGGATGATCCGCTCTACTCAGTTGTTCATGGTGCTGGCCGTTGCGTTGAAAATATTGAAATGCTGAAACAAATTTTGGTGGCAGAAAGCCGTTAATAATTAGCGATTCCAGGTAATTGGTGTTTCATACTTTGCGCTTCTGCCATCGCCAGATGATTTTCCACGCAGGCGGCGCCAGATCCATGGAAGTACAAAAGCGATAATCCAGAGGGTTTTCTCAAGTTTTTTACGCGCTTTAGATTTTTCTGGGGCAGGTGGGAGTGGAATTTTCCATGATGGATCAGAGCTTCTGCCAAGTTTTTCTAAAACTGCTTGTGACAAACGCCAATGCCCGTCGCTATTTAAATGTAAGCGATCGGATGCGAGAAATCTTAAATCCGCCATCCACTTTGCGCCATCAGCCTCAATAATTATTGCGCCATATTTATTGGCTACCATTCGAACATTCACATTGAATGCGCTAAAGCGCTCATGCCACAACTTCGCAGTCTTACCTTCGCCTTCAACGCGATCGATAACGGTGAAAACAATTAACGTGGCCCCAGTCTTTGTTAAATCGCTGACTCCTTTCTCATACTTAGCAAAGGCAACTTCTGCTTGGTAATTTGGTCGCAGCACATCATTTGCCCCAGCATGAAATGAAATTAAAGTTTCTGGACCGGTAACTAACTTTGCAGCAGAAGGAATTTGGTCATCAATAACTTGATGCAACAACTTGCCACGAATAGCCAAATTTGCATATGAGAAGTTGGGGCTCTCCTTCGCCAACGTGTCGGCTACTCGATCAGCCCACCCGCGATACTTGCCATCAATAATTTCATCACACATGCCCTCGGTCATTGAATCACCAAGTGCGATAAAACGTGTGAATGTGGTCATCGTTATTTTGCTCGCTTCTCGGCAATCCAATACATAACGATTGCGGTTGCAACGCTCGCATTTAGTGACTCAACATCTGATTGCATTGGAATTGAAAGAATTAAATCGCACTTCTCTTTAACTAACCTTGATAGACCTTTACCTTCACTGCCGACAATTAAGTAAACAGATTCAGTTGCAAGTGAGAATCCAGGTAGCGCGTCTTGCCCTTCGGCATCTAACCCAACAACGAAGAAGCCAGCTTTTTTCGCATCTTCAATTGAGCGAACCATATTTGTAACCTGTGAAATTGGAAGACGCGCAGCAGCGCCAGCAGATGATTTCCATGCCGAACCAGTCATTGCAGCATTGCGACGTTCTGGAATTACAACACCATCAGCTCCGAATGCCGCCGCGCTTCGAACAATTGCACCCAAGTTGTGTGGATCAGTAACGCCATCTAGCCCAATTATTAATCCTGGCTTTTTTGCACCAAGTAGAACTGCCTCTAAAGCCTTGTATTGAAAGGGCTTGATGATTAACGCAATACCTTGATGATTTGTTGTTCCAGTAACGCCATCTAATTGCCCACGTGGAACTTCTTTAATTCCTAAATCCTGATTCTTTGCTAAGCGAAGTGCCTCAGTCATGCGCTCATCTATTTCAGCGCGTTCGGCAATTAAAAGTTCTTTCGCAGGAATACGTGCACGCAACGCTTCAACAACGCTATTGCGACCAGCAACCGCGTCGCTATTTGCGCGAGTTTCAAGTCGGGACTCTGGTTTGCGATTTGTTGGTCTGCGATCTGGTGCTACTGCTGCTTCACGACGTTTTTTTCCGGGGCGCATTTACTTTTCGATTCTCTAGTTTTGGATAGTTTTAGTTCACGGTCCAGCGTGAGCCGGTTGGGGTGTCTTCGATTGTTATGCCAAGTGCGGTAAGTGAATCGCGAATTTCATCACTTGCAGCAAAATCTTTGCGGGCGCGAGCCGCTGTGCGTTGTTGTAGGGCGAGGGAGATAAGTCCATCGAGTAAATCTCTCTTTGCACTTGTTCCACTTGCAAATACTGGATCAAATGGATCGCAACCAAGGATTGAAAGTGCGCCGCGAACTTCACTTGCACTCTTTGCTAGTGCCGTTAAATCGCTCTCGGTTATTGCGCTATTGCCGAGACGTACTGCTTCAGAAATATCAGCAAGTGCTTGGGGGACCGCTAAATCATTATTCATTGCAGCGCTAAATTCAGCGGAAATACTAGGTTTGATCTCGCTCTTTAGAAGCTCTTGCGCACGTTGCAAAAATCCCTCAATACGACGGAAATTTACTGATGATTCTTCGAGCGCTTCGAAGGAGAATTCCAACATCGAACGGTAATGAGCGCTGCCTAAATACCAGCGTAATTCAATTCCGCGAACCTTCTTCAAAATCTCCATTACTTGAAGTGAATTACCAAGTGACTTACTCATCTTCTCGCCAGAAGTTGTAACCCAAGCGTTATGCATCCAAATATTTGCAAAGTTCCAGCCTGCTGATTCTGATTGCGCGATTTCATTTTCGTGATGCGGAAAAATTAAATCTAAACCGCCACCATGAATATCAAATGCTTCACCTAAATATGCGTGTGCCATCGCAGAACATTCCAAATGCCAACCAGGTCGGCCATCGCCCCAAGGTGTCGGCCAAGATGGATCTCCGGCTTTTGCCGCCTTCCAAAGCGCAAAGTCGCGTGGATCTTTCTTAAAAGTTAAATCAGCATCCTCGGCAGATTGCAGATCATCTAGCTTCTGGTTTGAAAGCGTTAAATAAGATTTAAGTTTACGAACTTCAAGATAAACATCGCCATTGCCTGGTGCATATGCGCTGCCATTTGCAATCAAGGTTTCCATAAGTTGAATCATCTGAGTGATATGCCCAGTAGCTCTTGGCTCATATGTCGGTGGCAGAACATTTAGCGCGGCATAAGCGTCGCTAAATGCACGTTCGTATTTCATTGCAACTGCCCACCAAGGAATCTCTTCGTGAACAGCTTTGTGCAAAATCTTGTCATCTATGTCAGTTACGTTTCTTACAAAAGTTACGTCATATCCAATTGCGGTAAGCCATCTACGAAAAATATCGAAGTTAACGCCAGAGCGAATATGGCCGATATGTGGTGGGGCTTGTACGGTTGCACCACACAAATAAATTCCAACTTTGCCTGGTTGTAGCGGTACAAATTTTGAGATGGCTCGATCTGCAGTGTTATATAGATTTAGATCGCTAGTTGCCTTGGCCATTAGGAAATTCTAGCTTCCGGCTCGAACTATAAGAGCCGTCGCAATCGCGCCGATTCCCTTACCTTCGCCAGTTAAACCAAGACCATCGGTTGTAGTGGCAGAAACTGAAACTTGAGCGCCACCTAAAGCAAGTGAAATTTCGGCAATTGCATCTAAACGTCGGACGCCAATCTTTGGTCGGTTACCAACTATTTGAACGGTAACGTTTTGAATTTTAAATCCAGCAGTACTTACTAAATTAAGGGTCTCTTTCAATAACTTTGCGCCAGTAGCGCCGGCATATTCTGGTTTCGAAGTTCCAAAGTTAGATCCCAAATCACCAATATTTGCCGCCGCAAATAACGCATCACAAATTGCATGTGCAGCAACATCGCCATCTGAATGTCCATCAACACCAACTTCGTTCTCCCAAAGCAATCCCGCAAGCCACAACGGACGCTTTGGATCACTTGAAAATGCATGTGCATCAAAGCCAACGCCGGTACGAATATCACTGGCTTGGTCTGGCACTAAATATTTCATCGCAGTTGCTAGATCTTCTGGGTTGGTAATTTTAAGAGCGCGCACTTCACCGGCTATTAATTTAACTTTTCCACGCATCGCTTCAACTAGAACGCCATCATCAGTCGCATCAATATTTTGCATATGAGCTTTAATCAAAGTTTCGCGCGCAAATCCCTGTGGTGTTTGTACAGCACGAAGGCGTTCGCGATTGGGAGTTGCAACAACATAGTTCGATGCATCAACTTCTTTAATTGTGTCTGCAACATTTAGCGCGGGGATAACTGCAACCTCACCACTTGCGAGCGCATCAATAACGCTCTTACCAAGTTCGCCAGATGCAAGGGGTCTTGCGGCATCGTGAACTAAGACAAATTCGATATCTGAAGCAACGCTTTCAAGTGCAATCTTTACGCTCTTGGTTCGAGTATCCCCACCAGTAACAACCGTTACAGCGTCGCCGAGAATTTTGCGAAAGTTATCTTCATAGCCAGCAGGTGCCGCAACAATAATTTGCGCCGCAATTGAGCCAAGGTTTAATACTGCATGTTCGATAAGGGTGCGACCGTTTAATTGGACAAGTGCCTTAGGAACTTGTGCGCCGAATCTTTCACCACTGCCAGCAGCGGGAATGAGTAGTGCGACTTTAGGAAGCAAGGACCTCATCTAGCATCACGCCGGCCTTCTCTTCATCTGTGCGCTCTGCAAGTGCAAGTTCTGAAACCAAAATCTGCTTAGCCTTTGAGAGCATGCGCTTCTCGCCTGCAGATAGCCCGCGGTCTAGATCGCGGCGATAAAGATCACGAACAACTTCAGCAACCTTGATTACATCGCCTGAAGCAAGCTTCTCAACGTTTGCCTTGTATCGACGGGACCAGTTTGTTGGCTCTTCGGTGTATGGCTGACGTAAAACATTAAATACTCGATCAAGTCCGGCTGAGTCGACCACGTCACGAACGCCGACTAGGTCGATGTTCTCTGCTGGGACTCGAACTGTTAAGTCGCCTTGGGCAACTTTTAGAACCAAATAAATTTTCTCTTCGCCTTTAATGGTCCGGGTCTCAATTGCTTCAATGAGAGCCGCCCCGTGATGGGGATAAACAACGGTTTCGCCGACCTTAAAAGTCATTAATTTGGCCTTTCGATAGAAGCCAAGGATACCATTCACTCATGCTTAAGAAAAACCTGAAATCAGCCAT
>WLIT01000018.1 GCA_009726125.1 Actinomycetota bacterium | reverse complement strand
AGCTAACTGGCTTGCTTCATTGGTAGGTTCACAAGGTATTCAAGGTCCAACTGGTGCAACTGGTGCGCAAGGATCAAAGGGTGACACTGGTGCAACTGGTGCGCAAGGAATTCAAGGATTAACTGGTTCTGCTGGTGCAACTGGTGCAACTGGTGCAACTGGTGCAACAGGTTCAACAGGTTTGCAAGGTCCAACGGGTGCGGACGGAAAATCTGCATTTGAAAGCGCGAAAGCGCGTGGCTTTACAGGATCTGAGTCGCAATGGCTGGCAACATTAGTTGGTGCTGCAGGACCAACAGGTGCTGCAGGACCAACAGGACCAACAGGTGCTGTTGGACCAACAGGTGCGGACGGAAAATCTGCATTTGAAAGCGCGAAAGCGCGTGGCTTTACAGGATCTGAGTCGCAATGGCTGGCAACATTAGTTGGTGCTGCAGGACCAACAGGTGCAACCGGACCAACTGGTGCAACCGGACCAACTGGTGCACAAGGCTTATCTGGAATCGGCGTACAGGCGGGAACGTATTCATGTGCATCAGGTTCATATGTTGGCTCAGTAACTTTCAGTGCAACAGGTGGCGCTCCAACAATTACATGTTTCAATGTTAAGAATGGTAACGCTTCAACTCCGGTGTACACACCATGAATAATTTTTCAATAAAAATCACTTTCCATCGCAAGCGAGAGGCAAAACAATGACAAACAAGAGAAGCAAGAAAGATAGTGAATCTGTCAGCGCGCGTCTTGGCTTGCCATCCACATTTACTTCTATGGTAGGTGAGAATAGCTCGGCAAGTGGAGATAACTTGCGCGAGAGCTATTTCAAATCTGAAACCGAAAATAAGACATCAGTATTGAAAGATCGCATACGCATGGTAAGTGAGTCAGCTGTATTTAAAACGCGCCGCGGAGTTGCGATATTTACTGCTCTGGTCACTCTAATTCTTACTCTTAGTTTTTCATCTCTTTTTGCAACCAACCCGCTTGATACAACAACGCTGGCAGCGCGTATTTCTGGTGGAGTTATTTTGTCGGAATCTGACCTTAAAGATGTTGTCTCAAAGCTTGGGGAAACTGTGTATTGGGTAGGTCCAATGCGTGGTGCAAAGTACACGATCAACGCCCAGAACGTTGGAGCTATATATGTTCGCTATTTGCCAAATGCTAAAGGTATTTCTGACACGTCACCTAAGTACCGAGTGATTGCAACGTACAAAGAAGCCAATGCTTATGATGCAACTCTTGCAGCAGGCAATCAACCAAATGGCGTTTCTTTCGCAAAGGAAGATGGCGCCGGTGTTGTGTACTACAACAAGAACACACCAACGAATGTGTATTTGGCCTACAAATCACTGCCATTCCAAATCGAAGTCTTTGATCCATTAGCCGAGACAGCCTTGGCTATGGCTAATGATTCAAACAAGGTTCAGGCAATCAAGTAGCAGTAAATGCCACGTATTCCAAAGCTTGAGAAAAATCAGATACTTGCAGATCTCCTCGAAAGCTGGGCTCGCAAGTACGGTTTGATGAGCGATCCTTATGTTGCAAGGCTGCTCATTGCACTAAAGGAAAATCGAAATCTTGCAATGTGGTCGACTATGGATCCAGTAACGTTGTTGCCGTATTCGACTTCTATCAACGGTAAAAAACTAAGAAAAATTTCTGCACGTCTTGCAATTCTACGTAATGCATTAGTTTTCGCCCCTGTTGCATTCACTTGGCTTGCAGTGGGACAAGCAACGTCAGCATTCCAAAAATTTGTAGAAATCAACTCAACTGCAACAGTTAACTTTCTAGAGTTTTGGCAGAATGGTTACGACGTACTAGATGAGAAGTGGCGTATCAGCACGGTAGCGGCAACGGATGCTGGAATTGTTTTTGTCGTAATTATTCTCAGTATTAGCATTACGTATTTAAATGAAATTTCCAAAAACCGTAAAGAAGAAGAAGATGCCTTCCACCAAGAAGAGCGCATAGAAATCGCACTAGCCATCAAAGAGTATCTACATACCAAGCAAACAGTCACGCGTCTAACATTGAATCAAGGAATTGCAACTGCAATTGAAAATATTGTCGAAGCAACTGAAAATCTACAAAATCGACGTAGGAAATAATGCGCATATCTCCCCAGGAAATAATTGAAGAAGATGATGTCACCTTTCTTGCGGGTTGGATGTATGCCGATTTATTCTTGGCAATGATGGTTGTATTTTTAGCAACGATTTCATTTATTCCAGAGTACTTTGGTAATAACACTAAATCGACACCAGATGCTTATAACTTTACGCAAATTTACAAAAAACCGATGATCGCGACTTACGAAGGATTTAATGGAGAACTGATTGCAGCAGATATTCGTGCATTTATTCTAGATAATAATTTGCCACCAGATACTGAAATTGTTTATGCACAAATAGTTGGTTCTTACAATAAAGGCGTTGAATCGTCCTCGCAAGCAATTTTTCGTGCCCAACAATTTAGTACAAAGATGGATATGTCCAACATCGACCTGTTGTACAACGCCAGCACAACATTTAGCTCTACAACTTCAGTCCCCGCGAACAGAGTTGTTGTTAAATTTACCTTCGCCTCCAATATTGGAGTAAAAGGAATTCCACAAAAATCTACTAATCCCTAGTCCAGATTCAAGCCAGGCCACTTCGTATCTCCTTCCCATCTACATCCCTGTAAGATTGCCTAAACATTACTTAGAAGAAGGGGCACTTCATGGGAGCTTGTCAATGCAGTTACACAAGAGATGAAGAGAAGAATTGCGATGGAACACACAAGGTTGTTAAGGCAGTAAAGGAAAATATTGCCGAGAAGCTTGAAGCAAATGGCTTTCCACACGCAGCAGAATATGTAAAGAACAACTAACTTTCTTTAATTAGGGTTTTAGCATGCGTAAGTTATTAATTCTGGCTCTGGCCTTAGCCTTCTCTGGCGGTGGACATGCATATGCTCACCAGCCAGTGGCCTTATTAAATACCGACACAACTGCAAGTAAAGGTCCGTTGCTTGTTGATGGAACCGTTTCATTTGCGATCCGTGCAGCATTTACAAAAGTAGGAGAGAAGAAAGCCTTTCGTGCTGGGTATGTGCAAGGTGATGAGATAAACGTTCAATATTTAATTGTTGATAAGAAACCTCTAAACGCCTTGCGTCCGGCCCAGTTACCAAGCCTTGTAATCACAAGCCCTACAGGTTCTTCGATGACGTTAGAGATTGATGGGCGCGAGATTATTGCTGGGTTTTCTCAAGAGATTCCATCCGGTGCAATCACCGCAATTGTTGGTCCTAATGGATCTGGGAAATCAACTTTGCTCGCAGCAATTTCTGGTTTAATCACCCCAACAAGTGGAACGATAATTATCGATGGAGTGCAATCCGCGGCGACTTCACCTTCGAAATTAGCAAAGGTTCGTGCCATGGCGATACAGAGCCAGTTTTATTCCCTTGGTTTTACTGTAAGACAAGTTATTGAAATGGCCGGGCCAGCAGATGGCGTTATAAAAGAACTTGAACTTACGAACATCGCCGATCGTCTTGTAACAACGTTGTCGGGCGGAGAATCACAAAGAGTTGTGATTGCCCAAGCAGTTGCGCAAAATACCCCGATCTTACTTTTGGACGAACCGCTAGCCGCGCAGGATATTGAAAGTAGAGAACGAATAATTCAACTTCTTACGAAGTTAGCCGATAGCGGAAAAACCGTTGTAGTTGTAGTTCATGAGAACGAAAAAGATTTAACTTGGGCTAGTGGGAATTTAATTCAAATACAAAGTATTATCTGATTATGACGGAGCGACAAGAATTTAGAGTTCTGCAAACATTTAGTGATTTCGAAGTTCGAGAATATCAACCTTGCGTTCTAGCGGAAGTAAAAGTCTCAGCCCATTACTCGACCGCTTCGAGTGTCGCATTTTCTTCGCTCTTTAAATACATATCCAAGGGAAACAAAACATCACAGGCGATTGCAATGACCGCTCCTGTTATCGCAGCCCAGCGAGCAGACAGCATGGAATCCGATGAATGGTTTGTCTCCTTCGTTATGCCTTCGGGCAGCACCTTTGGTCACCTGCCGCATCCAAATGATCCGCGAGTTGTCTTGCGTGAATTAGATTGCGAGACCTGCATCGCAGCTTCATTTCGGGGAAGAGCAACAGCTGAGTTATCAGAAATAAAGGCTAAGCAACTTCGGGCCGCAGCACAAAGAGAAAATATTGCGATCTCTGATGAAACTCGAATTTGTCGTTTTGATCCGCCATTCAAACCAGGTTTTATGCACTACAACGAAATCGTTATCCCAGTCTATTTAGGAAATTAAAGTGTTGGCAAAGATCTGCCAAGCCAGAAGAGATTTAGCAACGAGTGAGAGCGTGATGTAGGTGCGCTCACCACGGAGATAGCCGCTCCATTTTCCGACCTTCTTATATTGCAACCATTGCACGAGTGCGAATGAGTTGAAGAAGATAAATATGGTCAAGACGATTCCGTAGACAAATGCTGGGGCAGAAGTATCGCCAACGCCGCCGATAGAAAATACATAAAAGAGCACCGCAATCCAAGGAACGATTCCAGTTATGCAACCAAAGATAAATGGCAGCCAACCGCCATTGCCAGGGTTCTCATATTTCTCTTGCAGCCAACCAAATAAAATCATTGAAGCATTAACGCCGAAGATTGAAATCAGGGCAGAAACTTCAGCAACACCGGTTACTTGGGCGATCAAAACAATCATTACTGAAGAGCTAATTGAATATTCAACCCAACGGAAGTAGTTTCGCTTGGCTGCTAAGCCCGCGCTATAACGTGGAAAAAATTGTGGGCTTGCGACGATGAAATGTGCGAGTGCAGATAAACCAAGGAAGATTGCGACAGTTAAACCAACTGGTGTACTAAATAGTGTGACTGGTTCGGCGAATGTGGATCCCGGAGGGCCAGCCATATATGTCGCGGTGACTGGAAGTGCGAAGTCATTGCTTAAGGCGAGGACCGCGGCCATTTGGGCCAGGTGAAGAACTCCAGCGAAGATATTTACTTTACGAAGGCTTTGGATACTTATCTCTTTGCTCATAAGTATCAGGGTAGCCGAGGGTTTAAAGATTGGTGTGGACATTGTTCAGTGTCGGCGATGGAGCGTAGGTTAGTAGTAGTCGATCAGGACGGAGCAAGCAATGTTTGAGTTTCTATTTATCGCAGCGTTGGTCTACTTGTATCTGGAGCGCAGGGCGCGAAAGCGACGAGAGCGCGCTTTGACCTTGGGTACAAATGGCCGCAAGGTGCGCGGTTTGGATGCCGAACTAAAGGCGATTATTGAAAATGATGGCGATAAAACTGGAATTGCATTTGAGATTAAGCAATATCTGTTGTCGGTAATTGAAGATGATAAGAACGATGTTGAGAAGTTCTCTGATGCGCGCATTGAACAGGCCGAGCGAATTTTGGATCGAGCGGGGCCAAGTGCGATGTATTGGATGACTGATATTGCGGCGCAATTAGCATTTCTGGCTGCGGCGCAAATAAATGGAATCGCGACAAATATTGATGCGAAGGTAGGCGAGAGCGCAACGCCAGAGGCGATTGTTAACGCAGTTGTTAAGGGCTAAGTAGTTATTAAGAATCTTGCCGCATGGACCACATTTTCCATATGTGAGTGCGAACCGTACGTGGTTGGCTCATAATGGTTGTGATTTGGAAAGCTACATCTTCGGGGCGGAGATAATTTTTTAATTTATCTTCACCAGCAGTGCGACCAACGCCAAGTGCGAATTCAGTCTCAACGCCAGCAGGACAGACAAGTGCAACACGAACGCCCTTTGCGCGAAGTTCGCGATCTAGTGAACCAGCAAAACCAACTTGGGCATGTTTGGTTCCGGAATAGATAGCTTCGATATCGCCACCGCGGAATCCGGCGACTGATGCAACGATAATTACATCGCCCTCTTTCTTCGCCAACATTGTTGGAAGAGCTGCGCGGATAATATGAACTGTGCCTTCGTAGTTTGTGCGCATCATGCGGTTTACATCTTCATCGCTGTGATCAAGGATTGAACCGTAGAAACCAATTCCAGCATTTGGAACGATGGTGTCAATGGTGCCGAATTTGTCGATTGCAGCCTTTGCCACCGCGCGAGAAATTTCAGGTTCTGAACAGTCACCGGCGACATAGATTGCGTTCTCGCCGAGCGAAGCAACCATCTCTTTGAGGCGGGATTCGTTTCGGGCATTTAGAACAACTTTGCAGCCCATCTCAACTAGTGCTTTTGCAGCAGCGGCACCAATTCCTGAGGTGGCGCCGGTGATTATTACAACTTTTCCATTTAGGTCATGCAATTGATATGTCATGGGGGAAGGCTAGCGGGTGAATCGGAAATTTCTACCAAATAATGCGGACCCTCGGTAATCTGTTGCTATGGGCAGAAAAAAGCAATCAAGTTCTTTAGTTGCGATTGCCCTTGTTGTCGGGCTAATTCACGGAACAAATACTGTGCCAGTTTCGGCGGCGGAGACAATTACTTTAGTGATGGCAGATGACCACGATTTTGGATATTCACGCAGCCTTTTTCGCCATTGGATTGATACCGATAAAAATGGCTGTAATACCCGATACGAAGTCTTGATTGCCGAAGCGACAACGAAGCCGCGAGTTGGGGCGAAATGTTTTTTGTCTGGCGGCAAGTGGAAAAGTCCATACGATGGCAAAGTTTTCACAATCCCAACTGGTTTAGATATCGACCACATGGTTCCGTTGGCCGAAGCTTGGCGATCAGGGGCGTGGGCATGGAGCGCGGCGCAGCGAATGGCTTTTGCAAATGATTTAGATGCCACTGAAACTTTGGTTGCGGTTACCGCAAGTTTGAATCGATCAAAGGGCGATAAAGATGTGGCACATTGGTTGCCACCGATATCGCAATGTAAATACATAGCGAATTGGATCTCAGTTAAGTGGCGCTTTGATTTAACAGTTGATCAAATCGAGGCAGATTTCTTACGTCCGAAGGTAAGAGAATGCAATATTACAAATGTGGCTATTTCATGAGATTTAAGCGTTAGCCAGCAGATCCGCTCCCAAGAGATAGGCAAGAATTTAGCGAACACGCCTATTCAATACCGCACGATAAGAGTAAAAGGCTGGAACCCTTTACTTAAGCAATCGGGCTGCCAAGTTCGATTAACGAAAGAGAAGAGGTTCTGACGTGTCACAACTAGAACGCAACGCCGTTGGATTACGCGAAGTCGTATTCCAATCGATTTGTTGTATGGCACCGGCAGCAGCAATTGCTGCTTCAATTCCATTTGGCGCACCGCTAGCAGGCGGAGCACTTCCACTTGCAGTGGTTTTTGCCTTTATTGGAATATTGTTCACCGCATCAAGCGTGGGCCAATTAGCAGCTCACATTCCATCTGCAGGATCTGTTGCAACTTATAGCGCAATTGGTCTTCGTCCTTGGGTTGGATTCTTGGTTGGTTGGGCATATGTTGCTGTAGAAATCCTGATAGTTCCCTTAGTTATGTTGCAACTTGGTTACACGGTTGCTGGCGAATGGAACGCTGAGCAGGCTTCATTCTCTGCAAATAATTGGTGGATCTTTACCGTACTAGGTTGTGTACTTGTCGCGTGGTTGGTTTACCGCGGCATTCGAACCTCGGCAAAAGTTGGCGTAATCCTTGGCGCAATTGAAATCGTAATTTTCGTTGTGCTTGGCTTGGTTTTGATTGTTAAGGCCGGTGGAAATAACGACCTTGCAGTCTTTACTCCAAAGTATGCAAATGCCGAAGGCTTTAGTGGTTGGTCTGGCGTAATTGCAGGTTCAGTTTTCTGTCTTCTAGCTTTCGCAGGTTTCGAAGCATCTGCGCCGTTGGCTGAAGAGACTGAAAATCCAAAGAAGAACATTCCGAAAGCAGTAATGATTGCAACCGTATCTATCGGCGCTCTTTATGCACTGACAACATATGCTGCAGCCGTTACCTTCGGACCAGAAAAGTTCAAAGACTTTGCTGCATATAACAATGGCGTCCCATGGGATGGCGTAGCAAAGGGCGTTGGAACTATCTTCTGGGTACTGGTTCTATTTGCAATCATCAACTCAACAATCGCAAATGCAAATGGTGGCGCGAATGTATTCACTCGTACCGCATTCGCATTCGGTCGCGCTGGTGCACTCCCAGCTTCACTTGCAAAATTGCATCCAAAATATAAGTCACCTGCAAATGCAGTAGTTGTACAGCTTGTTCTAGGCCTAATTATTGCCCTTGGACTTGGCTTCAAATATAAGCCACAGATGGCCTTTGGAATAGTTGCTACCGCACTTGTTGTTGCGATCGTTCCGGTATACATGTTGGCTAACTTGGCATGCATTGGTTACTTCACCAAGCATCGCAAAGATGAAAGCCATCCTGTAATCCACATCTTGATTCCAATCGTCGGATTCATCTTCTTAATTCCTGGCTTCTTTAATGCAGCAGGAATTACTGGAATCCCAGGGCTGAAATTTATTGTTTCACTTTCAGCACCGCTAACTTATGGCGCTTATGCAATGGGTATCTGGATTGTTATTGGAGTAATTGCACTTTTCTATTTAAAGAGCAAGAATCCAAAGGCAATAGAAGAAGTGGCAACTGTTCACGGCTAAATTAAATTAAATCCATAGAAACCGCCTAATAAAGTTTTAGGCGGTTTCTTGCAAGATAGAAATGAGTGTGGCACGGTCGACGTTTTCGATACCGCGGCGAAGCGCGCCATAAGCCGTTGCTAAGTCCTTTAATTCAGAGATTACTATTTTGGGCGCAATCAAGGTTATTTTCTGGACCATTTTCGAAATGGTCTTTAGATGTGGTTCAAGTGCGGGAGCCAGGCCACCTTCAAGGATAAAAACCTCAGGGTTTGTAATACAACATACTGAGGCGATCCCGCGCGAAAGTAGTTCTAATTGTTGATTAACGAGCTCAGTGGCTAACTTATTCCCCTTTGCCGCGGCAGCGTAAATAGTCTTTGCCGAAACTGGGCTAGTACCAGCTAATTTAATTATCTCTTTCGCGCCCTCTTTGTTTTTGACTGCCTCAAAGTTTCGCTCTAAACCAACTGCGCTTGCATGGAACTCGAAGTTTGCATTCACTGGAGATTTAGCTTCATCTGCAATCTGAAGAGGGAGGTTTCCAACTTCGCCAGCAATCCCGTTGAAGCCACGATATACCTGGCCGTTAATTAATAAACCAAGACCGATACCAACGCCGACAGACATCGCGGCCGCATTTGCTAAATCTTTTGCACCACCGCGCCAATGTTCGCCATAGATTGCAAGGTGGGCTTCATTCTCAACATTTACTTGCTTCTTCAATACTTTCGAGAGTTCATCGCTGAGTGAAAAATTCTCCCAATCTGGCAGGTTATATGAACGAGTGATTTCTCCAGTAGCTGGGTCGATAGTTCCAGGAGATCCAGCAACGATTGAACCGATATCTGAAACCTTAATTTTATTCTCAGTCAAAGCAGTGTCGTAGAGTTCTTTAACTTTTGCAAGAATTGCTTTACGGCCGTTCTTGAGTGGCGTGCTTTGCATCAAAGTTGCGATGATATTTCCATCGAGATCTGAAACTAAGAGACGAATATTGGAACCACCAATATCTATTGCGACTATTTTTTTACGATCTTTATTAAATGTTATCTGCTGCGCTTTTGGCCCCGGGCGACCGGTCGTGGATTTTGTCTTCGCCTCGTTCAAGGAGATTAGCTTCTCGTTATTCAAAATTTCTAGCGCTTCATTGACCGTTGGCTTTGATAGCCCAGATATCTCTCCTATTGATTGGCGGGTGAGAGGGCCATTCAAGCGGACGGTTTCGAAAACTCGGGCGACATTCAAGCGTCGCAAACCGGCCGGTGAGCCTGAGGAAGACCTCGTAAATGCTGCCGGCAGAAACTCGGAGAAAGTGCTTGACAGAATAGGAAGACTCCTTGTTCTATTAACCCTAAGTAAACCACGGATATGGCGCACAGGAGAAGGGCAGTTTAAAAGCAATCTCGGAGCAGGGCAAAGTTGGCAAAAGCAAACAAATAAAAGGAGAGTTTTAGTGGCGCAAGCAACACGGATCCAAATCACAGATGTATCGAAGATCTACCAATCTGAGACAAAGACAGTTGAAGCGGTCAAGAACTTCACTGAAAGTGTCCAGGATGGTGAATTTGTCTGTGTCGTCGGCGCTAGTGGATGTGGCAAAACCACGCTCTTGTGGTGTTTATCCGGTCTTCATCCTGCAACCTCCGGAACTGTCCATATAGATGGCGAGCTTTTAACCAAACCACTTCCAGATCGAATCGGGATGGTTTTTCAAGATTCCAATCTTCTGCCTTGGCGCACCTTGATGGAAAACATTGAACTTCCTTTTCAGATTAAAAAGAAAGCTGTCAATCGAAAATTAGTTGATGAGCTCTTGGATGTTGCTGGGCTTAAAGGTTTTGAAAATTCATACCCTGGCGAATTATCAGGCGGAATGAAGCAACGCGGTTCAATCGTTCGCGCGCTCGCTCAAGATCCAGAAGTTCTTCTGATGGATGAACCTTTTGGCGCACTCGATGCATTTACTCGTGAAGAGATGAACTTATTTCTATTGAAAGTTTGGCAGCAAACCCGAAAGACAATTGTTTTCGTAACGCATTCAATTTCAGAAGCAATTTTTCTTGCAGATCGAGTCTGGGTTATGTCTCCTCGCCCCGGAAGACTTTCCCGAATAGTCGATGTTGACTTCCCAAGACCCCGCAATATTGATCTGCAATTTGAACCTAAATTTATTGAAATCCTAAAATCAATTCGGGATGATGTTGAAGGATCCAAATCTGGAAAGGTGCAATAAAAATGGCGACCGATAATCTTGCAGATAAGATTCCAGACTTTAATTCTTCAGGCGGTAACCAAGGCGGGAATGGCCCAGTTGATATTTCAGCACTTGCAAACTTGCGCCGCGCAAAAGGTTTAAAGGAGATTGCATCTGTAATTGCCCTTGCCATTGTGGTCGTAACCCTTCTTGAATTCATTTTAATTTGGACGCACACCGAGGCTTATGTATTCCCAAAGCCAACTGCAATTATTCATAGTTTATTTACCGACTTCTCAACTCTCTACTGGAAACCACTAACGCAGACTGTGCAGACCTTCTTTATGGGGCTAATAATTGGCTCGACAATAGGTCTCTCCCTTGCAGTTCTTGTAACTTTAAAGCCGGGATTAGATATTTTTATCTCGCCTTACATCATCATTCTTGTTACAACTCCGATGGTTGCCTTGATTCCATTCTTGATGCTTAAGTTTGGATTTGGAATGACACCTCGCGTTATTGCAATTTCTCTTGCAACAGGTCCGATGGTGATGATCAACTCTGCTACTGGTTTTAGGCGAACAAATGCTGAACTAATTGCGCTCGGTAAGTCATATGGTGCTACGGAATTTCAATTATTCCGAAAGATTCGTTTTCCATTTGCACTCCCAATGATCATCGTAGGTTTCATGGTTGGTTCAATTTTTGGATTGTTAACAGCCGTGGGCGCTGAAATGGTTGGCGGTGGAATGGGACTTGGAAATCGATTGATCTATTTCTCTTCCCTCGTCCAGATGTCGCAATTTGGTGCAGTACTCGTAATCGTTGCGACCTTTGGCGTTGGAATTTACTCCTTCTTCACTTTCGTAAATCGTAAGTGGGCAAGTTGGGATGCTTAAAAAAGAATTGCGTTCTATGCCGAACCAGGAGCGCAGATACTAAAGAAGCAAGTCCGCTAACAACAGAAACAGAAAGAGGTAGAGATATGAAGAACAGAAAGCTATGGCTAGCGGGGGTTTCGGCGTTAGCCGCACTCTCTCTAGTTGTTGGACCGACTGTTTCAAATGCAGCTCCTAAGCTGCAAACAATCACTTGGATGTCTCCTCGTGGTTCACTGGATGTAATGGATGACTACATGCTTCACGTAGCCATCAATCGTGGTTACTTCAAGGCGCTAGGCATTAACGTAAAACTTATTGCTGGTCCATCTGATGGAACTGCAGCAACAAAGTTTGTTGCTCAAAAGCAAGTTGACGTTTCTTATCCAAGCCCAGGAATTTTGTTATCTTCAATTGCAGCAGGTGTACCTGTTGTTTCTGCATTCAACATGATTCCAGGACAGGTATTCAACTATGCAACTCCTAAGGGAAGTTCACTTAAGAAGATCTCTGAATTCACTGGCAAGAAGATCTGCGTTGGTTCACCAGCATGGGCAGCAATTATCAACCCAATGCTTGTTGAAGCAGGCGTAGATCCTAGTTCAGTTGAAATCATTGACGCTGGTTGGCCAACATGGTCACAAGCAATTGCATCAGGTAAGTGTGATGCAGGACTTGCATGGGATGGACTTATCGCACAATGGGCAGCAACAGGCATCAACGTTGACTGGATCATCGGTAAGGAAACTTCAAAGCAACCATCAAATGGTTATGACATCCGCGCTTCTGAACTAAAGTCAAAGGCCGGAAAAGATTTGTACACCCGTTTCTTGCGTGGTGTAGCTATGGGTATGGAGTTCGCAAAGGAAAATCCTCGCGCAGCTGCAGAAATTACCTACAACGCACTTCCAGCACTTGGTGCGACACTGTCACCACAAATTGCAGTTGATTCAATGCGTGAAGAGCAAGTAGGTCACATGATCTCTCGCGTTGATGGCAAGGGTTGGGGTTACCACTACCCAGAAGCTTGGGGAGATTATCTAAAGGTAGTAGCAGACATGGGACAGACCCCACGCCTTCTAACTCCTGCAGAGACCTACTCAAATGCACTGATTCCTGGTGCAAATAAGTTCGACCATAAAGCAGTTGCAAAGGATGCCAAGGCTTACAAGCTAAGTGGCGTTTTCGCAAAGGTTGCAATCAAGTAAGTAAAAGTTATGTAGAGGTCGCCCTCGTTGATTCGGGGGCGACTTCTATATTTTGATTTTTAAATTCATTACACAAATATTGGAATGGGGGACTCATGAGCAAATTATCAATGTTTTCATATTCGTGGGACCTCGCAGAAAATGGCGTCGCCAATACCGTTGATGAATTTAAAAAAATCGGAATTAATTCGGTAACGCTAGCCAGCAGCTATCACGCTGGTAAATTTCTTCGCCCAAAGAGTGCGATCAATAAAGTTTATTTTCCGGAAGATGGCACGGTTTACTTTAAATCTGATGCCTCGAAGTACGGCGATATCAAGCCAATTCCAAATTCAATTTATGGTGATGGAGAAGTTCTTCGTGAGCTGACCGAAACCAATGGGCTTTCTGTAAGTGCGTGGTTGGTTCTTTTACACAACACCCCACTTGGAACAAGGCATCAAGATAGTGCAGTACAAAATGCTTTTGGTGATCCATATATTTATGCGCTCTGCCCATCTGCGCCGGCCGCTCGAGCTTATGCAATTGGGTTATGTAGAGATGTAACTGAAAGTTATAAAGTCAATGGCATCTCGATTGAATCCATTGGATTCCCACCCTACGAACATGGATATCACCACGAGATGAGCTTTGTTAAACCAAATAAGTGGCTCTCGCAAAACTTGGGGTTATGTTTCTGTAAATATTGTGTAGCCGGCGCAGAAAAAATGGGAGTCGATGCCAAGGGGCTAAAGGCACGAGTTGCAAAGAATATTCACGATTATTTTGAGGGAGATATCGATCTCCAGGGCGACATGGCAGAAGCGCTCTGGCTTGCAGATGTTGCGAGCGACCCTGACCTACGTAAATTCTTAGATTTCAGAAGCACTGTTGTGACATCACTTGCAAAAGAGATTCGCCAGAGTGTTCGCAAGGAAGTTGAAGTCGCAATTATTCCTTCAGTAGCACGGCCTACGGGTGGGGCTTGGTATGAAGGCACAGATTTGAAAGCGATTGCTGAAACTACTGGTGTAATCGAAGCGTGTTTTTATGAACCAGCAACCGATCGCATTAAAGCTGATCTTGCCGATATTAAATTGCGCACAAATAATCTGGGAAGGATCAAGGGAGTTTTACGCCCGGCATATCCTGATTTAACGAGTGAGAGTGCAGTAATTGATGCTGTGTCTGCACTCTGGAATGGCGGAGTTAAAGATATTGGATTTTACAACTATGGCCACATCCGTAGCCAAAGTCTCAATTGGATTGGGAAAGCGTTGGCCTTGGTGAATAAAAAATGAGTAAATTATTTGATAAGAAGATAGTTGCAATCACTGGTGCTGCAGGTGGAATCGGCCAGGAACTTTCAAGACACTTTGGCCGTGAAGGCGCAATTATCTTTGCAATAGATAAAAAAGATACCGTTAATACCTTCGCTATTGAACTTGCAGCTGAAGGAATTACTGCCCACCCACTTACTTGTGATATCGGGGATGCGAGTGCGGTTGCATCAGGCCTTGGAAAATTAATGAAAGATTTTGGTGATGTAGATATCTTGGTTAATAACGCCGGATTTTCCGATCATCCGACGATTGAAAAGACAACGCCTTCGGAATGGGCATTTGATATTAATGGCAATCTCAATGGCGCATACAACTGTGTTCATACCGTTCTGCCGGGAATGAAGAAGAAGGGCAAGGCAGCAATTGTCACGATTGGTTCAGTAAATGGACTCTCTGCACTGGGCGATCCCGCATATAGCGCAGCAAAGGCGGCACTTATAAGCATGACAAAAGCCATTGCAATGGAGAACGGCCGCTACGGAATTCGCGCAAATATCGTGCTTCCTGGAACTGTAAGAACACCAATCTGGAATGCCCGGGCCGCTAAGGATCCGCAAGTTCTAAAAACTTTAATGCGTTGGTATCCGCTTGCTCGAATTGCTGAACCAAGTGATGTGGCAAATGCAGTCGCATTCCTTGCCTCGGATTTGGCATCAGCAATTACTGGAATCGAACTTCCCGTTGACTGTGGACTTACTGCAGGCAACATTGTTATGTCTCGCGAACTCACTTTGGAAAATTTCTAGCCAGTTAGCGTTCTAACTAATTAACAGAGGAGAAGAAAATGGATAGATTAAGAATCGGCGTAATAGGGCTTGGCTGGTTTGGTGAAATTCATTGCGATGCGATCATCGGGACTCCGAGTTTAGAACTTGCTTCACTCTGTACTAGAACTGAAAGCCGACTAAATGAACTCGGCAAGAAGTATGGCGTAAAGAAGTTGCATAAAGATTATAAAGATATGTTGGCAGATCCTGATATCGATGCGGTATCAATCACAACTATGTGGGATCAACATACCGACATCACAATTGAAGCTTTAAAGGCAGGAAAGCATGTCTTTCTTGAAAAGCCAATGGCATCAACAGTTGCTGATTGCGAGAAGATTATTGCCGCTTCTAAGGGCGCAAAAGGAATCTTACAAATCGGTCATATTGTTCGCTTCAACCCACGTTATCGCGCAGCCAAGAAGGCAATTAGTGAAGGCGCAGTTGGAAAAATTCTCTCACTTAGTTCTCGCAGAAATATTCCTGCATCATGGACGCCTGAGATTTTAAATAAGATCGGACCCATTGTTGGCGATGCAATCCACGATACCGACATCATGCTCTGGTTAACGGGCGACACAATTGTCAGTGCATATGCCCAGACCACAGATATGCGTGGCCTTAAATATCCAGATATCGGACAGACTATGTACCGCTTCAAGAGTGGCGCTACTGCGATTCTGGAAACTGTTTGGTGCATGCCCGAACACACGCCATTTGATATCGATGAGCGCATGACAGTAATTGGTACCGAAGGTTTAATTCATATTCAAGATACTTTTCCAAATCTTGGAATCGTTACCAAGACAACTGGGGTTCGCAGCCCAGATACAACATATTGGCCAGAGTTTGATGGCTACCGTGGTGGCGCGCTTCGCGAAGAGTTCCTCTACTTTGCGGATTGCGCACTAAGAGGGATTCAACCAACAGTTAGCACCCCGGTTGATGCAATGCGCGCACTTGAAGCTACGTTGGCAGCCGAAGAATCTGCTCGCACCGGGCAAGTAGTTAAGATTTAATTAGTTAAATCTAGGCAATTGAAACTGGGCCTCCCGCTTTGAGGGATGCCTTTGCTGCAAGACTAACCTGCAAAGCGGTAATTGCTGCAGGAGTTGGCGATAGATCATATTTACCGCCAGAACTTGCTTGATCAAAGAAGTATTTAACTTGGCGGCCATATGGATCATCCGTAGCAATCTGTTCAACCGTATTGCCTTTTGAAGAAAATACATGCCAGCTATTAACTCCGGCGTTATTTCCAGAGGATGACTCTTCGGTCGCAGAAATTGCAGAGAATTCATAATGTGCAATTCCAGCAGTACCCAGCAAATCAATCGTGCTAGTAAATGGGACGCCTTCTGCCGCATTCATAAAACTTTGAACTTGGCCGACGCCGCCACCTTTATACTTAACAGTGATTTCTGCCGGACCAGTAGGTGAAGTCTGTGCTGCAAATACTTCAATAGGTTTTCCAAGATACATATTTAATTGATCAAAATCGTGAATAGAAAAATCAACTAACATGCCGCCGGATTGACTCTCATCACCAAGCCAGGTCGCCCAAGTTGGTTTAGGGGAGAAGCGTCTTGCATGTACTGATAGCAGTTTGCCTAATTCACCAGATTCACTTACTTCGCGAAGTTTCTGATATCCAAGGAAGAAGCGAACAACGTGGGCAACCATGAGCGAACCAGAACTCTTCGCCGCGGCCTCGGCCACAACTTTCGCATCAGCAACAGTTAGCGCAACTGGTTTCTCTAAGAGCACGTGCTTACCAGCGGCTAGAAGTGCGACCGCAATATCTTTATGTGTTGGCGTTGGCGTACAGACCGAAACATATTTAACATCTGGATCTTTTAAAATTACATCAAGATCGGTTATGTATTTTGCGTTCTTTGCTGCAGGAACCGAGCCTTCTTTTGGACGTGGCGTGCAGATGTATTTAATGGAATCTGCCTGCCCCGCACTTGCCCAAGCTGCGGCATGGGCATTGCCCATATATCCCTGTCCGATAATTGCAATTGAAGCCATGTGTAGTTCCTAAACTTAAGCAGATAACCGCTTGATTGTGTCTACTGAATACGCAAGTGATTCATGAACATCTTCCACACCATTTGGACCAGCAGGAGTGAATTCAATTTCAATACTTAGCGCAGCAGTACAGCCATTCTTCTTAAGGGTTTTGAGAATACGATCAAAGTCGAGATCGCCACGTCCGATTGCTGGGAAATTCCACTCGTTCTGGGCGCCAGCCTTCTCCTTCAGGTGAATGCCGGTGATGGAACCAGTAGATGCATCAAGATCTTCGTAAGGCATGATCGCACCGTAAAACACTACATTTCCAGTGTCATAGTTCAGGCGAACATTAGGCATATTCACTTTCTTCAAGAGCGCGATGATGCTCTGGCCAGTTGCGTAGTTGTTTCCATGGGTTTCAATTGCCATTACTAAACCTAAATCTTTTGCTACTGATGCAAGATCACGGATAATGCTTATTAGTTCAGTATCATCGCCAATAACTGATTCATCACCATGAGTCTCGCCAGTTGAAAGAGTTACATAATCGACGCCAAGTTTCTTTGCCAAGTGAAGATTCTTCTTGAAAGTCTCTTGACCCTCTTTAGTCTGGATATTTGTGTGGCCACACATACCTATAGCTTTTATGTCGTTGTCAGCCAATAATTTCAGGACCTTTGTGATTTGCTCATCAGAATAATTGTTATGAACATGTTCGGTCCAGCCAATAACTCCAGCGAGTTCAATAAGTTTAATCCCGGCGCGCTTGGCTCCGGTAACAGCCTCTTCAAGAGTGAAGCCGTGGTAAGAGTTACTGTTCAGACAGATTGGATTATTCATTTTCTCTCCTTAGTTGCTAATCGATTACTTAATTAAAACCAGCCGGTTTCATTTGGATTTCGGTATTGCATAAATTCAACGACTGCGCCTTCAACCAAAACAAATGCGACGCGAACAAAACCGTCAGCGACATCCCATGGTTCAAGAAGAATTTCATGGCCCTTAATAGATTCATCAACGCTATCCACGCGATAAGCGACGTGCGGCAGGTGGCGAATTGGTCCTGTTACAGGTGTGTCATGTTCGTATCGAAGGTATTCAACATTGGCTGGGTGTTGCCTTGGATTTGTTACCCAGACTCGGGTCGCATCAACAAAGTTCTCTTCACCATGTTTATCTTCGGTGACGACCCCGATATGGTCGAAGCGCGTTCTGTCGAATAGCTCTGAACTCAAAATTGGATCCCTTCCTGCATTGAATAGGAATTCTCCTTTCGAGCATCGAATATGTCAATACCTCTTCCTATTCGATTCCTATTCGATTCCGAGCGCTATCTTGAAGCGCAGATAGCCTGCAGCAAGTGTTTCAACCTCTTCCTGCACAGGAAGATAGACCTCACCGGCTGGCAATTTGATTGCGCTTATTCCTGCAGCGATATCTGCTGGGTTTGTTACAGAGGCAATTGCAATGAGGGCGGCACCAAGATCAGAGCCAGAGCCCTTCTGTGCAATTACAGGACGATTTAAAACAGTGGCACGAATTTTGCACCAGATTGGCGATTTGGCCCCACCACCTGCAGTTCGCAATTCACCAGTAAGTGGCGCACCTGCTTTACCCAAGATTTCATAGGAAAGTTTTTCAGCAAATGCTATGCCTTCAAGGATTGCGCGGTAATTATCGATTTCATTAGTTGGATTACCGGATGAAACTTTTACTAAATCTTTATTCGCGACTGGGAATCTCTCACCCTTTGAAGTTAGGGGATAGGTAACAAATGATGCTGGGCCGTGGGCTTCTGCTTTTATATCCCAACCCTTTATGTCACGTGCATATTCTTTAAATGAGATACCACCAAGATTTGAGGCGCCACCAACTAGCCAATTAGTTTTTGGAAGAAGGTGGCTGTAGAAGCCTGGGCCGGCTACATCTTTATTACTCACTAATTTAATAACCATTGTTGTACCTAGTGTTGTTACGGCAGAACCAAGACCCGCGCCACCTGCAGAAATTTGCGCAGTACATCCATCTGTCATGCCAGCATAAATATTTAGATTTCCGATTGCGCCGAGCTTTGCTCCGGGCGCAACAACCTTTGGGAGCGAAATCTTTTCAGCACTCGCTTGGGCGAGAATTTCAGGCTTCCAGCTTTGGGTATGTAGATCGACGCCAGTTTTTAGCGCATGGCTCCAATCGGCTGCGATGTCTTGCGGCTTTAGATTTAATACGGATGCAATCACAAATTCTGGAGTGTGAACTAAGTGCAGATTGCCCTCTAGTTTTTCTGCCTTGCGAATAAATATCGCGCGATCAACCGGGTTAGCTGCACGACCATCGTTATACATTGCAGCTGGAATTACTGCCAGGCCTTGGTCATTTACCAGAGTGAAAGTGCCCGAAGTCGCGGAGATAACTAGGGAAATTGGCTCCACTTGCGCCGCCGCGGCTTTAACTTGAATTTGCGCAATGAGCGAAGCAACAGCAACTACCCAACTCATTGGGTCTTGTGTAACAGAACCATCTTCACCGCGAATTACTGGGGCAAGTTTGGCGTTGGCTGTACCAATTACATTCGCATTTTCATCAACAAGTAGCGCCCTGGTTGATTCGGTGGCGATATCAATACCGATAAATGCGGGCTTCATTTACAACTTTGCAATTTGTTCTGCAAGATTAATTAAATCCGTTGCAACGATATCCGGAACTTTTAAGTCATCCCGTGAAGGAGTCGGATTAGCCTCACCGCGAAGAATCCAGACCGTTTTGAAACCCAGTGATTTGGCGGGGATTACATCGGTATCTAGGCGATTGCCGATATGAATAGTTTGGGCACCAGTTGTTCCAAGTTCAGCTAGTGCTAACTCAAAGATTCTCGGATCGGGTTTCTCTAAACCAACCACAGCCGAGATTCCAAGAAAATCAACTAAATCAAAGATGCCATCACGCTTTAGGGAATCGACCGCAGATTTTGGTTGATTGGCAACAAGTCCAATCTTTAAGCCAGATGCTTTCAACTCTTCAATCGTTTTTCTGGCATCGCTATAGATATCACCTGGCTCGAAGTTCCAACGCGCGGTTGCGAACTCCATAATTTCAGCCTTTAAATCAAGGGAGCCGAAGAATTCCAGACATAATTTGCTGCGCAGCGATCCGGAATGTGACTTTAGATGATCGACATAAACTTTCTCAAAGCGTTCAGGGTCAATCGGACCAGCATAATTTTCCATCGCGGCATAGATCGCTCTCTTGAAGACATCGTCGGAGTAAATAATTCCGCCGACATCAAAGGTTGCAGCCGCTAATTTCATAAATTATTACTTGCTTAAACCTTCACGGGCGAGCAGGCGTTTGCGCAAGATTTCATCTGGGCGAAAAGCAATAGCCTCTGCCGCATCGCTTGGAACAAATGAAATTCCACCAGCGCTAAGTGCGCCCAATCGAATTCTCGCTGCCTTAACTGCAATTTCAGTTGCACCAAGTGCATCACGCGCGCCAACACCAAAGGTGCAGAGCCCATGGTTTCCAAGAATTATTTGGCCAGGATTACGGCCATGCTTCTGTTGGTATTCCAGAACACCTAGAAAAACGCCAAGTCCAAGATCTAAACCAGGATTAGCAAATGGCAAAAACAGAGGAACTGGGCCACACATAACTGCTTCATCAGGAAAAACTGTTCCGCTGTAATGCTTCGCACCATCTTTACTTGCGGCTAGCGCGACAACAGGAGTTGGGTGGGTGTGAAGCGACCAATCAACCTCCATTGCGTGGAAGGCAACAACGTGGACCAAAGTTTCAATACTTGCTTTGCGAACTTGGCCATCTGTGTTCTTCGATGATGCAAGGATTGCATTTAGCGCGGCAATTAATTTTTCACTAGAACCGTTCTTCCGAGCATCCTCAAGAATCTCAACGCAGTTACCGAGTTCAAGCCAGACCCAATCCTCTTCGGTGGCATTACCCATGATGACGCCACTAGCTTTGACTAGAAACATATTCTTTTTACGATCGAATACCGCAGCATTTCCCTCTGCCTGAATCGTTAAATCTGCTGCTGGCTCGCCAGCTTTACGGGAGAGATTGGTCAATTCCTTAGCTAATTTAGACATTGTTTCCTGATCTCTTTCCCTAGTTAATTAATGATTCGTATCTTATTTGAAGTTGCACAATCTCACTACGAATTTCACCATCTTGGTCTGGCAGGTAGCTCTTAATTTTCAAATCACTGGCTCTCACGATTTTGCGTCCTTCTTCCAGCGATGGGATTTCACCCAGTGCAATTGCTTGAACGATTGCGTTGCCCATTGCCGTGGCTTCTATTGGGCCGGCAATAACTTCAAGGCCCGAGATATCTGCAGTTAATTGAGAGAGAAGTGCGTTCTGGGAGCCGCCACCAATAATCTGGATGGCAGGCATCGGTAGACCACTGCATTCATGGAGAACCTTTGCAATCCTGGCATATTGAAATGCGAGTGAAGCGAAGATGCATTGTGCTAATTCACCAGGCGTATTTGGAACTGGCTGGCCGGTCTTTTGTGCAAACTTTTGAATGCGCGCAATCATCTCGCCGGCATGGATAAAGACTGGATCATCGACAAAAATCAGAGTGCGCCATCTATCGGGTTGTTCTTCGGCAAGTGCAACTAGTTGGGCATAGGTTAAATCAATTCCTTGCAATTTGAGATCTCGCCGAACTTCTTGAATTAACCATAGGCCAGCAATATTGCAGAGCAGCCTAGTGTTGCGGCCAAAGCCACCTTCATTTGTTAGGCGGTATTTAAGGGTTAGATCGTTTATAACTGAGTTATTTAACTCAACACCAAGAAGTGACCAAGTGCCTGACGAGATATAAGCATTGCCGGGCGCTGTGAATGGCGTCGAAACAACAGCCGATGCGGTGTCATGGCTAGCAGTTGCGATGCAGGGGATTGGGCCAATTCCAGTTAGCTCTTGAAGCTCTTTAGTTAAGGCCCCACGAATTGTTCCGGCATCTTGTACTTCACCAAAAAGCTTAGTTGGGATACCTAAATCATCTGCCAACTTTGTGGCCCATTTATTGTTTGGGACATCATAAAGACCAGTTGTTGAAGCAATTGTGTATTCGGTTCCTACTACTCCGGTAAGTGCATGCAACACGAGATCTGGCATAAGCAATAGATATTGGGCGTCAACTAACTCATCTGGGGTCTGCTCGGTAATCGCAAGTAATTGGTAAATAGAGTTAACTTCCAAAAGTTGTGAACCGGTATCACCATGCAATCTATCTTTACCAACCATTGCCGCAGCTTTTTTTAAGTACCCGTCAGTGCGATGATCGCGATGACTTACAGGTAAACCAATTAACTTTTGATCTTTATCTAACAAACCAAAATCTAAGCCCCAGGTATCAACTGCAATTGAAAGGTAAGGACCATCGGGTGCGGCAATTTTTAGCGCGGTAATTACTTCCGCCATTATTTTTGGGAAATCCCAACAGCGACGACCGCGTTCATCGTTAATAACTGGAGTAGCGAAGCGATAAATTTCCCGGGTATTTATCGAATGACCAATCTCAACGGCCATTAAACGCCCTGATTCCGCCCCCATATCGAGCGCGAGATAAGTGCCCATATATTGAGACGACCCTTCTACTTCAATACAACTGTTCTCCTGTAACAAATTGTTACCGAAATTTTATTGCTAATCGAAACCTTTTTTCATCTTTTGCCTAAAACAGTATAGATTGAATTTGAAAGTCTGAATAAGATTCTAATTATCGTTCCAACGGAAAATTAAAAAACTTAAGTTAAGAGTGGAGTTCATGTGGCACAAAAGGGCGACCTTCTTCTTCAGATGAAAGGTGTTCAAAAGCGATTCGGCGGCGCCATTGCACTTCGTGGTACTGATCTTTCGATTCGCGCCGGAGAAATTCATGCACTGCTTGGCGAAAATGGTGCCGGAAAATCTACGATGTTAAAGATTCTTGCAGGCGTACACGTTAATGATGGTGGAACAATTTCACTTGGTGATAAGCCATTTATAACTGGTTCTCCGGAAGCGGCAATTGCACAAGGTATTGCTGTTATCTATCAAGAGCCTTCACTATTTTTGGATTTAACTTTGGCAGAAAATGTCTTTATCGGTCGCCAACCAATGAAGGGTGTTGCTATTGATTGGGCGCAAGCACAGGTTGAGGCGGCACGTTTATTTGCCGAACTTGGCGTTCCACTAGATCCAAAGCGTCAAGCCCGTGGACTTTCAATCGCGGATCAGCAAGTAGTTGAAATCGCTAAAGCACTTTCAATGAATGCAAATATTATTTTGATGGATGAACCAACTGCTGCGCTTTCAGCTTCAGAGGTAGAACGCTTGATGACTGTTATGAAGAGTTTGAAGGCAGCAAATAAGGCAGTTATCTTTGTTAGTCACCGACTTGATGAGGTCTTTGTGATTTCAGATTACATAACTGTTATGCGCGATGGAGCGACAGTTAGCGAAAATCCAGTCACTGGAACTGATTTGCAGAAGGTTATTAAGGAGATGGTTGGTCGCGAATTGACTGAGCTCTTCCCGAAGACTGAGAATAAAATTGGTGGCGTTGCCCTTGAAATTAAGGATCTGACAAATCCAGCATATTTTCGCAATATCTCATTCACGGTTCGCCATGGTGAAATAGTTGCACTCGCCGGACTAGTCGGTTCAGGTCGCTCTGAAGTTGCTCGCGCTATTTTTGGTATCGATAAGTACACAACTGGTTCAGTGAAGGTAAACGGTAAAGATCTCGCTAAGGGTTCACCAGTTGCTGCAATGGCAGAGAAGATTGCACTCGTACCGGAAGATCGCCGTCAACAAGGCCTATTTATGATTGCCGGTGTTAATCGCAATATTTCAATGGAATCTTTCGATCGAATTAAGGGAAAGATCTTCTTAAACTTTAAGAAAGAGCGAGCACTTACCGAAATCTGGCGTGAAAAGTTAAGCATTAAATATGAATCCCAATCAAACCCAGTGGAATCTCTATCTGGTGGAAATCAGCAGAAGACAGTCCTGGCTAAGTGGCTTGCCACAGACCCAGATATTTTGATTGTCGATGAGCCAACTCGCGGTATTGATGTTGGAACCAAGGCTGAAGTTCACAAACTTATTAATGCCGCTGCAGGTGAAGGAAAAGCAGTTTTGATGATTTCATCTGAACTTCCAGAAGTATTAGGTATGGCAGATCGAATTATTGTTATGCGTGAGGGCCACAAAGTTGCTGAACTTTCTCGCTCGGAAGCAACACAAGAAAAAGTTATTGCTGCAGCAACTACCGGAAGCAAGGGTGCATAACCGTGAATTTTCTATCTCGCTTTAAGCCAAGTAGTCGCGAAGGCAGTCTGGGATTAATTCTTATCGTGACTATCGGAATTACCGGAATTATCAATCCGCGCTTTTTAACTGGCGATGGAACCCGAGATCTATTTACTTCTACTGCGGTTGTTGCCCTCCTAGCAATCGGAATGGCGCCAATCATCATTATGCGCCACATTGACTTATCGGTTGCTTCAACTGTTGGATTAACTGCTTGGTTTATTGCAGATCTTTGTGCAAAGAATCCAGAATTTACCTGGGTTCAATGCTTCATTATCGGACCAATTATCGGAATGGTCGTTGGAGTTCTAAACGGGCTATTAGTTGCGGGTCTAAGGCTGCCATCCCTGGTTGTAACTCTGGGTACGCTCTACATCGTCCGTGGTGCGGTTTATGTAATCTCAAACTCTGTTGATTACAACGCTCAAGAAATGCCACCAAGTCTTCTAAGCCTTGGTCAGAAGGTTTACTTCGGGGTAATGCCATTTACCTTCTTGTTAGTAATTTTTGCAATGCTTGTAACCGCATGGTTTATGAAGTATCGCAAAGCTGGTCGCGACTGTTATGCAATTGGATCAAACCCACATGCAGCAGATCTAGTAGGAATTAAAGTTTTCCGCCGCACCTTCCTTGCATTTGTATTCTCAGGTGCCATGTCGGGGCTTGCAGGAGTCTTCTACTTGATGCGTTTCGCGCAAGTTGATTCAACAGCTTTTTACGGCCAAGAACTTGCAGTTGTTGCAGCCGCAGTAATCGGTGGCGTAACAATCGCTGGCGGTTCTGGAACAACAGTCGGCGCAACTATTGGTGCGCTGCTTGTTCAGACAATTCAAGGTGGCCTTGCTGCGATTGGCGTAGATGCATTTTGGAAATCAGCGATTAACGGTCTGCTTTTGATTGTCGCGATTTATGCTGACCGAACTCTGGCTCGGAAGAGTGAGAACGCCTTACTGGCACAACGAATAAAAGAGAGGGCGTAGCCATAATGAAACTTAAATTACGTTTTACGTGGGATACCTCAATTCTCTTAATCTTGGCCGTTGTTTGGGTTGCTGCATCTTTAACTACAGATAATTTCTTAAGCAGCATTAACGTTTCACAAATCTTCTCGAACACAAGTGAAATTACAATCATGGCTTTCGGTGTTATCTTCCTTATCATTCTCGGTGAGATCGATCTATCAGTTGCATCGATATTGGCACTTGGCTCATCAATGCTTGGTTGGTCATATGCACACGGTGCGCCAATTTGGCTTGCAATTATTATCTGTATGGCTGTTGGAACGCTCTGCGGTTTCATAAATGGCTTCCTAGTAACCAAGGTTGGACTTGGCTCCTTAGCTGTAACCATTGGAACACTTGCGTTATATCGTGGAATTGCTAATGGAATCTTGGGAACAAATACGATAAATGAGTTCCCAGAATTTTGGACTGGGTGGGGCTTCGACACAATCGGAACTTCATTTATTCCGCAGAGCCTGCCGATCATCATTCTCTTCGGAATTGGCTTTGCTTTACTTCTTCACAACACGCCATTTGGTCGCCGCACACTTGCTATTGGTCAGAGCCCAGAAGCAGCTCGTTTCGCAGGTATAAATGTCGTTAGACATAAGATCATTGTTTTCACATTCACTGGTTTCATGTCCGGAGTTGCGGGAGTTATCTACACATTTAGATTCTCAACCGCACAAGCAGATAATGGAATCGGACTGGAATTATTAGTGATTTCGGCCTGTTTATTGGGTGGTGTCTCAATATTCGGCGGCATCGGAACTATGTGGGGCGTTATCGCTGGTGTGCTACTAGCAGGAAGCGTTGAATCATGGTTAACACTCCGCGAAATCAATGCACAGTGGCGAACAATCGTTACCGGAATTTTGCTTCTCATCTCAGTTGCTGCGCCAGTTTTAATTAATAAAGCGAAAGCAGCAAAGGTACGAGCGGAGAATAAAAGTTAAGAAAACGTTATAAAAAAGACCTTGCAGGTCGGGCTGAATCCCCAATAGATTCACAGAGTTGTTCTAGGAGACGTAGCTACATTCCTAGTTCGATTAACAGAACCAAAGGTTGTTTCTGTTATAGGTAGTAAGAGAGGAACCACTTTGAAAAAAGTACTTGCAGCAATTGCAACAGGTGCATTGATCGCAACAGCGTTCGTGGCACCATCTTCAGCAGCAACAAAGTTAAAGGTTGCACACATTCCTAAATTAGGAACAATCGGCTACTTCCAAGCAGCTGATAAGGGTGTACAACGTGCATGTAAGGAACTGAAGGCTACTTGTGCATACAAGGGACCAACAGAAATCACTGCAGCAGCACAAGTTAAGGAAATCAACGCAGCAGTTCAAGGCGGATACAACGTTTTGATTATTGCAGCTAATGATAAGGATGCACTTGTTCCAGCACTAAAGGCAGCACAGAAGAAGGGTGTAACAGTTGTTACATACGATTCAGATGTTGCACAAGCTGGTCGCTCAGTATTCGTTAACCAGGCTTCATCAGAAGGTATCGGTAACGCACTTGCAGATTCAGCAGCTGAACTAGCTGGTGGCGAAGGCGATATCGCTGTACTTTCAACAACACCAGATGCTACAAACCAGAACGTTTGGATCGAATTCATGAACAAGCGTCTTGCAGCGAAGTATCCAAAGGT
>WLIT01000017.1 GCA_009726125.1 Actinomycetota bacterium | reverse complement strand
TGAACAGGTTCGGTGACGGATCGAACTATTCTGATTAGGAGATGTACATGGCCGCAGCTAAGAAATCTGCACCAAAGCGTCGCAAGAAGGCAGCTGCTAAAACAGCAGCACCAAAGAAGCGTCGTAAGAAGGCAGCCGCAAAGGCAGCAGCACCAAAGAAGCGTCGCAAGAAGGCAGCAGCTAAGAAAGCTGCTCCAAAGCGTCGCAAGAAGGCAGCAGCTAAGAAAGCTGCTCCAAAGCGTCGCAAGAAGGCAGCAGCTAAGAAAGCTGCTCCAAAGAAGCGCCGTAAGAAGGCAGCAGCTAAGAAAGCTGCTCCAAAGCGTCGCAAGAAGGCAGCAGCTAAGAAAGCTGCTCCAAAGAAGCGTCGTAAGAAGGCAGCAGCTTCAGCAGCTGCTCCAAAGCGTCGTCGTCGTAAGAAGGCTGCTGCAAAGTAGTTTTTCTCGAAAAAGCCCCGCAGTGAAAACTGTGGGGCTTTTTCATTTTGCAAATCTTTATAAATCTTTTATGAAATCATCTCTAAGCTTTATCGTTACACGATCAAAAATTTTTGCTAACTCTTCTTGATCCTTGACTGTTAAGTTATCGACGAAGCGATTACGAACGCTAGTTACATGGTCAGGCGCCGCCTTAACAATTGCGCGCCATCCCTTTTCGGTCATGACTGCAAAGGAGCCTCGTTTGTCTTCAGTGCAAAGTTCGCGGCGAACCCATCCCGCTTTCTCCATAACTTTCACCCTGTGGGATAGTCGAGATTTAGAGAGCATCGCAATCTCAGCAAGTTCGGACATTCGCATTCTGCGGTCTGGAGCATCGGACAGTTGGGCTAAAACTTCATAATCAGACATTGATAAATCGTGGCCATCGAGATCGGAATCTAACGCCTCAAGTAGGCGGCGGGAGGCGATTATGTAAGAACGCCAAGCCTTCATTTCACGCGGATTTAGCCACTTCGGCTCTCTCGGGGAGTTAGGAGTCATCGCACAAGTTTAGGTTAAATTTGATTTAGTTGAAAGTTATATTACTTATTTTCTTGTGTAATAGGCTCCTGCTCATGAAAAGTGGAATTGACTTAAAACACGTTAAGCCTGCCGTCCGTCCGCAAGATGATTTGTACCGGCACGTGAATGGCACCTGGATTGATAACGCAGAGATTCCGGCCGACCGTTCATCCGATGGTGCGTTCTACGAGCTCTACCAAAGCGCTGAGCAAAACGTGCGCGAAATTATTGAAGACCTTGGTGCAAGTGGTGGCAAGCAAGGAAGCGTTGCCCAGAAAATTGGCGACTTGTATGGCTCATTCATGGACGAGACCAAGGCCGAAGATCTTGGGATCTCACCAATAGTGCAAGATTTAAAAAGCGCACTGAGCGTTTCAAGCGTTGCTGAGTTTCACAAAGTACTTGGTGATTTTGAGAGTCGCGGCCTCGGTGGAATTTTTTACCAATACATAACAACTGACAATATGGATTCAAATACCAATATCGCCTACATCGGACAATCAGGCTTATCTCTTCCGGATGAGGCCTACTATCGCGAAGAGGAATTTGCTGAAATTAGAACCGCCTTTGTCCAACACATCACAAAGATGTTCACTCTTGCAAAGATCGAGAAGTCTCAAGAAAAGGCGGAGGCGATTCTAAAGTTAGAAACTGAGATCGCCAGCAAACATTGGGATCAAGTAAAAGATCGCGATGCTCTTCTCACCTATAACAAATCTACCTTTGCCGAATTGCAGTCCGCCTCCCCCGGCTTTGATTGGCAGACTTGGATCGCGGCCTCTAAAACTCCAGCGAAAGTTATGGAAACTGTAATTGTTCGCCAACCCTCTTTCTTTACCGGCATCGGTGAAATCTTAAAGAGCTTTGATTCCGCGGCCTGGTCGGCATGGCTTGCCTGGCATTTACTTTCTGGTACTGCTTCATATCTAAGTAGTGAATTTGTAAATGAGAACTTTGCTTTCTATGGCACCAAACTTTCAGGAACTCCAGAACTAAAAGCGCGATGGAAGCGCGGCGTGGGATTAGTTGAAGGCTCACTTGGTGAAGCCGTTGGCCAGATCTACGTCGACAAGCACTTCCCACCTGCAGCTAAAACTCGCATGGTCGAATTAGTCTCGAATCTAATCGAGGCCTACCGCATTGATATTGCCGCCCTGTCTTGGATGACAGCGGAAACCAAGAGCAAGGCCTATGAGAAGTTAGATAAGTTCACTCCGAAAATTGGCTACCCAGATAAGTGGCGCGATTATTCAAAGTTAGAAATCACACGAGACGATCTGCTTGGCAACTTGGCCCGAATAACAAAATTCAATCAGGATTATGAATTTGCAAAGATCGGCGCACCAGTTGATCGAAGCGAATGGTTGATGACACCACAAACTGTAAATGCTTATTACATGCCAGGTATGAATGAGATTGTTTTCCCGGCCGCAATCCTGCAACCCCCATTCTTTGATCTCGGCGCTGATGATGCGGCAAATTACGGTGGCATCGGTGCTGTCATCGGCCACGAAATTGGCCACGGCTTTGATGACCAAGGTTCTAAATATGATGGTGATGGCAATCTAAATAATTGGTGGACCGATTCTGACCGCGAAGAATTTGAGAAACGCGCGAATAAGTTGATTGCCCAATACGAAGAGCTCTCACCTCTTGAGGCACCGGATGTCCATGTCAATGGCGCACTCACGATTGGTGAAAATATCGGAGACCTTGGTGGTCTGACTATTGCCTACAAGGCCTATCAACTTTCACTGGGTGACAAAACTCCACCAGTCATCGAAGGTCTGACCGGTTATCAAAGGCTCTTTATGGGATGGGCCCAATGTTGGCGCCAGAAAATGCGGGCCGAAGAAGTTCGTCGCCGAGTTGCTACAGATCCACATTCGCCAGATGAGTTTCGCTGCAACCAAGTGGTTAGAAATCTCAATGAGTTCTATGAAGCATTCAGCGTTAGCGAAAAAGATGCGCTATTTCTGCCCGAAAACGAGCGCGTTCGTATTTGGTAGCCCAGAACTGGGGATTATTCGCCTTAAAAGGCGGTTTTTAGCCCCCTTTACTCGAAACCCAGGTATGACAGTTTGATTACTAATTTGAAGGTAGATAATACGGATATGAACCAATTTGGATTTAAAGTCGAAAAAGAAATTTCCGACTCAAATTTAAATGGTCGTACTGGCGTTATAACTACCCCACATGGGTTGATAAAAACTCCGGCATTCATTCCAGTTGGTACAAAGGCGACAGTGAAATCTGTTCTTCCAGAATCTATCGCCGAACTTGGGGCCCAAGCACTTTTGGCAAATGCGTATCACCTATACCTACAACCAGGTCCGGAAACCGTAGATGCTGCTGGTGGCCTTGGAAAATTTATGAACTGGTCTGGTCCAACTTTTACCGACAGCGGTGGCTTCCAAGTCCTATCCCTTGGTGTTGGTTTCAAAAAAGTTATCGCCATGGATGAAGAAACCTTTAGATCTGATGAAGTTATCGCGGATCATAAAGAGCGGCTAGCCCATGTTGACAATGATGGCGTAACTTTCAAATCACACCTCGACGGATCGATGCATCGCTTTACCCCAGAAGTTTCGATGCAGGTCCAACACCAACTTGGCGCCGACATTATTTTCGCCTTCGATGAATGCACAACACTTCACAACACTCGCAAGTACCAAGAGAAATCTTTAGAGCGCACAAGGCTCTGGGCAAAACGTTGTTTAGTTGAACATGGCCGCCTAACCCGAGAGCGCTCAAGTAAGCCATATCAAGCCCTTTGGGGCGTTCTCCAAGGTGCACAATATGAAGATCTTCGCCGCAAAGCCGCAAAAGATTTAGGAGCTTTGGATGAAGATGGAATCACCTTTGATGGCTTTGGTCTTGGTGGCGCACTTGATAAAGCAAACCTTGGAACCATCGTTGGTTGGATGACTGATGAATTGCCACGCGATAAGCCCCGTCACTTACTGGGTATAGGTGAGCCTGATGATTTATTTGTTGGTATTGAAAATGGCGCCGATACCTTTGATTGTGTTGCACCTTCACGCCAAGCCCGCACTAGCGCAGTCTTCACAAATGACGGCCGGGTCAATATCACCAACGCAAAATTCAATCGCGACTTTAATCCAATCGATGAGAGCTGTGATTGCTATACCTGCGCCAATTACACAGCGGCATATATCAACCACCTCTTCCGTAGCAAGGAAATGATTGGCTCTACTTTGGCCACTATCCACAATGAACGTTTCATAGTCCGATTAGTCGAAAAGATGCGAAGCGAAATTGAGAAGGGCGACTTCCAAGAATTCAAGAAGGAATTCCTTGGCCGCTTCTACTCGGCGCCAAATCAATAAGCGTCGATAGTACTTAATACTGCCTCTTAGCTAATACGGGCAATACGCTTGCGAGCCAGGTTCTGACTTGGTGATTCGGGGCCAAGGATTGCACTAAAAACATTTAACGCTCCCCTAGCAATCTTTAACCAAATTTTGGATTTACTCTTGAGCCCTAAAATCTCTAACTCATTTCGATTTAGCGTTGCTATCGCGGCATTTGCGATTATTTTATAAAAGAGCCGCCCGGTGCTACCAAAGGGTGGCTTTAAAATAAACTGCACAACTTCTAAAGTCTTCTCAGTTCTACCTAAATCATTCATCCGAAAATCTTCAAGGGTTTTCTCTAGCTCTGCCATAGATTTCGGAGCGCCATTAAGTCCAAGTGGAATAGCACTCTTCGCCCAGTCACGAACATATTCATCGGCCCCATCGGGAAGCGGATAGCCAAGTGCGAGGTGCGATTTAACAAATGAATCGGTGAAAGCGCAATGCACCCAGAGCAAGAATCGTGGATCCTGGGCTCGATAATTTGAGCGCGACCCCGCCATATCGGTGTATTCCCCTGAAACCTTTGAATGCATTTCATTAACTCTCTTTGCCTCAAGTTCAATGGTTTGGGTTGATCCAAATGTCGTGATCGTTAGCCACCTAGTTGTACCCGCCAAACGCCCCATCGGATCTGTTTCGTATCTTGAATGTTGCGCTACCCCAGCAAGTGGTGCGGGATGTGCGGCCTGCAATAGAAGGGCCCGAACTCCGCCCACCAAAGTTGCCAGGCTTCCGTGAACTTTCCATACCGAACCATCGGGTTTAAAGAGCCCGGCATCGTCTCCAAGTGCAATATTTTTCGCCCAATCAGGCAATCCGTCCTTAGAACCTGAAACGTTTTTACGGAAAGTATCAGCTAAAGGCTTAGTTAAAAAGAATTTATGAAACGCGGGCACCAGGAAAGAATAATGGCTGCGTGATTTTGTTACTCTTTGAAAATGAATGAAAAACGTCACGACCGCGGAGTTATCGAACATTTTCTAGAAAGACTTATGTTCGGAAGTCGCTGGCTTTTAGCGCCTTTCTACCTAGGACTGACTTTTGCCCTGGTAATTCTCATGATCAAGTTCTTCCAAAAATTCTGGCACTTCGCGAGCCATGTAACTTCAACCTCAACCGAAGAAATGGTCCTGGGTCTTCTTGGGCTCCTTGATTTAACGCTTCTGGCAAACCTTATTTTGATCGTAATCTTCGCAGGCTATGAAAACTTTGTGTCGAAAATTGAAGTTGCTGCGGATGATATCGATCGCCCGGAGTGGATGGGGAGCGTGGATTTCGCTGGCTTAAAGTTAAAGCTGATTGGTTCACTTGTTGCTATCTCTGTGATCGAACTCCTTAAAGATTTCATGAATGCCACAAATGGCGTCAACGTAACTGAAGTGAAGTGGCGAATTGCAATTCACTTAACTTTTTTACTTTCTGGCCTGGTATTTGCGATTATGGACTGGGTTTCTGACTTAACTCACAAGTCCAAGAACAAGTAATTACTTAAGTATTCGATGCACCTTATGTTGGGCAGCTTGTGCAACCGGGCGAACAACCAATAGGTCAATATTTATGTGTTCTGGAAGCATGACGGCCCAGCGAATCGTTTCAGCAATATCAGAATCGGTCAGTGGCTTCTCCACACCTTCATAAACTTTCGCGGCCTTAACTTTATCCCCCGCAAATCTAGTTACTGCAAACTCATCCGTCTTGACCATTCCAGGTGCTATCTCGGTTACACGAATTGGTTCGCCATTTAGTTCGAGGCGAAGTGTTCCAGCAAGTGCAGCTACTGCATGCTTTGCAGCGATATATGTTCCACCATTTTCATATGCAATACGACCGGCGGTCGATGACATCAAAACTACATGGCCTTGACCATGAGCTTTCATAATTGGAATCATCGCTTTAGTCATTCGAACAGCGCCAGTTACATTTACCTCAAAAGTTTTAGCCCAAATTTCTGGATCAGAATCTGCTACAGGTGAGGCATCGAAAGCGCCACCAGCATTGTTTATTAAAACTGATACTGGTTTGCCGACAAGTTTCGCTGCAAGTGTCTCGACGCTTGCCTGGTTGGTTACATCTAATTCAACTATCTCGATGTTTGAATCACTCTTGGCTAATTTAGCTAATCGATCCATCCGACGAGCTCCAGCGATTACATGGAAACCATTTGCTGCCAATAATTTTGCGGTCGCAGCACCAATTCCACTGCTCGCTCCGGTGACAACTGCGTAATTTCTCATTTGCCAAGCCTATACGCTAGTCCACGTGACTATTTCAGATTGGGTTCAACAAAATTTAGACTCAGCAACCCCATTTTTTATCTATCTTCTTTTGGGGGCTCTGGTCTTTATTGAAACCGGCATCTTGATTGCCTTTTTCATACCTGGAGACTCAATTCTTTTTGCCGCAGGATTTGTAGCGGCAACTCGACATGACACAAATATCGTTATCTTGATTGCAATTATTGTCCTAGCCGCATTCTTCGGAGACCAAATTGGATTCGTGCTGGGGCGAAAATATGGGCGCAATTATTTAGGCAAGAGCCAACGGCCCCTTATCCAAAAGATGATCAAACGATCTGAGGATTTTTATGAGAAATATGGATGGACCGCTGTAGTTCTAGCGCGTTTCTATCCGTGGATTCGCACATTGATTCCACCGATAGCTGGGCTTGGAAAGATGAATTACTACAAATTCCTAAGTGCAAATATTTTCGGTGCACTTCTCTGGGGAGCTGGAATAACAACTTTAGGATTTTACGCCGCATCGATTCCAGCCCTCGATGGATCTTCTAGACAGATAGCCGGTTTTTTTATCTTCTTAACGATTGCAATAACCATCAAGAATTACCTAAAAGCAAGACGCAATTAAAGCGAATCGACAGCGGCCTTAATCCAGCCAGAGCCATCTTCGATTGTCTTACCAAAAGTTGAACTTAGATTTATCCAAAACCCATTAATTAAGAATTTCACCTGATATTGCGAAAATTCATTAGTAGGCGATTGATCTTTCTGCAGGAAATAGGCCTCAGTCTCCATCAAATTAGGAATATCTATTTTTTGATATCCCTCGGCAACCCAACCTGCAGTTCGTTTGTTGAATAGCTCCGTTCCATTTGCTACCCAATCAACGGTTAATCCAACTTCGGCGCTCTGCATTCCATAGCTACATGCAATGCCGCCATTATTTAGAAAGTCTGCAAGTTCAGTTCCTGGCGCTGGTTGCCAAGGAGTATCAATAAATTGCGCCTGTCGGACATCTTTTTGCAGTGCTGCAAGGACGTCCGTCGCTAAACAATCTTTTGGAACTGAATAAGTAATTGGCTTCACGGGAGCAATAACTTCGGCTTTCGCTGAATCTTTAATTACGCCCGTAGCCAAAAGCGCCATTACCAGAGCACCCAGAGCAACTCGGTAGACAATAAACGGCGCAAAGCTCTTAGTTGTTACAAATTTCAATAGCCAGGCGATTACTAAATATCCGATAACAAACGCGACAATTGTTGCGACCAGAGTTTCGGTAAGTGAAAAAACTTTCACCGTAGAATCATCGGAAATTGCCTTCTTTAATTGGTACAAGCCACTTCCAAAAACCGCTGGAATGGCAAGTAAGAATGAATAGCGAAGCGCCGCCTCACGGCTGTAACCCAGCAGGCGACCCATAGCAATCGTCGCGCCAGATCTTGAAACTCCAGGTACCAGTGCTAACGCCTGCGCTAAGCCATAGAGAATTCCGTGTGAGATATTTAAATCTTTTAAATTCTTGTCAGACTTTCCATATCGATCAGCGAGTCCCAGAATCACACCAAAGATGATTAATACTGATGCAATTAGCCAGAGCGAGCGAAAATTTGTTGTGATTGCATCTTGCCCAAGATAACCAAGAACTACGATTGGCAGGCTTCCAACGATTATCAACCAACCCATTCGCGCATCTGCTGCCTCTTCGATCTGTAAATCTCTTCTCAAGATAGCCTTGCGGACCCAGGCTGTAATGATTCGAGCAATATCTTTTCTGAAATAAATCAATACCGCTAGTTCTGTTCCAATCTGCATAATCGCCGTAAACATCGCACCTGGATCTTCGGCCATGCCAAAGAACTCAGCAAAGATGCGGATATGAGCAGTTGATGAAATTGGGATGAACTCAGTTAGGCCTTGCAGGATGCCAAAAAATATCGCCTCAACCATGCCGCAACCCTACTTTAAGATTTTCTCAGAGTTAAGATTTAAGTGTGAGTGCAACCAGCGAATTACGAGCTCTTGCGAAGCCAAAGCGGGCTTATGAATTGCAACGCTTCTTCAAGACTGCAGAAGGCCAATATGGCGAAGGTGACATATTTTTGGGATTAACCGTTCCGGAAGTACGGGTGATTGCTAAGAAATACAAAACTCTCCCATTTTCCAAGATCGAAGAGCTGACGAAATCACCGTTCCACGAGTTTCGCCTTTGTGGCCTAATAATTTTGAATCTACAGTTTCAAAGTACAACCGAATCTAAATCTCAGAAAAAAATCTTCGACTTTTATCTAAAGCAATCGCGGGCTCATCGGATCAATAATTGGGATTTAGTTGATGTAACTGCACCAATAATCGGCAAGTACTTAACTGAAGATTCAGACCCTTATCCCCTGTTGATAAAACTCGCCAACAGTAAGTCTCTGTGGGAGCGCAGAATTTCCATCATCTTTACCTTCGCCTTGATTCGCGTTGGCGAACTTGATCCAACCGTGACGATTGCAAAAATTTTGTTAAAAGATGATCAAGATCTAATCCATAAGGCTGTTGGCTGGATGTTGCGCGAGGCAGGTAAGCGAGACGGTCGGTTATTGAGAGCATTCCTAAGCGAGAACGCTTCGCAAATGCCCCGAACAATGTTGCGTTATTCAATAGAAAAATTGCCCGAAGCCGAACGTAAGAAGTGGTTGATTAACTCCCGCTAATTGGTCAGAAACGATCCGCGTTCATAACCTTTGTCCAAGCAGAAATAAAGTCAGCTACAAACTTATTTTTGCTGTCATCTTGGGCATAAACCTCGGCATAAGCACGGAGAATTGAGTTCGATCCGAAGATTAAATCAACGCGAGATGCGCTGTACTTAACTTCACCGGTTTCGCGATTACGAATCTTGTAAAGATTATCGGCCGCAGGTTCCCAGACATAAGTGATATCAGTGATAGTTGTGAAGAAATCTGGAGTTAGTGCGCCAACGCGATCTGTGAAAACACCATGCTTGGTGCCGCCGTGATTTGTCCCGATAACGCGCATTCCACCAACTAGAACTGTCATCTCATGTGCAGTTAAGCCCATTAATTGGGTGCGATCAAGCATCAGCTCTTCAGCGCTAACTACATAATCTTCCTTCTGCCAGTTGCGATAGCCATCGTGAATTGGCTCTAGGGGTGCAAATGATGCAACATCGGTTTGCTCTTGGGTTGCGTCTCCTCGACCTGGCTTGAATGGAACCTTTACATCATGTCCCGCTGCCTTTGCAGCCTTTTCAATTCCAAGATTTCCGGCAAGAACAATTACATCCGCAAGACTTGCGCCACTTGATTTAGCAATAGGTTCAAGAACTGCGAGAACTTTTTGAAGACGAGTAGGTTCGTTTCCTGCCCAATCCTTCTGAGGTGCCAGACGAATACGTGCGCCATTTGCTCCCCCACGCATATCTGAACCGCGGAAGGTGCGAGCGCTATCCCATGCAGTTGTGACTAATTCGGTAACAGTTAAATCTGTCGCAGCAATCTTGGCTTTAACATCTTCAACTTTATAATCTGTTTTGCCGGCAGGAATTGGATCTTGCCAAATTAAATCCTCAGCTGGAACATCTGGTCCGAAGTAGCGAGTCTTTGGTCCTAGATCTCTGTGAGTTAACTTGAACCAAGCACGCGCAAATACATCATCAAAATAAGCTGGATCTTTATGGAATCGCTCTGATATCTCACGATAGATCGGATCTTTAATCATTGCCATATCGGCATCAGTCATTATTGGGTTGTAGCGGATTGATGGATCTTCGACATCAACTGGCTTATCTGCTTCTTCAATGTTGATTGGTTCCCATTGCTGCGCTCCCGCAGGAGACTTCTTTAACTCCCAGTCGTATTTGAACAACAAATAGAAGTATCCGCTATCCCACTTAGTTGGGTTTGTAGTCCATGCACCTTCGATACCACTTGAAACGGTATCGCGGCCAACACTTCGAGTTTCGTGATTCATCCAACCAAGACCTTGCTCTGAAATATCCGCACCTTCTGGTGCTGCTCCAAGTCTTGCGGCGCTGCCATTTCCGTGTGCCTTACCAACGGTATGTCCACCGGCAGTTAGTGCAACAGTCTCTTCATCATTCATCGCCATACGAGCAAAAGTTTCACGAACATGCGTAGCAGTTCTAAGTGGATCTGGCTTTCCGTTAATGCCTTCAGGGTTTACATAAATAAGACCCATTTGAACTGCAGCAAGTGGATTCTCCATTGTTGTTGCATCATTTAAATCGCGATAGCGAGAATCACTTGGTGCCAGCCATTCCTTCTCTGAACCCCAATAAATATCGGTCTCTGGATGCCAGATATCTGCGCGCCCAAAACTAAATCCAAATGTCTTTAGCCCCATAGATTCATATGCAATTGTTCCGGCTAAAACCAATAGATCTGCCCAGCTAACTTTTTTTCCATACTTCTTTTTAATTGGCCACAAAAGACGACGAGCCTTATCAAGATTTACGTTATCTGGAAAAGAATTCAGTGGTGCAAAACGCATATTGCCAGTTCCACCGCCGCCGCGACCATCTGCAGTTCGATATGTTCCTGCTGCGTGCCATGACAAGCGAATCATCAAACCGCCGTAATGACCCCAATCTGCTGGCCACCATTTCTGGCTATCTGTCATGAGTGCGTGCATATCTTTCTTGAGCGCGGCAACATCTAACTTCTTTAACTCTTCGTTGTAGTTAAAATCTTTGCCAAACGGATTTGTCTTAGCGTCATGTTGATGCAAAATGTCGAGGTTTAGGGCCTTTGGCCACCAATCCATATTTGAGCCTTCAACGGTAGTAAGGGCTCCGTGTGCTACTGGGCATTTTCCTGAATCAGACATTTTGCGCTCCTTGATTGATGACTTGAACAAGTAAATCCTAACGATGATGAAATCAATGTTCATCCTGAAATCCCCTCAATACAGCCCAAAAATGGACTAACACCAAAAGAAATTTAGTAATTTTCAAAATATTGGTGTCGACTGTAGTGACAATCGAGGATCCAGCCCTGTAGCATCAAACCAACTCAAAACAAAGGTGGATTAGATGCTTTTAACAATGGATGCTCCTGTACTAGTCACAGCAAATGAAAAAATGCAGATGACTCAGGTAAAAGTTGATGCTCCGCATCCAGGTGAAGTCCGCGTCAAGATGTTTGCATCTGGTGTCTGCCACTCTTGTCTACATGCCTATGACGGCTCACACGCAACTCCGATGCCAATCATTCTCGGCGATGAAGGTTCTGGCGTTGTTGAATCAGTCGGTGAAGGCGTAACAACTCTCGTCCCTGGTGATCACGTAATTATTTCTTGGCTAATGAACTGTGGCACCTGCCAAGCATGCAGAAATGGCAAGCCTGCACATTGCTGGGCTCCTTCACCTTTTGGCGCACTGCTCGACAACACCCAACGTTTTCATAATGCAAAAACAAATGAAAATATTTTGCACTACGGTCCTGCTACTTACGCTCCTTACACTGTCGTTCCAGAAAGTTCTGCAATCAAGATTCGTAAAGATATGCCACTTGATAAGGCAGCTTTAATTGGATGTTCTGTAACTACTGGATTTGGCGCTGTTACAAATGCCGCCGGTGCTCGTCCTGGAGAATCTGTTGCTGTTGTTGGTTGCGGTGGCGTTGGGCTTAACTCGATTCAAGGCGCTCGTGTTTCTGGAGCGTTCCCGATTATTGCTATTGATACATCAGAAGCTGCCCTTAAGATGGCTGTGAAATTAGGAGCAACTCACACAATAAATGCAGCTACCGAAGATGTCGTAGCAGCCACAAAGAAGATTTGCCCTCGAGGTGTTAATTACTCAATTGCTGCCGTTGGAAACACGAAGGCAATGATTAGCTGCTTAGAAATGTTAAGCGCTGGCGGAACCATGGTTGTTTTGGGTGCTCCCCCAAGTGGCACAACTATTGAATTCGATCCAACTGCACGAATCCTGACCGGAGAGCGTCGGATGATCGGAAGTAAGTACGGATCTTCTAATCCGCATGTTGAATTTCCAATGCTCATCGAGCTTTATCTCAATGGAAAGCTGGACTTAGATTCTCTTCTCACTGGAAGTTATCGACTAGAAGAAGCAGATAAAGCTTTTGAAGTTCTGGCAAAAGGTGGACATGGTCGAGGTTTGATTACTTTCGAACAGTAATTTTTCTTTATCGAATCAGCCCAATCGGATTAAGCAACCCAGACAGCTCGCACTGGCGATGCAGAGGTACCTTCAATTGCTAGAGGTATCGCTATTAGCTGTCCGGCGCCTTCTGTAATTTGATCTGTGCCATAAATCGGTGCCAACATAAGTGCGTTGCTTTTGAAAAATGTTAAAAGATGTCCGGTGGGTTCAGAAGCGCTGTCCCAGTAGGGCATATCAGAACCTAAAAGACTCACCTTTGACTCCACGATAAATTCCATAACATCTGCAGAAAAGTACGGGCCGTCAGTCATAAAGTCAGATTCAAACCAGTGCTTAAACCAGCCAGTCGAAATGATTAAACCTTTTCCGACAAGGGATGGACTGCCAATTCTTTTTAAGGCATCAACGATCATTTCTTTAGTTATTTTGCTATTCGCCGCCGTTGGCATTTGCAGGCAATAACTTGGCAGAAGAACCGTCCGTTCTAGTGGCACTTGGGCTGTTGTTAGTTGACCAGGAAAAACATGCCCGGCCGTTTCGATATAAGTGCCTGACTGCATTGGCATATTGATTGACTCAGCATAATAAGGAAAGTCTTCCCACTTTGGCTTGCTCAAGGATTGCATCTGAAATGGAAAGTACGGAGCGTCGTAGTGCCAGATACCTGGTCTAACTGGACCGCTGATATCAAAGTATTTCATTGGGATTTATCCTTCATTCTATTTGGGGTTCCGGTATTCATTGTTGAGGCGATACTTAGACCTCCATCAGAGGTAAGAACTATTCCTGTGGTAACGAGATTTTCCGGAGAACACAAATACAAGATATCTCTCGCAACATCTTTGGTGGTAAGAGTTAAATTCACTGGTATCGATTCTAAAGCGCGCGCTTTCAACGCAGGATCCTTATCAAATAAGGCTTTTGATAGGCCAGCATCAACTACCCCTGGAGCAACTTCATTGATCAAAATGCCACAGTGTGCGTATTCAAGGGCAAGATTTTGCATGAGAGCACGAGTTCCGGCCTTCATTACAGAATAGCTTCCTATATGTGGGTGCGGATTGCTTGCTGCCCAAGAGCCAATAAAAACAATTTTCCCATGTGCTTGCACAAGTAGCATCTTCTTAATGACGGCGCGGGCCACATAAAAAGATGAGCTTAAACCAACTGAAATTACCGCATCCCAATCTGCGTCACTAGTTTCAACAAGAGTTGAGTTTCTTACAATAGTTGCTCCTATTACCGCAATTGTGGGGGTTCCCCACCTTTCTGTTACCGCATCAATCCACTGATCTACCTCTTTTGAATTTGAAACATCCACAATCGATGGGAAAAAATTTGTGCTATCGCTGAGAGATTTAACTTCAGGAAAGGGCACTAAATCTGCTGAAGCAACTTTCACACCCAGCGCCACAAGCGCGCGAACAACTTCTGCACCGATGTCACCACTCCCGCCAGTGACTACAGCTATTTGGTTAGCCCAACTTAAATTCTTATCCATAAAAATTGATTCTCATATATAGCCAACTTTCCTTGCCAGAACTAACACTCGGAGGTAAATTCATCATACTTGTGAACTAAGTGCAAGAGTAGATTTATTAAAACTAATTAAGGATGTGGGCGCTATGACTGCACTTCGGTTCCTAAGTTGACTTTATTAGCTGGTGCAGTTTCGATTGATATAACTCCCCCAATCGGCATACATCTACACAATTGGGCTTATAGTCCGCATTCAACCGCTACTGGTATTCATCAACCCCTTAAGGCTCAAATTTTGGCAGTTGGCAATGATGAAACTGGCGTTATTCAACTTCTTGTATCAGTAGATTTTGGATGGTGGATGAGCGCTGCAGATGAGTGGACATTTCGAAGCGCGATACTTCAAGCAACCGAACTCCCAGAAGCACAGCTAATTCTTGCTCTTACTCATACGCATTCCGGGCCATCTATATCTCGTGAAGACCGCGATCGCCCTGGGGGCCATTTAATTGAGCCTTATTTAGACTCAGTTCAAGAGAAGATCGGCATAGCCGCTAAAGAAATTATGACCAAGATGGTCCCGTCATTTATTGATTGGGGCTATGGACTTTGCTCATTGGCAATGAATCGAGATATGTATCGAAGTACTGAAAAACGCTATGTGCTTGCGGCCAATGATGATGTGGTGGCGGATTCAACTCTATTAATTGGAAGGATCACATCACAAGATGATCGTCCGATTGCAGTTATTGCAAATTATGCTGCCCATCCCACAAGCCTCGGTGGTTTGAATTCAAAAATCTCGCCAGATTTTATTGGTTCAGCACGTGAACTTGTTGAAAAAGAGAATGGTGGTGTTTTTGTTTACTTGCAAGGAGCCTCTGGTGATCTAAGTCCGTGCCAGCAGTACGCAGAAAATACAGATATCGCCGAGAAGAATGGTTTGATTCTTGGTCATGCAGTTTTAAGCACTTTGCATGGAATGCTCGATCCCGGAAAAACTCTTACTTATGATGTGACTGTTGAATCTGGTGCACCACTAGGAACTTTTATTAGTCAATTGAAGCCACAAGTGTCAGTTCAAGTTAGTGAGATTAGAAAGTTAAGTTTGCGAACACAGAAGAACGAACCACCACCAACTACGAATCCCGTAATTATGGCTGATCGAATTCTCAGGGCCTCTCGAATTATCGGAAACGTAGGTAGCGACTCCACAGAATTTCCAGTTACTTTTTGGAAGATGGGCGAGGCCATTTTTGTGGCATATCCAGGTGAGGCCTACTCGTTACTGCAAGAAAGTTTGCGGGAAGCCTTTCCAAAGAGAGCCATCCTTTTCATAAATCTTGCAAATGGCGCCCACTGCGGTTATGTCGCCCCACAAATTGCCTATGACACTTCTCGCTATCCGGCATGGCAATCACCTCTCCACGCGGGGAGCCTGGAGCAGCTAATTGAGTTCTGCAAAGGCTACATTTCCCAGGATTGAGCGTGGACCGAGGTGGCTCAAGGGCAAGGAGCGCCCATATTTGGCACTCACCCCTTTGGATGCCCCAGAATAGAAATTAACAAGAAATGTGAATATTTAACAAAAAATTGCAAATTCATGTGTAATTCTCTTGTATCTACACCCAGAATATGTTTGAGTACCCTAGGCGTAGCAAATTGTTTCTGCGTCATTAACTATGGGGGGGAAATGAATATCGGACTCAACCTAACTAAAGAGGGACTACTTCGACGTAAGTCGGTAGCAGCTTCAACGGCACTTGTTTTTTTAACATCTTCAGTACTTATTGGTGTTGGTGGAAATTCATCAGCCCAAGCGGCCGCTGACTGCGCAAATAAAACCTTACAACTTTTATCAGTTGGAGACCCTTTTGAATACGCTTTGAAAGAAGTCTTGCCACAGTTCACTGCCGAAACTGGAATCAAAGTTAATCTTGAATCCCTAGATAATCAGACCTTATCCTCACGACTTGCTACAGCATTCGTAACAAAGAAATCTGACCTTGACGTAGTCACTGTCGATAATATTTGGGTTGGGCAGTATTACGACAATGGATGGATTTTGTCTCTTAATGACTTGATCAAGGCAAACAAAGACGTTGACTTAAAGGATATGGTTCCTGGAGTTCTTTACTCCATTAGCGAGTGGCGTGGACAGTTTGTTGGATTGCCAATGGCACCTTACGCACAAGGCGTTATGTACCGGACAGATGTTTACAAGTCACTTGGTATCAAAACTCCTGCTGCAGGTTGGACATGGGATGAATACTTGGCCAATGCACGCAAGATTAATGGAAAGACTGTCAATGGCAAGAAGATGTATGGAACTGTAATCGTTGGAAAGCAACCTGTTCCAATCGTTCACATGTATACCCAGTTAATGGCTGGACAAGGCGCTCGTTGGTTCAAGAAGTTCCCAGAAGCTCCATGGGATTTCACACCAACACTTGCTTCTAAGCAAAACATCCGTGCAGCCACTATGTACCGTGACTTGTACAAGGTATCCCCTAAGGAAGCAATCAGCTTCGACTGGTTCGCAGCAGGAATGCGTTTCGCTGACGGAGATATCGGACAAATGTATTGGTGGACACCATATTTCTACTTGGTACAAAACAAGGGTTATATGAGTGGAAAGCCATCTCCAATTGTTGGTAAGTATGCAATTGCAGATCTACCAAGCGAAAAGGGTAAGCCAGCAAACATCAGTACTGGTGGATGGCAATTATCTATTCCATCAACGGCTGAATGTCCAGAGGAATCTTTCAAGCTTGTGAAGTGGGTTAACTCCGCTAAGGCTCAAAAGGCAATGGCAAAGGTTGACAAGTATGGAACTCAATTCTCAGATTTCGGTCGTTATTCAAACCTCCGCGATCCAGAATTGGTAAAGATGTATCCATACCTTCCAAAGCTAGAAAAAATGTTGGAAGCAGGAAATGGCAAGGTCAGCCGTCCAGGAATGCAGATTTACCCAGCACTTGAGGGTGTCTATGGACTACAACTTAACAAGATCCTTCTTGGAGCTGATGTTAAGAAGACACTGACTGAGACAAATTCTCTCTTCTCTAACTTACTTGGTGGAAACATGCTTCTGCCTTATAAGGGAAAGAGTTACGACGATACTCTGCAAGCTACGAAAGACTTGATAGCTAGCTTGTCATAACGAGAACACAGAAGTAGAAACTTATATGGGGACCTTTATCAAAAGGTTCCCATATTTGTTAAGAACAAAACTTTGATTTGAATCATTATTAAAAGGAGACTTAAAATCATTTCGAAGGTATTACTTAGATCTCCGCAGAGAGCCAATAAGAAACTTCGCCCAAGGTGGACTCCTTGGATCATGCTGGCCCCATCTTTTATCCTGCTCTTTGCACTAACCCTCTACCCCCTAATTTTCGCTGTTCGGAATGCCTTTTTCTATTGGAATTTACAGACTAGCCCAACGCCTCAGATGTTTGTCGGATTAGATAACTTTAAGAATGCATTTACATTCACACCGTTTATGGCATCTCTACGCAATACACTCCTGATTGCTTTTATCGGAATCATCATAGAAATCACGATAGGAATGTTTATTGCTTTAGCGCTGTCAGCCAAAATGCCATATTTGACCTTTGTTAGAGCGTTGCTGATTATGCCCACAACTATTGCCCCAATAATCGTCGGTTTTATGTTTCGTTACATGTATTGGGATGTTACAGGTCTAATTCCGTGGATAGCGAAAACTTTACATATTCCAGAACCGGGAGCTGGATACTTAGGTTCAACGGGAACTGCCTTACCCGCAATCTTGCTGGCAGATATTTGGCAATGGACTCCATTTTTTGCAATTGTTCTTTATGCGGCAATCGTTTCAGTGGACTCCGAAATGATCGAAGCGGCTCGCGTTGATGGTGCAGGTGGAATCAGGGTTGTTTGGTCCATAATCTTGCCAACAATTAAACCGGTAATGGTTGTTATTGTTTTATTGCAATTTATGAAATTGTTCAACATATTCGATCTTGTTTATGTATTAACCCGAGGCGGACCTGGTGACTCCACCATGACTTTAAGTTATAGCCTCTTTCAACAAGGCTTAGTGAACTTCAATATTGGAGTCGCCGCAGCGATGACAATTATGATCGTTGCGATTCTCAATATCCTCGTCTTTATCTACACTAAATTTGTAATGAAAGGAGCTAAACTTTCATGAGAAAAAATACCACTCAAAAAATTGGCATCTACTTCTTCTTAGTGTGCACTTTAATTCTCTTTCTGGGCCCGATTGTTTGGATTTTTGCACTGTCTATTCGACCTCCGGAGAGTGCTTTTCAATACCCTCCTACTTTAATTTTTAAGCCAACTCTTGATGCTTTTCATCATGTTTTTGTTTCTCCGGGGATTCAGCTCAGACAACTTTTTAACAGCATAATAATCTCGCTTGGAGCGGTTGTTATCAATCTTCCACTTTCATTTTTGGCTGCATACGCTCTTTCTCGCTTTCCTATAAAGCGTAAAGGTTTAATTATGGGATGGTACTTAGGCCTATTGATGGCACCTCCCGTCGTCTTTCTAATTCCATATTTCATCTTGATGAATAACATTGGACTCTCTGGAACTCATCTATCGATCATCTTGGTTTTGCAGTTAATAACCATTCCCTTCTCGGTATGGCTTTTGAAGAGCTTTATTGATGATATTCCCCTTGAAATTGAGGAAGCTGCCCAGATTGACGGGGCTGGCACTTGGAAAATTCTGCGCAGCATAACTTTCCCTCTATGTGGCCCTGGCATTATCGTGACCACAATGTTCGCATTCGTATTTGCCTGGAACAATGCGATATTCCCGATCGTACTTTCGGTTCAGAAAACCGCGACAATCCAAATCGGAGCCTTCTCTTACTTTGGGGCATCAGGGGTTCAGTGGAGTGTGATTGGTGCGATCGCTGTCGCTGCCATGGTAGTTCCAATGGTAATTTTCTTAGTCTTAGATAAATTTGTAGTTCGAGGTCTCACCTTTGGATCTGTTAAAGGCTAATCCTTCTTTGGAGCGTTAAAATCGTATGCGTGAAGTTGAGTAGTGCCCGCGGCTTCTTTCATGATTTCTTCAATTTTTAACATATCGGAATTGCTCAAGAAAACGTCAGCGGCTGGAACGTTTTCTAATACTTCGGCTTTAGTACTCATGCCTGTTAAGCCAACTGCAATGGATGGATTGTGCATAACCCAAGCAAGTGAAAGTTGCGGCAAGGTAAGGCCCAATTCCTGGGCAAATTTCTTAAGTTTCTGAGTTACGCGAATATTTGTTGGCAAATTCTTTTCAGTAAATAGTTGTAAACCGAATACGTCGCCTTGACTTCTCCAATCGTCTTTATCAAATGCAAACGTTTCATCCCATACACCTGTTAGCAGTCCGTGACAGAGAGATCCGTACCCCATGACTCCCATTCCGCTCTTCTCGCATTTTTGTAACATTTTCTCTTCGATTCTGCGGTCGAAGATGTTGTAACCCACTTGTTGAGCATGCAAAATTCCATACTTCTCATAGGTATCGATTTGAGCAATACTGAAATTCGATACACCTACATATTTCGCCTTGCCGCTCTTTTGAAGCTCTAAAAGACCTTCCATAGCGCTTTCGGGAGGTGTGCCGTCGTCAGGCCAGTGAATAAGAAAGATATCTATGTAATCTGTTTGCAGGCGCTTAAGACTTTGTTCTGCAGACTCAATAATTGCCTCTTTGTGGCTGTCGCGGATCCAAACTTCTTTCTCAAAATCATAATAGATCCCACACTTAGTTGAAATTATTGCGTCCTTGCGGCGCCCCTTAAGGCCCTTACCCAGTACTTCTTCTGCGAGACCATTTCCATAAGCTGGCGCTGCATCGAATAATGAAATTCCAAGATCGAGCGCTTGCTGAACAGCCAAGATCGATTGATCAAGGTCGGTGACTCCATAGTCTCCAGACTTAATTGTTCCGCCAATAGGCCACATACCGAAACCGATTCTCGATACCAGCAAATCGGTTGTTCCAAATTTCGCAAACTTCATAGCATCTCCCAAAGTAGATTTCGATACTTACTTTGCAAGTATGTACATACATAGACAATGTGTCAATGGTTTTCAAAAAACAATTATTACAAAATCAGAATTTTACAACTTTGCCTTGAAGCGCTGAAGACTCAGCTGCAAGTGCTACTCGAAGTGCCATTAAAGCGGCGTCTGGCCTTCCAAATTCTGAGTTCTTACCATTTTTTATATCAGAGATGAATTGTATGTATTCATCGCGCAATGCACCTCTTCTAACGCCATTGTGCATTGGCCAGTAAGTGGAGTCAGGATTTCGAAAACCGTTATCTGTAGCTATGTTCAATGCGTTTAATCCACTTCCTACTTCAAGCGAACCTAGCGTTCCAACTACTTTTAAATATTCATCTACCTCGTACGGAGTAGATGCAGGCATGTGCCAATTAACTTCAAGAGAGGCCAAAACACCTGAAGAGAGTTTAAGAAGTATTTGCGCAATATCTGGATTATCAAAATTTCGAATTGATCTAGTTTGTGTGAAAACCTCGCCTGTAGAGTCTCCGGTTAGCCATAGGATTAAATCAATATCGTGGATTGCATCACTAGTAATAGGACCAGTTTGGTTAATAAATTTCTCAGTCATTGGTGCAGGTAGATTGCGGTGGGTTTTTATCGAGATTATTTGACCTAACTCCCCCGATGCAACTGCGCGTTGAGCGGCTTGATATCGTGGGTTAAAGCGGCAGATATGACCTACAAAAAATATGCCTTCACAATTCTTCGAACTCTCAATAAGTTCCTCACCATCAGAAATGGTTGAGGTAATTGGTTTCTCCAGGAATACGTGTTTTCCTGCTTTAAGCGCTGCAATTGCCGCATCTTTATGCTTATCCCATGCTGTCGTCACAACAATGACATCGATATCAGGGTCATTTATTACATCCATGAAATCAGTTTTTGCTTTAATCACTTGATATTTGGCGGCTAAAGCTTTTAGGCGCTCAGGATTTCTTGTACTTAAGGCAGAAAGAGTGAGTTCTGGGATTCCAATAATGGCATCGCAGTGGACTTCACCAAACCATCCCAAACCAATGACTCCGACTCGCAATGGAGTTTTTAGAGAAGTCACCGCTAACTATTTCTTGGGTAGCTTTGCGCCCAAGGAGAAATTTTTTCAAAAGCCTTACTTAGAGCCAAGACTTTATCGTCCGCATGACGCTTACCGATTATTTGTAGTCCAACTGGAAGGTGTGATTCTGTAAAGCCACAGGGGACGGAAGCCGCTGGATGGCCGGTAAAGTTGATTAAGAATGTCAAACACCAACCGATAGCAGGTTCTATTTCTACCCCATTGATATGAGTAGGGACTTTTGTCTCACCGTTAGGAAGATTCTTAACCGGCGAAATTGCCAAGGTAGGAGAAAGCAAGAAATCAAAGCCAGCAAAAGCATCGTTTATGGCATCATAAACTTTGGTCCGAATTCTTTGATCTTCGCGTGAGTTAAGTGCGCTCTGATCATTCACAGCTAAAAGAGATTTCATAAATATTGGGGTAAGCGAAGATTGATGTTCACCAAGTAAGTCGTAACCAATTTCTTTAAACCCAGTGAAACCATCTCTATAGAGAAGCGCCATAAGCCTCACCCATAAATGTGAAAGTTCTAGAGGAGAAACAGGTAATTTGATTTTTACTTCTTCAACAATTGCACCAGCACGGGTGAAGTGATCAAGAGATCTCTTAACAACTTCAGCAACTTCTTTATCTACAGGAAACCCGCCCATATCAGGGGTGTAAGCAATTCTTAATCCGCGAAGATCTATATCCGGAACTACAGATAAATCTATTGGAGAATCTGGAAGGCTAAATGGATCACGTGGATTGGATCCAGACATTACAGAAAGCATTAGAGCAGAGTCATCAACAGTTCGAGATATTGGACCGATGCCAACAAAAGGGCTGCTAAGGGCGAACGCATTAGGCCGCGCGATTTCAGCGATTCTTCCGAAACTTGGCTTGATTGCATATACACCACACCAAGCTGCTGGAATTCGAACCGAACCTCCCCCGTCGCTACCTTGAGCAATAGGAACTAGTCCCGCAGCAACCGCAGCAGCGCTACCTCCAGATGAACCTCCCGCATTTCGCGAAAGATCAAACGGGGTGCTAGTTGCGCCAGAAACATAGTTATCTGTTATTCCCTTATGCCCAAATTCTGGAGAGTTTGTTTTCCCGACAATAATTGCACCAGCATCTACTAATTTTTGAACGTAGCATGCGGTTTCGGGTGCAATAAAATCTTTCATTGGCACAGATCCAAAGGTACTTCTTATGCCTTTCACGGCATCACCGAGATCTTTAATTCCAACTGGCACACCATGAAGGGGGCCCATACTTTTGCCTTCAGCGGTGAGGGCATCAAGATTGCGAGCAGTTTCTAAAGCTAACTCATCGGTTATCGTGGTGAAGGAATTAGTTTGAGAATTAAGTGAATTAATTCGATTCAAGAAGTGAGTTGCGACTTCGACGCTAGAGTATTTCTTTTTACGAATTCCTTCAGCAATATTGACTGCTGAGTCAAAACTTAATTCTTCACTCATTTAATCTCCCGACGCTCACTGTATATACTATGTGGGTTCACAACCCGTGGCAACGGTTTTTGGAGAGCGATTTGAAGGCTGTTATAAGCGATTACTGGCGAGAGAATTACTCCTCATCTTTGCTTCCAGTAATCCGACCTGCGTGGGCTATGGCGCTTGGATCACGCTTAGATTTTATCAAGCTGGCAACTGTTGAAACAACGAGGACTAACCCGATCACTGAAAGACTTGCCACGATCGGAATCTTAGGTACTTCATTCCAGACTTCATGCAGGTAAGTCATAATCAATTTAACGCCAATAAACATCAAGATTATCGAAAGGCCTAGTGACAAATAAATCAATTTATCCAACAGGCCTTTGAGCAAGAAATACAAAGCACGTAACCCAAGCAAGGCAAATGCATTTGCTGCAAAGACTAAGAATGGTTCTTGAGTTACTCCAAATGTTGCAGGAATCGAATCTAGGGCAAATAACAAATCTGTCGAAGCAATCGCAATCATTACCAAGAACATAGGTGTTGCAAGCTTCTTTCCATCAACCTTAGTAAATATCTTTGAACCATCAAACTCATCGGTCATCGCGATGCGTTTTCTAATCGTTTTTACCAGAGCATTATCCTCGGGAGATGGATCTTCATCCCAATGCTTAAATAGTCCGACACCGGTCCAGATAAGAATTCCACCAAAAATAACAAAGGTGAAGCTAAACGCAGCAAGAGCGGCGGCGCCAACTGCAATGAATATTCCACGCAACACAAGCGCTAAGAGCACTCCGAACATTAAAACGCGTTGGTGATAAATCGATGGCACTTTGAATTGTGCCAAAATGATTATGAACACAAAGAGGTTATCTACTGAAAGAGATTTCTCTACCAAATATGCCGCGAAGTATTCAGTTCCATATTGTGAACCTGAGCTATTCCATACCCAAACCCCGAAGCCAATTGCTACTGCGATGTAAAAGATTGACCAAAATGAGGCCTCTTTGAATTTAACTTCGTGAGGTTTGCGACTTACAGTTAATAGATCGAGGATGATCAGAGCCAAAATCGCACCGATTACAACAAACCACGTGGTTAATGAGACATTCATGTCGATACCTATTTCGTTGAAGGGGCGCGGAGCCAAGGTCTCCCTCAACCACAATGTGGTCGCAGCTCCGGGATATTTCTATCCGTGTTGACGAAGATGCCGAACGAGGTACTCCCCTTAACGTAGGTGAATGCTAGAGGGTTGCCAGAATGCAGGCAAATACATTTGCCTGCATTCAAGTAAGCAATTAACTACCCGATTGTTGCTACCCCTTTTGAGATCTTCATAGGTATGCGAGGTAGACGTGTTTTAGCTGGCTCCACATACCTAATCCGGGAACGACCCCTTCAGAATTGCTTGTCGTGATCTCAACCTTGTCGAGTGTTGAAATTCTAGAACTTGTTGATATTGAAAGTAATAGTTTTGATTTCAGTCATTTCCATTAAAGTGTGAATGCCACCAACTCTCCCGATTCCACTCATGGTCCCGCTTCCTCCACCAAATGGAATATGTAGCTCCCAATAGGTACTCGAATCATTAATATTTACAATTCCAGATCTCATCTGCTCTGCCAGTGCAAAAGCCACTCCAGCATCTTTTGTCCACACGGCGCTCGATAATCCAAATTGAGGGGCCGAGCACATCGAGACAACTTCATCAAAAGAATCGAAGGGAACCAAGGGAACGATAGGTCCGAATGTCTCCTCTTTAGCGACCAGTGCATCTTTCGAAACATTAGTAATGAGGGTTGGGTTAAAGAAGAGTTCACTTCCTAATTCTGGTGCGCGAGTGCCTCCCAGTAAAAGTTCAGCTCCGTTTTTCAAAGCGTCAGAGATATGTTCTTCCATTTTCTTTGCTACACCTTCATTGTTCAGAGGACCAATTGTTGTCGCTTCATCTAAAGAATTCCCTAGAACCTGCCTCTTCGAAATAACTAATATTTTCTCTGCCAATTCTTTTTGCGCCTTGCGTTCAACGAAGACTAATTCGGTCGCTGAGCAAGTTTGTCCAGCATTTAAGAACGCTCCGTCACAGATCGCTTGGGCGGCGGCTTGAAGATCTGCATCCGCGAAAACAACTGCGGGGCCGTTGCCTCCCAACTCAAGCAACATTGGTTTCCCTGCCCCGCGTTGTGCGATCAGATTTCCGACTCGAGTACTTCCAGTAAAACCAATTGCATCCACACCCTTGTGCCCAACTGCGGCATCACCAATCACATGTCCATATCCAGTTAATAGATTTATAACTCCAGCTGGGATTCCAGCCGATTCAATAATTTGCATAAAAAGTACGGCGATATAACTGGTGGTCGGGGCAGGGATCCAAATGACAGAGTTTCCAGTTGCTAGCGCAGGAGCCAGATATTCGGTTGGAATATTGAGGGGAAAATTCCAAGGAGTAATAACTACATAGGTGCCTCGGGGACTTCGCCTCGTAATCACTCTCTTGTCGGGATCGCTTGATGGAAGAGTTTCTCCGTTCAAATGTCGGACGTGTCCAGCCGCATCTCTAAAACCTTTAGCAGCTGCGCGTACCTCCCAAATTGCTTCACGATTTCGTGGCTTTCCTTGCTCTTTAGCCATCGCATCTGCAAGCAATTCAGCGGATGCTTCAATTTTGTTCGCAACAGCTTCACACCAGGATGCTCTAACTTCGACAGTTGATTGCCTTAGAAACTTGTTAACTCCGTTTGCGGCCGCCACTGCTAATTCTAAATCAGGTGAAGTAGCTTCTTGCAGCGTTGCAATTAGTGAACCATTAGATGGATTTCTTGATTCAAAAACTTTTCCGGCCGTCGCGTTAATCCATTTGCCGCCGATGTAAAGTTGTGCCCGCGTCATTTCAAGCCCTTCAAGAGCAATAGATTCGGATCGATTTGCATGCACTGTTTACTATAGATGGAAAAAAAATAAAGTAAAGACCTCTGAGGAATAAAAAATAGGAAATAACCAGTCTGTAAGTCAGATTAAATCTATGCGGAAAGTTCTAATTCGCTTCCGCTGCTGCTTTAAGTCGAACTAAAGTCTTCGCCACGGCAATCTGAGTCCATGGATATGCCTTGCGAAAGTTAAGCCACACTTGAGCTATTCCTGGAGCATAAGTGCCATCAAAGCTTTCAGTCACCTGCGTAGAACCATTCCCTAGATCTACCAACACATAGCGCCATCTCCACTGACCTAGATGTTTCCAAGCAATCAGTTCATCTTTTTTATACTCAACAACAGTATTACGAATTCGATAATTGACGCCAAGGTGCATCTTCATTCCAAATTTCGAACTAAGTTTTAGTTCATCAGGCCCGCTGATATTTGCTGTGATAGTGGCGCTGCCATCAATATCTTTATGTCTCTTAGGGTTATTCAGAATCGAAAACACGACCGAGGGTTTCGCTTCAATAACGATTCGAGCTGATTTAATTTTGGAATTACCGGTTTCGATAATCTCAGCGAGAACTTTTTCTTGAGTCATGAGGGAAGTATAAGGAATCGCCGCCTATAAATCAGTAATGGAATTGGAAAGAGCCCCGATCTCTCGAGGCTCTCTCTTGCAAAGTTGAAACAACTACTTAGATCGATACCAATAAATCGAGTTGAAACAACTAAGACTGTGGTGGAGACGACGAGGTTCGAACCCGCTCCGACTGCTTGGTAAACAACCAGGCTGCCAATTACAACACGCCCTCATCACGGAAGTGAAGTTACGCATTTACCAACTCGCGAAATTTTTTAATAGAGCTGCTTGTGGATAAAAAAGAGTATGGGAAGCAAAAGGGACCCGGTTATTAACCAAGTCCCAATTACTACCAAGCAGTCGTTGCTGAATTATGGCACATTAATGAAGTTACTCGCAGTAACAAATAAAAGAAGAATCACTCTATAAGCCGGAGACGACGCTGTTATGCGTTAGGTCACGCTCAAAAAATGTAATTGCCCATAGATTCCCCATAGAAACAACTAGTAAACCTGAGGAAACTACCTAACCAACTAAGCTTTGAGTTATTAAGCCATTCTTTATTGAAACAGTTATGCGATCCAAACGATAATCTCTAGTTAAAGCAAACATCTGATTATCCTCTTGGCCAATTCGATACTGCCAACCTAATTTTTCAGCACAAGATGCAGCAGCCTCTTTTTTCATACCAACTAGCCCTTCGGCATATGCTGGCAGAATCTTTACCTC
>WLIT01000016.1 GCA_009726125.1 Actinomycetota bacterium | reverse complement strand
TTTCTGGTTAATAATTGTGTCGATTGCAATTGCAGTCTTACCAGTCTGACGGTCACCAATAATTAGCTGACGTTGTCCGCGACCAATAGCTGTCATCGCATCAATAGCTTTGATACCAGTCTGCATTGGTTCTTTAACTGGTTGGCGTTGAACTACTGATGGTGCCTGAACTTCTAGCGCACGTTGTGCTTCTGCTTTGATTTCACCCTTGCCATCGATTGGACGACCAAGTGGATCAACAACGCGACCAAGGAAGCCATCGCCAACAGGTACAGAGAGAATTTCACCTGTGCGACTAACGCTTGTTCCTTCTTCAATTCCAGTGAACTCACCAAGAATAACTACACCGATTTCGCGCACATCGAGGTTAAGTGCCAAACCGAGCGTTCCATTTTCGAACTTTAAAAGTTCGTTGGTCATTGTCGAAGGCAGGCCTTCAACACGGGCGATGCCATCGCCAGCTTCAGTTACGGTACCGATCTCATCGCGTGCCGCGGCTCCCGGTTGGTAAGAAGCAACATGCTTTGCAAGCGCGTCGCGAATCTCTTCGGGCCGGATCGTGAGTTCCGCCATCTTTAACTCCTTCAACTAATTCAGATTCGCGTAGTGCGAATTCTGAAACCTATTTTTGTTAAGAAACAAGCGCGCGGCTTGCCTCTGCCAATCTATTTGAAATAGTTCCATCGATAACTTCATCACCGAAACGAATTGAAATTCCACCAAGAACGCTTGGATCGATTTCAATATTTAGGTGAACTGGTTGTCCGATCTTCATTGTGAGTGAATCTGCCAACTTCTTTGCCTGCCCATCGCTAAGTGCGATGGAAGATTTGATGTGCGCATTTACGCGGTTGCGTCGTGCGGTCAAAGCATTTGAGTATGCGGATATTGATTTTTCAATACCTCTATTCCCTCTTCCTTCAACGCTCTTTGAGAGCAACCGCTGAGAAGAGGAGGTGAATTTCTGACCGAAAATGCTCTTAAGTAGCTCTTGCTTACGCTCCACAGAATCCGCTCGGTTGATTAAAGCCAATCGCAACTCTGGATTTTCTAGAATAATCTTTGAAAAATTAAAGATTTCGCTGAGGACTAAATCCAATTTATCATCGACATTTGCGACTGCTGCCTCTGCCTCAACTGCAATCTGCTCTATGGCATCTGCAAGTTGTGCTGGATTAGACCAACGCAGCGAAACGGCCTTTGAAAATATCTCCAATGCCTTAGCTGAAAGCACCTTCCCGAATAAATTCGCGATTAGCTCAGACTTCGACGTGGCATCTCTGGCGGGATCCGTTAAAGCTCGACGCAATCCTATTGAAGAATCTAGTGAACTCCAGATATGAAAGAGTTCGTTAGAAAGGGTGGCGCAATCTGCACTAGTGAGATTTTTGAGTTTCTCATCTAAATCGACGCGCAAAAGTGCGAGCGATTGCCTGCTGCTACCACCGAGAATAATCATTACTTACTCTTCTCCATATCGGATAAGAAGCGATCAACAATTCTTGATTGGCGAACTTGATCGTCTAGCGCTTCGCCAACGATTTTTGATGCTAAATCTGTTGCAAGCGTGCCAACTTCATTGCGAAGTGAATTCAAAGCCTGTTGACGTTCAGCTTCAATTGCGGCTACTGCAGCTGCAGTAATACGCGCTGACTCTTCTTGAGCTTTAGTGCGAAGTTCTTCAATTATTGCCGCACCTTGGGCTCTGGCATCTTCCCGAATCTTTGCTGCCTCACCACGTGCATCACTTAACTGTTCGTTATATTTTTTGAGTGCAATTTCAGCCTCGCGTTGTGCAACTTCGGCGCGTTCAAGACCGCCTTGAATTGCATCTGTTCGATCACTGTAAGCCTTCTCAAACTTTGGAACAGCCTTTGTGCGCAACAAGATGAATAAAATTGAAAATGCAATTAATCCAACAATTATCTCAGCAACATTTGGGATTACCGGACTCGGAGCTGCTTCTGCCGACGCTCTGATTAGAAGTAATTTACTCATTGGTTATTTTGCCCCGTAACTTATTGGAGTTATTCCTACTTGAGAACGAAAGCTAGAACTAAACCAAAGATTGCCAAAGCTTCAGCAAGAGCGAAGCCAAGGAAAGCAATTGGTTGCAAGATGCTGCGAGCTTCTGGTTGGCGAGCTACACCACTGATGTATGCCGCGAAAATTAAACCAGTTGCAGTACCTGGACCGATGGTCGAAAGACCAAAGCCCACGATGCTAAGTGTGCCTGTCATAATCTATTCCCTTTCAACTATTGACCAGACCGGTGTCAGGTCAAATCTATTTTTAGTGCTCATCCGCCAACGCACCAGCGATATACAGCGCTGCAAGAAGCGTAAAGATATACGCCTGCAGACACTGAATTCCCATTTCAAAGAAACTTAAACCAATTGCCAAGCTAAAAGATATTGCACTAAAAATCTTGATGACCCAAGCGCTACCCAACAAATATTCGCCGCCCAAAGTAAAGAGCATTAAGAGAAGGTGGCCAGCGAACATATTTCCAAATAACCGCATTGCTAGGGTCAGTGGTCGAATCGCAAAATAAGTTAGGAACTCAAGCGGAGCCAATAAGACATACATTGGCTTAGGAATACCTGGCATGAAGCACATATCTTTCAAATATTTCCCGAGCCCATGCTTCTTAATAGCAACATAGTGGTAAACCAAGTAAACAAAGATTGTGATTGAAACTGGGAAACCAATGTGAGACATCGTCGGAAATTGCATAAATGGAATGATTCCGAAAAGATTATTGGTCAGAATAAAGGTAAATATTGTAAATAGAAATGGCACAAAACGTTGAAATTCATGGCCAATTACATCTTTCCCGATGCCATCTCTAACAAAGCTATAAATTGATTCGCCAGCAAACTGTAACTTCGAAGGCACTACGGCAGCTTTTCTAGATGAAGCTATAAAGAAAACTGAAATTAGGATTACTGAGAAAAATAGAAGAAGTACGGGCTTAGTAGCCAGAATGCTATTCCCAAAAATTGGAGTGAAAATAAAGTCCCCACTACCCGGTGGTTCAAACCCCGGTTGTGCCATTTGTAGCAATGTGGACAAAATCTAACTCCTCGTAGGATCTCAAATTGTTAGCTGCACGTGGAAATGCGCTCCGCTTACCCTATGGGATGGGCTAGAAAACGCCAAATCCACAGTCGGCTCCTTATTTATTGGAATCTATGCGAATAAATCGCACCCAGATCAAGTAGAGGCTTGAGCCAAGCCCGATAGCCATGCCGATAAGAACGAAGAAATTAGTTTTTAGGAAGTGATCTACTAGCAACCCAATACCGCACCAGAAAAGTAAGCCGGCAATTAAATAAGAGAGAATTGTCCAAAATGCACTCTCTTCGCTGGTCGACATTTAGGTTCTCTATTCCTTAAATTCTTTTAATTTGTTTTCTTTGGCAGCGGCATATGCAATTTCAATTTAAGAAATGCTCGGACTTCTCCCCCTAGCCAAGCCACGGTCACGGCAATCGCAATAGCGCCAAAACTTGGTCGATCTAAATTTTCAATCGAGATTTTATTTACAATTACTAATAGAAATACTCCTAATATTAATACCTTGGAAAAATAAGAGAATAAGGCGAGGCCCATTACGGCTATTGGATCCAAATCATTTGAAATTTTCGAAATTATTAGATGAATTATGAAGAAGATAAAAACAATCAAAAGTGCAAATCCGCCAGCTATTAACCCAGATTTTCCTTTTATTAGGAGAGCAATTACAGAGCCGATAACGCCAACAACAAGAGCTGGATACACAGCGCCTTTACCTAAATTAATTTCAACTGAATCGGCCACTTATTTCCTACTTACGCCCAAATCGTAACCAAGCTAGATAGAGCGAGGATCCAATACCTAAAACAACGCCACCTATTAAGAAATAATTATTGTGTCCAAGCCAGTTATCAATACCCCAACCAATTGCACCCCAAATTAAAACTCCAGCTAACAAAAAGCCCAACATATAGAAAAGGGTGGTTATTTTTCCATCTTTATTCAAAATATCTACCTTTCTATCCTCCAAGCGAGCAGGCGTTTATCCTACTTTTATTAGCTGCTTATTCCTATTCGGCCAATTTGTAAGGAGAACGAGTGAGAAAATCAATATTAACAAGCCTATAAGTAAAGCCAGCCACAACGGTGCAAAGGCTGCGATTGTGGTTGGAAAGGCGAACATTGCAGTCCAGGAATAAAGAATTGCAGAAGTTCTTCGATGTGAATTTCCCATAGAAAGCAACTTGTGATGTAAATGCTCTTTATCTGCTGCAAATGGGGAACGACCGGCTCGTAACCGTCGAATAACTGCCATTCCTAAATCGATTAATGGAATAGCCAAAATACTAAATGGCAGCAGCAAAGGAAGCAGAGGCGAACTAGAGCCTTGGTTGGTAATTGCATTTAGATCTATCTGACCGGTCAAAGTGATAGCAGCCGCCGATAGTAAGAGCCCCAAAAACATTGCACCGGAATCTCCCATAAAGATCCGAGCGGGATGATAGTTATGTGGCAAGAAGCCGATACAAATACCGATGATCACCGCGGTAATTAGCGATGGCGCACCGGCACGATTTAAACCGTTTACAACTGCTAGCAAGTAAGAGAATCCGAAGAATGCCATTGCGCAGATTGCAACTATTCCAGTAGCAAGGCCATCTAAGCCATCGACAAAGTTAACGGCATTAATCACAACCATCACGAAAAAGATTGTTAGCAATTGCCCAATACTTGGCGGCAAAATATAGATTCCATTTATCGGTAGCCAGAGTATTTGGACACCGTGAAGCAATAAAATTCCGCCAGCTACTGCTTGGCCAGCAAACTTTGTAATCGAATCCAAGTCATACATATCATCTAGCGCGCCCAAGATCATGATGAAAGTTCCAGCGAGAAAGATTCCAGTCGCTTCGCGCCCAAAAGACTTTGCTACAAGTGGCAGATGACTTACAACTAGAAATGTTAGGGACATGGAAATCCACATTCCGATTCCACCCCAGCGAGGTGTAATAACAGAGTGAGTATCGCGCGAGCGTAGATTTATAAATGCACCAGCGCGCATCGCTAAAATCTTTATGAAAGGCGTTATCAAATAACAGAGCGTCGCGGCTAGCGCGATTGTTAAGAGATATTCCCGCACGGCTTTACCTAATTCTTATCTCGCGTAAATAGGAAATTTTGCAGTCAAAGCGTTTACTTCGCTGCGAATAGCAGCGGCTTTACCTGCATCCCCGCCATCTTTAATTGCGCGGGCAATTAGCGTGGCGATTTGTGCCATTTCTGGCGTACCCATTCCCTGAGTTGTTGTTGCCGCAGTACCAACTCGAATTCCACTTGTTACTGCAGGGGTTTCTGGATCATAAGGAATCGCATTCTTATTAAGAACAATGCCTGATTCTCCGCAACGCTCGTCGGCGATCTTGCCATTTATGCCAGTTGAGCGAATATCAATTAGCGCTAAATGAGTTTGGGTACCGCCAGATACTGCGCGCATTCCCTCCTTTTCAAGTCCTGCGGCAAGCGCCTTGGCATTAATAATTACGCTCTTTGCATACTCTTGATAAGCAGGTGTTGCACATTCCTTTAGCGCCACAGCTTTGCCCGCTACTGCACTCATGATTGGACCACCTTGCATACCTGGAAATATTGCTTTATCAATTGCTGCCGCATGCTCTGCCTTAGAAAGAATCATTCCACCGCGGGGACCACGCAGAACTTTATGCGTTGTAAAAGAGACTACATCAGCATATGGAACTGGTGATGGAATCGCCTTACCGGCAACTAAGCCGATGAAGTGTGCGGCATCAACCCACATGATGGCTCCAACTTCGTCACAAATTTTTCGAACTGTCGCAAAATCAATCAAACTTGGATATGCAGTTGCGCCAACACAAATCATCTTTGGCTTATTTGCAATTGCTGTATCACGAAGTTCGTTGTAATCGATTAACTCATCCTCTTTGCGAACTCCGTAAGAAACTATATTGAACCATTTTCCGGAGAAGTTAACTTTGGAACCGTGAGTTAAATGGCCACCATGTGGAAGTGACATCGCAAGAACGGTATCTCCTGGTTTGGTAAATGCTTGATAGACCGCAACGTTTGCACTTGCACCTGAGTGTGGTTGGAGGTTTGCGTGTTCGGCGCCAAATAAAGATTTAGCACGTTCGATACCAATTAATTCAACTTTATCTACCTCTTCACAACCGCCGTAATAACGTTTGCCTGGATATCCTTCAGCATATTTATTTGAAAGCGTTGAACCCATCGTGGCAAGAACTGCTGGTGAAGTGAAGTTCTCGCTCGCAATCAATTGCAGGCTCTTCTGTTGGCGCACTAATTCACTTAGTAGCACCGCAGCAATATCTGGGTCTTGGGCCTGAAGTGCATTGAAATCTGGGCCATAAAACGCTTCGCTATTCTTCTCAGTCATGGGAGAACCTTATTCGCTCGCAAGTTCAATTGCAGAAACGACTTTCTTTAACTCCTCAAATGTGACCGCCCCAACACGGACAATCGTCAGATTTTCCCCAGCCACGGCCACCACCGTTGAAAGTGGCCCGGCCGTGAGTTCTCCAATATCAAAGGACTCCATCTCCGATGAAGCTGGAGCAAGGATTACCGGAACGCCGCCAGCGAAAGTTGCTGATGCAATTGCGAGTGGACCAGTTTCGTTTAATACTTCGAGAGTTTCTCTCTGGTTTGGCACTCGTACTGCAAATTCATTTAGCGCGCCACCGTCACCAAGATCCCAATTTAACGATTGATTTTGCGGAAGTTTTAAGGTCAACATCCCCGGCCAAAATTCTCGTGTTAAATCTTGGACTGCTGGAGTTAAGCCCTGGGCTAATCCAGCGAGGGTTTCTACCTTTCCGATTATCACTTGTGCGGCAACGCCTTCCGGATCGTTGCGCAATTGATGTAATCTATTTACGGCAGCAAGGCTAAATGCATCACATGCATACACATAGCTGTGTTCAAGGGGAAGAATCACTACTTCACCACGTTTAATGGATGCGACAACTCTTTCTCTCATCACAATTCCTCAATTATCTTTGCAAGTGATCCATCCACAAGTGCATGTATCGAAGTTCCTTCTGGCAGATAATCTTCAGAGAAGATCTCGCCCCGTTCATGAATTGCCGAAACTAAATCCCCTCGGCTGAATGGTATTACTGCAGTTATTTCCACTCTGGGGCGCGGGAGTGACGATTCAATAGCTGCAACTAAAGTTTCTATTCCAAATCCAGTACGTGCTGAGAAAGCAAAGCTATTTGGCTCGTGGCGCAACAACTGCATGATCATTTCTGGGGGTGCGATATCTGCTTTATTTATTGCAATAATTTCAAGGATATCTCCCCCACCAATTTCATTAATAACCCCACGAACGGCGCGAATCTGTTCTTGCGGATCTGGGTGGGAACCATCTACAACGTGCACAATTAAATCCGACTCTGAAACTTCTTCCAACGTTGATTTGAAGGCTTCGATTAATTGGTGCGGTAAATGCCTTACAAAACCTACAGTGTCTGACAAGGTGTATATACGACCATCGGATGACGTTGTTTTGCGCACTGTTGGGTCAAGTGTTGCAAAGAGCGCATTTTCTACTAATACTCCTGCATCAGTTAACTGATTCATAAGTGAAGATTTACCAGCATTTGTGTAACCCGCAATTGCTACAGATGGAATGTTGTTGCGACGGCGATCTTGTCGTTTAGTGTCACGCGAGACCTTCATCTCTTTGATATCACGACGCAACTTCGCCATCTTGTCGTTGATACGACGGCGATCGGTTTCAATCTTTGTTTCACCGGGACCGCGACCGCCAATTCCACTTGCACCTCCAGATTGCCGTGAAAGTGAATCACCCCAACCACGAAGTCTTGGAAGTAGATATGTCATCTGGGCTAATTCAACTTGCGCCTTACCTTCACGACTCTTCGCATGCTGGGCGAAAATATCCAAGATTAATGCGGTGCGATCTACAACTTTAACTTTAACTTTTCCTTCTAAGTTACGAAGTTGTGCGGGGGAAAGTTCACCGTCACAAACAACGGTGTCCGCGCCAGTATTCATAACCGCTTCTTTAAGTTCTAAAACTTTTCCGGAACCGATAAATGTAGCTGGATCTGCTTTATCTCGCCGTTGAATCAATCCGGCTAGTACTTCAGAACCTGCAGTTTCAGCCAGCGCTGCTAACTCCTTTAAAGAATTCTCGGCATCTTGCGAAGTTCCTTCCGTCCAAACTCCAACAAGGACTACTTTTTCAAGTCGAAGTTGGCGATATTCCGCATCAGAAATATCTTCGAGTTCGGTAGAAAGACCAGAAACTCTGCGAAGTGCTTGGCGATCCTGGAGGTCTGCTTGATTGCTCTCCCAATCTTCGACGCGGTTCTCTTCGGCATCAAACTCGGCCGCAACGCGCGCTGATTCTGCCAATAAGGCATCTAGATCTATTTTGTCATTACTCACAAATATTTTCTCAAATCAAAATCTTCTTTTAATACCGCAGGACCAGTAAGGATTGCATTGCTATGGGCATCGATTTCAACTGATAACCGCCCACCAGGTGGATTGATTATCCAACTTGAAGGAAGTCTCTTTGATTTAAATAGCGCGGCGGCCATTGCAACTGCGCATGTTCCCGTTCCGCATGATTTAGTTTCACCAACACCTCTCTCGTGAACTCGCATCTTTAGCTCGCCATTTTCGAGAAACTGAACAAATTCAACATTAACGCCATCTGGATATTCATCTGCTGGTTCAACAACTGGCGGCGTCAATAAACTTCCGACATCATCCATATTCTCAACGAATACAACGGCATGTGGATTTCCCATATCTATGTTGTAACCAGTCCAGGTGTGGCCATTTGTAGTTGCAGTAATTTCACCAAAGACTTCACGAATCTGACCCATATTTACTGTTATGTCACCACTTTCGGGAACAGATAAGAATTTCATTCCGTCGCGCGTATTTATTGGAAATATTCCTGGAAGTTGATGACCTCGCTCAATCAAGTACTTCGCCATTACGCGAATGCCATTTCCGCACATTTCAGCAATTGAGCCATCGCTGTTTCGGTAATCCATAAACCATTTACCATCCTGCTTTGCTATTCGAATAAAACCATCGGAGCCAATGCCAGTTTTGCGATCACAAATTGCTTGAACTTGGGCGGCGCTTATTTCAAATTTATTCTCGGGATCGAAAATTAAAACGAAATCATTTTCGGTGCCATGGCCGTAAGTACCAATCATGATTTGAGAATAGCCTGTAGGACTGAGTCCGTGCGCTCTAAAAGATTTGATTTCGCACTTAACCAGGTAATTCGCAGATCTTTGCTAAACCAGGTTTCTTGGCGGCGGGCATATTGCCGAGTAGCGCGAGCGGTATCTTCGATCGCCTCGGCTTCGCTCATGGCTCCGTGCTTCATCCGAATTATCTGGGCATATCCAATAGCGGCTTGAGCAGTCTTGGCCTCGAGCATTCCTTCATTAATAAGTGCTTCAACTTCATCCACAAAACCTAGATCCCACATCTTCTTAACTCTTGAATCTATTCGAATATCCAAACTTTCGCGATCCATGGCAAGGCCAAATCGCATTGCATCTGGATACTTTGTTGAATTTTCTCGTGGCAAAATTGCAGTAAAAGGCTTTCCAGTAATTTCAATAACTTCCAGGGCGCGAACTACGCGACGTACATTCTCTTTTGGAATAGCTAAGCCGGCCGCAGGATCGAGTTTGGAGAGCCTTTCATGCATTGCATCGCCACCGATTTTTCCGGCCTCGAGATTTAATTTCTCTCGCACTTCCGGGTCAGTTTCAGGAAAATTCAAATCATCGAGAATCGCCTTGATATAAAGCCCGGTGCCACCGACGACTACCACGTTCTTATTCTGACTTCGCAATTCATCGATTTTGGCACGGGCCAACTCTTGATACCAAGAGACCGTTACATCTTCTTTTACATTTACGACATCTAGAAAATGATGTGGAATTCCTCTGCGCTCTTCCAAAGTTAGCTTTGCAGTTCCGATATTCATACCTTTATAGAGTTGCATCGAATCTGCACTAATAATTTCGCCTTTGATTTCTGTTGCAACTTCAACCGCAAGGTCACTTTTCCCGGTGGCTGTTGCGCCCGAGATAATTATTAATTTGCTCATCGATTATGAGCGCGCCTTTAACTGCGAAAGAGTTGGCATTCCAACCATAATCGCCTTTGATCCACTCTCTTTAATTCGAGCTTGCGTTGCATCGCCACCGCGAGTTTTACGGATCGAAATCGGCAAGCCTTCCGCCAGAATAAAGTTAGGAGAAGCCGAAGTAATCTTTGTTATAACTGCATCACCAGGTCTAGGAAGATTGGTTTCATCAACTGCAAAGTGGGCCAATCTGAAATCTTTAGTTCTGCCCGTCATTCGGGCCTTACCGCCATCGCGTCTGCCCTCATAATCTGCAACTAAAATTTCCTGTTCTGTTTCTAAAACCTCTTCGTTAACTATCTGGGACATTTCTTGCTGCAGGATATGAAGTGCGTCGTATCGCTCTTTCATAACCGCGTCGCTTATTTGATCTGGCATAGTTGCAGCAGGAGTTCCTGGGCGTTTGGAATATTGGAAGGTATATGCAGCTAAGAATTTAGCTTCTTTAACTAGATCCATCGTTGCTTGGAAATCAGAATCAGTTTCACCTGGGAAGCCCACAATAATGTCAGTTGTGATTGTTGACTTAGGAATTGCGGTTCGAACCTTCTCAATAATTCCTAAGTAGCGATCGCTGCGATATGACCGACGCATCGCCTGCAATATTCGATCTGAACCAGATTGAAGAGGCATATGTAGATGTGGCGCCACATTTGAAGTCTCTGCCATTGTCGCGATTACATCATCTGTGAAGTCACGTGGATGTGGTGACATAAAGCGAACGCGCTCTAACCCGGAAATTTCGCCACACTTTCGAAGTAACTTTGCAAATGCGCCACGATCGCCAACTTCAACGCCATATGCATTTACATTCTGTCCGAGCAGAGTTATTTCAATTACACCTTGGTCAACGACTGCCTTAATTTCATTCAAGATATCTGTTTCACTTCGATCTTTCTCAATTCCGCGAAGTGATGGGACGATACAAAATGTGCAGGTGTTATTGCATCCAACAGAAACTGATACCCAGGCGCTAAAAGCAGAGTGGCGACGAGCCGGCAGAGTTGATGGGAAATGTTCAAGGGATTCTTTTATCTCAACTTGAGATTCCTCTTCAATGCGCGCACGTTCTAGCAAGGTAGGAAGCGAGCCGATGTTATGTGTTCCAAAAACAACGTCGACGTAAGGTGCTCGTTTAATTATTGATTCTTGATCTTTCTGGGCCATACAACCGCCGACGGCAATTTGAAAATTAGGGTCACTTTTCTTGCGCGGAGCTAAGAAAGATAGATTTCCATAGAGTTTATTATCTGCATTCTCCCGAACCGCACAAGTATTAAAAACTACTAAGTCTGGATCACTTCCATCAAGAGCCTGAACATATCCAGCGTCAAGTAATAAACCTGAAATGCGTTCGGTGTCATGTGCATTCATCTGACACCCATAGGTTTCAACCACAAAGGATCGCACTTGAAGTTGGACGCTCATGGGTGAATCTTAGTTTGGAAAGGTTGGGCTAGTTACTTCCTAATAGCTCCCGCATGATGCGGCCAGATATCGAATGGCTGAAGCCTTTTCGAGAGAGCAGACCATGGACTCTGCGATAAATAACATCGTGATCGAGATGGGAGCAGGAGCGAAATTTCCGTTCCGCCAAAGTTAGGGCCATCTTGTATTCATCTTCATCATCAATTTTTTCGAGGGCCTCGTCAATTATGTCCTGCGAGACCCCTTTAAATTTAAGTTCCTGGGCGATTGATCGCTTTGATAACTTCTTCTGGCGTTGACGGGATTCACTCCAAATTTGGGCGAACTCCAAATCATTTAATAACCCTTGAAGCTCTAACTCATCTAGAACCGCGGCCGCAATTTCATCCTCTACGCCACGTTTCTTTAAGTGGGCATGTAGCTCGGCCCTACTCTTCGCACGTGGTGCCAACGCATAATGCGCGGTGGTTAACGCGAAAGAGTAGGGATCCGCTTCTATTTCTTGACTATTACTCAATTTATTAGAAATCAACCTCAGCGGTTGCTTCATCAATTGCAGCTACAAGTTCAGCATCGACAACAATAGGAACGTAATGTTCACGAATCTTCTTCTCGATATCGTTTGCAAGATCAGGATTGTCGATCAAGAATGCACGAGCATTCTCTTTTCCTTGACCAAGCTGATCTGCTTCGTAGGTATACCAAGCTCCAGCTTTCTTAACGACTCCGACTTCAACGCCAAGATCGATAAGTGAGCCTTCGCGTGAGATTCCGACGCCGTAAATAATGTCGAACTCTGCCTGCTTAAATGGCGGTGCCATCTTGTTCTTAACAACTTTGACGCGAGTACGGTTTCCGACTGCATCATTGCCATCTTTAAGGGTTTCAATACGGCGAATATCAAGACGGATTGAAGCATAGAACTTAAGTGCTTTTCCACCTGTTGTTGTCTCTGGAGTTCCAAAGAAGACGCCGATCTTGTCACGCAATTGGTTGATGAAGATTGCGGTGGTATTTGATTGATGGAGTGCGCCAGTAATTTTACGAAGTGCTTGTGACATCAAACGTGCCTGCAAGCCCATATGTGAATCGCCCATCTCGCCTTCAATTTCTGCGCGAGGTGTTAGGGCTGCAACTGAGTCAACAACGATTACATCAATTGCGCCAGAGCGAATCAACATATCCATGATCTCAAGTGCTTGTTCACCAGTGTCTGGTTGTGAAACTAAAAGTGCATCAATATCGACGCCCAATTTGCGGGCATACTCTGGATCAAGTGCATGTTCAGCATCAATAAATGCTGCGATGCCGCCAGCCTTCTGAGCATTAGCAATTGCATGAAGTGCAACAGTCGTCTTACCTGAAGATTCTGGTCCGTAAATTTCTACAATACGACCTCGAGGTAGACCACCAATTCCAAGTGCGATATCTAACGCAACTGAACCGGTTGAAATAACTTCCACAACTTGTGGGCCGCGATCGCCCATCTTCATAACTGAACCCTTACCGAATTGACGCTCGATTTGGGCAAGTGCACTTTCTAAGGCTTTGGTGCGATCTGAATTCTGCTTCTCGGATTGTTTTTCAGGCTGTTCTTTAGCCATGTTTTTGACCTTTCATCGATCATCGTTATCGGTCCTGAAGGTACGGAGACCCACCGACGGCAGAGGCTAGGCATCTGCGGAATTGTGGAACCGCTCAGGCTGGGTATATCCGGGCTTTTAGCCATGTGAGGCTTCCGGCGCGAATAGGTAAAGGGTAGCCGAACACCTGTTCGAATGGCAACAACACGCCGAAACCCCCGACCAAATCTCCACGGAGACCGATCGGGGGTTTCTAGTTATCTAGTCTTTTTTAGTTTCTGAGCGATATTACCTATTGGTGCGGAATGGACCCGCTGTTCCGTTCTTCAATCTCTTACGGAGAACAGCGAAGTACCAAACAACTGCGGCAAGCTCGAAGTAAATCGCCATTTTTGCTACTACATGGCTCCCGGCAGGAAGAGTCATGCAGAGAACTACGATTATTGCCCAGGCGATGCCAACATAACTGAGCGGAACTAGTTTCTTGCCCATGTCGTAGTACTGAGCAGGAGCGCTAGGAATCTTATTGTTCTTAGCTCCAATCACAGTCGAAACAAGAACAGAGCCATAAGTTATGTAAAGGACGACGCTAACGATGCCAAGAACTTGAGATGCAATTCCTGAGGAAAGGAATGTAACTCCAATAGCAAAAGCTCCTACCAGAAGAACAGCAGCAATCGGTGTCTTGGTATTTGGGTTAACTTTTGCAAAAGTCTTTGAGAAAGGAAGCATGTTATCTCTTGAGAGTGAATAACATGTGCGAGTTGCAACAGTAACATTTGCAAGTAAGCATGAGAACATGGATACAAAGCAAACTACTTGTAGCAAGAACCCACCGGCAGAACCAAAATGAGATTCAAAAATCGAAATCATTGGGTTTGCTGATGTTGAGTTAACAGTGTCGGCTATTGGGCCAGGAATTGCCATTGCAAAAATTGCAAATACTCCTAAGCCGGCTAGACCAGAAATAATTACTGCACGGCGCATAGCTTGTGGCGCAACCTTGCGTGGGTCATGAGTCTCTTCTGCTAAGTCAGCAGAACCTTCCCAGCCAGCGATTGTCCAAATTGGAAGAAGCAGCGCTGTAGCAATCGCAGTGATATTGATTGCCCCACCAGTACTCGATCCGGTCTGGAAAAGAATGCTTGCTCCCTGCTTTTCAGCGAAGAAAGCAATACCTATTCCAAGAAGAAGAGTTAGGCCGATAGTTCCAACAAGTTCAATACTTGCTCCGCCATTATTTATGCGAGCAGTCAATTTAATCGAAATAATATTTACAATGACTGCAAAGACAATTCCAATTGTTGAAAGCATGATGATGTTTGCATGTGTTGGCTTATCCCAGAAGTCTGGAGCGAAGACCGACGCTGTTGCTACAGCGATACCTGCAGAACCAACGAATTGGCAGAGAAGCGCATTCCAGCCAGTAAACCAGCCATAGGATGGATTAACTAAGCGTGAAGCCCAGTGATAGGCATATCCAGTGATTGGAAGTCGAACTGCCAAGTGGCCATAAACGGCAGACAATAGAAGTGTGCCTGCGATTACTGGAAGCCATAACCAAATAGCGACGCCGCCAATAGTTTGGAATGGTTGTGCAAATAAAGTGAAGACAGTAGTTGTAACACTGATCATTGAGAAAGCTAGTGCGAAGGATGAAAATCCACCCATCGTACGTTTAAGTTCTTCTTTATAACCAAAAGCGCCGAGTACTTTATCTTCTTGAATGTCTTGATTATCGTTATACGGCATTTTTACTCCTCGTCATTGAGATTCTTTGAGAAAAAGAAGCGTTGATAAACGCTAACTAAAATTAATCTAAAAGGGAAGAAGTCTCGATATTAAGTTTTAAGTTAGTGGGGCTCAATCCATATACGCTCCCCCGTTTACTGAGATTGCTTCACCGGTAATAAAGTCGGCGTCTGGGCCCGCGAGAAAGGCGACAACCTTCGCTACATCTTCGGGTGTCTCTAAGCGAGCGAGTGGAGTGTCATTAATCCAAAGTTTCTTCACGCTCTCTGGATCCGTTCCGCGAAGTTGTGCCTCCCACGCTAATTCTCGATCCTGCATTGGGGTTGCTACAAAGCCAGGACAAACACAATTAACGCGAATGCCGTGTGGGGCTAATTCAAAAGCCATTGCCTGAGTTAAGCCGAGTACTGCAAATTTGCTTGCAACATAATCAGCGAGAAATGGTACTCGTCCCTGCTTTGCCGCCATTGACGCGGTATTAATGATTTTTCCTCTTGTACCAAGTTCTATCATTTTTCTGGCGACTGCTTGTCCGCAGTAGAAAATTCCATAGGTATTAACTTCAAAACTCCGTTTCAAATCTTCAGGAGATACATCTACAAACTTTTGCATCTTAGAAATACCGGCATTTGAAACCCAAACATCAATTCGGCCATAGTCTTTGACAACTTTATTTACTAATTCGGTAGAAGCAGCTGGGTTAGTTACATCTAATTGTTCAGCGGCTGCGCCCTTTAATTCACTCGCTACCTTTTGCGCACTTTTTAAATCTATGTCGGACACGACAACGGTATAGCCGCGGGAGAACAATTCACGGGCGATTGCTGCACCAATTCCTGATCCAGCTCCTGTCACAACGGCTACCTGATTGCTCACTTATCCTCCTAGTTAGTTCTTGCTAATTTATGTGAAATTCTCTGGGTCGAAGTTTGTAGCTCTAAATACATTTCATAACGCTCTTGATATCTTGCTTTGTTTCTTTCATTAGGCTCAATAATTTCGCCTTTTTCTAACGCACTATCCACATATGACCAATCGCTAATTGCCCCACTTCCTATGCCTGCAACAACAGCGGCTCCGAATGAAGCGCCGGGATGATTAATTATTGAAGTTAAATTCTTGTCGAGTACATCTGCAAGAATTTCCCGCCATAACCTTGATTTAGAACCGCCATTTGTAACCTTTGGGCTCTTAACAATTAAACCGCGCTCTTCAAAAATCTGAAAATGCTGCTTAAATCCATAAGCAATTGCTTCAAGAAAGGATCTATGGATATCGCCACGTGTTGTTCCTAGATGAAGTCCCGAAATAACACCTCTTAAGTTCGGATCATGCAGTGGTGACTTTTCGCCTAGGAAATATGGAAGTGTAAGTAGCGCACCTGGTTCACTTAATTGGGCCTCACTATCAAGTGTCACCAAATCAACGTCATTTAATAATTTTTGTTCCCAACGAAGCAGGGAACCACTTGTAGCCATGCATCCATTTGGTAACCATTTTCCGGGGATCGGGTGCGCATCTAAATACAATCTTGAATCGATGAAGAATTCATCACTAACTGCCAGGATGTCTCCAGCACCACCAAGTTTTACCAAACAATCTCCGTGGCTATTTAATCCAGCGCCATAGGCCGAAAGTACGTGGTCAGCTCCACCGACATAAATTGCCGTCCCTGCTAACAGGCCAGTTTCAATTGCTGCCTCTTTCGATACTTCACCAACTTGAGATCCTGGATCTAGCGGCGCCAATAAATCTGGCCAAGGGATGTTTGTAGCCTTTAATACTTCTTCAATTGGTTGTTTATCCCAACCATATAGGCCGCTTTCAATTGCCCAGTTACGTTCAACATGTGGTTTTGCACCTAAGCGCATTGCCATCCAGTCATATGAGCCACAGATAAATTTCGTTTGTTTCCAAATCTCGCTCTCATTTCGCGATAGCCAAAGGGCCGTTGGAGCAACTGACTGTTGTGTCAAAATCGATCCAGTTAATGAAAGTAAATCAACTCCTTCCAATTTTTTAGCTAGCTCTGCAATTTCACTAGTTGCCCGCGCATCATTTTGAAGTATTGCTCGACGTAGCGCTCGCCCATTTCCATCTGAAATTACAACTGCTGGAACCATTCCGGAAATTGCTACTGCGGAAATATCCGAGTTCTTGCACTTTGCTTCAGCAATTAACTTTGGAATCGCGAGGCAAAGGCTCTGCCACCATTCATTGGTATCAGCTTCAGCCCATCCAGTGTTTTCGTTGTGTAAAGCTAAACTTTCAGAGACAGTAGCGCGGATTCCATTCTCTACATCCAACAAGACAGCCTTAAGTCCTGAAGAGCCGATATCGACTCCAAGCATTAAGGATGAGTTGGATTTAGGCACTACGGGCCGCATCAATAAATCTCTTTGCTCGCTCTGGATCAACTTCATTCCAGGTGTAGCCATCGCGCTTTAAATCGCTTCCTACGATGCACCCATCTGCATGCTTGAAGAACTCTTTTATTGTCGTTGAGCGTGCTCCGGTATTTAATAAGACTGGAATCTCTTTTTCAACCGCTTCGCGAACATCTGCCACAGTCTTTACGTCAGGTTGACTTCCAGCCATTGGACCAGAAACCAAAATTACATCTGGCAAACTTGAAACAACAGTTGATTTAGCCATTTGTGCCGGAGTTCGTTGTCCGATACTTGATGCAAATTCTGGAGTTATATTTGCAAAAATCGCAAGATCATCGCGACCAAAATTTCTGCGATTGCGTAATAGCGTTGCCGCATCAGGAGTCCATAAGCCCATATCTGATTCCCAAGTTCCAGTGATTACTTCACGCATGAAATATGCACTGCTGCCAACAGCGATAGCCATTGCGCACTGTTCATCCCAGAGGAAATCAACGCCAAATGGAATATCTGTTGGTTTGCACTCTGTTACTACTCTTGTCATAACTGCCGACGCTTCTAACCCTGCGTTCAATTGATATGGGCGATCGCCTTCATTGCAGAAAAGGATGGCATCAAAGCCTGCCTTTAATAACTCTTCGGTATCTCGTTTTACATGATCAATCAGACCCTGCACCCCCTTGGCCGCATCGTAAAGTGGCGTTCCCGGCAATGGTGGAACATGTGCCATTGCGATCAAAGGTTTTTTTACATTGGGAAAGATTTTCGAGAAGCGGGACATTAGTTGCCTTCCTGATTTTTATCTTTATTTTGAATTGGCTCTACGTGAATTACTTCAATTCCTGCATCTCTGATCTGCGAAATCTCTTTGTTATTCGGTGAGGCATTTGTAATTAAGATATCTACAACATCAACTGGTGCAATATTTGCAAATGCAATTTTCCCGATTTTTGTTGCGTCGGCAAGTACCACAACTCGACTGCCTGCCTTTATTGCTTCCTGTTTAACTCTTGTGTCATCGAGGTTAAATTCAGTTAGCCCTTTACTTGCACTTATGCCGGCAACCCCCAAGAACACAGTGTCACAATTTAGATCTGAGAACGAATTCTCAGCGCGGGCACCTATCAAACTCATCTCGCCTTTACGGACAATTCCGCCAGTAACGATGGTTCTAATATTTGGTTTAGATGAAAGTTCACTAGCTATCAAAATGGAACTCGTAATTAAAGTCAGTTGTAACTTTGCATCGATTGCACGAGCCAACTCGAGCGTGGTCGTTCCGCCATCGATAACTGCAGTCTCGTTATCGGATAAAAGTGCGGCGGCTGCTTTTCCAATTCGCATCTTGGCTTCATGTTCAAAGCCCGTCCTCGTAATTATTGGAGGCTCATACGAGCGACTCTGAGATGGGATTGCTCCACCTCTTACCCGGCGGACAAAGCCATCCAATTCCAGAGTTTCAAGATCTCGTCGAATGGTCATTTCTGAGAGACCAAATTCTTTTGCTAGATCGGAGATGGCCATTTCACCAGATAAGTTCAGGCGGTCAAGAATTGCCTGTTTTCGGAGGGTTAACTTCATCTCTGTAGACTAACTCTTATGTCACAAAACACAACTTTTTTTTGATAATTATTAACACATATTCACATTTTTGAGATTGGCTACCTAAATTTGGCCGGCATCTCTGGATTATGAGCGACTACGCCCTTCCAGATATCTCCTGGCTCTTGCCCCGTTGAGAGCGCTTCTTCAACCGTTAAGCCACCTAATTCAGCGTGAACTGTGTCGCGACTATAAGTTGTTGGGTCTGGAAAATAATCAGCAATGCGAGCGCGCAGCTCAGTTATCCGCATTTATTCAATCCTTTTAAACCTCTTAATCCTGTTACGCGAGTGATCTGGCGATTTGTTCGGCTTGGTGTGCTGATTCAGCCGGGGTCAACGGTGAGGCAATCTGGCCGATCAACCAATGCAATACGAGGCTGGAATTATTCAAACCAAAAATCTTAGTTAGCGACTCTTGAACCGTTGCCCAGAGTGGATGCTCGCTGATTGTTACGAAGCTGGCGATATCTTCAGGATCGGTCTCGGTCATTTTTCGCAGCGCCTTATCCCCTGAAATCTCGCGAGATAGAACTAGAAGCGCATCCTTTGGGGTTGGTGAATTAGCTGCAAGATCTGCAAGGCGCAAAATTTCAGATTCGAGAAGGCTAAACATCATCTCTTCTTTATCTGCAAAGTGGTTATAAACCGTGGCTCTTGAGACTTGAGCACGAGCGGCGATATCGACCATATTGGATTCGTATGAGCCAACTTCGGTGATGACTATTTTGGCACCCAGAAGGATCGCTGTTTTTGAACGTTGGGCTGGAGCCACAGTCATCGCTTAATCCAATATCCGAAACTTTCGTCGCTAGCAAAAAAGCTAAGCGGCGGCTTCTACAACGCTAAGTGATGGAGCTTCTGTTGCGCGAATTGCAAGTGATACATCTGAGATAACTGTTAACAGTGAAAGATCTAGCGCCTGGCAGATTGAATTTAGAAGTTCCGAAGATGCTTCTTTCTGGCCACGTTCTACTTCAGATAAATAACCCAGTGAGACGCGTGCAGATTTTGCTACATCGCGAAGGGTGCGCCCTTGAGAAATTCGCGCTTGGCGCAGGGTGCTGCCGATATGGGTTCGAAGAAGAGTCACAAGAGAAGGATACGCGAAAAAGTGGCTAATGCGCTCTCAATTGTGGCCTTTCTTACCGTGGCGCGATCGCCCGCTATCGAAAGCTCAATGGCAATAACCTCTTTTTTTGTGGAAATCGCGAGCCATACCGAACCGGCGCTTTTTCCATAAGCCTTGCCCGGACCCGCTACCCCAGTAGTTGAAATAGCAAAATCAGATTTAAATATTTTGCGCACGCTCTCGGCCATCGCTTTTGCAACTTCTTCAGATACTGCGGTGTGCTTTGAAATCAACCGCTTTGGGATTTCTAATAATTTAACTTTGCTTGCATCGCTATAAGTTGTAATGCCACCAAGGAAAACTTCAGATGATCCTGCAACTTCCGTAAGTGCGGCGCCTAGTCCGCCACCAGTTAGTGATTCAGCTACGGCCAGAGTATTGCCAGATTTTCTTAATTGTTTAATGACAGTTGTTGCTAATTCTAAATCCGACTTCATTTCTTCAAGACCTTCTTGAAGTAATCAAGGCCAGTCGTGATTGTTAGGTAGATAGCGACAGCCATAAATACATCACGTGGAATGTGTAACCAAGTTGGCAGCGGCAAAATATAGAAACCAACTCCGAAGCTTTGGAAGGCCGCCTTTAACTTTCCACCTTTACTTGCCGGGATTACCCCATCTTTGATGACAGCGAGGCGAAGAATTGTGACCGATACTTCACGAACCAAAATTAGAATCGTTACCCACCACCACAATTTGCCCTGCATCGAAAGACCAATCATTGCGGCGCCAATTGCGACCTTATCAGCGACCGGATCTAGGAAAGTTCCAAAGCTTGTTATCTGCTTACGTGATCTGGCAATTCGACCATCAAAGAAATCGGTAAGTCCGACAGTAAAGAAACCGCCCCAGGCAATTATCCGCCAAAGCGAGTCATCTCCACCATTCTTAAAGAGTGCGTATAAGCAGAATGGGACCGCGACCAACCTGGAAATAGTTAAGGTATTTGGCAGGTTTAAATATTTCAAAGTGGAACCGCAATCAAATCCACACCGGAGGTTTCAGTAACAACAGCATCGACATACTCGCCAACTTTATATTTAGCGCGGCCCTTTACAAAGGTAGAGCCATCAACTTCTGGACCTTGGTGTTCGGCACGGCCTTCTTGGCCTTCTTCATCCTCAATAAGAACACGTACATGTTCACCGATTCGCTCTTCCGCTCTTTGCATAAGAAATTCATCTACTAACTTAGAGAGCAATTCCACGCGTGAATTGATTACATCTTGATCAACCTTATTTTCTAGGGTGAGCGCTTCAGTTTTATCTTCATCGGAATAGCCGAAAACTCCAATGGCATCTAGGCGAGCCCGAGATATGAAATCTACAAGCTCTTCGAATTCAGCTTCGGTCTCACCAGGAAATCCAACGATTACATTTGAGCGAATACCTGCTTGTGGCGATAGCGCACGAATTTGGGAGATTAAATGTAGGAATGAATCTGTGTCACCGAAGCGGCGCATTCTGCGCAGAACAGTAGGGCTTGCATGTTGGAAGGAGAGATCAAAATATGGCACAACTTTTGGGACCGAGACCATTGCTTGGATAAGTGATGGTCGCATTTCGGCTGGTTGTAGATAAGAAAGTCGGATTCGTTCTACACCTTTAATTTTTGCGATCTCAGGAAGCATATTTTCAAGTACCTTTAAATCTTTAAAATCTTTGCCGTAAGAAGTCGTATTTTCACTGACGAGAAATAGTTCAGTAACTCCCTGTTCAGCAAGCCAATGCGCCTCTTCAATAATTTCAGTTGGGCGCCTTGAAACAAATGAGCCACGGAACATCGGAATCGCGCAGAACGAACATCTGCGATCACAACCTGAGGCAATTTTGAGTGGAGCGATTGGAGCGTTATCTAATCTTTTTCGATAAATAGCCGGGCTCGGAGAGTTGGGTACAACTAATTTCTGACGATCAGCTGGCGCGATTGGAAGAAGTGCCCGACGATCTTTGGGTTTATGTGCAGCGATAGATCCGCCAGAAATAATTGTCTGCAAGCGAAGTGAGATATCTTCGTAATCATCGAATCCAAGAATTGCATCGGCCTCGGGCAACGCATCTGAAAGTTCATCGCCATATCGTTCAGCCATACAACCAACAGCTACAACGGCTTTTGTAGTGCCATTAGATTTGAGGGAATGAGCCTCTAAAAGGGCATCGACTGAATCTTTCTTTGCACTTTCAATAAAGCCACAAGTGTTTATCAAGGCAACTTCAGCAAGTGCGGGATCATCAACTAAAGTCCAACCATCGGCGGCTAATCGACCGGCAAGTTCTTCAGAGTCAACTTCATTTCGCGCACAACCAAGGGTTACGAGTGCGACAGTTCTACTCTTCTTGGTAATCACTGCCTCGGCGCTCATCTGCGCCATCTTACAGGGGGTTAAGTTTTAAGTTGAACTTACCCGTTATTTGAATTCTTTGGGCTAAAGGAGAGGTGAACTACTTCCCCAACTCCGCCAGGTGTTCCGATTTCTTCGCCATTTACATTGAGCGATACCGCCGCCGCATTTCCAATAGTTACCTGAAGAAGTTGGTCCTCATTAAATGATCTAGCCTCGCCCGTCTTGATTGACCCACTAAATATTTGTGCGCCACTTTCATCTTGGATTCCCACCCAAGATTTTCCAGAAATACCTGTAACAACTAGAGAAACACCTGTTGTCTTTGTAGCGACAACTTGTGAACTTTGGTCTGTAGTTGAAGGGGCCGCAACTTGGCTTGACGGAGCCACTGTTGAGGTCTTGTTAGTTGGGAAGAGTGAGATAACTGCGGGAACTGCGATTAGAAGTGCAACCACACTTGCCGCAACTGATGCGAGAGCTTTATAAGAAATTTGTGGGCGAGCTGCACGAACTTTTACTACGCTATTTTCTACTAAGAGGTCAATCATTGGTCGATCAAAATCTCCAGTTACCAGGGCAAATTTTTCAATTAAATCATCACCGTTTAACTTAATAACTTTTGCAATTGAGCGGATATGTCCACGCGCATATGCATTTCCACCGCAACTTGAGAAACTATCTGATTCAATATCTTTTATTACTGCTTCGCGAATGCGAGTAATCTCAGCAACTTTCGCAATTGTGTAACCAGCACCTTCGCGCGCATCGCGAATCTCGGTACCGAGAGTTAGATTTTCTAAACTCATTCTTATTCCTCTTACTTGAAGATCTTCGAAACTTGAAGACTTGGAAGGGGATTTCCAAGGCCCTAAGGGTAAAACCCCATGAGCCCTTTCTACAAGTCCCATCAAGCCGAAAGATAGATATGAGGTGAATTCACCCCTAACACTGACCCTTGTTTAGAAGCCCACGCTGAATTACAACTATTGAATTTAGAGGTTACCTTGTAGCTGTTCTAAGACATCTGGCATCTGTTCGGCGCTGATGAGAACAGTACGTGCTTTGGAACCTTCAGTAGGGCCGACAATTCCACGACTCTCCATTAAATCCATTAAACGCCCAGCCTTTGCAAAACCAATTCGCAATTTACGTTGCAGCATTGAGGTAGAACCAAATTGCGTTGAAACAACAAGTTGTACTGCTTGCAATAACAAATCCATATCATCGCCAATATCATCTTCAATAACATGGGCTTTTACTGGCGCTGTTAGATCGAGTCGATACACCGGTTGTAGCTGTGATTTAACGTGATTAACAATTGCTTCAGTTTCACGCTCTGAAACATACGCTCCTTGAATTCGCATCGCCTTGCTTGCACCCATGGGCAAGAAGAGCGCATCGCCTTGGCCAACTAATTTTTCCGCACCTGGGGTATCTAAAATAACTCTGGAATCAGCAAGGCTCGATGTGGCAAATGAGAGTCGAGATGGCACGTTCGCTTTGATAAGTCCAGTAACAATGTCAACGCTTGGGCGTTGGGTTGCAATCACTAAGTGAATACCGGCGGCTCTTGCTAGTTGAGTAATACGAACGATTGAATCTTCAACTTCACGGGCTGCAATCATCATTAGATCTGCAAGTTCATCGATAATAACAAGTAGATACGGGTATGGCTCAAGAATTCGTTCGCTGCCCTCCGGAACCGTTAACTTTCCAGAACGAACCGCCTTGTTGAAATCATCAATATGTCTAAATCCAAATGCTGATAGATCGTCATAACGCATATCCATTTCACGAACGACCCACGCAAGGACATCTGCAGCCTTCTTTGGGTTTGTGATAATTGGTGCAATTAAATGTGGAATGCCTTCATAGCTTGTAAGTTCAACGCGCTTTGGGTCAATCATTACAAGTCGCACATCATCTGGTGTTGATCGCATAAGAATTGAAACAATCAGGGAGTTAATCATCGAAGATTTACCGGCGCCAGTTGCACCTGCAACTAAAAGGTGGGGCATTTTGGCTAAATTAGCGCAGATGAAATTTCCTTCGACATCCTTACCAAGTGCAATAACCATTGGATGGGTATCGTTTCCTGCGACCGATGAACGTAGGACATCTCCAAGTGCCACAATTTCCCGATCAGTATTTGGAATTTCAATACCAACGGCAGACTTGCCTGGAATCGGTGAAAGAATTCGAACATCACCGCTTGCAACTGCATATGAGATGTTCTTTGCTAGTGCGGTAATCGCCTCAACTTTTACGCCATTACCTAGTTCAACTTCGTAGCGAGTTACCGTTGGTCCGCGCATAAAACCAGTAACTCGGCATTCAACGCTGAACTGGTCGAATACTTGGGTAAGTGCAGCGACAACTACATCATTTGCTTTAGATTTTGCCTTTGATGCTGGACCAGTTTTAAGCAAATCCATAGAAGGTAATTCATATTTTATGTCCCCAGTTAAAAGCATCTGCTTTGCGCGCTTTGGAACTTCGGCGACCGCAGCTATTACTGGAGTTGGCTCACGAGGAATTTCGACGGTGAATTCTTCATCGAAACTCTCTTCATCGAGTTCTTCTTCATCCTCTTCTTCGTGAATAAATCCTTGAACAAGTGGGGTTTCAAATGGTGGCGTATCTGAAATCTCAAAGGCCTCTTCGGCGCGTGCCGCTCTTGCATCAGAGACCTTGCCACTTCCCCAAGAAAATAGGGTAGAGATTCGCTCAATTACTTTAGATACCGGAGTCGCTGTAATTACTAATAATCCGAAGAAGAGAAAAATTACGAGAATTGGGATGGCAAGAATAGTTGTTACGAGTGCAACTAGTGGAGTTGAGATACCGTAACCGATCCATCCGCCACCATTTCTAATTGCGGTTTCTCCGGTTCCACTTGACCCATTAATTATGTGAAGTAGTCCAGTAATCGTTATCAGTAATACGAAAGTTCCGATGATTATGCGCCCTGTGGCTTTGGCATCATCCGGGGCCTTAAAAAGCCGAAATGCGAAGTAGCTAAAAATAATTGGCGCAAAGGCTCCAAGTCGGCCAACTAATCCGAAGACTGCGGCATATATTCCGTGCCCCACAGCGTTGTCTAAGTGGAACCAGACACCAGCAGCCGAAATTAATCCGAGAATAAAAACTAAGAATGCCAAGCCATCACGTTGGTGCGCAGGATCTAAATCTTGGGCGCCACGGAAGATAAAGCGAATTGAAGAACCGATTGTTTTTGCAATAAAACGCCAGATTGCTCCAACTCCACGAGCAGCGCCATTGGCTGCCGCAGATTTCTTACTTGATGCCTTTTTTCTCGCGGCCATAATGGCTAACCTTAAAGCGTTAGATATGCGTGATATCTAAGGCGCGCCGCTACTTCTATTAGACCTCGATAACTACAGGAACAATCATTGGTTTACGGCGATGCTTATCGCCAACCCAACTTCCCACAGTTTTTCTAACAACTTGTTGAAGTTGATGCGTTCCATTAATTCCATTTCCAACAGCTGTCGCAAGTGCTTTTTCAATCATGCCCTTAACTTCATTGAAGAGCGCGTTATCTTCAGTGAATCCGCGAGCATGGATATCTGGTCCAGCAACAATTTTTCCAGTTTGTGATTCGATTACGACAACAACTGAAATGAATCCCTCTTCACCCAAGATGCGGCGATCTTTCAAAGAACTTTCGGTAATTTCACCGATGCTCTGACCATCGACATAAACGAAACCGACTGGAATCGCTCCGGCTACATCTGCATATCCATCAGCCATATCAACGACGATGCCATTTTCTACAACTAAAGTATTTGTTCTAGCAACACCAGTTTTAATAGCTAGCTCAGCATTTGCTCGTAGGTGGCGCCATTCACCATGAATCGGCATTACATTCTTAGGCTTAACAATGTTGTAGCAATACAACAGCTCACCAGCAGATGCATGACCCGAAACGTGGACCATCGCGTTACCTTTATGAACCACATTTGCCCCGAAGCGCGTTAGTTCATTGATTACTCGGTAGACCGGATTCTCATTTCCTGGAATTAGTGATGAAGCCAGAATTACAGTGTCACCTTTACCCACTTGAATTTCATGATCACCATTTGCCATACGTGAAAGCGCCGCGAGTGGTTCACCCTGAGATCCAGTGCAAATCAGAACAACCTTGTCGCCATAATCTTTCAGATTCTTGGAATCAACAATTAAGTTAGGTGGAATATGCAAGTAACCAAGATCTTCCGCTAATTTCATATTGCGAACCATGCTGCGGCCAACGTATGCAACCTTGCGACCATGACTTTCCGCGACATCAATTATCTGTTGAATTCGGTGAACGTGTGAAGCGAATGATGCAACGATTACTCGACGTTCGGTCTGGCGAATCACTCGATCAAGGACGGGGCTGATATCGCGCTCTGCAGTTGTAAAGCCCGGAACATCGGCATTCGTCGAGTCAACCATAAACAGATCAACACCCTCTGCGCCCAAACGTGCGAAGGTAGCTAAATCTGTTATCCGACCATCTAGTGGAAGTTGATCCATTTTGAAATCGCCAGTAGCAAGTACTAAACCTGCTGGTGTGCGAATTGCAATTGCAAGTGCATCAGGAATTGAGTGATTAACTGCAATAAATTCCAATTCAAAGGGTCCAAATTTTTGCTTCATCCCAGCTTTAACTTCAACCATTGGCGCGGTAATTCGACGCTCTTTTAGCTTTGCTCCAGTAAATGCCAGAGTCAACTTAGATCCAACGATAGGGATATCACTGCGTTCGCGAAGTAAATAAGGTACTGCTCCGATGTGATCTTCATGGCCATGTGTAAGTGCTACAGCAACAACATCATCTAAACGTTCACGGATATATTCAAAATCGGGCAAGATTAAATCGATACCAGGTTGGCTCTCTTCCGGGAAGAGAACACCGCAATCAACTACTAATAACTTTCCTTCATATTCAAAGACGGTCATGTTGCGACCGATTTCACCGAGCCCACCCAGTGCGACTATGCGCAGAGTTTTTGGAGCGAGCTTCGATGGATAGGGTAAATCTGGATGCGGGTGATTCATTAGTTAAGTGTTACTCCACCTTGTCGTAGGTCCTCCCGCAGTTGCGCTATTTGCGCAGCGGTGGCATCGACAAGTGGCAATCTAGTAAATCCGCCAGGTAGGCCCATTTCATTTAGTGCGGCCTTAGTCAATATCGCACCT
>WLIT01000015.1 GCA_009726125.1 Actinomycetota bacterium | reverse complement strand
CTCGGTGGCAAAGACATTATTTCTGTGCAATATCAGAATGCAAATAACTCAGTTCGCGTATCAGATGAATTCATGCGCGCATATGAGAATAGCGAAAAATTTGGTTTAGTAGCTCGTGCTTCAGGTGAAGTTATCGAAACCGTTGAAGCTCGCGAACTATTCCGTAAGATGGCAGAAGCTGCATGGGCTTGCGCCGATCCAGGAATTCAATATGACGACACCATCAACGAATGGCATACAAACCCAGAGACCGGTCGCATCAATGCATCGAACCCTTGCTCTGAATATATGTCACTCGATAACTCATCATGTAACTTGGCATCACTTAACCTTCTAAAGTTCCTTGAATCAAATGGTTCATTCGATACTAAGAACTTTGTAAAGGCAACCGAGCTAATTATCACTGCAATGGATATCTCAATCTGCTTCGCAGATTTCCCAACAGCTCCAATCGGTGAAACAACTCGCAGCTATCGCCAACTTGGTATCGGTTATGCAAACCTTGGTGCGCTACTTATGGCCTCAGGTCTTGCCTACGATTCAGATGGTGGCCGCCAACTAGCTGGCGCAATCACATCTCTTATGACCGGAACTTCATACCGACGTTCTGCGGAACTTGCAGGAATCGTTGGACCATATGCTGGTTTCGCTCGCAACGAACAAGCACACACTCGCGTAATGAAGAAGCATGCAAATGCTTCAGCTTCCGCAAAGAGCGTCTCTTCTCTAGACCAAGATGTCTGGCTAGTAGCGAATAAAGAGTGGGAAAAGTGTTTAGAACTTGGCGATAAGAATGGCTGGCGTAATGCGCAAGCATCAGTTCTTGCCCCAACCGGAACTATCGGTTTGATGATGGATTGCGATACAACAGGTATCGAGCCAGACCTTGCGCTAGTTAAGTTTAAGAAGCTTGTCGGTGGCGGTTCAATGCAGATCGTTAACCAGACTATTCCACAAGCACTTAAGAAGCTTGGTTATTCAGATGAGACCAATGAAGCAATCATTGAATACATTGGCGAGAACGGAAACATCATTGACGCACCTGGCCTAAAGCCAGAGCACTATGACATCTTCGACTGCGCGATGGGTATTCGCTCAATCTCAGCAATGGGCCACGTAGAGATGATGGCTGCATGCCAACCATTCCTATCTGGTGCAATCTCAAAGACAGTTAACCTGCCTTCAGATGCAACAGTTGCCGAAATCGAAGAGGTTTACTACAAGGGTTGGAAGCTCGGACTTAAGGCGCTCGCTGTTTACCGCGATAACTGCAAGGTCGGACAACCACTATCTGATTCAAAGGGTGCACCAGTTGATGCTGTTGCAGATGCAGTTCACCCAACTGCTACACGTAAGCGTCTACCTAAGTCACGTCCTTCAATCACAACATCATTTATGGTTGGTGGCGCCGAGGGTTACATGACCGCTGGTGCTTATGCAGATGGCGCACTTGGTGAAGTATTCCTAAAGCTTGGCAAGCAGGGTTCAACTCTTGCCGGTGTAATGGATGCATTCTCAATCGCAGTATCAATCGGTCTGCAATACGGAGTTCCACTAGAAACTTTCGTGGAGAAGTTCACTAACCTGCGCTTCGAACCAGCAGGCATGACAGATGATGCAGATATTCGCATGGCACAATCCATGATGGATTACATCTTCCGTCGCTTAGCACTTGATTACTTACCATTTGAATCACGTAGCGCGATGGGTCTTTACACATCATCAGAACGCCAACGTGCACTAGATACTGGCGAATACACCCCAGATTCTTCAGACCCTTCAGCGATCAAAGAGATCGTTGCAGCTGCGGCACAATCAGCATCATTTAAACCAGTAGCTAAGGCTCCTGTCCAAGTGAAGATTGAAAGTGCGCCATCCGACCACGAAGTTGGTTCATCGATGGAACTCTTTGAAAAGATGAGCGGCGTTAAATCAGATGCACCTCTCTGCATGACTTGCGGAGTAAAGATGCGTATGGCCGGTTCATGTTTCGTCTGCGAAGGTTGTGGCAACACTTCAGGATGTTCATAAGCTAAGAAGTAATTAATAAAATTAGCCCTCTGTGAGAAATCGCAGGGGGCTTTTTAATTCGCCGATAGAGTTGCGGCTGTGATCGCAAATGATTGAGAAGATGCGCAAAGCCCTAGATGCTGCAGTTGAGGCAATTGGTGGGGAACCGCGTGAAGGCCAGATTGAAATGGCTGAGGCTGTTGCAAATGCGCTATCGGATCGACATCACTTATTAGTTCAGGCCGGTACAGGTACTGGAAAATCACTTGCCTATTTGGTTCCAGCACTTGTACATGGGAAGAAAGTATTAGTAGCAACTGCGACCCTTGCGCTACAACGACAATTAGTAGAACGAGATTTACCGAAAATTAAAGGCGCGCTCGAGAAGGAACTTGGGCGCAAGTTAACTTTTGCAGTTTATAAAGGCGTTGGAAACTATTTATGTTTACAGAAAATGAATAGCGCAGATACCGATCCTGATGGTGAAGTCTTATTGGAGATCGGAACTCTAGAAAAGGATGCAAAGCGCTTGCGGGCTTGGGCCGAAAAGCCAGGGATATCTGGTGATCGTGATGATGCACCTGATGTTGATCGTCGAGTTTGGTATGCAAATTCCGTTTCAGGGCGGGAATGTATTGGTAAAGATGATTGCGCCTATGGTTCCCAATGTTTTGCCGTAAATGCCAAAGCCAAAGCCCAGACCGCTGATGTTGTTGTAACAAATCACACGCTACTCGCAATTGAAATTGTAGACTCGCATGCAATTCTCCCGGAGCGAGATGCGGTTATTCTCGATGAAGCCCACGAGTTTATGGATCGCACAACGCAAGCAGTTACTGAAGAGCTAACGGCGCCAAGAGTTGAACGCGCAGCAAAGATGGCGAAGAAGCATTTACCTGGAAAGGCTTCTGATGCTTTTGCAAAGGCAGCAGATGATTTTGCCAAAGCGTTAACTGATTTTGCTGCAGACGTTCGAAATGATCCGACAAAGGCCGGTCGAATTCCAGAGCTACCAGCGCAATTAGAAGCGCCGATTCGAAAAATTAAGGAAAGTTCGGCTGCGGTGGTTGCGCTAATCAACGCTGATTCGGATGTCATAAATCCAGATTCGATGGCCGAGCGCGCCCGAGTTAAAGGTGCAACAAATGAGGTGCTACAAACTGCAACCAAAATGCTAAAGCCGAGTGGTCATCAAGTCATGTGGTTTGATCCAACGTATTCCACACTTTATTTAGCGCCGCTATCGGTCTCACAAGTTTTGCGGGCAAATCTACTTACGGATACGCCTGTCATCGCGACAAGTGCAACGCTAACCGTTGGAAAATCCTTCGATGCAATTGCGAAATCAATTGGCTTTGTAGTCAATGGTTCCAACGATGAAGATGAAGATTCGGAAGATGAATTTGAAGAGGGGGAAATCGATCCCGCAAATGTTCAGATGCTAGATGTTGGTTCACCCTTTGACTTTGCAAAACAAGGTGCGCTCTATCTTCCAAAACATATTCCAGAACCAGGTCGAGATGGGCCAAGCAAGGAAGCCCTTACCGAACTTGCTGAGTTAATTGATGCCGCTGGCGGTAGAACCCTCGCACTCTTTTCATCTTGGCGCGGTGTTGAAATGGCCGATGAATATTTACGCAAAGTCCTAGCCGAGTTAGAGATTCCAATCATCACCCAGAAGCGCGGCGACAGCGTTGGAACGCTAGTAGAACGCTTTGCTAAAGATCCAAAATCTATTTTGCTCGGCACTATTTCCTTATGGCAAGGTATTGATGTTCCTGGGCCTTCTTGCACACTTGTTGCGATCGATCGCATTCCATTTCCTAGACCTGATGAACCTGTAATGAGCGCGCGCGCTGCAGAAGCAGATGCCGCTGGTGGAAGTGGTTTCATGCAAGTTTCACTGCCACGTGCCGCACTTTTGTTAGCGCAAGGTACTGGTCGCTTAATTCGATCAATTGATGATCGGGGAGTTGTAGCAATTCTAGATTCGCGAATTGTTACCAAGCGATATGGCTCTGTGCTTCTAAATTCAATGCCACCATTTTGGCGAACAAGTGATGGTGAAGTAATTCGGGAATCGCTAAAGCGTTTAAATAAAGATTATCTTGAGGCGGGCCAATAAGACGGGCCAAGTTTTTGCAAAGCTAGGATGTAAATTCTTCGCTACGACATCATCGAAGGCAACCCACTCGACTTGAAGTGATTCATCATTCTGTTCGTGGGCAATTAAATCTTTATGTGCAACTGAGATAACGGTGTCATAGGACCAGCCGTTGTGTTCATCGATAAAAGTTTCAATCGGATCAACTAAGTTGGTATGAATTCCAATTTCTTCTTCGGCTTCGCGAAGTGCCGCTTCAATTACGGTCTCGTGAGAATCTCTCGCCCCACCAGGAATGCCCCACGTGTCACCGTTGTGGACCCAAGGTGCACGATGTTGCATCAAAATTGAGTTATCTCGAACTAGCAATAAACCTGCCGCGCCATTTAAACCCCAATGTCGGTTGCCACAAAGACATTCAACCCAACCATCACCATCTCTATGTGCCACGCCTCTAGGTTTACACAGGTTTGGCCTTTCCACAATTTAAAACCAAAGGCCATCGCGGTAATTCTCGCCGCTCTATCTTCCGTGGGTGCCGTTATTAATCGCCTTTCTCCTGTTCGCCGCCGCAAGTCCTGCAACCGCCGCCCCAAATTGCACAACAAGTGTTTGTGTAAAGGTTTATACCGATCCTAAGACTGGAAAGTTAATAATTACTGCCAATAGAAATGGCAGTAGCTCCAGCCCTAAACCAGCGCCAACTCGAACCTGGAAACCACGGCCATATACGCCAAGACCCAAACCAACTTATACGCCACCACCTAAACCAAGAGTTATCGTCACAAAGAAGTTCACACCAAAACCAGTTGTGAAGTTATCGCTCTCAGATCAACTCGCACAATTGATTCCGGTTAAAGATATCTTCCACCAACCAAGCGCCGGTGCACTGGTGCAAGTACCGGTCAATTTTTGGACCACAACACCACCAACTTTTAAGACTTCAGTCGTGATGCTTGGTGTTCCAATCACTGTTTATTTAGCACCAACTTATCTCTGGGACTTTGGTGATGGCACAAAGTATTCAACAACCTCTAGAGGCGCGCCATATCCAGACCAGAGCATTACACATATCTATAAGCGGGCTGGAAGCTATTTGGCATCACTAACAATCTCGTGGAGCGGCAACTGGCAAGCATCCGGCGCAACGAGTGCGGTAAGTGGCGGGGCCATTATTCAAACGCTCTATACCAATATTCAAATCGCAAGTGCCCCTTCAAAATACCTGAATTAACCAATACCAAACTAAAAGAATGGATGCCCAATGACCGAACTCCTAGATATCGAATTAACTCAACTTATTGAATTAGTTGAAGAGATAGATTATGAAGGCTCTGATTATCTTCTTAAGCAACGTGCTGGCGCCCTTGCCTTTAATGATTTAGTCGAAGCCTTTACCCGGGATGGAATTTGTAAGGATAAATCCTTAATCGCTTTAGTTCTTGTGCGGCTGCGAGACTTACAAGTTCGAGATTATGCGATGGGTATAACAAATAGTGAAAACATTGAAACTCTTGGGCAGATGTGGCGTTGGTTGCTTCAAATTACTCCCACAGGTTATGTTGCTCCAATTGCCTCGCTATTTTCTGCAGTTAGTTATGAGAAAGGAGAACTAGCACTTGCATCAAAATCTTTAGATAAAGCGCTTACTGATGATTCAAAATATCCACTTGCGCTCCTATTACGCCGAGTTTATGCCGCAAGTTGGCCACCTGAGAGTTTCACCGCAATGCGTTTAGATCTGCATCCGAAGGTATGTGCCGCTCTATTTAGCGAGTAGCCTGCTTACATGATTATTGGCATACCTAAAGAGATAAAAAATAATGAATTCCGCGTATCAGCAACCCCATCCGGTGTCCACGCCCTTGTAAAGGCGGGAAATCAAGTTTTGGTTGAAGCTGGCGCTGGTTTGGGATCAGCAATTACCGATGCTGATTATGTTGCCGCTGGTGCTTCAATCATTGAAAACGTTGAAGAAGTTTGGGCTAAGGCAGATTTAATTCTTAAAGTTAAAGAACCAATCGCACCTGAATATCCAAGAATGCGTAAAGGCCAGATTCTCTTCACCTACTTACACCTTGCGGCATCTCGCGAGTGCACAGATGCAATTATCAAATCTGGCACTACCGCAATTGCATTTGAGACTGTTGAATTAAATGGCCAACTTCCACTTCTTGCCCCAATGTCAGAAGTTGCTGGTCGCATGTCAATTCAAGTTGGCGCTGCATCGCTTCAGAAATCAGCAGGTGGACGTGGAGTTTTACTTGGCGGAGTTCCCGGTGTTGCACCGGCAAAGGTTGTCGTTCTTGGTGGTGGCGTTGTTGGAGTTTCTGCCGCAACTATCGCCCACGGCATGCGCGCGGATGTGACAATTTTAGATCTTGATTTAAATCGCTTGCGTTACTTGGATGAACTATTCAATGGCCAGGTAAAAACTATTGCATCATCGGCTTATGCGATTGAAGAGCAATGCATGGCGGCAGATTTAGTTATCGGCGCCGTTCTAGTCCATGGCGCAAAGGCGCCAAAGTTAGTTAGCGATGCTCTTGTTGCAAAGATGAAACCCGGTTCAGTTTTGGTCGATGTTGCAATCGATCAAGGTGGTTGCTTTGAAGGATCAAAGGCGACAACGCACTCCGACCCAACATTCAAAGTTCATAATTCACTTTATTATTGTGTGGCAAATATGCCTGGCGCAGTCCCTGCTACATCAACTGCTGCCCTTGCAAATGCCACAATTAAATATGCCTTAGCCCTTGCAAATAAGGGTTGGGAGCAAGCATGCGCAGATGACCCAGCGCTTGGTAAGGGTTTGAACGTGCACGAGGGCAAAATAAAGTACCAAGCAGTTGCCACAGCCCACGGCTTGTAACAATCCCGTAACACGACTTTGGCAGTATCTGTCGCATGACTTCCCATGGCGATGAAATAAGCAAGCAAGAAGAGTTCGTAATGCGCACACTCGAAGAGCGCGGTATTCGATTTGTCAGACTCTGGTTCACAGATGTACTTGGCTTTCTTAAATCAGTTGCTATTGCGCCAGCCGAATTAGAGAACGCCTTTCAAGAGGGTATTGGCTTTGATGGTTCTTCAATTGAAGGCTTCGCACGAATTACTGAATCCGATATGTTGGCCAAGCCTGATGCCGCAAGTTTCACGGTGCTTCCTTGGCGCACCGCAAATCCAGGCGCTGCAAAAATGTTCTGCGATATCACAATGCCAGATGGAACTGCATCGCCTGCAGATCCCCGTAATGTTTTAAAGCGCGTACTTCGCAAGGCCGCAGATATGGGTTATACCTGTTACACACATCCAGAAATGGAATTCTTTTTATTTAAAAACACACCAGAAGATAACGTCCCACCGATTCCGGTTGATTCAGCTGGCTATTTCGATCAGACGCCTTCTGCGATTGGACATGATTTCCGCCGTCAGGCAATTACGATGCTTGAGGCGATGGGTGTTTCGGTTGAGTTCTCACATCACGAAGGTGCTCCTGGACAACAAGAAATTGATTTACGAGATGCAGATGCACTTACAACTGCAGATAACATCATGACATTTCGACATGTCATTAAAGAGATTGCACTTGATCAAGGTTTCCATGCCTCATTTATGCCAAAACCATTCACCGATCACGCGGGTTCTGGAATGCACACGCACTTCTCACTATTTAAAGGGGAAGCGAATGCATTTCACGAAGAGGGAGCAGACCTGCAACTTTCTGCAGATGGCAGAGCATTTATTGCAGGTATCTTGAAGCACGCCCGCGAATTCACAGCGATCACAAATCAATGGGTCAATTCATATAAACGCTTAAGTGGTGGTGGTGAAGCGCCAGCACTTGTTGATTGGGGCCATAACAACCGCAGCGCCCTTGTTCGAATTCCGGCATACAAGCCAAAGAAAGAGAACAGCACACGTGTTGAAGTTCGTTCCCCGGATTCTGCATGCAATCCATATTTAGCATTTGCAGTTATCTTGGCCGCAGGACTAAAAGGAATTGAAGAGAAGTACGAACTTAAATCGACCAATAATCCTGAAACACTTCCAACAAATCTTGAAGAAGCGATTACGGCTATGGAATCAAGTTCACTGGTTCGTGAAGCGCTAGGCGCCGATGTATTTGAATACGTTCTTCGCAATAAACGAGCTGAGTGGGCGGATTATCGTCGCCAAGTCAGCGCTTATGAGCTGAACCGATACCTGCCCGTCCTTTAACTTGCGGTAATCTTGGGGAGTTATGAACTTTCCAAAACAAACTCCTTCGTCTATGCCGATCCATCGGTATGCGCCATTTATTCCTGTCGATTTAACTGACCGGACTTGGCCGACAAAGCAGATAGAAGTTGCTCCGAAGTGGTGTTCTGTAGACCTTCGTGATGGAAATCAAGCGCTTATCGATCCTATGGATTCCACCCGCAAACTAGCGATGTTCAAGTTGCTTGTCGAGATGGGTTACAAAGAGATTGAAGTTGGATTTCCAAGCGCTTCACAAACCGATTTTGATTTTGTTCGCAAGATTATTGAAGATGGCTTAATTCCTGATGATGTAATTATTCAAGTTTTAACCCAGGCTCGCGAAACTTTAATCGCCCGCACCTTTGAATCAATCAAGGGCGCAAAGCAAGCGGTTGTGCATCTATATAACTCAACCTCAACGTTGCAACGTCGCGTAGTTTTTGGGTTAGATAAAGAGGGCATCAAGAAGATTGCAGTTGATGGCGCCAAGCTTTGCAAGAAATACGAAGAAACCGTTCCTGGAACGATTGTCTCCTATGAATATTCACCAGAGTCATATACCGGTACCGAATTAGAATTTGCGGTTGAAGTTTGTGATGCGGTAAATGATGTTTGGAAACCAACGCCTGCGCATAAGACAATCATTAACTTGCCAGCAACCGTTGAAATGGCAACCCCAAATGTTTACGCGGATTCAATTGAGTGGATGCACCGCAATCTAAAGTATCGTGATTCGATTGTTCTATCACTTCACCCACACAACGATCGTGGAACAGGTGTTGCTGCCGCTGAACTTGGCTATATGGCTGGCGCAGATCGCATCGAAGGAACGCTCTTTGGAAATGGTGAGCGCACCGGAAACGTCTGTCTAGTAACACTTGGTTTGAATTTATTTAGTTATGGCATCGATCCGCACATCGATTTCTCTGATCTAGATGAAGTTCGTCGCACCGTTGAATATTGCAACCAACTTCGCGTACCAGAGCGCCATCCTTATGGTGGAGATTTAGTTTTCACTGCATTTTCGGGCTCGCACCAAGATGCAATCAAAAAGGGCCTTGAACATCTTGAAAAAGATGCCAAGACTGCCGGCAAGCATGTTCATGAAATTGCCTGGGCTGTTCCATATTTACCTATTGATCCTAAAGATATTGGTCGCTCATATGAAGCCGTTATTCGGGTTAATTCGCAATCCGGTAAGGGTGGAATCTCTTACTTAATGAAGAATGACTATCACCTTGATCTTCCGCGTCGCCTGCAAATTGAATTTAGCCAAGTTGTTCAGAACCACACCGATGAACAGGGCGGCGAATTTAGTGCAGCAGATTTATGGCGAATTTTTGAAGATGAATATCTTCCTGCCGAGCAAAACAAGTGGGGTCGCTTTAAGTTAAAGGCGCTTTCACAATCATCAAACTTAGATGAAGATGCACAGCTAACGGTTCAACTTCTGGAGAAGGATGTTGTTAAGGAACTTAGCGGATCTGGAAATGGTCCAATTGCGGCATTTGTAAATATCATGAATGTGTATTTACCTGAAGCAAACGTTCGAGTTTTGGATTATTACGAGCACGCGCTTTCTGCTGGCGGAGATGCAAAAGCAGCGGCATATCTTGAATGTGAAGTTGCGGGAAGAATTTATTGGGGAGTTGGTATTGACCCAAGCACTACGACCGCATCACTTAAGGCCGTCGTGTCTGCCGTAAATCGAGGGTTTCGCTCCTAATTATCGCTACGGTATCGACCGTGGCCGTATACCGTGATCAAGCAGTTGTTCTGCGTACCCAGAAACTTGGTGAAGCAGATCGCATCATTACCTTGTTTACGAAAGACCATGGCCGGCTTCGCGCAGTCGCAAAGGGAGTTCGTCGCACTAAATCGAAGTTTGGGGCGCGTTTAGAACCAACTTCATATGTTGATCTTCAACTTTATTCCGGAAAGACTTTCGATATTGTCACGCAAGCTGAAGGTATCGAAAACTTTGGTGATGCACTTGCGATGGATTATAAAAATTGGACAACGGCTAATTCAATTTTGGAAGCGGCCGAACGTTTCACTGAAAATGAGCATGAACCAGCGCTGCAACAATTCAATTTAGTAGTCGGAGCACTTCGCGCTCTTGCACATGGAACTTATGATTCCTCACTGATTTTGGATGCTTATCTACTTCGCTCACTTGGTGTCGCTGGCTTTGCGCCATCGATGACAACTTGTTCAAAGTGTGATGAGCCAGGTCCACATAAATATTTCTCACTTGTTGGTGGTGGTAGTGTCTGTGTCACTTGTAAACCATCTGCGGCTGCAACTCCAAGCCCTGAAACTTTGGAACTTATGGCTAACTTAATGACTGGTGATTGGAATAACGCGATTGAGAGCGATGCCAGATCTAGACGAGAAGCTTCGGGTTTGATCGCCGCATATCTGCAGTGGCATATTGAACGAGGTTTACGAAGCCTGCCACTAGTTGAGAGAATCTAGCCGTGGCAATACCAAAGTTAAAAGCAGAACAGATTCCAAACCATGTCGCTGTCGTTATGGATGGCAATGGTCGTTGGGCCAAGAAACGTGGACTACCAAGAACTGCGGGACACGAAGCAGGCGAAGTGGCACTCTTTGATGTTGTGCAAGGTGCAATTCAAATCGGAGTTAAAGAGCTAAGTGCGTACGCATTTTCTACCGAAAATTGGCGGCGCTCACCCGAAGAAGTGAAATTTTTAATGGGTTTTAATCGTGATGTTCTGCGCAGGCGTCGCGATGAGATGAATGACCTCGGTGTTCGAGTTCGCTGGGTTGGACGGCCACAGAAATTATGGGGAAGTGTAATTAATGAACTTCAAGAAGCGGAAGAGCTAACAAAGCGGAACAAAGTTTTAACGCTGAATATGTGTGTTAATTATGGGGGGCGTTCTGAACTAGTTGATGCCGTACAAGAGATTGCTGCTGAAGTTTCAAAACGGAAGTTAAAGCCAGGACAGATAACTGAAAAATTGATTAGTAAGCATTTATACAATCCAAAGATGAGTGATGTGGATTTATTCCTGCGTTCATCGGGTGAGCAGCGAACTTCGAATTTCTTGCCTTGGCAATCGGTTTATGCCGAGATGGTATTCATGGATGTTCTCTGGCCAGATGTAGATCGCAATACGCTCTGGAAGGCTATTGAAATTTATGCGATGCGCGATCGCAGGTTCGGTAAGGCTTAAAGTGTTGAAACTACAAGCCACATAATTACAACGCCAAGAAGTGTGGCACCCATTGTGTATCTCGAAGAGTGACGAGAATGCGCCTCCGGCAAGATATGTGAAGTTGCAATATAAATAATAAAACCAGCGAAGAGCGCAAGATAGACCGCAACCCATGGTTCGCTAATTGCTAAGTATGAACCGAGAGCCGCGCCACCAATTCGAGCCACTGCATCTACGCCAAGAAGATATGTTGCACTCTTTGACCAATGACCAGATTTAACTAACAGCGCAACGGTATTCAAACCATCACTAAAAGCGTGGACTAAGAGTGCGATAAATACTGCAAAGCCGAGTTTGTCTGAAACTTTAAAGGCAACCGCAAGTGCAACACCATCTAGGAATACGTGTATCGCCATTGCAAGAGCGCCAAGTGAACCAGCGATATTTCCATAGTGGGAGTGCTCATGTTCATAATCAGATTCAGCTGGTTCATGAGATCCAGAGAATTGCTCAGAGAAGTGGAGCACTAAGAAACCAATGACGAAGGCTAAATAAACTCCGGGGATCTTTCCGACCATCAATGAACTATTTGCAAAAATTTCAGGGAACAAATCAAAGGCGACTAGGCCAAGCAGTAGACCCGCAGATAATCCCAGCACCAAATGGAAGCGATCCTTAGATCTAAGCGCTGTAACTCCACCTAGCGTCGTAGCTAGAACCGTAAGTGCTGCCAATCCAACTGCGATCATGTGTCAACTCTACCCGTGCTCTCGCGTAGAATAGGCAACCTTGCGCCGCGCAAGAGAATTAACCCGACACCCAGCCGGAGGAAATCATGGCCGCAGATCGTCTAGAAACAATTGTTAGCCTCGCAAAACGCAGAGGCTTCGTTTATCCCTCATCAGAAATTTACGGCGGACTTCGCGCATCATGGGATTACGGCCCACTTGGAGTTGAACTTAAGAACAATGTAAAACGCCAGTGGTGGCGTGCAATGGTTCAAGGACGCGAAGATGTTGTTGGCTTAGATTCATGCGTAATTCTTGCCCGTGAAGTTTGGGAAGCATCAGGTCACGTTGAAACATTTAGCGACCCACTTACTGAATGTACTGAGTGCCACAAGCGCTATCGCGCAGATCATTTGGAAGAAGCCTTCGAAGCAAAGAACAAGCGCAAGCCAGAATCAATGGCTGAAGTCAATTGCCCAAATTGTGGCAACAAGGGAAAGTTCACAGTTCCAAAGCAATTTTCCGGACTTCTAAAAACTTATCTCGGCGCAGTTGAAGATGAATCAGGTCTTGCATATTTACGTCCTGAAACCGCGCAAGGAATCTTTATTAACTTCGAGAATGTTGCAACGACTTCTCGTAAAAAGCCACCATTTGGTATCGGCCAAATTGGTAAATCTTTTAGAAATGAAATTACACCTGGAAACTTTATTTTCCGAACTCGCGAATTCGAGCAGATGGAGATGGAATTCTTTGTGGTTCCAGGCACTGATGAAGATTGGCACCAATATTGGATTGATACTCGCCTCGAGTGGTACAAAGGCTTGGGCATTAATCCTGATCGCCTACGTTTATTTGAACACCCTAAAGAGAAGCTTTCACACTATTCAAAGCGCACTGTTGACATTGAATACAAGTTTGAATTCAATGGCACCGAATGGGGCGAACTCGAAGGAATTGCAAGCCGCACCGATTTCGATTTGAAGGCTCATAGCGCCGCCTCCGGAAAAGACTTGTCATGGTTTGATCAAGAGAAGAATGAACGTTGGGTGCCATTTGTTATTGAACCAGCGGCTGGTGTTGATCGCTGCGCGCTAACTTTCATGATGGATGCATATACCGAAGATGAAGCACCTAATGCTAAAGGCGAGATGGAGAAGCGAGCTGTTATGAAGCTAGATCATCGCTTAGCGCCGATAAAGATTGCGGTCTTGCCGCTCTCTCGAAATGCTGATTTGTCACCGAAGGCTCGCGATCTTGCGGCACAACTTCGCCAGAATTGGTCTGTTGATTTTGATGATGCTGGTGCAATCGGTCGTCGCTATCGCAGGCAAGATGAAATCGGAACGCCATTTTGTATCACGATCGACTTTGAAACGCTTGAAGATAACGCCGTAACTATTCGCGAACGCGACACTATGGCTCAAGAGCGAATCAGTATTGATCAAGTACAAAATTGGCTTGCGCCAAGGTTGTTGGGTTGCTAACCACAAATTACAAACCACTAGTTCTTCCAATTGCCAATGGCCAATTTGCGAATAACGAGGTGGTTTTAACTACCCCAGTTGTTCTTGCGCCAATGGCTGGTATTACCAATTCCGCATTTCGTACGCTCTGCCGCGAACAGGGCGCTGGACTCTTTGTTTCTGAAATGGTTACTGCTCGCGCTTTGATTGAACGTCATCCCGAAACGATGCGTTTGATTACACCAGGCAAAGGTGAGACTCCAAGATCTGTCCAGTTATATGCAGTAGATCCGCGCGTTACCGGCATGGCGGTGAAGATGCTCATGAAAGAGAATTTAGCGGACCACATTGATTTAAATTTTGGCTGCCCAGTTCCTAAGGTAACAAGACGCGGCGGCGGTTCGGCACTTCCTTACAAGCAGGTTTTATTCTCACAAATAGTTTCAGCCGCGGTAGATGCTGCTAAACCATTTGGGGTTCCAGTCACAATAAAGATGCGAATCGGAATTGATCCGCAGAATGAGACTTATTTAACTGCCGCGAAAGCAGCAGCAGATGCCGGAGTTGCTTGGGTTGCGTTGCACGGGCGATTTGCTTCGCAGATGTATGAAGGTAAAGCAGATTGGTCAGCAATTTCACGACTGGTCGAGCATCTGGCACCAACAGGAGTTCCAGTATTAGGTAATGGTGATATTTGGTCTGGTGAAGATGGCGTGCGCATGATGAATGAAACCGGGTGTGCCGGCGTTGTTGTTGGTCGTGGTTGTCTTGGGCGACCATGGTTATTTGGCGACTTAGTTGCAGCATTTAGCGGTTCAGAATCTCGAATTACACCAACTCTCTTTGAAGTACGCGACATTATTTATCGCCACGGTGAATTACTTGTTGAATTTTTTGAATCCGAGGGTCGTGCGATGCGTGACTTACGTAAACATATGGCCTGGTATTTAAAGGGGTTCCGTGTACCTCGTGAGCTAAGAAGTAAATTTGGAATGGTCTCGTCACTTGGCGAGCTGGAATATTTACTTGCCCAACTTGAAGATCAACCATATCCAGTTGAAGTTGGGGAATCACCAAGAGGGCGCACAAGTCATGGCCGACCAGTTCACTTGCCTGAGGGTTGGTTGGATGATCCATTTGATATTCCAGAAATAACTATCGACGATTCTGTTTCGGGCGGTTAAAATTGTTCTTAATTTTTAAGGTAATTAAACGTGCCATTGCCTTTATTCTCTTATTGATAATAGTACTTCCGCTTTATGCTGGTGGCCGAGTTTGGTACACCGCAAATCACACAACACCCAAGGCCAGTGATGCAATTATTGTTCTAGGTGCGGCGCAATTTGATGGTGTACCAAGCCCAGTATTAGAGGCAAGGCTGTTAGAAGCGAAGCGAATATTTAGCGCGAAACTTGCACCAAGAATTCTTACTGTCGGTTCAAGAGCTTCAGGTGATCGCACAACTGAAGCGGCAAGTGGTTTCTATTGGTTAGTGGACCACGGGGTTCCCAAAGAATTTGTGGATTCAATTCCATATGGAAGAGATACTTTGGACAGTACGGAAAGTTATGTAAGTGTGATGAAGAAATTAAATTTACAGTCGGCAATAATTGTCACCGATCAATATCACTGCTTGCGTGCAATTACGATGGCTGAAAATCTCGGGATCACAGCAACATGCGCCCCGACAAGAACTGGTCCAGCCTCAACCTCTAATTCGAGTTTTCGCTATCTATTACGTGAAACTGGTGCCTATTTGGCCTATGTCACTGTTGGACGGCATGGTATTTACTTGACGGATCAAGTTAAGAATTAGATCAGGAGTTAGGGTTACGACACTATGGTTTTAAAAGCAGCGGTTGAACATTCGGGCTACAACGATTTCGATCGCGCGCGTTTCTTAGATGAACCAGCAAAACGCTTAGGACGTACTGAATTCGCCCGTGATCGCGCGCGCATTATTCATTCATTTGCACTTCGTCGTTTAGCTGCGAAGACTCAAGTTGCAGTTCCTTGGGCGACAGATTTTCCGCGCACCAGACTTTCACATTCACTCGAATGTGCTCAAGTAGGGCGCGAACTCGGTGCCGCACTTGGCGCAGATCCAGATTTAATGGAGGGCGCCTGTCTTGCACATGACATTGGGCATCCACCATTTGGTCACAATGGTGAAGATGCGTTAAATGAAACAGCGCTAAGTTGTGGTGGCTTTGAAGGAAATGCCCAGAGTTTTCGGCTATTAGTTCACCTAGAAGCAAAGACTGTTGATGCAGATGGCATCTCACTTGGGCTGAATCTAACCCGAGCAAGTTTGGATGCAGCGACTAAATATCCCTGGCCTCGTACAGAGAATGAGCAAAAATTTGGGGTTTACGATGATGATTTAAAAATATTTAATTGGGTTCGCAAAAGCGCCCCAGTTGGAAGTCAATCTTTTGAAGCCCAGATAATGGATTGGTCGGATGATGTCGCATACAGCGTTCATGACTTAGAAGATGCGCTGGTTTCTGGGCAAGTAAAACTGCATGATCTAACTAATGACTTTCCAGATATTTACAAAGATGCCCAATCAAATAATTTAGTGGATATCACAATCGATGAAGCCAAAGTTGCGCTAGAAAATTTGCAGAAGCTTTCGTGCTGGCCCAAAGAATATGATGGCAGCCACAGCTCACTTGCTAGATTAAAAGATTTAGCGAGCCAACTTGTCGGTCGTTTTGCCAGAGTGGCTGAAGAAGCAACACGTGAGCAATATGGCCAAGGAGATTTGAGTAGATATAACGCCAATTTAGTTGTCCCACGAGCTCAACGCGTTGAAGTAGCGTTCCTCAAGTCTCTAGCTGGTTTTTATATTATTAATGCGGCGCATTCTGCAAAGCGCTATGACAATGAACAAACTTTGATTCATGAATTAGTAGCGGCCGTTCTGAAAGGCGCACCGAATACTCTGGAATCGTTTTTCCTTCAAGATTGGCAGCGCGCAACAACAGATTCGGCAAGGCTTCGCGTAGTTATAGATCAAGTCGCCTCGCTAACTGATCCAGGGGCGATCGCGCTTCATACTCGTTTGTGCCGCGGTTAAGATAAGCGCCATGGCTTCCGGTCGAATTCGCGATGAAGATGTAACTTACGTACGCGATAACAGCTCTATTGATGATGTTGTTGGCGACTTTGTTCAATTAAAGGGCGCTGGTGGGGGACAGAAGAAAGGTCTCTGCCCATTTCACGACGAGAAGAGTCCTTCATTCCATGTGACCCCAAGTAAGGGTTACTTTCACTGTTTTGGTTGTGGTGTTGGTGGTGATGCAATTGCATTTTTGATGAAGATTGATCATCTCTCGTTCTCAGAATCTGTCGAACGTCTCGCCGATCGCATGGGATATACCTTGCGATATGACGGTACAAATACCAATACCGGCCCAAGCATTAATCGCTCAAGGTTAGTTGCAGCAAATGTAGCTGCCATGAATTTTTATCGCGAACAGCTTAACTTGCCTGGTACCGCCCAAGTTGGCCGCGACTTTTTACAGAAGCGTGCCTTTGATAAAGCTGCTGCCGAGTTATTTGGTGTTGGTTATGCGCCAGATGAATGGGATGGACTTTACAAACATTTGAAAACTCTAGGTTTCACCGATAGCGAATTATCACTTGCTGGTCTTACCAAAGATGGAAGCAAGGGGCCGATTGATAGATATCGCAACCGTTTGGTCTGGCCAATTAAAGATATCTCTGGTGATGTCGTTGGATTTGGTGCCCGCAAACTTGCAAGCGATGAAGTTGATCAAGGTCCTAAGTATTTAAACACCTCAGAAACCCCGCTATATAAGAAGAGTCAGATTCTTTATGGTCTTGATATGGCGAAGAAAGAGATTGCCAAGAAGCGCCAAGTTGTAATCGTTGAAGGCTATACCGATGTAATGGCTGCGCACTTGGCCGGAATTACAACGGCCGTTGCAACTTGCGGTACCGCATTTGGTGATGAACATATCCGAGTTATTCGCAGGTTGCTTATGGATGATGATGCATTTCGTGGTGAAGTTATCTTCACCTTTGATGGCGATGCTGCTGGCCAGAAAGCGGCGCTCCGAGCATTTGGTGATGATCAGAAATTCGTAGCCCAGACATTTGTTGCCGTTGAGCCTTCCGGTATGGATCCTTGTGATCTTCGTATTGAATCTGGCGATGCTGCGGTTCGCGATTTAATTGCCCGTCGAGTTCCACTATTTGAATTCGCAATCAAGAGCGAGATAGCAAAGTACGATATAAATGCTGCAGAAGGTCGAGTCTCTGCGTTAAATCAAGTTGCCCCACTTATAGGAAAAATCCGAGATGCTTCACTACGTCCAGAGTATGCGCGCTTAGTTGCCGGCTGGCTTGGACTTGAGGTAGATATCGTCACGAGTGCAATTAAGAAGAGCACGACTAGAAGTGTTCCATCGCAAAACCTAGAGCCTGCAGTTCAATCGGAAGTAAATCTGCGCGATCCAATTTTGATGATGGAGCGAGAAGTTTTGAAGATTAAATTGCAACATCCAGAGCTTGCTAAGGATTGGGCGCTACTCGAGAAGAATGCATTCACCTATTGGGCATATCACCAGCTTCGTACTCAACTAGATCAGATGCCTGAATTAAATATTCAGAAACTTTTAGAGACCAGTGAGAGTGAAGATATTCGCGCCCTTATTACTGAATTGACAGTCGAACCAATTCGAACCGATCGCGAAATTTCTGAGCGATATATTGCTGCAATATTTGCGCGCCTGCGCGAGGTGGCGTTAAGCAGATCGATTGCAGAAATTAAATCAACGTTGCAACGCCTTAATCCAACTGAAAATGAGGCCCAATACAACGAGACATTTGGCGCCTTGGTTGCGATGGAGGCCGAGCGCCGAGTGCAGAAGGATGCGGCTCTAGGCGAGTTGGGTTGATTGGGCTAAGCCCCAAGCGTCAGATATAGTTCGCTCGTTACAATCCCTCATAGCTCAATTGGCAGAGCAGCCGACTGTTAATCGGCAGGTTCTTGGTTCGAGTCCAAGTGAGGGAGCAATTGTATAAATAGAAGGGTCGTCATGATGGCAAATTACAGCCTTACTAAATCATGGCAGAACACCCCAATCGGAGCACGAATAATTCGCCTCTTCCTTGGAATCACATTTATTTATGGTGGTTGGAATAAAGCGACAGATCCAGGTTTCTTAGATCAAAAGTCCGCCCATTACATCGGCGCACAAATTACAAGTTACCTTGATACCTCACCACTCTCATTCGCGCTAACTCATATGGTTGAGCACGCCACAGCATTTGGCTGGTTGATAATGCTCTCAGAATTTGCAATTGGAATTGCAACTCTCACAGGTATTGCTTTAGAACTTGCTGCACTTGGTGGCTTCTTCCTATCAATTACGCTCTGGCTAACTGCAACATGGACGGTAAAACCATATTTCTTGGGAAGCGATACTGCGTATGCAATTCTCTGGCTCGCGCTCTTCTTCTTAGTTCGCCAAAATACAAAGGGTCGACGAGTAACTTCACTTCTGCCTGACCTAGGAGATCGCCGCGAGGTAATTCGAATTCTCGGGATTGCAGTTGCATCAGTTGCCGCAGTCTTTGCTGGGCAGAGATTTAAAACCTCAAATCCAACCCCAGAAACTGGAACCGCAATCGCGAAGTTGGTCGATTTTCCTGTTGGATCTACCAAAATTTTCACTGCAGCAGATGGAACTCCTGCGATGTTATTTAGAACTAAAGCTGGCGTATTTGCCTATTCAACAATTTGTACTCATCAAGGATGTAGCGTCAGTTACAACTCAAATTCTAATCACCTAATTTGCCCGTGCCACGGTGCGCAATTTGACCCAGCAAATGGTGGCGCCGCTATTTCTGGCCCAACAAAGATCGCTCTACCTAAAATTAAAGTAGCCGTAAAAGGCACAGATATCGTTCAGATTTAATTACTAATTAGAGTTTTACATCGCGCAATTGCGCTGCAGATTGCTCTGGTTTTAAATCCATAATAAAGGCTTGCATCGCAGATTCCGATCCTGCTAAATATTTTAATTTTCCGGGTGCGCGTCGGATACTTGTGATCTGCATATGCAATCCAAGAACTTCACGCCCAACGTTTACGGGGGCTTGATGCCAAGATGCCATGTATGCCATCTCTATTCCAAAGACGCCATCGAGTCGTTGCAGTGCTTCCTTCGCAACCTCGGCGAATGAATCAGCAGCTCCATCAGATAAGGCTGCAAGATCTGGAACAAATTTCTTTGGCGCAATATGAATCTCAAAGGGATATCTCGATGCAAATGGCACGTATGCAATCCACTCACTATTTTGGGCCACGATGCGAACTTCATCCTTTATTTCACGAGCAATAATGTCTGAAAGAAGCGGACGGGAGTGTTTTGCAAAGTAATCAGTCGCAATCTTTAACATCTTCTCAACTCGAGGCGGGAGGTAAGAGTAAGAGTAAATCTGACCATGGGGATGATGAAGAGTCACACCAATCTCAACACCCCGATTTTCAAAGGGAAATATCTGTGCAATATGTGGCAACTTTGCAATCTCACGGGTGCGATCACGCCAAGCCTCCATCACAATTCGCATTTGTGCTAATGAGAGTGAACCAAAGTTTGCTTCATGATCATCGGTGTAACAAAGGACTTCGCAGAAACCAGCGGCATCAACAATCGGGGTATCAAGCCCATCGTATTCTGGCAATTTCCAATCGTTCCCGGGAAGAGCTAAAGATGGCGAAAGATTTTCAAAGACCACAACTTCATAACCACTTTCCGGAATTTCAGATTGAAGACCTGGCTTTGTTGGACAGAGCGGACACAATTCTTTTGGTGGTAAGAAGACTCGCGCCTGGCGATGCGTTGCCATAACAACCCACTCATTTGTAAGAGCATCTAATCGAAGCTCACCAAGTCCTGGTCGCCTTTCGACTGGACGCGTATCGATTGCATCGCGCACGGTTGGCTTCGAATCGTAATAAGAGATTGTGCGTCCATCAGATAGCTTGCAGTCTTGGCGAGTGATGCCGTGACTAAGCGAGATCGATTTTTCGCTGCTCATAATGGGCAACTCTATCTTTTAGATTCTTTTAATTACGAATCTGCCCCGCACAAGCATCAACCGGCTTTGGCGCTGGCTTATTAGTAGGAGATGGTTTTGGTGTTGGGATTGGCCCTTGGGTGACTTCAAACATCACTGGTATCACAGAGCTTGCGTGGGTATTGGATTCATCAAAATATTCAACAAAGCCAACCTGCGTTCCTGCTAACAAGCCAGAAATCTTTAGCGTCCAACGTCCAGAAGCCGAGCGAATTACATCTTGCACGCCCGCCTTTACTAAGGAATCAGCAGCGACAAATCTCACGCTTCCAGTAACAACTGGTGTTCCATCTGGCCTTACTGCATCAACAACAAAACTCGCAGAATCATTAGTGGTTAAAGTGGAAGCACCAGAAATTAAAGTTGCTGTGGTTGTTTCGTTATAGGGGAGCAGATCAACGGCATCTGGTTGCCAAACCCCTTTTGTAAGAGTATAAAAATTCTCTTCACTACCACCAAAAACATTCAAATCAATCCGCGAACTTGCAACTCCATATTTTGATCCCTTGCCACAAGATGTGTACTGCCAGATTTGATAATTAGCGGTGCAATCTGATTTTGTCCAGGAATGCGCATAACAGCCCACGCTCTTCATTCCAGGATGATTTGCAGGTTCGGCTGGATGCTTGCCATAAGCCGCAATCCATAGTGGATATTGCGCTAACTCTTTAGAACGAGACATTGCGCTTTGTAAGAAATTAGGAAAGGAATAAATAAATGGTTTGCGATTAGTTTTCTCTGTAACAGTTGCTAGCCACGTCTTTGCCCAAAGCGAGACCTGACTTCTACTGGCATATTTCTTACATACGCTTGCGATTTTACGGACACAATTAGTTTCAAGATCTAGCGCTACAGGTAAATCTTGTTCGGTGTAGCCACCTATTTCGCCAAGCCGCCAGATAACTTTCTGCGCTTGTGCTTTCGCATCAGCAATAATTTCAGCTTTTACTGTTGTATCTGGCAAGTATGAAAAATAGTAGAAGCCGGTATAAAGACCTGCTGCCTGAGCCGCTGTACGATCGGCAATTAAATATTTCTTAGCTATCAAATCTGATGGGGCTTGGGAATCTGAACCCTTAATCATTACGAATCTAACGCCAACCTTTGCCATCTTCTCGAAATTTATTGGTTTGTCATATGGATGTTGCCATTTACTTATATCAACGCCATGAATTCTATTTCCCGGGCCAGCGGCAACTAATTGAAGTGGAGTGGCTGCGATGACGTTTGTTGAAACAAGGGAGAGGCAGAGGCAGAGAGTTATCAGCAAAAACAGGCGCTTCACGATTCGATAACCTCCAATTCTTTCCCCGTAACTTTCAATATTGCAGAGATAAGTTTGGCAGTTTGTTCTGGTTTTCGTGCGCTTTTAAAGTTGTGGTCGCCACTAAATTTCTCACTATCGGCAAAGTTCACCTCCAAGATATTGCCCTCAAGTTTTACCAATCTGGCATCAAACCAGAGCAACCACGCAACGCGATCAACCTCTAAAACTGCATCGAGGATTTGATTCCAAGATGATTTGAGAGTTTCTATAGAGAATTCTGAGTCCATTATTTTTGGGAGATTGCAACTAATTCGGCTAAATGAATCACCTTAGTTTTAACTCTTGCCCTGCGAAGTTCACTTGCCAATTGACGGGTGCAACCAGGATTTACAGTTGCGATGTAATCAAGATTTAGCTCTTTTATTTCAGCAACCTTCTGACTTACTACTTTGCGACTATTTTTCTTCTGTAATAGCGCGTAACTTCCAGCAGCACCACAACAATCGGCAGCACTTGGAATTTCAACATAATCTCCAAGTTGCTTCAAGATTTCACGGGGCTCGGCAAATACTCCCATTCCATGACGCAGATGGCATGAATCCTGAAGTCCGACTCGGATCTTTCTGTCACTCTTAGAAATTGGCTTCAATGTTATTTCGCGCTTAACCCACCATTGTGAAAACTCTTGTACTCGATCGCTTCCGATTACGGAAGCTAAATGTGCCGCACAACCTCCTGCGGTAGTAAGAATTGTTCCTGGCAACTTTTCGCCAAGTTTGCGCGCCATCTCTTTACCCTTTTCAAGCTCGCCATTGTGGGCATGAAGAGCGCCACAACATCCCTGATCTGATGAACAAGAAACTTCTGGTGCAAGTTTTGCGACTGCGCGACTTACCGATGGAAATAATCGACGTTCAAAACAGCCATACATCAAATGCAAATCGCTCTGGGCGCTGCGACGTTTGGCCATTGGGGAAAATAATCCGAGGGCCCACATACCAATTTTTGAATCGACAATAAAAAATAACCCGCGCACAATCAATGGTCGATTCTTGCCTTGCCAGGTAATTTCGCGCATCTCTTCAAGCAGAACGCCATATTCAACACCTGCGGGACAGACTGGTTCGCATGCGCGACAACCAAGACAGAAGGAAGATTCCTGCAATAAATCTATTGCGGGCAACTTGTCGTTCTGCACTGCGCGCATCAAAGTTATTCGACCGCGAGGTGATGATTCTTCGTTGCCTGTTAATTTATAAGTAGGGCAAGCTGGCAAGCAGTAGCCGCAGGAAATACAGCGATCTAATTTATCTTGGCTAAATTTCTCTCTCATGAGCCAATCCTCCCTGGATTTAAGATTCCGGCAGGATCAAATACCTTCTTAATATTTCGTTGCAATTGCATATTTGCAGTACCAATTTTTGCTTCGAGATATGGCAACTTTGCTGAGCCAACTCCATGTTCTCCGGTAATGCTGCCACCAAATTCAAGGGGGAGCGCAAAGATTTCGGCAAGTGCTAATTCAGCGGCCGCTACCTCTTTAGGGCTATCTTTATCTAAAACAATTGTTGGGTGCAGATTTCCATCACCAGCATGCCCAAAAGTTCCAATACGAAGTCCATGTTTCTTGCCGATACCTTCGATTCGATTTACAACTTCGGCCATCACGCTTCTTGGTACCGCAATATCTTCCAGAATTGATAGCGAACTCAATCTGGCAAGTGCAGGAAGTGAACATCTACGGGCATATAACAGTGCATCAGCAGCAGCAACATCGGCAGCAAGTGTTACACCGCGGCAACCAGTTGATGACTTTGCAATTTCCGCCATCTTAGAAACGCTCTGTTCAATAGAGATTGAATCACCGTCATCACCAAACAATAAGAGCGCCCCAGCTTTAGTATCTAAACCAAGATGCGCAAAATCTTCGACCGCAACCAAACACGTGTTATCTAAGAATTCCAAGGTTGCGGGGAGAATTCCGGAAGTAATTATCTTTTCTACTGCAGCCGCAGCGGCGGCTAGATCTTCGAAATAAGCGACACCATACTTTGAGGCTTCAGGACGAGGTGCAAGTGCAACGATAATTTCGGTAAAGACCGCCAGCGTTCCTTCACTTCCAACAAGAAGTCTTGTTACGTCATATCCAGCCACATCTTTTACTAAGCGCCCACCGGTGCGAATTACTTCACCCGTACCTAGAACCGCCTCTAAGCCAAGAATGTAATTTCGAGTTGTTCCATATTTAAGACCGCGAAGTCCGCCAGCGCTAGTCGCAACATTCCCACCAATTGTTGAAACATTTCGTGATCCAGGGTCTGGTACAAAGCGCAGTCCTTCTTTTTCAACTAGTTGATCTAAGACCAAATTCGTTACCCCTGGTTGCACTACAGCAATCATTTCGGACTTTGAAACTTCTAAAATTTGATTCATATTTGTCATACTCATGACAATTCCACCATTTAATGGGACAGTAGCCGCACATAAATTACTTCCGGCACCTCGCGCAATAATTGGCGTCTTAGTGTCATGAGCAAACTTCACAATCTTTGCAACTTCTGCGGTATTTCTCGGAGCCACAATTACTTCAGGCAGACCTTCGAACATTGGTGTTGCATCGCGACTATAGGCCTGTAATGAAACCGCATCGCTGCGCACAACATCGCTACCGACAAGGGCAGTTAATTTGGCGACTAGGTCTTTGGCTGACACGAGGTAATTAAACCATCGCTACTAGGCAAGTACCTTGCGGATTGCCTCTGGAATGCAATCAATAATCATTGAAGCCGAAATCGGTCCACCTCTTGAGGCAAGTCGAGCCGCGCGGTCATGTATGAATGAGGCTGTTGCAGCAATTTCGGCAAAGCGATTCGGTGAACTCAATATTTCAATCTCATTGGTTGCTGCAATTGCGCCAATAATTCCGGCAAGCACATCACCAGAGCCTGCGGTCGCAAGCCATGGAGTTGCTGCTGGAAGTTCAATAATAATTTCATTATTTGCTACAACAGTTTTTGATCCCTTAAGTAAAACCGTTACACCCAAGATATCTGCACATTCTTGTGCCCATCGCTTTGGATCATCTGAAATCTCATCAGCAGATACTGCGATTCCATATTTTTGAAGGAGTTTCGCTAACTCACCGGCATGTGGTGTGATTAATGTTGGCTGTTCCAATTTATCGGCCAAATAGAGGGCGCCAGCATCCAAAATAGTTGGCACACTTTGTAGACCAATTACTTTGAACCAACGATGACGCAGCCAAGTTGTGTAATCATCAAACTTGTCGCCAATAATTCCTGATCCCGCAACCCAAGCCGTTACTGCGCCCGGTTGAACGACAACTTCGGGAGATGAATGCAGAACAAGATGGGCAAGTCCGGATGAGCTATAGAAACGGACCATTCCGACACCTGTTGCTACCGCAGCACTCGTCGAGAGAACTGCAGCACCTGGATATTGGGCAGAGCCAGTGATTACACCGAGGACACCTCTGGAATATTTATGGTCATAAGGTTTTGGAACAACTAAACACTTCTTACTTTTCGATTCGTTCCAAAGTATGGGTTTCATGTAATGAGTCTAATTCGATTCAAAAGATTTTGGTGGGGCAAGTCGGGCTTGGACCAAAGGCAACCCTGAATTATCTTAAGGAACCTGTTGACATCATATTTGCTCCAAATATAATAAGGAATCTATTGCGCATGATCCTTAACGAGTTGGAGTCGGTAAATGTTAAAAGGGATTGATCCAAGAATAAGTGCTGAGTTAATTTCGGTTTTGGCAGAAATGGGCCACGGAGATGAACTCGTCATTTGTGATCGTAATTATCCGGCTATTTCCAACGCTCAAAGGCACATTAGCTATGTCAGTTCTAGCGTGGAAGAAGTATTGAAATTAGTACTTAAATTATTTCCGTTAGATACCTTTGTTGAAGCGCCATTGATTCGGATGGAAGTGGCTGGAAGTCCAGGCCAGGTAACAGATGGTCAAAAAGCGGTTCACTCAGTGGCCATGGAGATAGAGGGCCGGAAATTTGAAATGGCATCGCTATCTCGCGAAGATTTCTATGAAAGAGCTGCGAAAGCATATGCAACAGTTTCCACAAGCGATGATCAGCCTTATTGTTGTTTCGTATTAGTAAAGGGCGTTATTTAAGGCTTTTAATTAGGCTTCACTCTTATATTTGGTGGGGCGGGTCGGGCTCGAACCGACGACTACCGAATTATGAGTTCGGGGCTCTAACCAACTGAGCTACCGCCCCGGTGCACTAAAAGCGCCTAGGAATAGGCGAGATTAACACATTGACGTTATTCAAGTTATTGAAATGGGTGCGTAAGTTCTTATTTCCGCAGTGTCTAACCCCATAAGATTATCTAATCTGAGATTTGCTATCAATTATGAAGCGGGGCACATGAAACTTTCCAATGCAACGGTCGGTTCATTACCAAATGCCCTTCCAGTTCCAGGGTTTGACCGGTCGAAACTTTCGCCCAAGATAGTTCATTTTGGTGTCGGACATTTTCACCGGGCCCACTTGGCTAAATATTTAGATCAATTATTAAATTCAGGAGCAAATTCAGATTGGGCAATCTGGGGTGTTGGAATTGGTGCATTATCAAGAGCGGTAAGTGAGGCACTTGTGCCACAAGATTGTTTATATACCCTCACTGAAAAGTTTGCCGATGGCACAGCAACAACTTCGGTGGTCGGTTCAATAATTGGGATTGACCATGCAACTTCAAATGGTGAACCAGTTGTTTCACGCCTTGCTAATACAGATACCAAAATAATTTCACTCACCATAACTGAAGGCGGTTATGGGCTTGATTCCATTACTGGCAAATTTAGCGGAGCCGGTGACAAATTGATTGAAGCAGATTTAGCAGATCCAAAGTCATGTCAATCCTGGCTCGGTATTTTAATCCAGGCACTTCGCCAACGTCGCGATACTGGTGCCGGCAAAGTTACTTTGATGTCATGTGACAATATTCCGCACAATGGTGAAGTTGCTCGAAACGCTGTAGTCGGCTTTGCCAGCAAAGTTGCACCCGACCTTCTGCCATGGATTGAAGAGAATATGACATTCCCAAATTCCATGGTTGATCGCGTTACTCCAGGAACGAAAGATGAAGATCGCGATTACATCAAAAATACTTATGGCCTTGAAGATGCCTGGCCTGTTGCCTGCGAGCCTTACACACTTTGGATTCTTGAAGATAACTTTGCAAATGGCCGTCCGGATTTTGAAAAAGTTGGCGTAACTCTGGTTAAAGATGTGCTTCCTTATGAGTTAATGAAGTTGCGCTTGGCCAATGGCACCCACCAAGCACTTTGTTTCTTTGGCCATCTTCTTGGTCATACCTATGTTCACGAAGCAATCCATGATCCAGATATCAATGATTTACTTATTCGCTATATTGATGAAGAAGCAGTGCCAACTCTTGCACCCGTCCCAGGTTTTGATCTAAAAGAATGGGGACGCATCGTTATTGATCGTTTTGGTAATCCCCAGATACAAGATCAGCTTGTGCGCATATGCGCTGAAACTTCAGATCGAATTCCAAAATTTGTTCTGCCCGTTGTTCTTGATCAAATTAAAATGGGTGGTTCAACTCCAATCTGTGCTGCCATGATCGCAAGTTGGTCGCGCTATGCCCAGGGCTCCGATGAGAGCGGCGCCGCGATAAGCGTTATTGATCCTAAGAGAGCTGAAGTAATGGCAGCAGCAAACGCGGAACTTAATTCACCCGGAGCATTCTTGAAAATTACCTCTATCTTTGGAGGTTTGGCCGAGAACAAAGTATTTATGGCGCAATATTTAGCTGCTCTTGAAATTTTACGCAGCAGCGGAGCACGCGTGCTCTTACGGAGCTTAAAATAAAAAATTCTCGATTTTTATTTTGGGTCTTGTGCTTTGGAGCGCTATTTGCGCTAACACCAAGGGCGTTTGCTTCACCTGATTATGTCTTTCCGATTGCTGGCTGCAAGACAACTTATTCCAAGGCTCATCACGATTATCCCGCAACAGATATCTTGACGAAAAAAGGCTGTCACTTTGTTGCACCAACTTCTGGGGTAATAGATGAAGTAAATGCGGTCGATGAGTATTCATGGAAAAACAATGGCGGGGCACTTCGTGGCGGATTATCAATATCAATGATTGGCGATGATGGTGTTCGCTATTACGGATCCCATTTTTCTAAGATTTACAAGAAAGTCGTCCCTGGATATCAAGTAGCGGCGGGGGAATTAATAGCGTTGGTGGGAACTTCGGGGGATGCAGCCGGACTTGCACCGCATGTGCACTTTGGAATTTCGTGGCCAACTAAAGCAGGAATCTGGTGGGTACGTCGCGGTGAGATTTATCCGTGGAAATATTTGGATGCGTGGAAGGCTGGAAAAGATTTAAGTCCAGCGAAAGAAGTTTCTGCTAAATTGAAAAAAGTTGGAACTGTACCTAAGCGAACTGGGTATTAAAAAAGCCCCACCCGAAGGTGAGGCTCTCTTCTTGTTAATGGTTGATTATGCAGGATTAACTGCGTCAGCCTGTGGGCCCTTTGGACCTTGAACTACTTCAAATGTCACGGCTTGACCCTCGTCTAGAGACTTGTATCCATTACCTTGAATTGCTGAGTAG
>WLIT01000014.1 GCA_009726125.1 Actinomycetota bacterium | reverse complement strand
GGTGCCTTAGCGCCGAGAAATGAACTCGAATCTGATGTGTGCGTCCAGTTTCCAACTCAATTTCCAGAAGTGAAACTGCTGGGAAAAATTCAAGCGCCTTGTAATGCGTGATGCTCGGTTTGCCATCAGCAACTACAGCGAAGCGATAATCCTCACGAGGGTGGCGATCGATTGGAGCATCGATAGTTCCTTCTGTTGGGTCCATATGTCCTTGAGCAAGTGCATGGTAAACCTTTGTAACTGTTCGATCGCGAAATTGTTGTTTCAAATTACTATATGAATTTTCATTCTTTGCAATGACCATCAATCCTGTTGTACCAACATCGAGTCGATGCACGACGCCTTGACGTTCTGCGGCGCCACTTGTAGAAACTTGATAACCAGCCGCGATTACTCCACCGATAACCGTTGGACCGCGCCATCCTGGACTTGGGTGTGCCGCTACACCTGCAGGCTTATCTACAACTATTACATCAACATCGTCATATACAACCTTGAAGTTTTCGATCGGGGTCGCAGTTAGTTGTGGTTCACCAGCAATTGCCGGCATCGTGATCTCTAAATAGTCATCGGTATTTACCCGATCAGATTTCGTAAGAGGTTTCCCTTTGCGAGTGATTTCGCCGTTCTCAATTAAGGTTACGATTGTTGAGCGCGAGAGTCCAAGTAATCTAGATAGTGCGGCATCAACTCGTTCCTGATGAAGGCCTTCGGGGATCGAAACGAATCTAACTTCACGTGCCACTGCGCTATTGCTCATTTTGAAACCGATCTTGGCGGTATTTTCGCCCAAATAAGTGAAACTATGGAGAGGATTCCGATAACTACGGCGCTATCAGCGATATTAAATGTTGGCCAATTGGGAATTGAAATCCAATCAACAACTGCTCCTTGCAGCGCCCCGGGTTCGCGAAAGATTCGATCACTTAAATTTCCAAAGATTCCACCGAGAACTGCGCCAAGTGCCAGCGCCCACTTCGAAGAATCAATTCGAGCTGCAAAATACAAGATTCCTGCGCCAACAGCAATCGCAAAACCAGAGAGGAAGATTGTCTTGCTAGTGGCCAAACTAAATGCCGCTCCGGTGTTATAGATCAATTCAAATTTTAGAAAATTTCCAATAACACTTACCGGGCCTTCTTCTGAAAGAAATTTTTCAGCAGCTAATTTTGTTGAGTAATCTATGAGAAATATTAAGAAAGCCGTCACTGCCAACTTCCGTCTAACAACTACATTCAGCGTCGTTCCTCTTTTTGCTTACATGACATACAGAGCGTTGCGCGCGGAAATACTTGCAAACGTGCCTTGCCTATGGAGTTCCCACACTCTTCGCAGCGACCATAACTCTTGGAATCAATACGTTCTAACGCACGCTCACTTTGAACAACCATATCTCGAGCGTTGTATACCAGTGACATTTCATGTTCGCGTTCGAAAGTTTTAGTTCCTGCATCTGCTTGATCATCGCCAGCGCCCATTCCAGCTGCGTTAATCAAATCTTCCATACTGCTCTCAATCTCAGCCAACTCGGCACGCAGGCGAACCAAATCTTTTGAAAGCTCACTCCGCATCGCCTTCATTTCTGTGGCGCTCCAATTCTCTGCGCCTTCTGAGATTACTAGTGGCGCAGGAGCGCCCTTGATTGGCTTTAAACCAGTTCCCTTTTTCATACTTTTATTTGGCCGTGGAGGTGGCAGCATTGTTAAGCGGCGTTCTTCTACAACAACTTCAGTGACAGCAACTTCATTTGGAGTAACTGTGATTGTCGTCGAATTTCCTTTTGTCGTGCTCTGTAGCTTGGCTGGAAATGGCTTGCCAACTATCTTCTTGCTGTTTTTAGCGAGCGATGGCTTCACAATATTTGATGATCGCTTTGCTGGTGCCGCTTTCTTGGCAACTTTTTTGGCTGGCGCTTTTTTGGCTGGCGCTTTTTTGGCGGGAGCTTTCTTAGCTACTTTTTTAGCTACTTTTTTAGCTACTTTTTTAGCTACTTTTTTAGCTACTTTTTTAGCTGCAATCTTCTTTGGCACGGTTCCACCAGTCTCTTGAAATCTCTTGAAAAACCTTTGATATCGCCTGTTTTGACACGCGAGGCGCAAAGATTAGAACCTAGCGTGCATAAACACCAACTTCGCCGCGCTAGAATTCCCCTTGACTCAAATCAAGGCGCTGAAGAGGCCATCACCTCGGAGCCTGCAAGAAGAGCTAAGCGCTTATGGCAAGTGCTTGGGGTAGAACTAGCTTTGAGTAGCAGTAATAAATAAAGAGGTGCGCAGCAATTTTGGTGCACAAGGTGGGTGGTACCGCGGTGGATTTCTCACCGTCCCTCCAGATTAACCAGAAGACCGAAGTTTTCCGGGCTTAATTTGAGAGGCTTAATTAAATGTCAACGATTAAATCACTGGCACCGCAAATTGATCTGCCTGCGGTTGAACAGCAGATCCTCTCTTTCTGGGAAACTCAAGAAATATTTAAGAAAACTATTAACGCGCGAGATGGCAAACCATCTTGGACATTCTATGAAGGCCCACCTACCGCCAACGGGAAACCTGGCACCCACCATATTGAAGCCCGAGTATTTAAAGATTTATTTCCGCGCTATCAAACAATGAAAGGCCATCAAGTTCTTCGCAAAGCTGGCTGGGATTGTCATGGTCTTCCTGTAGAAATTGCAGTCGAGAAACAACTTGGTTTTAACGGTAAAGGCGATATCGAGAAGTACGGAATTGCAAAATTTAATGATGAGTGTCGAGTCTCAGTACAAGAACACGTTGGTGAATTCACGGCGATGACCCGTCGGATGGGTTTCTGGGTTGATTTCGATGAAGCCTATTGGACCATGTCTAGTGAATATGTAGAGAGTGTTTGGTGGTCACTGCAACAGATTTGGAAGAAAGGCTTATTGGTTCAAGATTATCGAGTCGCGCCATATTGCCCTCGTTGTGGAACGGGTCTTTCAGATCACGAACTTTCTCAAGGCTATGAAACCATTAAGGACCAATCTATTTATGTTCGTTTTCCCGCAACATCTGGCGAATTAGCGGAGTTAGGTGCAAGCCTTCTCGTTTGGACAACGACGCCTTGGACCTTGGTTTCCAATACAGCTATCGCTGTTAATCCGAAGATTGAATATCAAGTAATCGAGATTACGGATGAAGAGAAGACCGAACGGTTAGTTGTTGCCACTAATCTCGCAGGAATTCTCGGTGAAGAGCGCAAAGTTATCGCGACATTCACTGGCGCACAGCTTGAGCACACTAAATATTCACCACCGCTTGATCTAGTTGAAATACCAGACTCTCACTACATCGTCCTTGCTGATTATGTGACAGTTGAAGATGGAACAGGTTTGGTTCACCAATCCCCCGCATTTGGCGCCGACGACTTTGCGGTTTGTCGCAAGTACGGGTTGCCAGTTGTGAATCCAATTGCACCTGATGGACATTTCCTGCCGGAGTTAAAATTAATTGGTGGCGCCTTCTTTAAAGAGGCAGATAAGCCAATCATCAAGGATTTGAAGTCGAGAGGGCTACTTTTCAAACAACAGCAGTATGAACACTCATATCCACACTGTTGGCGCTGCCACACAGCACTTATGTATTACGCCCAACCTTCTTGGTACATCAGAACGACTGAGATTAAAGAGGCGTTACTTCGCGAAAATGCGAACACTGATTGGCATCCAGAAACTATTAAGACTGGACGCTACGGCGATTGGCTAAATAACAATATTGACTGGGCAGTTTCAAGAAACCGTTACTGGGGAACTCCACTTCCAATTTGGCGATGTGAAAATAAGCATGAGATCTGCGTTGGTTCGCTGGCCGAATTAGGAAAGCTTGCAGGTAAAGACATATCTGATACGGACCCACATCGGCCATTCGTGGACGACATCTCATTTAAGTGTGAACAATGTTCAGAAATTATGTATCGAACTCCTGAAGTAATCGACTGTTGGTATGACTCTGGCGCAATGCCATTCGCACAGTGGGGCTACCCGCATAAGGAGGGTTCGGTAGAAAAGTTTGAAGCTTCATACCCTGCTGACTTTATTTGCGAAGCGATCGATCAAACCCGCGGTTGGTTCTACACCTTGATGACTATTGGAACCCTAGTCTTCGACAAGAGCTCTTATGAGACCGTTCTCTGCCTTGGACACATCTTGGATAAAGATGGTCGCAAGATGAGCAAACACCTAGGTAACGTTCTTGAACCGATGCCTTTAATGGATCAACATGGCGCGGATGCGGTCCGTTGGTACATGTTGGCCGCTGGATCTCCGTGGAGCTCGCGCCGCGTAGGTCATGATGCAATTTCTGATGTTGTTCGAAAGACTTTGTTAACTTACTGGAACACGATCTCGTTCTTTACCTTGTATGCAAAGGCTTCGAACTTCAAATTAAGTGGACTTGCGGAGAAGCCATCAACAATGGATCGTTGGATTCTCTCCGAACTAAATGCTCTTATCGCAAAGGCTGATATCGCATACGCAAATTACGATTCCCAAGAAGCTGGAAATGCAATCGGCCAATTCATCGATGATCTTTCAAATTGGCATGTCCGTAGATCTCGTCGTAAATTCTGGGATGGCGATAGCGCCGCACTAAACACGCTCTATCACTGCCTTAAAGAGCTAACCCTTTTAATGGCGCCGATGGTTCCATTTATTACTGAGCATGTATGGCAAGAGATGATTCGCAACTTAGAACCTGGTGAATTCGAATCCGTTCACTTAGCTAACTTTCCGGTTAGTAACGCATCGGCAATCGATGAGAATTTATCAAAATCGGTCCGACTTTCTCGCCGCATTGTTGAACTTGGAAGAGCGGCGCGGGCAGAGTCAAAAGTTAAGATTCGCCAGCCACTAGCAAGGGCTCTTGTAGCGGCAAACGGTTGGAACGAAATGAATAGCGAAATCCGGTCACATATTTCAGATGAGTTGAATGTTCATAACTTGAATGAAATCGCATCCGCCGGCGCTGATCTTGTGAGTATTTCAGTAAAAGCAAACTTCAGAACGATTGGTGCAAAGTTCGGTGGTGATGTGCAAGAAATTGCAAAGGCCATAAACCTCCAGGACCATGGAGTTCTCGTAGCAAACATTCGCGCTACCGGAAGTGCAAAAATTGCGTTTGCTCCAGGCAAGAGCGCAGATATTGAGTTAGAAGATTTGGTAATTACTGAAACTCCTAAAATTGGTTGGTCAGTGGCAAGCCACAACGGTGAGAGTGTTGCGCTTGATCTAACGCTGACTCCCGAACTTATTGAAGCTGGTCTGGTTCGTGAAGTTATTAGAGCAATCCAAGAAGAGCGAAAGCAATCCGGATTCGATATTAGTGATCGGATTGTCGTGCGTTGGGGCGCAAATGTAGAAGTAAGTAAAGCAATAATCAAGCATGTAGCTGAAATTGGCGAAGAAACTCTCGCAACTAAATTCGAAAATGTTTCAGAGAAATTCGATGATCAAAATGAACTAGGACTATGGCTCGAATTAACTAAGAGTTAAATGCTCCGAGCGATGGATGAAACGAAACTTGACAACAGTTGCGCACCAAAGAAAATTACGATGAACGAGAGATCAAGTGAGACTGGACCGAGGCGCAGCGGCGGCACAAAACGACGAACAAAGTTAACAATTGGATCAGTAACTGCATAGATGAATTCTGCTATTGCCAGAACTATTCCTTTTGGTCGCCAAGATGCAGCAAAAATTCTTGCGTAATCTAAAATAAGACGTCCTACCATCGCCAATATAAATATGTTAAGCGCAGTATGAATTACGTTAAATATTAGGCCCAATTAATAATCAGCTCTGGTTAAAGAAACTTGCTTGTGCCGCAGCGGTCTTGTCTTCGTTGCTCACCTTTACATTTGGTGGGGTCAATAAGAAAACCTTTGAAGTTACGCGCTCAATGCTGCCATAGTGTCCGAAGACCAAACCTGAAGCAAAATCAATCATACGCTTCCGTTCAGATTCTTCCATGTCACTTAAATTCATAATGACTGGTTGACCTAAACGATAGTGCTCGCCAATTCCACGAACATCGCTATACATTCTTGGATGCAAAGTAACGATGTGGTCAACAACAACGTCTGCTTGTGCAGTTGGTGCTGGTGTCGTTGCACGAGTTGATGCGCTACGGAGATAAGAAGGTGTTGAAGCTTCTGCGATCGAAGTATTACGCACTGGACGATTAAAACGAGATTCTGATTGCGCCACTCCCGAAGTAGATGGATCGCTCTCTAAATCATCTACTAATCCCAGGAAGTTCGCCGCTTTTCTAAATGCATTAGCCATGGGTTAAGAATAAGTTAAGCGCTAGCGAACTCCGAGTATTTGGCTACCAATTCGGATAAGTGTCGCACCCTGCGAAATCGCCGCTTCAAAGTCGTTGCTCATTCCTGCAGACATTTCACTAGCCATCGGGAGGGTTTTCACGAGCTGTTTTGAGAGCAAATTCAACCTGGCAAAGGCCAATTTCGGATCTTCGTCTAAAGGGGCAACGGCCATTAATCCACGAACCTTTAGGTTGCTAAGTTCGGCGATTGCCCGAGCGAAGCCATCTAACTCTTCTGGAGCGACTCCTCCCCGATTTGGCTGACTGTCCAAAGAGAGTTGAATAAAAATGTCCTTATTTGCCGCAAGAGAACTTAACTTTTTAGCATGCGAAAGGTCATCCAAGGAATGAATCACATCAGCCCATAGCGCAATTGACTTCAATTTATTGCTCTGGATCTGTCCTTGAAAATGCCAGATGCAATCATCTGGTAGTTGTGGAGCCTTAATCGAACCTTCTTGATCACGATTCTCTCCAAAATTTCGGATTCCAAGTTGATAGAGAAATTCGATATCACTAACCGGAAAGGTTTTTGTAACTGCGACCAAAGTTATTTCATCAACCGATCTACCAGCCGATTTTGCTGCCTTCTCAATGCGAAAGTTTACATCCGCCAAATTTGCATCAATTTCGCCCTTGCGATTACTCATAAGACTATAACCCCAGCGCTTCTTCCAGTCTTGGAGCCACGGCGATAAGAGAAAAAATTCAAATTATGTGATGTACAGATATCCACACTCGAAACCTTTATCCCATAACTCTCTAACTGTGATTTAGCTCCACTAAGTAAATCTAAACTGTGCTTCGCGGGCGATGTTGCTAGTTCTGGAACAATTTTGATTGCATCTTCATACATCTGGCGGTCAACTTCATAACACTCACTACAAATTGCCGGCCCGATTTTTGCGATCAGTTCTACTCCCCCTAAAGTTCGCATTGCTGTTACCGCCTTGCCAATAACACCATTGAGCACTCCTTTACGGCCAGCATGCACTGCTCCAACAACAACTGAACTCGAAATCAGGATTGGCAAACAATCTGCAGTTAGAACTACAAGTGGAAGCCCTAAATCTCTAGTTATTAGCGCATCTGCAGTAACAGGTAAAATCGTTTCTGAGCTAACCTCAACGACCTCATTGCCATGCACTTGATTCATAAAAACTGGGGCTTTCTGACTTAACATCGCTTTCAGTAAATTTCGGTTTGTTGCAACATCATCCGAACGATCTCCGACGTGGCTGCCGAGGTTCAAGGAATCAAAAGGCTCGCTAGACGTGCCACCCTCGCGCGAGGTGAAGAGAATTTGCGCCATTTTGGTATCCGGTTGGCTAATTAATTTTAAGAATTACTTCATGAAATCAGGAATATCGATATCGTCTTCAGTCACCAAATCTTCAAATGTAATCCGCTTGCGAGGACTGTTTGCAGTTGAAATCGAAACAGTAGGGATATCAAGAGCGACAGCAAGTGGATCATTTGATGCGATCGGGTCTGCATTTCCACTCAGTGAAGCCGCATTTATCACCGGTACTGAAACTCGCTTTGGCGCGCCACCATCAAAACCGGCCGCGATAACAGTTACCCGAACTTCATCACCAAGCGCATCATCAATTACAGTTCCAAAAATAATGTTTGCATCTGGATGTGCGGCTTGTGCGACGAGTTCCGCTGCTTCGCTCAACTCGAATAATCCGATGTCGGAACCACCAGCGATTGACAATAGAACCCCATGTGCACCATCGATTGATGTTTCAAGTAGCGGACTTGAAATTGCAAGTTCGGCTGCGCGAGTTGCACGCGCTTCACCACGAGCTGAACCAATTCCCATAAGTGCCGACCCAGCACCAGACATAACGCTCTTAACATCTGCAAAGTCCAAATTTATTAGCCCTGGTGTTGTGATCAAATCAGTTATGCCTTGCACTCCCGAAAGGAGAACTTGATCTGCACTTCTAAATGCCTCGAGTTGGCTAATTGAACGATCCGAGATTGCAAGTAGACGATCATTAGGAATAACAATAAGAGTGTCAACTTCTTCGCGAAGTAGCGCGACACCTTCATCTGCTTGTGCAGTACGCCGCTTTCCTTCAAAGGTAAATGGTTTTGTTACAACGCCAACTGTTAGCGCACCTAAATCTTTTGCAATCTTTGCAACTATCGGTGCTCCGCCCGTACCAGTACCGCCACCTTCGCCTGCAGTTACGAAAACCATATCTGCGCCACGAAGCATCTCCTCGATTTCTTCTGTGTGATCGAGCGCTGCTTGTTTTCCGATTTCTGGCGCAGCGCCAGCTCCGAGACCACGAGTTAATTTTCTACCAATATCTAATTTCACATGAGCATCACTCATAATTAATTGTTGGGAATCGGTATTGATTGCAATGAACTCAACACCTTTTAACCCTGCTTCAATCATGCGATTGATTGCATTAACACCGCCGCCACCAACGCCGACAACTTTGATGACTGCTAAATAATTCTGTGGTGTAGCCACAATCCGCCTCTTTCTAAACCCTAAATCTCTACTTGAGATTTATCTGTTGCTTACTAAGTGGTAAAACTATGCGTGTTGGCACTCTCAATCAACGACCGACACGAAATATAAAAAATTATATTTAGCTTTTAATACTCATTTAACAAACTCACTTAACGATAGGTGAATCAGCAATACTCAAATCAATTTCGGTAATTTTCTTATTTTCAGGAAGTGCCAATAAACCCATTAAAACCCGGCCTTTTATCTCAATATCGGCCGCGCTATTTCTTGAACCCCATGTGATCCCCAGATTTGGATTCCTAAAATTTGTCTCCATAACAACCACATCGTCTCCAGCAATTTCTAGGCCAGTCATCGCCGAGACAATTTCAGTTGGAAGATTTGCGACGAAATTCGCAATCTCCCTGCGCACTCCTTGAGTCTTAGCTCTAATTGAGATCTTGGCCAGGTTACTAAAACTCTGTGGTGATGAAAATTCGACGCCATTCGCCGCCAGATAACGAGGTGCATCACTATCACCAATTACATCAACGTAAACCGCTATTGGAATTCTTGGCGTAATGTGCAAAGTGACTCTGCCCGTCCACCAATTTCTAGAGAGACCTGCGCTAGCAATCCATTCTAGATCGGTGACGATATTCTCTTCAGTTCTTGGATTTATGCGAGCAAGTGGCTGGCCGATAACTAATTTGGATTCCGCTGCTTGAAGTTGGGCTTCAATCAATTTTATTTGGTTTGTCCCATTAATTGTTAAAGATTCGAGTACAAATAACTTCGACCATCCTAATCCGAAAGCGAGTGCAGCTAAGAGCAGGGTGGTAAATAGAATCCAGAGTGCTCGTTTAGTTCTACTTTGCAATTTTCTCTTCCAGCGTCTGCAGGATTAGCGGAACTAAGAGATTTACATCGCCTGCTCCAAGTGTAATTATTAAATCGCCTGGCTGGGCCACCTCAACTGCCAAATTAACTACATCAATCATCGAAGGTTCAAATTTCACCTTTGGACTTGCCATCGCATTCGCAATCTGAATCGATGAAACACCCGGTATAGCGGTTTCGCTTGCTGCATATATTTCCAACAGAAAAACCTGATCTGCAATACCTAGAACTTGGGCAAATTCGGAGACAAACATTGCGGTTCTGGAGTATCGATGAGGTTGGAAAATCACAATGACTTTTCCAGTTCCGATAAATCGCTTTGCGGTTTCCAATGTGACGCGAACTTCAGTTGGGTGGTGGCCATAATCGTCGATGACAGTTACACCGTTAACGCTCCCCTTATTTTCAAATCTCCTCTTTGCCCCACTAAAGCTCTCCAAGCCCTTCAGCAGCTCTACGACTGGGGCGCCAAATTTTAACCCCGCAACAAGTGCTGCAAGGGCATTTTCAATATTGTGCTGACCTGGTATCGAAAGCGAAAGTTCACCTATCACTTTGCCCAATTTAGTGATGCGAGCGTGCGATTCGCCTGGTTGTAGCGATAGATGGGATATCGAATAATCTGCACTTTCCCCGTAAGTAATAATCTCGATATCGCTACGTTCAATCTGCGATAGCAAATGCACTGCGCCTGGACTATCGATGCCAACTATTAAAAATCCTCCGGGTTGAATCGAATTTACAAAGGCAAGAAAACTGCGATTTACCGCCGCCAAATCTGGAAAATGATCCACGTGATCCAGTTCAATATTTGTGATAATTGCACCAAAAGGTTTGTACGCCAAGAATGAACCATCAGATTCATCAGCTTCTGCGACAAAAATATCTCCAGAACCTTGATGCGCATTGGTTCCTCCGCGATTAATCATCCCACCAATTGCAAATGAAGGATCAAGTCCGGCCTGTTGTAGCGCCACTGTCAGCATTGAAGTTGTCGTTGTTTTGCCATGAGTTCCGGCAACCGCAATTGATTTAGATTCCGACATTAATAGGGCAAGTGCTTCGGCTCTTGCTAATATCGATATCCCTTTCTTCTTTGCCGCAACAAGTTCAGGATTCAACTCGTCTATCGCACTTGAAACAACTAAAACATCGGCGCTACCTAGATTGCTTGTCTGGTGGCCAATAAATACCTCAGCACCTAAAGTTCGTAAACCTGCAAGCACGCTCGAATCTTTAGCATCGGAACCTGAAATCCAAACGCCCCGAGCCAACATGATTCTGGCGATGCCACTCATTCCTGCGCCACCTAAACCAATAAAATGAACGCGCTTTCCATCCAAATCTGATAGTTTCATTTAAGACTACCTGCTAAATTCTTTAGAACTATCTCGCCAATTATTGCAGCCGAAGGCGTTGTTATTGTCTGGCTCTTCTTTATATTCCAACTATCAGCCTTTGATATTAGAAGACCAATATTTTCGAGTAGCCAATTCGGGGTGAAATCAGAGCTCAAGCAGATTTCTGCCGCCCCTTTTGCAACAAGATCTTGGGCATTCGCGACTTGTTCGCCATTGCCGATTGGTAGTGGAATAATTAGGGCAAAAGCATTAGATAAATCAAGTTCAGCGCAAGTTACCGCTCCGCCTCTGGAAATTATCAAATCACTCGCGATGTACATGGCTGCCATATTCGAAATATAGGACAGTGGAACATAACCTGGAACAGCTTTTGGCAGCGTATTGCCCCTCCCTATCCCGTGAATAATATTGATATCAAGCTTCAAGAGTTCAGGAAGAGTCCGTTCGACAACGTTGTTTATAGTTTGCGCTCCCAGTGATCCGCCAAAAATAAATATTGTTCGCTTACTTCTATCTAATCCAAGCTCGCGATATGTGGCATCCCAGATTCCAGAGCGATCTGATTTACTCATATTACTAATCGCAAATATCTCTTCCCGGATTGGCATTCCGACCAACTTTGCCGAAGCCCACTTACCACCCTCTTTAAGTGAACTCTTAAACGCAACTAGAATTTCATCTGCAAATCGCGCCCCTAATTTGTTTGCCCATCCTGGAATCGCATTTGCTTCATGGATAATCAGGGGTACTCCAGATATTTTTGCGGCAAGATAGCAAGGAGCGCTTACATAGCCACCAAAGCCAATTACTAAATCCGCACTCTTTACAATCTTTAGCGCCTGTGAAATAGAAATTGCAAATTTAATTGGCCAAAGCAGCGTTGAAGGAGTTATCGATCTTGGAAGTGGTGCCTTGAGAATATGGTGCAACTTCAATCCAGCAAGTGGAACAAGTTCATTTTCAATGCCACTCTTTGTTCCAACAAATTCACAAGCAATATCCGAACTCTTAACTAGTAGCCAGTTACCAACGGCTAGAGCCGGTTCAACGTGGCCTGCTGTACCACCACCCACTAGTAAAATGCGTTTCACTTTTTTGCCGCTTTGTGAGCTAGTCGGGCAGCTACGAATTGCGGCTCCCTGCGGGCAACATTTAAAACGAACGAAAGTGCCAAACAATTAGCAATTAATGATGAACCACCGTATGAAATAAATGGCAGTGTCACTCCGATTACTGGAACTATCCCAACAACAGTCATTAAATTTACAAGAACCTGCAGAATAATCCAGCATCCAATTCCGGTTACTACATATTTTTGGAAGGTATCCTTTGTGGTAATTGCTACACGAAAAATTGCATAAATTAATATTGCAAAGAGGAATACAACGGTAAGGGTTCCAAGCAAACCAAGTTCCTCGCCGATTACCGAGAAAATGAAATCAGTATGTGCTTCAGCAAGATTGGCCCACTTTTGTTTGCTGGCACCAATTCCAACGCCGAATAATCCACCACTGGCCAGACTCATCAAACTATGCGCGGGCTGCCAGCCGGCTAACTTATATATATCTGGCGCAAAGGGATCAATTACCGCTTTAAATCTGCGGAGTCGAGCGGGTTCAGTGATTGAAAGCGCAAGTCCACCAGCAGCAAATACCGAGAAAATTCCAAAAAGAACTTTGATATCAATTCCTGCGATGAATAACATTCCAAAAACTATTCCCGCAACAATAATTGCGGTTCCTAAATCGCGCCCTAAAAGTATTAAGAATAGGAAACTAATCGAACCAATAGACACAATTCCAACTGCGTTAGATTGCAACCCTTTAGCTCTGCGTTCTAAATGTTTGCGTAATTGCAATGCGCAGTAGAGAATCAAAGCCAACTTAGCGAATTCACTTGGCTGAAGAGTAAATGACCCAAGTGGAATCCAATTTCGATTTCCATTTATATCTTGACCAAAAATTATCGGCAATATGAGTGCGATTGCGCCAATCGGAAGTGCATACCTGGCCAAGCTCTCCCAATGAGAAAGTTTCATCCGCATAGTTACTACTGAGATAAGAATCCCGATAACCAAAAAAAGTATTTGCTTGAGAAAAATAGCGTAGGTATTTCCGCTCTCAGATAGCGCTGTAACCGAAGAAGATGAAAGAACCATTACTAGACCCAAGCCAGCTAGCGCGCCAGTGGTACCTAAAATCATTAAATACGAAGCGGTCGGCTTGGAGAGAAAATTAGCGTAAGCCTGACCCTGCTCTTTAATCTGCTTTTTCATTTACCGACCAACTTTGAAACTGCTTGCGAGAATAAATTTCCGCGTTCGGCATATGAAGAAAATTGATCCATAGATGCACATGCTGGTGCTAAAAGAACTGTATCTCCGGTTACGGCGATTCTCGCTGCACAAGCAACTACTTGATCCATTAAATCTTCCGCGCTAGTGGAAGTTGTAATTCGGTGAATTGCAACCTTAGGTGCATGTTTGGCTAACGCCTTCGCAATCACCTCGGCATCTTTCCCAATAAGAATTGCCGCCTTAATTCGCGAACTTGTGCGCATAATCAAATCATCCATTTTCGCACCCTTTGCCAGCCCACCCGCGATCCAGATATTCGAAAGATGTGAAAGTAGCGCCGCATTTGCTGCATGTGGATTCGTAGCCTTTGAATCATTCACCCAAGTGATGCCATCTTTTGTCGCTAGAGTTTGAAGCCGATGCTTATCAAGTTTAAAATTACTGATTCCCAATTTAACTAATGGATGCGCAATACCAATTGCAAGTGCAAGCCCTGCAGCCGCCATCGCGTTGGAGACATTGTGTGGAACCGCTGGTTTCACATCAGATAACTCGGCAATTACTTCTGCTGCTTCTGCCGAATTCACAAAAGCCCGATCTATTAATAACTCCTCCACTAAGCCAATCTCTCCTACTTGTGGCGTATTGAACCCAAAGAATACTTTTCGACCGTTCCAGCCTGCGCTTCGCAAGATTACTTCGGGATCATTTAAGTTGAGAATCGCCACTTTAGATTGCGATAGCAACTTCATCTTTGCATCGGCATACTCAGCAAAAGTCCCATGCCAATCAATGTGATCTTCCGCAATGTTAAGAATTGAAACTGCTTCATATTCAGGCAATGAGCTCCATGCGATTTGAAATGACGAGAGTTCAAGTGCCAGAACTGCAAACCTGTTTTCACTTGTGACCGCTTCAACCACGGTTACACCAACGTTCCCGCAAGCAATCCCAGATGTTCCCGACGCTATCAAAATAGATTCCAACATTTGTACCGTAGTAGTTTTACCATTTGTACCAGTTAGCGCCAGCCATTTCTGATCTGGATTAAGTTCCATTTTCAATGACCAAGCAAAATCTAACTCACTAACAACCTCTATACCCTTTGAATGCAATCCTTGAATAACCATGTGGTCCTTACGCCAACCTGGTGAAACAATCGCAAGGCCGAAAGTTATATCATCTGGAACAGAATCTAAAACTTCCAAACCGTCAAGCGTTGAAATCTTCTCATCGATAATTGCAAAATTTGCGCCAATACTCTCAAGATAACGCGCTAGAGACTTTCCTGTAGTGCCTGCTCCGACAATCAAAATATTCTTTGTAACCAGTTCGGCTATGTAAGACATTATTGTGAAACAACCCATTGGCCGTAAAAGAGTCCCAACCCTGCGGCAACACTCATGCCAGCCAGGATCCAAAATCTAATAACTATTGTTACCTCACCCCATCCAAGTAGCTCAAAGTGGTGTTGGAGTGGTGCCATTTTGAAGACGCGCTTACCGCCTGAGAGTTTGAAGTATCCAGTTTGAATTATGACTGAAAGCGTAATCAGAACAAAAAGTCCGCCTAGGGCAGCCAACAGCGCTTCAACGCGTAACACAATTGCAATTCCAGAAATCGCGCCACCTAGTGCAAGTGAACCTACATCTCCCATAAATATTTTTGCGGGCGCTGCATTCCACCAGAGGAAACCTGCGCAAGAACCTGCAAGTGCGGCAGCTAAAACCGCTATATCAAGTGGATCTCTAACGTTATAACACTGCGCCACATCGGCAATCGCACAGCTCTGTCCAAATTCCCATACGCCAATCATGATGAACGAGAGGAAAGTCATTATTGCAGCGCCGGATGCTAAGCCATCTAAGCCATCAGTCAAGTTCACTCCATTAGAGCTTCCCAAAACTAAAAAGATAATCCAAACAATGACAAGTCCGATGCCAAGCTTTATTGAAGTGTCGCGAACACCAGAAAAGTATTGCGAAATAGGTGCTAATCCAGTTTCGTCTTGGAAACCTAAACCAGCGTACGCAAAAGCGGCTGCAACAATTGCTTGTCCCGAGAGCTTCTGTTTCACAGTTAATCCAAGTGATTGTTTTCTAGAAATCTTAAGCCAATCATCTAAAAATCCAATTAACCCAAGCCCAATAATTAGCCCCAGAACAAGAAGTGCAGATGCAGTTATTCCAACGCCAGTTATTAAGTGACTTCCAAAATATGCCGCCAACGTCGAAAGTATTAGGACAATGCCACCCATTGTTGGTGTACCACGCTTTACATGATGAGTCTTCGGACCATCATCGCGGATCATCTGCCCAACTCCGCGCCGTGAAAGAATGCGAATTAAAGCAGGAGTGAAGATAAAACTTAATAGGATTGAAAGCGCCCCCGCAAAGACAATGCCCTTCACTCTGCAGCCTCCGACAAGCGCTCAGTGATAGCTTGCGCAAGTAAATTAAATTCTTCCGAACGCGAAGCCTTAACTAAAAGTACATCGCCAGCCGCAAAATGTTCGATCATGGAGAGAGCTTCCTCTTTGCTCTTAAAGTAATGCACTGCGCTCTCGCCTCCACTGCTCTTTAGATCTAAATCTGCAAGAAATTCTTCTGCCCCTATAACAACCAGATGATCTATCCCTACATCAGTGGCGAGTCTGCCAATTGCGGCGTGTTCCATTGCGGATGACTCGCCGAGTTCGTGCATCTTGCCTAAAAAGGCCCAACTAACTCCCCCAGTTTCCTGCGATATCAGCGCCAAGGTTCGCAGTGCCGCCGCCATGCTTTCGGGGTTAGCATTGTAAGAATCATTTATCAAAATGATCTCGCTCACTTCAGAAATTTCCATCCGCCATTTACTTGACACCTCAGCCGTTGAGAGCGCTGCAGAGATACTTTCAATAGGAATATTTAAGTTTGTAGCAACTGCAGCAGCAGCAAGAGCATTGCTGATCTGATGAAGACCAAGTAATTGCAGACTTACTGCGGCGCGACCATCGGGAGTAACTAGATCAAAATGCGCTCTACCTTCACGAACTTCGATATCTGCTGCTCGGATTTCACACTCTGACTTCTCGCCGAAAAGTACTTTGCGCACCCCAGTCGGAACTTCCATCTTTGGTGAAAATTCATCATACGTTCCAAGGATTGCGGTTCCACCACTAGTAAGTGAAGCAATTAATTCAGATTTTGCTTTAGCAATAATTTCACGACTACCAAATTCCCCTACGTGCGCCTTGCCAACCCCAAGCACTACACCGATCTTTGGTTTAGCAATCTTTGCAAGATGAGCGATATCACCCATGTGCCGTGCGCCCATTTCAACAATGCAATATTTTGTTGTATTTGTACAACGCAGAATCAATAACGGAACTCCGAGTTCATTATTGAGAGATTCAGCCGGCGCAATTGTCTCGCCAGATACGCTCAAGATATGGCGCAGAAGATCTTTGGTAGTTGTTTTACCTTGTGAACCAGTAATCCCAATTACAGTCATCAATTGCAATTGTTCTCGCACATAGGTGGCCAGTAGGGTAAGGGCGATCTTTACATCTGCGACTTTGATAGCAAGGGCTTTGCAATCTTTGCTAACAAGGGCAAATTGCGCACCACTTGAAATAGCAGCGTCAACGAATTCATGACCATCTACTTTCTCCCCGACAAATGCCACAAAGAAAGTTTCTGAACTAGCCTGCTGTGAATTAATAACGGGGTAAGCCGAAGTTATGTTCGCACCATCACCATTAACAACTTCACCGTTAACAATCTCTGCAATCTTATTTAAAGTTAATTTGATCATGCTAGCTCCTCGATTGCGCGTGCCAGCTCGATTCGATCATCAAAGGCGTATTTCTTGCCAGCAATCTCTTGGCCAACTTCATGGCCTTTTCCAAGTACTACGACACAATCACCCGGAAGTGCACTTGCGACAGCAAGGGCGATAGCTTCTCGCCGATCTATAGTGACTGAGGCACTTTCTCCAAGAGTAAGTCCACTAACCATTTCATCTAGAATTTTCTCAGGCTTCTCGCTCCTTGGATTATCACTCGTAAAAATTGCGACATCGGAGCCGGCTAACAATTCGCGTCCCATGATTGGGCGTTTAGTTTTATCTCGATCTCCTCCGCAACCCAGAACAGCAATTATTCGACCATCAACGCTCTTGCGAAGTGTCGAAAGTGTTCTTGTAACCGCATCAGGTGTGTGTGCGTAATCGACAAGCGCCATAAATTTCTGTCCAATATCGACGGACTCTAAACGGCCTGCTGCGCCTTGTAATTGCACCAAACTATTACCGATAACTAAAGGATCGACGTCGAATTCTGATGCCATTGCTACGGCCATTAGAACATTATCTAGATTGTGATCACCAATTAAATTGATCTCACCCTCAATTAGAATCCCACCAGTTCCCCGAATCGCTATTGAATATCCACGGGGTCTCAATTCACATCGTTCAAAGTGCCATTGGGCAGTGCGGTTCTCCCTGGAAAGGGAAATAACTGGAATCTGCGCTGTATTAAATAGTTCCTTGCCATATGCATCATCAATATTTATAAATCCCAATTCACTGTATTCAACTGTGAATAATTTAGATTTAGCAACAAAGTATGAATTCATATCGCCATGAAAATCTAAGTGGTCCTGAGTTAGATTAGTAAAGCCAACCAATGCAAATTTTGTGCCCGAAACGCGCCTTGCTTCTAGCGCATGGCTGCTTACCTCCATCGCTACATGTGAAATGTGACGCTCTTGCATAACGGCAAAGAGACTTTGAAGCTCGCTTGCCTCTGGCGTTGTGAAGTTTGCCTGCGTTTTTTCTGGTCCAATCTCAATACCGTTAGTTCCTATCAAGCCAGTTGTTTTACCAGCAAATCCAAGAATTTGATTCAAGATTGTTGTCGTAGTTGTTTTGCCGTTTGTTCCCGTAATTCCTGCAATCTTTAAGGAATTAGATGGGGAGCTGTAAAACCAAGAACAGATATCGCCAAGGGCGCGTCGTGGGTCTCCGATAACTATTGTTGGAAGCTTCGTGCCGACAATCTCGCCGCCTCTTGAATCTGTGATAACTCCAACCGCTCCTCTTGCAATAATCTCATCGATATAAGTTGCGCCATGAACATTTGCTCCAGGTAGCGCGACAAAGAGATCACCAGCCTCAACTGAAGTAGATGTTGAAGTGATTCCAGTAAATTGAAGGCTTAAATTCGATTCAACCCCAATAAAACGCGATAGTTCGGCTGCTGATTTAGAGAAATCAGATACTGGCCGAATCATTTTGCACTTGCGCTTTTCTTAAGCTCGGCCTCAGTTAAGGGATAGGCCTTTAGCTTTGTTGTTGATGGCGCAATATTCTTTGACTGCAGAACAAATTTCATAACTTTAGCGAAGACTGGGCCACCAAGTGCCCCACCCCAGTGCATTCCCTTTGGCTCTTGAATCGTAACGCTGACAACATATGCCGGCTTATCTGCGGGCGCAAAGCCAATGAAAGATGCCGTGTAACCGCTGTAGCAAGAGCAGTTCGGATTATAGCGATTTGCAGTTCCAGTCTTTCCAGCAACACGGTATCCACTTATTGCAGCAGTTGGTGCAGTTCCGTTTCCAGAAACTACGCTCTCTAACATCTTCCGAATTTCAATAGCTGTTTCAGTGCTGATAACGCGCTTGGTTTTCTGGTCTTTAGCTGGAATATAATTTCCGCTGGCATCTGTTGTTCCGGCAACGACAGTAGGAGTTACCCGAACTCCATCATTTGCAATGGTCGCAAATACGCTAGTCGATTGAAGCGCAGTAAGAGAGTAGCCCTGTCCAAACGAGAACGTTGGAAGTGAAGTTCCTGACCATTTAGATACCGGTGCAAGAAGTCCCGGTGTTTCACCTGGTAAATGTGAACCCGTGTATTGCCCAATACCAAAATCAGTTAAATATTTATGAAGAGTTTCACTTCCTAATTGCTGCCCGATTTTTATCGCTGCAGTGTTACTTGAAACCGCAAGTGCTCCGGTCGCAGTAAGATGCTGTGTTGGATGCTTCTCATGATCCTTAAACAGAGTGCCAGCAACTCGCATCGAATATGGCGTCTCATAAACCGAGTTAGGTGTTAACTTCTTCTCTTCCATCGCTGCTGCATAAGTAATTACTTTGCCAGTTGAACCAGGATTATAAGAATCTTGAACAGCAGGATTTCGAATTATGTCGAGATTTCCAACGATTGGTTTTGAAGGATTATAAGTTGGTGCACTTGCTTGGGCAATAATCGCGCCTGTCTTTGGATCCATAACTATTACGGTTCCAGATTTAGCATGTGAACTCTTAACCGCTTTACTTATTGCATCTTGAGCAACCCATTGAATGTCTCGATCTACGGTCAGACGAATCGAAGTTCCAGCTTTTGCCTCAGTTTTAATCTTTGCGGATCCCGGAATGATTGTTCCTGCACCATTCTCGAAAACATACTGCCCATTAACTCCAGAGAGTTCACTATTCAAACTGCTCTCAATTCCCGCAGCACCTACGCCATCATGATTAATGAAGCCAATAAGTGATGAAGCTAAGGTTCCAGTTGGATATTCACGGACGTAACTCCGCTCCGAGAAGAAGCCCAGAATGCGCTTGCTTAAGCCGCCTTTCTGCTTCAAAACCTCCCTGTTATAGCTGGCGATTGTATTTTGCAATTTCGACCACATCGCAGGTTTGGCGCTTTTAACAATGATTTTGTATTTAAGCGGTCCGATATACAAAGCTTCGAGTTCCTCTTCGCCCATCTGTAATATCGGAGCAGTTATTTTTGCCGTTAATTTGGCATCTTTTATCTGGGTTTGATCAACAACGATTGTTATTGCTGCCACGCTACGAGCAAGTTCAACGCCATTAACGTCACTGATAACCCCGCGTGGCGCCAACAAGGTCGAGGTTAGCAATAATTCTTTTGTTGCTCGCTCGCTAATGTTTCCCGCGCGGACAACCTGAACTGAAAAGAGTTGAGCAATTATTACGCCAAGAAGAGCAAAAGTCACAACGAGCAATGTGCGAATACGTTTGTGAACTAAATTATGGTGGCTCATGGTTTTGCCGCATTTGTGATTTGAGAATAATTCAAATACTCAATTTTGACTGCTGGAACCATTCCCATATCTTGGGCAACCCGCGCTAAATTTGATGGTGAGTTCATTAAATTTACTTGATTTAAAATTGCATCTTTCTGATCCATTGCGGTATTTCGCTGAGATTTAAGGTTTTGCAAAGTAAAAGCATCCTGCGTCATTAAGATGTTTATGCCAGCAATAACAAGGAGATTCAGTGTCACGCAACTTGCCATTACTAAAATGAATTTCCTGGTATCTAACTTCTGTGATGTGGCAGAAGATTGCACATCAGTGACACTGTTAATAACTTGCTTAAGGGCAAGGCGTGGTCGAATTAGTGGAGGAAGTGCAAGAATTGCCATTATGCAGCCACTCTCTCGAGGGCACGAAGACGCATAGATTGTGCGCGAGCATTGATTTCAATTTCAGCAACAGTTGCACCTTCGCTGCCATTAATTACCAACTTATAACTCGCGGCGGAATTAGGAAGATCGAATGGCAATCCAAGAGGAGAGTGTGAAGCCACAACTTCTGATAGCGCCTTCTTAACAATCTTGTCTTCAAGAGATTGATATGACATTACAACTAGTCGGCCACCGATTCGGATTGCGCTTATTGCTTGGGGCATTGCTCGCTCTAAAACAGCTAGCTCTTGATTGACTTCTATTCGAAGTGCTTGGAATGTGCGCTTTGCTGGATTCCCACCGGTTCGACGTGCCGGCGCAGGAATACTGTTCTTCACGATTTCGGCTAAATCCTTTGTGGTTCTTAAAGTTCCAGCTTCACGGGCCTTAATTACATTGTCGGCAATCTTTGTTGCAAATTTTTCTTCACCATAATTTCGGATTACTCGGACTAATTCGCCGTAGCTATAGGTACTTAAGATGTCTAGCGCAGTCGGACCTGAACTCTGATCCATCCGCATATCAAGAGGCGCATCTTGCGAGTAAGCAAAGCCACGTTCTGCCTGATCTAGCTGCATTGAAGAAACCCCTAAATCAAAGAGGATTCCATCTACTTCACTAATTCCTAATTTTGCTAAAACTAAGTCCAACTCATCATAAACAGCGTGGACAATTACAACTCGATCACTCACATCAGACAAATTTGTTGTTGCAATATCTATAGCGCTTAAGTCTCGATCGAGAGCAATTACTTTTAGTTGTGGATACTTTAATAGAAGCGCTCTGGTGTGCCCGCCCATTCCAAGAGTTGCATCAACAACAACAGGATTTGAACTTGATTCAATTGCAGGTGAGAGCAGTGCGATGCAACGATCTAGTGCGACTGGAATATGTAGTGCATCTTGCATCTTCTCCCCTTTCGATAATCACTTGTATTAATTTTTTTAGCTTTACTACTTTAGGTTTCTCAACTCTGGTCATCGCCGGCCGACGGAACTGGGGGTAACGGCGCCGGGGAAGGGGCGTCGTTATTGAGGTCGGCGATGGCCACAACTGAGAAATGTTTTTATAGGACTTAGAAAAGTCCTGGCAACACCTCCGAAGAAACATCAGAGAATGTTTTTTCACGATCTGCCAAATAACTTTCCCAAGCAGCGCTATCCCAAATTTCTAAGCGGGTATTCGCACCGATTACAACGCACTCTTTTTCAAGTCCGGCATATGTACGTAGTCCCGCTGGAATTGTTACGCGACCTTGCTTATCTGGAACTTCATCGTGCGCGCCAGCAAACATCACGCGCATGTAATCGCGTGCTGCTTTTTCGGTGACGGGAGCTTGACGCAGACGATCTGTAATTGAAGAAAATTCACCACTTGGAAATACATATAAACAACGCTCTTGACCTTTTGTTATTACAAGACCATTTGCTAATTCATCACGAAATCTTGCCGGCAGAATGATCCTGCCCTTTTCATCAAGTTTTGGTTCGTGGGTACCGAGAAACACTTAACCCACCTCCCCTAACTTTTACGCTCAAATCCCCCCGGATTTGATAGCAATCGCCACTTTACTCCATTTCTACCCACTTTGCACCCTTTTCAGCCAAATTTCTCCCCGTTTGGGCATAAAAAAACCACCCCTGGCCAATCGGGATGGGTGGTTGGACTGACTTGAATTAAGGCTTAATTATCGAAATTACGTCGCTCCCAGCGATCTTCTAAACGGGATGACCACTTAGGGCGAGCGCCTTTAGGGTCTTTAAACTCAGATTTTCCGAAGGAGAGGTTTGATACCAGAAGAACTAGGCCAATAAGGGAGATTAGGAACCCTGCAATACCCACAGCGATAACTTGAGCAACGAGCCCTGTCAAAAGTACTGCCATTCCGCCCAGGATTGCGAAGAATCCAATAAGCGCCATTGAGCCCTTTGGAGTGCGCTCGCGACCATTAAGCGTCGAAACTAAACGTGGGTCATCGGCGACTAGCGCAGCTTCCATCTCAGCAAGCATGCGTTTCTCGTGATCGGATAGAGCCATATTGCAAACAATACGGCAGATAGCGCTGGAAATGAAAGTCGAACCCCGATATTTTTAACTGTTATGAGTGTGTTTTAAGCATCATCATCATCGGATTCATCGGATTCATCGAATAGCCGAGCTGGCCGCACGCTCCCTTGGCCAAATCTGGCACTCGCCCTATCAATTGCCGCCGTTGCTTGGCGCCACCCTTTCTCTCGCTCCCCCAAAATTAACTGCTCAGTGCCATCCACACCATCTTCCAATCCATCGAGGCTTACTCCGACTAAACGCAATCGTGCGCCATCTATTTTTAGAGCAAGAAAGAGCGCCTTAACAACATCAAAAACTTCATGTGTCGCACTAATCGGAAGTGAAACCGTCTTTGATCGAGTTATAGTTTTAAAATCTGCGAAACGCACCTTGATTGAAATTGTTCGCGCGCTGAAATCTTTCTCGCGCATTCGGTAAGTCGCCTTTTCAGTAAGTCGCAAAAACTCCCGCAAGATAATCTCTTGATCTTCGATATCAGTATCAAAAGTTTGTACAGCGCTAATTGATTTATCTACTTCTTCTGGAATTACATCTCGATAATCTCGACCCCAAGCTAGTTCATAAAGCGAAGCTCCTGCCGCATCGCCAAGTGCACGAATTAAAGTTTGGCGCGGAGTATTTGCGATGTCAGCGACAGTTCGCAGCCCCAACTTCTGTAACTCTTCATTTGTCTTCGGTCCTACTCCCCAGATAGCACTTACTGGAAGCGGATGTAAAAATTCGAGAACGCGATCTGAAGCAATTTCCAACATACTATTTGGCTTACAGCGCCCGGAGGCAAGTTTTGCGATGAACTTTGTTGTTGCAATTCCAACCGAGCAAGTAATGCCCTCGCTCGCTTCCACCTTTGCGCGAATTTCTTTTGCAATTGTGCGACCGTCACCAAGTAAGCGTTTAGCACCTGTTACATCGAGAAATGCTTCATCTAGCGACAGTGGTTCAACTAGTGGAGTTACTGATCTAAAGATTTCCATGATGTGCGCTGAAACTTCGGAATAGCGGGACATATTTGGTGGAACAAAGATGGCATGTGGCGCAAGACGTTTAGCGCGACCAACTGGCATCGCGGCATGAATTCCAAATTTACGGGCTTCATAATTTGCTGCCGATACAACGCCCCGAATCCCAGTTCCGACAACTACAGCTTTACCTTTTAGCGATGGGTCATCGCGCTCTTCTACCGATGCAAAGAAGGCATCCATATCAACATGGAGAATCGTTGACTCACTCATAGTCCGCTGGCTCCATAAACTGCGAGATTACGCCACTTATCGTGGGAAATTGCTAACTCCCACGCACCAGTTCCAAGAAGTGAAATTCCTCGAGGACCGGTGCGGCGAATTTCACCACGTACTAAAAATAACCAAGAGTTGCGAAGAACGGTGGCAAAGTCAGCCTGCTTATCTTCAAAGAAGGTTATGTCGTTGCAGCCAAAGCCATCATCGATAGTTAAGAACATAACTCGGCGGCCAGAGCGAACTGGCGGGGTTTGAAGTGCGACTTTAACGCCAGCTACTAATACCGATGTTCCAGAGCGATGTTTAATTAAATCTGAAGAACGAACTGCGCCAATTTTATTTAGAAAATCACCATAGAACTCAAGTAGATGACTTGAGATATCCATCCCTAAAATATCAATCTCACTCTTAACTTGTTCACTTGCAGTTATATCTGGCAGCCCACTTGGTTCTAGCGAAGGCGCTTGTAACTCAAAGGTCATCTGACTCTGGCCAGTTGTGCGCTTTGATCCGGTAAGACGGTAAAGATCTTGGAGATGCAGAAGTAAATCTCGCCGATTTATCTCTGAGGTGGAAAGTTTATGTAATTTATCAAATGCTCCGACCATCAAGAGCGATTCAGTTGTAGGGCGACTTGCACCAGAGCGATAAACAAAATCTGCTAAATCTAAATATGGACGCCCAGAAATTATATTTGCCACTTCTTTACTGTCGATGCCATCAATGTCAGAGAGTGACATCCGAATTGCAAAGCCACGAGCATCTGGAAGCTCTAACACTTCACCCGAACTTGCAACATTGGGGGCAAGGTATGGCGCCCGCGCAACATCAGATGTTCTTTCAACTCGATATGTTACGCCAGATAAATTGACATCAATCGGCGCAAGTTTGATTCCCCACTGTCTAGCCTCATCAAGAATTACTCGCTTGGGATACATACCCGGTTCGTGCGTCAGAACGCCAGCGAGAAATGCAGCGGTGTGATGCGTCTTAAGCCAAGATGATTGATAGGCAGGAAGCGCGAAGGCCGCAGCATGTGCTTTGCAAAATCCAAAGGAGGCAAAGGCGCGCAAGATTTCCCAAACTTCATTCACGACTAAATTGGTGTAGCCACGTGCAACTGCCACTGGATAAAACCAGTTACAGAACGCTTGTTGATTAGCGATATCGCCTAACTGGCGCCGCTTCTCATCGGCCTCGGCCAGAGTTATTCCAGTCATTATTGAAATAATTTTGATGACTTGTTCGTGAAAAACAACGACGCCCTCAGTCTCACTCAGAATATCTTCCAAATCTTCGTGAATTCTCGGCCGAGTTCGCAGACCATGTCTAGTTGCAAGAAATGGCGTGATCATGTCGCTCTTTACTGGGCCTGGGCGAAAGAGTGAGATATCAATAATTAAATCGTTAAAGGTATTGGGCGCAAATTTTCCAACGAGTTCACGTTGTCCGGGGCTTTCGATTTGAAATATCCCAAGAGTGCGCGTTGACTTAATTAAATCAAAAGTTTTCTTATCATCAAGTGCGATGGCATCAATATCAAGTGGCGCACCTTCGATGCGCTCAATCTCGGAGAGGGTGTAAGAGATTGCAGATTGCATACGCACGCCAAGGACATCTAACTTCAGCAACCCAATCGCTTCAACATCATCCTTATCAAATTGCAGCATCGGATAGCCACTCGCATTGATTTGTTGTGGCGCATAATCGCCCAGCCCTTGATCGGCCAGAACAATTGCACATGGGTGCATCGATAAATGCCGCGGCAGCGAATCCAAACGCCCCGCAAGTTCAATCGCCATCTTTAAAATTGGCGTATCCAAATTTAAGTGTTTCAACTCAGGCAAATTCGCTAGCGCCTTCGGGATATTGCTGGCCCGGATATGTGGCATTGATTTAGCAATCAAATCAATCTCCATCGGTGATATTCCGAGTGCGGCGCCAACATCTCGAATTGCATGACGCGATCTATAGGTTTCAACCATCGATACCGTCGCACATCTCTTGCCGTACTTTTCAAAGATTGCGCCATAAATCTCTAGCCTTCTTGCAGACTCCACATCGATATCAATATCGGGCAACTCACCACGAAGTGGCGAACAGAAGCGCTCCATTAATAATCCGTGAGTTATTGGCTCGACACCAGAAATCCCAAGCACGTGACAGATCAAGGAACCGGCGCCACTTCCCCGCGCTGCAACTCGAATTCCTCGCTCCCGTGACATATCGGTGATATCTGCAACCGTTAAAAAATAAGATTCATAACCAAGAGTGCGGATTGCACTTAACTCTTCCTCTAACCTGCTCGCGGCAACTACTGATTTAGCGCCGATATATCTGCGTGATAAACCAGCTTCACACCGCGATCGCAATTGCGCTGCAAGTTCGCTCTGATTCTTTGCGCCAAGTGATTGGGCATCTGGCAGATGAATCTCACCAATCCCAATATCTTTGCGTGGCGAGAGAATCGCGCGCTCTGCCCAATCGGCAGTTGTCTTCAATAAATATTTACCATCTCGTTCACCAGCGAGGCGTGAAATTTCATCAGCCAGATATGACATCTCGGAACTAGCTTTAAAGTAAGCCTCACTATTTTGGCGATTAACGCTCTTAGAACTTAGTGGAACTAATTTTCGCGCAGCATCTAAAACATCAGCGACCGGGCCATCACTGCGATCTAACATCCGCACCGCGTTGCTCAGGACTGCAGGAAGGTTATTGTCTCGAGCGAAGTTCAATATGCGAGCCGCATATGAAGTTGAGAGCGCGCCATCACCACGAATTAAATGTGAAACACATTCCAGAGCCTGGTTGGCAAAGAGCTCACGAGTTGCGTTAAATATCGAGAGCGCCTCATGGCTTTTGCGCGAAGCAATCGCTTGGGCCAATTGCGACTCAGGCCCATGCAAGATAAGTAAGTTCCGAGAATATTGGCTAAAGCGTTCTAGTAATAAATGAGTCAATAGGTTCTCACTATTGTTCAAGTTAATTTCAGTTACTAGTCGATAGAGCGAAGAAAGTTCTCCGCCTTGGGCAAGAAGCGTTACGCGATATTTCTTCTGTATAAAACTTAAATTAATGCCAAGGATCGGTGCGATGCCACTTGCTTCACAGCTCTTGGTAAATCGAATTGCACCAGCCATCGTGTCGATATCGGTAAGTGCGAGCGCCGACATTTCGAACTCGGCTGCGCGTTCTACGAGTTGATTGGCATGGGCGGTTCCATATTTAAATGAATAGCCACTTGCAACACGGAGGTGGGTAAAATTTTTCATGCTTACTTAAGCTGGCCGAGATGTTGGTCGGATCAACCAAGTTTTTGTTACTTCATCTAACTCAATTTCAAATGTTGCTAAGGCGCCAACTGGTGCCGCCTCTACTCGCCAGATAGCGCGAGCACCATCATCGAAAATATTCTCTTCATTGACCCGGTTTTTGCCATCGCTTATGCGATTCCACCAACCACCAGATTCGCGCCATCTTGAAACGATTGCATGGATATGAAACTTGTGGCCGTTATAGATGAACTCGATTGGTTCACCTTCAGGTGCAAGTACCCGAGCGCCTGGAGGCGGGGTGGCTGGATTCTGGGTTATGGCTTCTTCGAACATATGTTCGAAAGATAACTGCCACCCCCGACAGGCGCAAGTAGGGCTCGGATCTAAACAGTTCAGGCGTGATTAAAGCCAACACACCCCAGAATTAGTTGAAAGTTCAACCAATTAGCCATACCTTTAGCCCGCAACATCTAAACAACTAGAACAACTAGAACAACTAGAAAAGGAAAACAATGGACGTAATTATCTTGATCGGCCGAATTCTATTCGGTGGCTTCTTCTTAATGTCAGGCATCAACCACTTCGCAAAGCTTGAGGCAATGACAGGTTATGCAAAGTACAAGAAGCTTCCAGCGGCAAAGCTTGGTGTTCTTCTCTCAGGTTTGATGCTTGTTCTCGGCGGAATCTACATAATTCTTGGTTTCTACACAGACCTTGGCTTACTTCTAATTGCCATCTTCCTAGTTCTTGCTGCGGTTATCTTCCATAACTTCTGGACAGAAACAGATGCAACAGCAAAGCAGAATGAGATGTTGGCTTTTATGAAGGACATCGCTCTTGCTGGCGGCGCACTTATCCTCTTTGCTCTAGTTGTAAAACATGGCGCAGAACTTGATTTCGGTTGGGTTATCTCAGATGAGAACTTCTCACTCTGGAAGTAAACATCTAGCGAATAAGTAAGTAATTAAAGCCCTCGGCGTAACTGTCGGGGGCTTTTTTCTACCCAAAGATGGCACCATTAACCACATGGAAATCGCGCTCGCCTTAATTGCCGGAACCTTTATCGGATCCGTCCTCGGATTTATTGGCGCTGGTGGCGCAATGCTCACCGTACCAATTTTAATTTATCTCTTTGACTTCACCCCAGTTCATGCAACTACCGCTGCCCTGCTAGTTGTATTTCTAGCTGCGGCATTTGGTCTGATTCCAAAATTCAAGGCTGGCGATGTACAGATTAAAATTGCACTATCAATCTGGTCGCTCGGTTTGATTACAAATCTTGGTGGCGCAATTATTGCTAAACACCTATCGGATGCTTTCATTGTTACTGGCTTTTCAATCATTTTGATTTTGGCTGGGCTTTCGATGCTTCGCGCGCCCGTATCGGAACACAGCGAGAAGAAAATTCCAGTTATTGCCTTAGTTCCGCTCTCTTTAATTATTGGTTCGATGACCGGAATCTTTGGTATTGGTGGCGGCTTTCTTGCAATCCCTATTCTTGTAATTTTCTTTCACACGCCCCAAATTAAAGCCGCTGGTACTTCCCTATTTATTATCGCGATAAATTGCTTCACATCCTTTATTGGCCACCAAAGCTTGTGGCGCGAAATTGATTGGAAGATTCCAGTCATAATCTCAATCTCAGCAATAATAATTTCAATCTTTGGCTCACATAACTCTTCAAGGCTTCCAGCAGCACTTTTGCGTAAAGCTTTTGCAATTCTGCTATTTTTTATCGCAGCCTTTTCACTAATCGAGACCTGGTTTATTTCCTAACGGCAACTAAGAAAAACCTAAAACAAAGAGTCTTTTACTCTAACAATCTCTTATAGAGCTAATATTAGTTTGCAAGATGAATTCCTGTGATGTCCATTAGCGCGGAATAGATTGCTTTAACTTTCCAACTTGAGCCCTCTGGTTTTTCTAGGTTCTTCAAACCATCTGCACTTAAATATGACTTCAACTTTTCAGGAATTTTAGCTGACCCAACGTTTGGTGCTCCAAGATCAAGCCATCTCCAAGTTGATTTATCATCAACAATAATTACCAGGTCGGCATGCATCATGTCGTAAGAAACTGGTTCGCCGGTCTGCCAATCTGGCGGATTAGAAGCTTTATCTTCCTCGGAAAACTCCTCCTTCATCGCAGGTGCGCCAAAATAATCCCAAAGTTTCGCCAGATCAGTTTCAGTCCCGCCAGCCAGAACCCAGTTCTTAGTTGCAAATAAGTTTTGATATGCAAGCAAGCGAGATGGAACATCGCGCTTTGCATCAACTGTTATTTCAAGAACTTTGATTTTACCTGCGGCTTTCGCGGTTGCAATCGCATCCCCAACGTCTCGCATGTTCGCCGAAGTCATGGGACAGATTTCTTGGCACGAAGTTAGAAAATTAGTAATCACAACTGTTTGACCTTTAAGAGATTCTAAAGTGAAGGACTTTCCATTCTGGTCTACAAGGGGCAGGCTCAAAACTTCTGTTGGAATTGGTTCATTTAAATATGTTCCACCTCCAGGTGCTGCTTCACCAGTCCCAGTTTTAGGTGTTGCCATCGCGCTCTCGTGGCCACTTGTTTCTATTAATTTTTCACTCCCACAAGAAGTGAGTGCCAAAAATGAAAAGAGAACAATTCCCAAACTCAAAGTGAATTTTCGCATATTTGTACGCTATCGCAGTATCCAACGATTACGATATCCATATGCCTTCAGTCCTATTTGTTTGTGTTCACAACGCCGGCCGCTCTCAAATGGCCGCCGGATTCATGACCGCCCTATCTGGTGGCAAAGTCGAGGTACTTTCTGCAGGATCGGCGCCCAAAAATTCAATCAATCCAATTGCAGTTGAAGCAATGAATGAAGTTGGAATCGATATCGCAAATAACGTACCTAAGGTTTTAACTACTGAGGCAGTTCAACAATCTGATGTCGTTATCACTATGGGCTGCGGCGATACCTGCCCCTTCTTCCCGGGCAAGCGCTATGAAGATTGGGTTCTAGATGATCCGGCAGGACAAGGAATTGAATCGGTTCGCGTAATCCGCGATGAAATCAAGAGCCGCGTAGAAGCCTTACTTAAAGAAATTATCTAACTTCATCTAAAGTAGGGTCATGGAAAATGTCCTCCAAAATCCCTCAGTGCAACGCGTCTCAGCAAAGTTAAAAGAGCTTGGTATTGCGGGCGAAGTCCACGTTTTATCCGATAGCGCCCGTACCGCTCAAGAAGCGGCAGATGCACTCGGAATCTTGGTTGGCCAAGTCGCCTCGTCAATTGTTTTTAAACTAGATGACGAATCACCTTTATTAGTAATCACAAGTGGCCGCCATCGCGTTGACACTAAATTAGTTGCGGAAAAACTTGGTGTTCAAAAACTGCATCGAGTAGATGCGGATTATGTGAAAGAAAAATCAGGATTCTCAATCGGGGGCGTATCCCCCGTTGGTTGGGTAAATCCTGTGACAATTTTGATTGATGAAGCGCTAAATGACTATGACGTGGTTTGGGCGGCTGCTGGACATCCACATTCGGTTTATCCAACAACATATGCCGAATTAATTAAGTGCACTGGCGC
>WLIT01000013.1 GCA_009726125.1 Actinomycetota bacterium | reverse complement strand
GCAATTGCTGGTGGTCTCTTACACCACCGTTTCATCCTTACCGTTATTGCTAACGGCGGTTTATTTTCTGTGGCACTTATCCCGCGGATTGCTCCGGGTGGCTGTTAGCCACCACTTTGCTCTTCGGAGTCCGGACTTTCCTCGGTGTCACTAGAAAACTAGTTACAACGCGGTGATCCGGGCGACTCTTCAAAGCAGAGAATACGTCAGTAGCCCGTAAAGACCAATTGCTAAGCGTGAATTAAAGCGATGCGAGCGCTTCGTCAAGAACGCCAAGCGCATCTTTGAGTAATTCATCTGTAATCACGATTGGTGGCAAGAAGCGCACAACATTTGAATATGTGCCAGCGGTAAGGACAAGAACTCCATTGCTCTGACAGTATTTCACAACCGCGTTCATTGCTTTGGTGTTTGGAATCTTTGTGCCTGGCTCAACTAATTCAATTGCCTGCATTGCACCACGACCACGAACTTCGCCAATCACCGAATACTTTGCCTGCATTGCGCGGAGTGAATCTTTAAGAATTTTACCAATATGGTTTGCGCGGGCAACAAGATTTTCTGCCTCCAAAGTTTCAAATACTCCGAGAGCGGCCGCACATGCAAGTGGGTTTCCACCATATGTTCCACCAAGGCCTGAGACATGAACGGAATCCATAATTTCAGCACGTCCGGTTACGCCTGCGAGTGGAAGTCCACCTGCGATGCCTTTTGCAGTAACAATCATGTCTGGAACAACGTTTTCATTTTCTACAGCAAACATATGTCCGGTTCGAGCAAAACCCGTTTGTACTTCATCAGCAATAAAAATGATTCCGTTCTCGGTTGCGTACTTTGAAAGTGCTGGCAAAAATCCATCAGGTGGGACGATAAATCCACCCTCGCCTTGGATTGGCTCGATAAGAATTGCCGCAACATTGTGGGCACCAATTTCTTTTTCAATCTTATGAGTAATCATTTCAATAGAATCTTGAGTTATTGTTGCTTGATCACCAACCCAATGAAATGAGTAAGGCATTGGCACGCGATAAATTTCGGGGGCGAATGGACCGAAGCCATCTTTATATGGCATATTTTTTGCAGTCAACGCCATAGTTAGGTTAGTGCGACCGTGGTAGCTGTGTTCGAAAACAACTATTGCTTGACGCTTTGTGTAATGACGGGCAATTTTTACTGCGTTCTCAACCGCTTCAGCTCCTGAGTTAACAAGGATCGACTTCTTCTTAAATGTTCCTGGAGTTATTGCATTTAATTTTTCGCAAACCTCGATGTAACCCAGGTATGGGGCTACCGTGAAACAGGTATGAGTAAATGCTTGAACTTGTTCGATTACCCGATCAACCACGCGTGGCGCCGAGTTTCCAACATTTGTAACACCAATTCCTGAGCCAAGGTCGATAATCTGATTCCCATCGATATCGAGCAGGATTGCATCGCTCGCACGCTCAATTATGACCGGAATCGACATCCCAAGACCACCAGATGTCGCATCACTACGGCGCTTGAGCGCCTCAAGAGATTTTGGTCCCGGAATAGCAGTAACCAACCGACGCTCTTGTGTCAGTGCGGTAATTATTGTCATGTCGAAAGTATAAACCTTTATTTCACACTCGCCCGCCAAGAAGTTAGGGTTATCGGATGAACTCAGAGTTAAGAGAGATCGCACCTTTGCTTGACGCTTATCTGTCGTACTTCGAGAGCACCAGAACTGCGTTCACGATTCCCGGTCACAAGCAGAAGGCCCATCGCCTAGATGCAGGCCTTGGCGCAGTGGTTGATTCAGATACACCTTTATACGGTGGCTTAGATGAAATCAAATTAACAGAAGGGACTTTAAAGAGAGCTGAAGCGTTAGCGGCATCTTTTTGGGGCGCTGATTACGCACGGTTTTCTACCGGTGGATCAACTCATGCCAACCAAGCAATCATTTTAGCTTTGGGAAAACCTGGCGACAAGATTGCAGTATCACGAACTGCGCACCGTTCGGTGTTAAGCGCACTCGTTCTCTCTGGTTTAGAACCAATCTGGTTAACGCCCGAAATTAATGAAGCGACTGGGGTTCCTATCGGAATTCCCCTTTCCCAACTCGAGCAAGCGCTTGACCAGAAACCAATCGCCGTGTTGCTAACCGAGCCCGGCTACCTTGGAACCATCTCAGATTTACCAGCGCTTATTTCTATGGCACACGCCAATTCTATTCCTGTGATTATTGATGCAGCATGGGGTGGTCACTTTGGCTTTAATTCTCAACTGCCTAAACATGTAATTCAATTAGGAGCAGATGCGCTAATAACTAGCGTGCACAAAGCTTTGCCTGGTTACAGCGCATCTGCGCTCTTGCTGGCACAAGGAAAGTTTCTCAATCTTGCGCGCATTGAACAGAGCTTTGAAACTACACACACAACTTCACCCGCAGGTGCACCCTTAGCATCTATCGATGGCTGTCGCGCATTGCTGCAGACCCGTGGTGATCAACTAACCGGTGAACTTCTTTCTCACGTAGATTCCTTTAAAAGCGCTATGCAATTAGAGTTTGCTGCGCCAATCTTCTTAAATGCTTCGCAATTTGCAGCCGGCAGATTTGACCCGGTAAAGATTGTTCTACGTGCAAATGAACTTGGCCTTTCGGGAGTAGTTGTTGAAAGAGAGTTACAGAAGGTAAACATACGAGTAGAAATGGCTGATCAAGACACCATAGTTTTCTTGGCTACTTTGGCTGATAACGCAGAAGATTTTAAAGTTCTCAAAGAGGCGCTTCTTCCAATTTTAAAGAAGCTGCAAGGCCCCACTCGAGCAAGTGCTACTTCATTGAGTTGGTCGGTCGTTCCAATAGTCGCGATTTCTCTTCGCGAAGCGTTCTTTGCAGATACCCAATATGTAAAAGCGCTCGATGCAATTGGTCGTGTTAGCGCAGACTTAATTGCACCCTATCCTCCAGGCGTTGCTGTAGTTGCACCAGGTGAAGTATTAACTGAAGAGATTATTAATGGATTGGCCGCAAGTCAGAAGGCTGGTGTGCGAATTGCATATGCGAGCGATCCGTCTCTTACTTCCTACCGCGTAATCAAATAGATAGCGCAAGCCTCTCTCTTTTTTAAGAGCGCTGCAACAAAATCGGGACTTTAAGAAATGGACAGTCCAATAATTTTACAGACATTAGGCGGGCTTATAGGCTAATCTATATAAACGCACGATTAGCGGAGGAAACATGACGCAATCACCATTCCTGTTCATGAAAGAGAATTCAAAAACAGTTCTTTGGAATGACTCTGCGGATCCGAAGGAACTCAAAGATGCTCTTACTTGGGGAATCGTTGGGGCAACCTGCAATCCTGTAATTGCACTCAGCGCGCTAAAGGCAGATCAAGATCATTGGGTAGCAAGAATTAAGGATTATTCGAAGGCCAACCCAACAGTAACTGATGATCAAATCGGCTGGGCGATGGTTAAAGAACTTTCACTCAATGCCGCCAAGTTACTTGAGGGCGAATTTGAAAAATACAATGGTCGAAATGGTCGCTTATCTATTCAGACCGATCCCCGCAATTTTCGTGATGCTAAGGCGCTGACTGAACAGGCCTTTGAATTTTCTAAGTTAGCAAAGAATATGATTGTAAAGATTCCAGTTACTTCCGAGGCGATTACCGCATTCGAAGAAGCCACTTACTTGGGTGTTAGTTTGAATGCGACAGTTTCATTCTCAGTTGCGCAAACGATTGCTGTTGCTGAAGCGATTGAACGTGGCTTAAAGCGTCGCGAAGCCGAAGGTTTAGATATTTCACAGATGGGTCCTGTCTGCACAATCATGGTTGGTCGTGTTGATGATTGGGTAAAAGTCAGTGTTGAGAAAACAGGAGTGGTTATTGACCCGGCTTCACTTGAATGGGCTGGCGTTGCAGTCTTTAAGAATGCTCACAAAATTTATAAAGAGCGCGGATATCGCACTCGCCTTCTATCTGCTGCATTTAGAAATACTATGCATTGGAGTGAGATTATTGGTGGAGATGCCGTTATCTCCCCACCTTATAGTTGGCAGGTAAAGATTAACGAACTCGGAATTATTCCTAATCCAAATAGCATTGAAGAACCGATGGATCCTAAGATCCTGAATCCGATGCTCGATAACATCCCAGAATTTCGCAAGATGTATGACGCTGACGGTTTGAAGGTGGAAGAATTTACTAACTTTGGCGCCACTCTTCGCACTCTTCGTGGCTTTCTACAATCAGTTAATGATCTTGAAAGCTTTGTCCGCGATGTAACCGTTCCGAATCCGGATAAGTAGAAGGTACTCGTGTCACAACTTTCCAAAGATCCCAAATGGGATCGTGCTAACACTTTATTTGCTGGATCGAACCCAGCAGCGGATTTCGCACTAATTGGAATCCCAGCGCACGAGACTTCGCTTTCTGCGACAAGTGCGCATTTAACGCCCGATGCAATTCGCGAAGCGCTGGCTCGATATTCAACATTTTCCACTTCAGGCAATATCGATTTACGCAAACACTCCTTTATTGATCTTGGAAATATTTTAAATCCCGATGGCGATGCTGGTGAAGCCAGAGTCGCTGATGCACTTTCTGGCCTGCTTTGGAAGCATAAATTAGTAGTCGCTCTTGGTGGCGATAACTCAATAACTTATTCGGCCGCTGCGGGATTGTTTCCAGATTTATCTAAAGTTGGATTAATTACGTTAGATGCCCATCATGATTTGCGAGATGGAAAATCTAATGGCTCTCCGGTGTGGCGATTAATCGAGGCAGGTCTTCCAGGTAAGAACATTGTGCAAATAGGAATTTCTGACTTTGCCAATAGCGCCGAATATTCGCAGCGCGCAAAAGAATTTGGAATAACGGTTATTTCTCGACCAAAGTTGCGTAAGAAATCCATGAAGGAAGTTATTGCCAAGGCGTTAAAGATTGCTGGTGCTGGTGGTCGTGAAATTTATGTGGATCTAGATGTTGATGTTTGTGATCGCTCTGTTGCACCGGCCTGTCCGGCTTCTGTTCCTGGCGGTATATCTGCTGATGAAATTCGCGAAGTAACACGTTTGCTGGCAAGTGATAAACGAGTTCGCGCAATCGATATTACTGAGATTGATGCGGCGCTTGATACCCCAGATCAACGCACTATTCGCCTTGCTGCACTGCTTGTTTTAGAAGCAGCGGCCGGTCTAGCTTCGCGCTAACTTAAGTTCGGCAATATCTCTCTTGCGGCTCTAGATATCTCACCGCTCTGAACCATAGCAACGGCAGCCTCAAGTTCTGGTGATAAGAATCGATCTGGACCGACTCCCCCAACCTTTGTGCGCAATTTCTTAATTACATTTCCAGTTGCTGGTGATGGCTTCAAACCTTCACGCATCTCAATTGCGCGGGCAGATGTAACAAGTTCAATCGCCAAAATCCGTGCAGTATTTTCCACAACTTTGCGAAGTTTGCGCGCTGCCGCCCAACCCATAGAAACGTGATCTTCTTGCATTCCAGAACTCGGAATCGAATCGATACTTGCTGGTGTTGAAAGCCTTTTGTTCTCGCTAACTAAACCGGCCTGGGTGTATTGCGCAATCATCAAACCTGAATCAACGCCAGGGTCATGGGCCAAGAATGGAGGCAATCCAGCAGAACGATTTTGATCTAGCGCGCGATCGGTGCGACGCTCTGCAATTGACCCAAGATCTGTCGCGGCAATCGCAAGGAAATCTAAAACGTAACCAACTGGCGCGCCATGGAAGTTTCCATTTGATTGGACGCTGCCATCAGCCAACACAACTGGATTATCGATAGCACTCGCAAGTTCACGAGTTGCGATTAATGATGCATAATCAATTGTGTCTCGCACCGCGCCCGCAACTTGGGGTGCGCAGCGAAGTGAATATGCATCTTGAACTCTTGAATCATTTTCACGGTGTGAAGCAACAAGGCCCGAGCCCTTTAGCAACGCAAAGATATTTGCTGCGCTTATCGCTTGACCAACTTGTGGCCGAAGTGGCCCATGCAATTCAGGAGCGAAGACTCGGTCGGTACCCAGTAGACCTTCGATACTCATTGCTGCAGTTATGTCGGCGACAGTTGCAAGTTGATACAAATCAGAGCAAGCCATAATTAACATGCCAAGCATTCCTTCAGTTCCATTGATGAGAGCGAGACCCTCTTTTGCTTCTAGTTCAATCGGTTTAAGGCCAGCGTTATTGAGGGCTTGCATCGCCGTCATCTCGACACCGTTTGCATCATGAACCGCTCCTTCACCCATGATTGCAAGTGCGCAATGTGAAAGAGGTGCAAGGTCACCGCTGCAACCAAGTGAGCCAAATTCGGGAACAAATGGTGTGATGCCGGAATTCAAATAATCTGCATATTGTTGAGCTAGTTCTACACGAACTCCTGTGCGGCCAGTCGCCATTGTCTTAAGACGCAAGAACATAAGTGCGCGCACCACTTCGCGTTCAACGGCCGGACCAACGCCTGCGGCATGTGAGCGAATTAAAGATTTCTGTAACTGCGTGCGATCTTTAACATCGATGTGGCGATTGGCAAGAGCGCCGAAGCCAGTTGAGACTCCGTAAACCGGAACTCCGCCCGCGGCATACTCATCAATGAATTTACGAGAAGCTTTGATTGCGACAATAGATTCGGGTGCGAGTTCAACTTTGGCACCAAATCTGGCAACGTTGATAACATCTTCGAAAGTTACGCCCGAAGTTGAAAGCGTTACGGTCTTATCTAATTTGGAGGCCATTGCGCCATACCTGTTCTATTAAATTAACACCGGGACGGTATGCCAAGTGAATATATGAATCGGACTTTAAGATTGAGAAATCAGCGCTTGCGCCTTCAGATAAATGTCCAACATCTTCGCGAAGCAACGCCTTAGCTCCACCAAGAGTTGCTGACCAGAGCGCTTGTTCTGGTGAAAAGTGCATATCGCGAACTGCCACTGCAATTATGAATGGCATATTGGTTGTGAAAGAACTACCGGGATTGCAATCCGATGCGAGAGCGACGGTAATACTTGCCTCTAGTAGCGGCCTGACATCGGGATAAACCGAGCGCGTAGAAAATTCAGCTCCAGGCAAAAGCGTTGCAACTACCGTTGACTTAGATAGCGCTTCAATATCTTTAACGCTTATGTGCGAAACATGGTCGACTGATGCAACTCCAAGTTCAACGCCAAGTCGAACGCCACCACCTTCTTGAATTTGATTTGCGTGCAACCTTGGTAACAAACCTTGAGCCATTCCGGCCTGCAAGATTGTGCGGGCATCTTCAACCGAGAACGCACCCTTATCGCAGAAAACATCGATCCATTTGGCATGTGGCAGAACTGCTTCAAGCATCTTTCCGCAAACCAAATCCACATAATCTTTAGGGTTGCTTTTGTATTCAATAGGAAGAACATGTGCCCCAAGGAATGTAGTTTCATCGGTAAATTCTTGGGCTATTTTTAGTGATCGACGTTCATCCTCAATGGTCAAGCCGTATCCGGATTTAGTTTCAATTGTTGTAGTTCCACTTGAATAGGCTTCAGCAAAAAGTGATTGCGCATTAAGACGCAGGGTCTCATCACTTGCGGATCGTGTTTTTTCAACGGTATGAGCAATGCCGCCAGACGAATAACTTTCACCAAGCATCCGTGCCCGAAATTCTTTGCTGCGGTCCCCTGCAAAAATCATGTGGTTGTGGCTATCTACGAAGCCAGGAATTAGTGCGAGACCATTAACATCAATCTTCTTCTTTATGTGGTGAGTTGGTGCTTCATCTTCTGGGCCAGCCCAAGCAACAACCCCATCTTCGACAAGTAGCGCCGCATTTTCGATAACACCCAACTTTGTTCCATCGTGCAGGGGATCATTTGTTACAAGTTGCCCAATATTGTGGAAAAGTTTGCTCGTCATTAGAACTATTCAATATCTAACATAGGCACGTGAACATGGCGCTCTTTTGCGGTATCAACTGCGATGTCATAACCAGCATCAGCATGGCGAATAACGCCCATACCTGGGTCATTTGTTAATACCCGCGCTAATTTCTGAGCCGCAAGTTTTGTGCCATCGGCAACTGAAACCTGACCAGAGTGAATAGAACGTCCCATACCAACACCACCACCATGGTGCAATGAAACCCAAGATGCGCCAGATGAAATATTTACCATGGCATTTAGAAGTGGCCAATCTGCAATTGCATCAGAGCCATCTAGCATCGCTTCAGTTTCACGGTACGGAGATGCAACAGAACCACAATCCAAATGATCTCGACCAATAACTATCGGGGCTGATACTTCGCCCTTTGCAACTAAATCATTAAATGCCAAACCTGCTTTATCGCGTTCGCCATATCCAAGCCAACAGATCCGAGCCGGCAGACCTTGGAAGGCAACTTTCTCTTGCGCCATTGTTATCCAACGGTGCAAACCTTCGTTTTCTGGGAACAAATCAAGTACCGCTTTATCTGTGCGATAAATATCTTTTGGATCACCAGATAGTGCAACCCATCTGAATGGACCTTTACCTTCACAGAACAACGGGCGAATATATGCTGGAACAAAACCAGGGAAGGCAAAGGCGCGGCTAAATCCACCTTGACGAGCTTCATCGCGAATAGAATTTCCATAATCAAAAACTTCTGCGCCCTTATCCATGAAACCAACCATCGCTTCAACATGCTTCGCCATTGATTCTTTGGCACGCTTTGTGAAATCTTCTGGTTTATCTTTCGCTAGTTGTTCGGCATCATGAACATCTACGCCAATTGGTACATAGGAAAATGGATCATGTGCTGAAGTTTGATCAGTGACGATATCGATAGGAACATCCATTGATAGCAACAGTGGGAAAAGTTCTGCGGCATTGCCTTCAAGTCCTACTGATAACGGACGTCGATCACTCTTCGCCTTTAAAACTCGCGCAATCGCATCATCGAGATTATCTGCGATTTCATCTAAATATCTACTTTGAATTCGTTTCTCTAACCGTGACTTATCGATATCAATAACTAAGCAAACCCCACCATTCATTGTTACCGCTAAGGGTTGGGCGCCACCCATTCCTCCGCATCCCCCAGTGAGAGTAAGAGTTCCTTGCAGGGTTCCGTTAAATTTCTTTGCTGCAACTGCAGCAAATGTCTCATACGTTCCCTGCAGAATTCCTTGAGTTCCGATGTAGATCCAAGAACCTGCTGTCATTTGACCATACATAGTTAAGCCAAGATGTTCGAGGCGACGAAATTCGGGCCAGTTCGCCCAGTCCCCAACTAAATTTGAATTTGCGATTAGTACTCGCGGCGCCCACTCATGTGTTTGGAATACCCCAACTGGTTTTCCAGATTGCACGAGCAGAGTCTCATCATCGTTCAAATTTGTAAGTGATTTAACAATCGCATCAAATGAGGGCCAGTTACGTGCCGCTTTCCCGGTTCCACCATAAACAACAAGTTTTTCCGGATGCTCTGCTACCGCAGGATCCAAATTGTTGTGCAACATTCGAATCGCAGCTTCTTGGCCCCAGCCTTTGGCTGTTAACTTTGAACCAGTTGCGGCATGCAAGATTCGGGATGAATAGTTCGGATCACTCATTTGGCGAGAATATCGTGCCTTTACTTCGAAAGAAAGTGACCGCTATTCAGGGAAATGACAAGCAACTTGTGATGCGCCAACTTGAAGTAGCAACGGCTCGGTTGTGAAACAGGCTTCTTGCGCCTTCCAACAACGGGTATTGAATACACATCCCTTTGGTGGATTTGCTGGATTTGGTAGATCGCCTGATAAAACAATTTGTTCGCGCTTCTCTTCCAATAATGGATCAGGAAGTGGGACCGCCGATAGCAGCGCTTTTGTGTAGGGGTGGTGCGGTGCATTGTAAATATTTTCAACATCCGCAACTTCCATAATTTTACCGAGATACATCACAGCAACTCGATCAGAAATATGTTGAACCACGGATAAATCGTGTGCAATGAAAAGATAAGAAAGTCCAAAATCATCACGCAAATCTTCAAGAAGATTAATTACCTGTGCTTGAATCGAGACATCGAGCGCTGATACTGGTTCATCACAAACAATAAACTTTGGCTTCATCGCGAGTGCACGAGCAATACCAATACGCTGGCGTTGGCCACCTGAGAATTCATGCGGATATCGGTTGTAGTGCTCGGGATTTAACCCAACTCGCTCCATAAGTTCTTGAACGGCTCTCTTTACGCCACCATCAGGAGTGATGTTCTGAATTTCATAAGAGGCAGCAATAACCGAACCGATAGTGTGACGGGGATTTAGCGATGAATATGGGTCTTGGAAGATCATCTGCATCTTGGTGCGAAGTGGCTTCATCTTGCTATTTGAATACTTGGTTATATCCTCACCCTCAAAAGTAATAGAACCAGAAGTTGGTTCATATAACTTTAAAATTGTGCGGCCGACAGTTGATTTTCCACAACCGGATTCGCCTACCAATCCAAGTGTTTCGCCTTGGTTAATTGAGAAACTAACACCGTTAACCGCTTTGTTATCACCTTTTACTCGAGAGAAAATTCCTTGTGAAGCTAGCGGAAAGAATTTTTGTAAATCTTTGACTTCAATTATTGGCGAGCTCATACGCTCTCCCCTATGAAGCACCGTGATAAGTGTCCGCTGCCTCTTGGAGTTAATTCAGGCATCTGGGTTTCACATTTATTTGCGCCAACTTCATCCTTGCGTCCGCATCGTGGGTTGAACGAACACCCAGATGGCAACGCAATCATTGAAGGTGGTTGCCCTGGAATGGCGGCTAGCCGATTGGTATGTGGTCGATCCATTCTAGGAACAGATGCGAGTAGCCCTTGGGTGTATGGCATCAGAGGATTTCCGTATAAATCTCGGACGTTGGCGCTCTCAACTATGCGCCCCGCATACATAACATTTACGCGATCAGCAGCGCCGGCGACTACTCCCATGTCGTGAGTAATTAAAATCATCGCCATCTTGAATTCTTTCTGTAAATCTTCTAATAATTTTATTATCTGCGCTTGTACTGTTACGTCTAGCGCAGTGGTCGGCTCATCGGCAATCAAGAGCAATGGATTATTAACTAGAGCCATAGCAATCATTACACGTTGGCGCATGCCACCAGAAAATTGGTGTGGATATGACTTCAAACGAGTTCCTGCACCTTGAATTCCCACTAACTCTAGGAGCTCAATAGTTCTTGCTTTACTAACTTTCATATCGACTTGATTGTGGACTTGATGAGCTTCAATAATTTGGTCCCCGATTGTGTAGAACGGGTGCAGCGCTGACATTGGATCCTGGAAGATCATTGCAATATCTTTACCGCGATATTTACGAAGTTCGTTCCTGTCGATTGATAGTAAATCGATTGGTCCATCATGAGATTCAAAGATTGCAGAACCTGAAATATTTGCTGTGCGCGGAGGAATCAACCCCATCAGAGCTAAATTGGTTACGGTTTTTCCTGACCCAGATTCACCAACTATCGCAAGAGTCTCACCAGCGCTAATTTCAAATGAGGTTTCGTGAACCGCAGAAACTAAACCATCTGGAGTTGGAAAATCAATCGATAAATTTTCAACTTTAAGAAGGGTCATGCGACTCGAACTCTAGGATCTATATAGGCATAGAGAATGTCGACGATTAGGTTCATGATTACAACAATGAAAGCTGCTAATAAAGTTGTTGCAACAATTATCGGTAGGTCATATTTAACGACCGCACTAATTGCAAGCCGACCAAGTCCGGGAAGATTGAAAACTGATTCAGTTAAAATTGCGCCACCAAGTAGCCCTGCGAAATCCAAACCTGCCATTGTTGCAATCGGTGCCAGTGCGGCACGAAGTGTGTGCTTGCCAAGAATTACGCCTTCAGACAAGCCTTTTGCACGTGCAGTACGAATGTAATCTTCATTTGAGGTATCAATTACAGAACTGCGAACAAACCTTGTATACAAAGCAGCATAAGCAAATGCCAGAGTCAACCAAGGCAAGAACAATATCTGTCCCCATTCAAATGGATTCTCTAAGAATGGTGTGTAGTTCCCCGAGGGGAAAGGAATTAAGCCCCAACGAATAACTACGAAGACCAATAGCAAGAGACCAGTTAAGAACGTTGGGAGTGAAGTACCGATTAGAACAAATATTGTGCTCAATCGATCGACAATGCGACCACGGAATCTGGCTGCAAGAATGCCTAGGCCTATTCCAAGTGCCAACCACATAAAGATTGCACCAATTGCGAGTGAGAAAGTGACAGGAAGTGCTTCGCCAATCAGGCTAGTGACGCAGGCATGTTGTTGGAATGAGTAACCCAGTGACGGAGCGGGACAATTGATTAAAGCCGCGCCTTCACCAAAAGAACGACCAAAAAAGAGACCCTTTAAAAATATAAAATATTGTGTGAAGAACGGTAAGTCATAACCGAGACGACGTCGGTTGGCTTCGATGATTCCAGGATCATTGCAATTCTTTCCACAGGTAAGCGCCGCCGGATCAAAGGGTAGAAATGCAAAAATTACATAAACCGCAAAACTAACAGTCAGAAGGATTAGAAGCGAAACCGCTAGGCGTCTTGAGATATATGCAAACACGGACTTAAACCACTCCCATCCAACTAATCATTAATAAGGCAATTATCGATCAAAAAACATTTATTACATAGAAGATGGATGCGAGAGATATTTCACTCCCACATCCACCTTCGTATTTACGAATTACTTACTTGATGTAGATATCACCGAATGATGGTGCACCCTGTGGTTCCCAGAAGTACACACCGCCGAGGCCGGAGCCCCAAACTTCTTGTGTCTTTGAGAATACGCCAGGGATTACCCACATTTGATCCATTGCATATTGATTTAGCTCTGCCCACATCTTTCCTTGTTTCGTGCGGTCTGGTTCTGACAAGGCAGCATCTGATTTCTCTTTAAATGCCTTGTAAGCAGGATCTCCCCAGTTCTGTGACATTGGGAATCCACCAGTTTCGGTGAAGAGTTCTGGAATTACTGTTGAGGCATTCGCCCAGTCAGGTGCCCAACCAGCGCGAGAGAGATCGCCCTGCTTGGTCTGATCTAGAACAACTGCGTAGTAAGAACCGGCTTCAATGTAGTTGAACTTCATTGTGATGCCTGCATTCTTTTTCATTGAGTCAATCCAGATTGCAGCAGACTTCTTATTTGTGTCTGTGTCTGCAAAGTCGAAGTAAAGTCCACGCTTTGGATCTGTTGCCTTCGCATAAACATCTGGGCACGCACTCTTTGCGGCATCCATATATTTCTTTGCTGCTTCAGCGTTACCTTCAGGTTTGAACTCATCAAGTCCAGTTACCTTTGCATAGTCAAGACCCATCAGCGGCTTAATTACGCCATCTGCAGGATCTCCACCGAATGCTGCGCCGCCACCAAGCTGAATTAATCCAGCGTAATCACGTGCATAGTAAATGGCCTTGCGAATATCTAAGCAAGGAACCTTCTTAACGTTAACCGCTGAGTAAGTTACATAAGGGTCGTAGACGTTAAGTGCACGAGTTGCAAACTTACTATTTGGCTTACCATCATCATCAAAGACTGTTGGCAAGTTTGTTGGCAATACAGCATCGAGTGACATTGAGTTCTTTTCGGAATCATTTAGAACCAATTGATCGCGAACTTCTTCAGCCAGACCAAAGCGAACAACTACGCGGTCTGGGAATGCGTTGCGAATTGGATCTGACTTCTTATCCCAATTTGTATTGCGGACAAGAACCATTTCATCCTTAGCCTTGTACTTCTCGATCTTGTATGGACCAGAAGAAACTGGAGCCATATCGTAAGCATCTCCCTTATCTGAAGCCTTTGGAACTGGCCCAAATGATAGGTAAGTAGTTGTGTAGTTGAAGTCGCCAACTGCGCGCTTCAAGTTAAATGTGATTGTCTTGTTATCTTCAGAACATGTAACAGCCTTATCGTAAGCAGCTGTGTCATTTCCTTCGGTTGCATATGGGCCCTTGTAAACAGATGAACCATCTTCTGCTGATGGAACATCAAGCATTCCAATTGCATAGGTAGGGCCGTCGGTGATTACATCGGTCGCGAAGGTACGTGAAACTCCGTACTTAATATCTTCGCAAGTGATTGGTGAACCATCTTCAAATGAAACGCCATCACGAAGTGTGAACTCCCAAGTCTTATTTCCATTTGATGATCGACCGGTATCGGTTGCAAGGTCAGCTACAACAGCTGAACCAGCAGAACCTTCGGCGCGTGCATAAGCAGTAAGTGTGCGTTGTAAATATGAACCGAACCACGCAATGTGTTGACCGGTGTAGTTACGGTTTGGATCAGCGTGTGTCCAAGCTTCGGAGTGAGTCAAATAAGTGATCGTTCCACCCTTTGATGAACCACCGCTGCTCATCTGTACTAGTCCACCTGCAACAACTGCAAGTCCCAGAACCGCAACGATTGCGATGCTAGTTGATTTTTTGACTCTTGCCATTCTCTCTCCTTTTTCTTGCCTTGGTTTGTATTACTTTTTTTAACTCTGTTCTGACTTTGGATCTAGTGCATCTCGAATTGCATCTCCCAATAAATTGAAGGACAGTACGACCAAGATTAACGATACGGCGGGGACAAAGAAATAGGTTGGCTCATTTAAAATGTACTTAGTTGAGTCTGCAATTATCAATCCCCACGTGGCAGACGGTGGCTGAACGCCTATTCCGAGGTATGAAAAGACAGCTTCAGCGGCTAGGTAGCCCGGTAGCGCCAAGGAGACATAAACGATTACTGGAGTCCAAAGATTTGGCAATAGTTCTTTAAAAATAATTCGACGGTTGGATGCGCCGAGTGCTCGAGCAGCGATTACATAATCTCGCTCACGCAGCGACAAAACTTGGGAGCGAATAATTCTTGAAAAATAGGGCCAACCAAAGAACGAGAGAATAATAATTAGGTAAAGAATTCGAGCGCCGTTATCTCTAGCAATCCCAGATTTTTCAATCCGCTGGATCATAGGAACACTTAGCGCAATAATCATAAAGAAAGATGGGAAAGACAATAGAAAATCGGTGAAACGTCCAAAGATTGCATCGACTCGTCCTCGGTAATACCCGGCAATTATTCCAATCATTAAACCAATCGCAACAGTTGCAAATGTAGAGATCACAGCAACCATGAACGAGATCCGCGAGCCATACATCAGACGAGCAAGTAAGTCATAACCAATTCCAGGTTCAACACCAAGTGGATGGTTCCAACTTATTCCACCAAGGCTTCCAATTGTTTCTCCGCGCGCAGTAATGGCGTTTGCATCACGTTCTGTTGGACTGACATTTATAACCCAAGCAATAACGGGTGCAAAGATTGCAATAAAGGCAATTGAAAATGAAGCAAGCGCGGAAGGTATTGCAATCTTGTTTGACCTAAAACGACGCCAAGCGAGTTCTCGAGGGCTTCGACTTTTCAGCCCAGAATCTGGACTCTTCCCTGCGAACATCCACCGAACGCTAGTCATCGAATGGACTCTTTACAAGGATGCAAGGGTTGATACGAGTGGGTGATGCTTTATTTTAGGTGGCTCCGCTCACTTAGCCCACGCAGCGCCCGCAGGCCATCAGATCCCCAGGTATTTATAGTCGTAATACTGCACGGCAATACATCAAGATGAAAGACGCTCTCCAATGGCGCTCCTAAAACTATGGCGACAAGTGATCTAATTACATAATTATGTGTAACGACAATAATTGTTTTTCCTGGATGTTCTAAAACTAAATTAGTAAGTGCAAGTTCAGATCTTGCCGCAACATCTTCATAAGATTCGCCACCTAATCCCGCTGGGGCCGCGGTACTTGAAACCCAGGCAAGCCACTCGTTTGGATAAAGTTCTTTCACTTCCGAAATCTTTAAACCATCCCACTCACCAAAGCCCGCTTCACGCCAAGCCTCATCTAATTCAATTTTCAAGCCAGTTGCTTTCGCAATTCGCTCTGCAGTTTGTACGGTGCGAACCATCGGAGAAACAATCAATAAATCTGCCTTGCGTGCACCAAGTTCTTTTGCAACCGCTTCTGCCTGAGCAATTCCTTCATGACTTAACTCGGGGTCTGAGCCATCTCCCCCAGAAAAGCGTCGCTCTGGAGTCAAAATAGTTTCACCATGTCTTACGAAGTAAATAACAGTTGGCTTCTCACCGGAAACAAGGCGTTCGACTAAAAAGTTCTTCTGTAGTGGAGCATCGGTACTTACATCGCCATCTAGCGCCTTATTCGCAAGACGATCAGCATGTGAATTTTCATCGCGTGGTATCCACTTATAAGTTACCAAATCATGTGGGTGGGCATCACGTGCCAACTTCGCAAGCTCGCGCATATCCGGATGCTTTATCTGCCAGCGTCCCGACATCTGTTCAACAACCAGCTTTGAATCCATTCGCGCTTCAACTGTTGCAGTTGGGTCAATCTCATTTACTTTACGGAGCGCAGCAAGGAGCCCGCTATATTCGGCAACATTGTTTGTCGCAATACCAATAGTTTCAAAGAGTTCATGCAAAATTTTTCCATTTTCAGAGACAACGGCGCCATAAGCAGCGGGACCAGGATTTCCACGAGAACCACCGTCGGCAGAAATAATAAAAGCGCGGCTCATTTAAATTCGTACCAAGATTCGTCGGCACTCTTCACAGCGCAAAACTTCCTCAGAATCCAGAGATTTAATGCGATCCATCTCAACTGCATTGATAGCAAGGCGACAGCCATCGCAAGTATTGCCAATTAATAGCGCGGCTCCGATTCCCCCACCGCTCGCCTTAACTTTCTCATACAACTCAATTAGTGCAACATCAATCTTTGGCGCTAAGAGAGTGCGCTCAGATTTCTTCAGCGCTATCTCTCGATCCAGTTCTGTGACTGCATTTTCTAGTCGAATATTTATCTCGAGCTCTAACTTCTTCAAGCCCTCTTCATCACTCTTTATGACTGCAACTTTCTCCTTTGAAGCATCAACGTTCATCATGATTTCTAATTCGCCATCTTCAAGTTCGGCCTTGCGCTTTGCAAGCGTCGCTAACTCGTGTTGCAACTGTTCTAACTCTTTAGGAGAGGCGCTTCCACCTGAAAGTCTTGCTTCATCTTTCGCCATGCGATCTGCGACCGATTCGACATCAACTTCGCTGCGTCGTAAATCGATTGTTACATCTGCAAGTTCAGCCTCGGCCACGACTAGAAGTTCGTCGCTCGTAGAAAGCCGAGCAAGGATTGCGGTGAGTTGTTCGCGTTCTGGCAGAGTTTTTAATTTATGAGTTGCCTGCATAATCGCAGTATCGATGCGCTGTAATTCGATGAGGTTATTCTGGTCAGAAACAGAGGCTTTCACATAGACCTCACTCTCGCTCGAGACTTTAAAACCAACTTCTATGTAATTATTTTATTTGGTGGGCGGTGAGGGTTTCGAACCCCCGACATCCTCGGTGTAAACGAGGCGCTCTACCACTGAGCTAACCACCCCAAACGTACTGCCGCACTCTACCTGCAGATTGGCAGTATTAAAAATTCATTGCGCTTTTTATTAAAGTGCTGCGAGCGCTGCCTTGTAATCAACCAAGTTACGCGCATCTCCGAGGCCATTTACTACCTGCCAGCGAAGAACACCTGCCTTATCAATAATGAAAGTTCCACGTATTGCACAACCGTGATCTTCGTTAAAGACACCGAAAGCCTTAGCCGCTGCGCCATGTGGCCAGAAGTCGGCGAGAACTGGGAAGTTATAACCTTCTTTTTCGGAAAATGCTTTCTGCGCATACATTGGATCGCAAGAGATTGCGATTAATTGCACATCTTCATTTTGGAATGCTGCTAAATCATCGCGCAGCCCACATAATTCGCCAGTGCAAGTACCTGAGAATGCGAAGGGATAGAAAAGAACTACAACGTTCTTTGAACCTTTGAAAGATGATAGTGAAATTTTTGCACCATGTTGATCAGTTAAATTAAATTCTGGTGCGGGTGATCCAATTGCTAGCGACATGTTCTCTCCTAATTATTTGCGACTGGCTTTTCTGGCAACCAATTTAGTTGCAGTCCAATCTGTACCGATGGAGAAGGATACCGTCTGTGAGAGTCCAGCTGTCGGGGCAGCTTCTTGAATATCACTTGGCTCGACATGACCCTCGCGATTTACCTTAGGAGTGATGAGCCAGATTGGTCCGGTTTCAGATAAATATGTGAGGCCATCCATCAAATCATCAACTAGATCGCCATCGCCATCTCGCCACCAGAAAAGGACGGCATCGACAACTTCAGTTGCCGCATCTTCAATGAATTTTGTTCCGGTTCGCTTTTCTATGGCGCTGCGAAATTCGTTATCACAATCGGAATCGAGTCCGATTTCAAGAATCAACTCTCCTGGTTCAAGAGCGAGACGTTCAACAATCAGATCTACCCCCATCGGGGTTCTGCCTCCTTTCGAGAGCAGGAGAAGTCCACCGAACCTTTGCCAATTGCGCAAGAGGGGCATAAAAATAGAGTGGAATATATGTGGAAAGTTGGCGGCAAATTCATGGAAAGATAACGCCATGAGCGCAAACGACCAGGCCCCTGACCATTTAATCGATCAGCTAGTCGACACCGATCCTGCAGAAACCGCAGAGTGGAAGCAATCGCTCGATGCCGTATTGAAGAGCGCCGGTCCAGTTCGCGCACGTTACTTAATGCTCGCAATGTTGGATCGTGCCGGTGAGAATAATCTTGGAGTTCCAGCGCTTCGCGCAACTGATTACATAAATACAATTCCACCAAAACAAGAACCAGAGTTTCCTGGTGATGAATTTATCGAACGTCGCATCCGCGCATTCATGCGATGGAACGCGGCGATTATGGTTCATCGCGCACAACGTCCAGGAATTGGTGTTGGTGGACATATTTCTACATATGCATCTTCTGCATCACTATATGAAGTTGGATTTAATCATTTCTTCCGCGGCAGAAATCATGCAGGTGGCGGAGACCAAATTTTTTATCAAGGACATGCAAGTCCCGGAATGTATGCACGTGCATTTCTTGAAGGACGCTTAACTGAACATCAGATGGATGGCTTCCGTCAAGAACTTTCACATGAAGGTGGTGGACTTTCTTCATATCCGCATCCTCGTTTGATGCCAGAGTTCTGGGAGTTCCCAACTGTTTCGATGGGTATCGGACCAATCAACGCGATTTATCAGGCGCGCTTCAATCGTTATCTACAAGGCCGTGGAATTAAAGATACGAGCGATCAGAATGTCTGGGCATTTCTTGGAGACGGCGAATGTGATGAGCCAGAAACGCTTGGCGCAATTAGTCTTGCTGCTCGCGAAGGTCTAGATAACTTAACTTTTGTAATTAACTGTAACTTGCAACGCCTTGATGGTCCGGTCCGCGGTAACGGCAAAATTATTCAAGAACTTGAATCTATTTTCCGTGGCGCCGGATGGAATGTAATTAAAGTTATTTGGGGCCGCGAATGGGATGAATTGCTAGCGATGGATCGCGAAGGCGCTCTTGTTGATCTGATGTCGAAGACAAACGATGGCGATTACCAAACATTTAAAGCTGAATCTGGTGCATATGTTCGTGAACATTTCTTCGGTCGCGATCCGCGTACTGCTGCAATGGTTGCTGATTGGTCAGATGAAAAAATCTGGGCGCTAAAACGTGGTGGCCATGATTATCGCAAATTATTTGCGGCATATAAACAAGCATCAGAACATAATGGTCGCCCAACTGTAATTCTTGCGAAAACAATTAAGGGTTGGACTCTTGGTTCACACTTTGAAGCTCGTAACTCAACGCACCAGATGAAGAAGATGACTCATGAAGATCTTCTTGCTTTCCGCGATACTTTGCAGATTCCGTTAACTGATGAACAAATCGATGCCAAGGCGCCGCCTTATTATCATCCAGGCGTTGATTCTCCAGAATACAAATACATGATGGAACGACGTTCAATACTCGGTGGCTCTATGCCATCTCGTCGTAAAGATTCTGCTCCCCTTATTCAACCACCTATTGAAACTTACGATGCAGTAGCTCGTGGTTCGGGACACCAAGAAATCGCAACGACTATGGCCTTTGTGCGATTACTAAAAGATTTATTGAAAGATCCAAATATGGGTAAGCGCTTTGTTCCAATTATTCCGGATGAGGCTCGTACCTTTGGAATGGATTCGCTCTTCCCATCGCTGAAGATTTATTCACCACAAGGTCAGACTTACACTTCAGTAGACCGCGAACTTATGCTCTCCTACAAGGAATCTACTTCGGGCGTAATTCTCCATGAAGGTATCAATGAAGCAGGTTCAACCGCCTCTTTTACCGCAGTTGGAACTTCATATTCAACCCACGATGTTCCAATGATTCCGCTCTACATCTTTTACTCAATGTTTGGTTTCCAACGCACCGGCGATGCTTTCTGGGCAGCGGCAGATCAGATGGCACGAGGATTTGTTCTCGGTGCAACTGCTGGCCGAACCACGCTAAATGGCGAAGGCTTACAACATGAAGATGGACATTCACATCTCTTGGCCTCAACAAATCCAGCAATTGTTTGTTACGACCCAGCATTTGGTTACGAACTTGGACATATTGTTCGCGATGGTTTGAATCGTATGTATGGCGAAAATAATGAGAATATTTATTACTACTTAACCCTTTACAACGAGCCATATATGCAACCAGCACAACCAGATAATTTGGATGTTGATGGTCTGCTTAAGGGAATTTACCTTTACTCCCCTGCAACTAAGGGCAAAAAGAAAGTTCAACTGCTTGCATCTGGTGTTGCAGTTAACTGGGCAGTTAAAGCTCAGAGATTGCTCGCAGATGAGTGGGGTATCGCGGCCAACGTCTGGTCAGTTACTTCATGGAATGAACTTCGTCGCGATGGATTAGCAGTAGATCGACATAACTTGCTAAATCCAAGTGATAAGAAGAGCGCGTATATTACTAAGAAATTGGGCGATCAAGATGGTCCGGTCATTGCGGTAAGCGATTTCATGCGCGCAGTGCAAGATCAAATCTCCCCTTGGGTAGAGCAAGATTTCTATTCACTTGGAACCGATGGCTTTGGTTTATCAGATACTCGCGGCGCACTACGCCGTCACTTCAAAGTTGATGCCGAATCAATCGTTGTTGCGGCTCTTTCACAACTTGCTGAAGCGGGCGAAATTAAGAACAAGGTAGTTCAAGAGGCGCTAGATAAATATCGCTTGAATGACATCAGCGCAGCAGATCCAGGAAATACCGAAGGTTCTGGCTGATTAATCTTTCGTTGTGCGACCAAAATGTGAGAACTTCGAGGTCGCAAGCAACATAAGTGCTGGAATCATAAGAGCAACCGTTACAGAAGTAGCTTGTGCGACCCAGGAAATAACAATTTTGATGAAGAAAGTTAATACCGCTGAGATTAAACCAAGTTGAGCAACAACGACACTGCTTGGCAGACTCGAATTTCTAAAGGCAATCCCAAAGAATGTGGGAGACAAGATAGATGAGCCGAAGCCTCCTAGCGCGAATCCAAGTAAGGCAAGAACGAAACCAAATTTCACACTAGTTTCGGCAATAAATGTTCCAAGAGGAACAAATGCAATGAAGCCGATTCCCCCTATTAAGGGAAGAAATTTAAGTAGCTGGGCTTCAGTAAATGCTTTGTGTAATCGTTGAACATTTAACCTGAAAATAATCATGGCCCCAATAAAGACAGTGTATCCATAAATACTTGCTGATGCGCTCATGCCAATTGAATCTCGGGAAAAGATGGCAGACCAATCTTGAATTGCGAATTCCATCTGCATCGCTAAAACCATAGTAATTGCAATCACTGGTTGACTCTTTACGGAAGTAATTAAACTGGCAAATGAAATTCTTGGAATCGCGGTTTCATCATCGGATTTATCAATAAAGAAAGGCGTTGATTTGGAAATTCCATATAAGGTGGCGAGCCACATTACGAGCTCCAGGACATCGATATGCCAAGCAAGTGACACATATGGAGTGATTGCGATAGCAAGAATCGCAGTTAGCAGTGCACCAAGACTCCATAAACCGTGAAGCTTGGGAAGTATTAATTCTCCTATCTCCTCCTGTCGATGAATTGCTTGGCTATTGTTTGAAATATGAAATGAGACCCAGAAAAGAGCGATCAATATATTTGAAGCCAAGAAAATCAATGGGTTTTTAATATGTGGAATAGCAGCCATCGTCGCAAATAAACCAGTTGATGCCACCAGAATTACCGGTTTGATTCCAATCTTATGAACGATATTTCCAACAAATGTAAAGGCAATAAGAGAGCCGATTCCGCCAAGTGTTAGGTAGGTACCAAATACTCCATTGTTGAGGTTCAGGTTGTCGCGAATTTCTGGAAATCTCGTAGAAGTTGCCATCGTACCTACGCCGAAAGGTAAGAACAAAAGATTGAGTGCCCGGCGTTCAGCCTTGGAGAATTTAGATTTCAATAGAGCACACTCGCGAGTTCTTTACGGGCCGAAATCAAATCCGGATCTGATGGGTCAACTAGTGTGAAGAGTTCTAGCAAATGCTCTCGAGCACTCTTCTTTTCATCACCAACACTAACCTTAATCAATTGAATTAAACGAGTAAAGGCCTCTTTATTGAGTCCGCTAGCAATTTCGACATCGGCAGCCTTTAATTGAACTGAAATTTCAGTTGGATTTACGGTTGCGAGCGTTAAAACTTCCTTAGGATCCAAATCTTTTACTCTAATAATTAACTCCGTCTGGGCTAAGCCAAGTTTTGCCAAATTATCTCCAGGTTTGCGGGCTAACCATTTTTCATACTGGGTTTTCGCGCCAACCAGATCGCCTTTTTCCATAGCATCCATTGCTGCAATCTCTTCAGGCTCCATTGGAATTTCAATAACTTCAGATTTAGCTAGCGCTTCACCAACGCCCCGTTCTGCTGCAAGTCCAATAACTTTATCTACTACTAAGCGAATTTGTTCAGCGTTTGGAACTGCTTCAAATAGCGGAACCATCTGTTCTTGGATAATCGCAATTGCAATTGGAACGGATTTAATTTGAAGCGCTTGGGCAACTTGAACTTCGGTATCAACATTTACAGTTCCAAGAATCCAGGCGGGCTCTCCACTCGGAAGTAGATCTGCCTCTTGGAACTTGCCCATAATTTCAAGGAGCGAAATTGCTTCGGCGCTTCGCGGTGACCAACAAATAAGAATTACAACTTTTTGATTTGATGCGGGCAATACTTCGGTAACTAAATTGGATTGTGTGACAGGAATTCCTGGCGTTGCGATTTCTTCTGCCGGTGGCTTACCGAGGCTACTTAGATCCACTGCGCTTGCGAAATTCTTTGGCAGTGGGGGCAAACTCATGGCGTAATCCTAGCGAAATTCAAGCAACAATTATTTTGAGGGAGGTTCGTGTATCCCCGGAACGCTCACACCGACATAGGTTCTAAAGGGAAGGATGTTTTCGATGTAATCTTTTGTTGCAAAATCTAGACCTAAATCATGACCTGCTTGCTCCCCGATGTACCAGCGATGCTCGAGAATTTCATGGAACATCTGCGTTTGTTCAACGCGATCTTGTAATTCACTTGGCACTTGACTCATTACGTGGTGATAGGTGCCGCTGAGCCAACGGCGCGCACTGTCATGAATCGGAGGTTTCGGTGTCGCCTCACGACCGCGGAAGCGATCAAATGATGCGAGCAAACGCTTTGCTTGAAACTCTTCAGCCTGGATTCCGAGTAATACAAGAAGGCGATTTTGGTGATATCCGGCAGCCACAAGTTTTGGTTGGAACTTTAATTCACCTTTGTCGCCGTTGATTGATACTTCAACTTCTTCAACTGCAAATCCGAGATCTTGAAGTTGGCGCATGGCACCTTCAACCGCATGGCGATCATCTGGATCAAGAATTTGTGGTTCGCGTAGCGCCTTCCAAAGTCTGCGATATCTTTTTATAACGCCTTCACTAGCGCGCACTGGATCCATGTCGGCTGTTAAAACACCCGCAATCTTTAAATCTTCTAACTCGGCAGCAACGTTAAAAAGAGAAATATCTAAATCATGTTCGCGTTGGCCATCAGTAAGTTGGGTTTGGAACTCTCCAGTTTCAGCATCCACAAGATAGGCCGCAAATTGGTCGGCATCGCGGCGGAATAAAGTATTTGAAAGTGAGCAATCTCCCCACCAAAATCCAAGCAAGTGCAGTCGAACTAAGAGCAGAGCAAGCGCGTTGGCCATATTTGTAATTTCATGGGGTGTGATCTCGGCGCTAAGAATTACGCGATACGGTAATGAGAAAGGTAAGTAATGCGTCACAAGCGCCGCAGGAAGTTCGTTGCCATCTAGGTCTCGGCGGTTTTCAATTACCGCTACGGGTTCAACACAAGGTGCTTCACGGCTATTTAATTCGCGCAAGAGCGCATATTCGCGGTTGGCGAATTCTGGAACAGTCTCTTTGATTGCGAAGATCGGTGAATCATGGTTGGCATTCACCTTTATAAGTCGCACAATGTGGCGAGAAATACCGCGCATATCTGTGAGGGATGCATCTTCTGGCCACTCCTCGAGTTGTTTAGACCAAGGCATTCGAGCAAGCGAAGACATCTCTTCTGCGAGTCCAGTTATTCGTAGGTCAGCCACGAGGCCATTCTCTCCTATTTTTAGTTAACGCGCCGTTAAAATAAGACCATGGCAAAATTAAAACCAATCCTTAAGCGACCAACTCTTGCAAGAAAGAAGAAGGCCGCTGCTCCTGAAGACTTTGGCACTGTCGGTGAACCACTAAATCATTCACATCCTTTCTATTTTGGTTTTCTCGCAGCATCGGGAGCGATAATTGCTATCACTCTGCTTCGCGCTCTTGCCTCTGCCAGCCAAGTTTTTATGTTAATTGTCATATCTCTCTTCTTCGCCATGGGGCTAAACCCTGCGGTCCTATTTATTCAACGTCGAGGTCTTAATAGAGCCAAAGCTGTTGCATCGACAGTTTCACTTGTAATTGCCTTTGTTGGAGTATTTATCTGGGTTGCTGCTCCCCTAATTATCGATCAAGTAAACGCTCTTATTAATAATGCGCCACAGATGATTTCAGATCTAAAGAACAATGCAACGATCAATGAGTTAAATACTAATTATGGAATCATCGACACCATTCAAAACAAAGTGCAATCCTCCATTAAAGATGGCAAATTTGTAATTGGTGCATTCGGTGGCGTAATCGGAGTTGGCAAGGCAGTAATTTCAGGAGCACTATCGATGCTTACAATTCTCGTATTAACTCTCTATTTCCTTGCCGCACTTCCAACTGTAACTCAGGATGCTTACCGCCTTGTTCCTGCAAGCCGTCGCGAACGAGTAGCAAAAATAAGCGATGCAATCATCTTTCGTGTCGGCGCCTTCGTTGGTGGACAAATAACAATCTCTTTCTTCGCAAGTATCTTCATTTTAATTCTTGGTCTGTCGCTAGATCTGCCATATAAGGGTGCGCTTGCTCTCGTCGTATTTGTCTGCGGTTTAATTCCGTTGATTGGTCACTTTATTGGAATGACCATAGTTACTTTGATTGCCCTTACCGATTCGCCGCTTATCGCCGCCATTGCCCTTGCCTCATACATAATTTATGTCCAGTTTGAAAATTATGTTCTGACCCCAAGAGTCATGAAGCGCTCACTATCAATACCGGGACTTGTAACAATTATTGCTGCACTAATCGGAACTTCACTTCTTGGTTTAGTTGGTGGAATCTTGGCTGTGCCACTAGCTGCCGCAGTACTTCTTATTCTTGAAGAAGTTGTCTATCCCCAGGCTGATAAGAATTAGTACTCGGTAGGTAGAGGCAAACTCTCTGGCGCAATAATCTTTGCGATCTCGGTAAGCACTCGATAAACCGAAGGTTCTCCTACCCACAAATGTTTTGCATCATCGACGTTTATTAAATTAATTTGTGGAATGACTTGGAAAGCAATTGCTGCTGCATCTGGCTTTAAATAGTCATCGTGCTCTGGAATCAAAGCGGTAATTGACCTGCCATCTTTGGCCCAAAATTCAAGATCACTATTTCCAGAAGTACGAAGAGGTGGGCTCAATAAAATTAACCCTTTGATTCTTGCTTCTCTTGCATACTTAAGCGCCAAATCTGTTCCGAATGACCAGCCCATGACCCAGAGTTTTTCAACTCCTAATTGATTGAAAGCAAAATTAATTGCGGCTTCAACATCATATTTTTCAGTTAAGCCTTCACCAAAAATTCCCTCGCTAGTTCCCGAATCAGAAGAGGTACCACGAGTGTTGAAGCGAATAATTTCGATGCCTGACATATTTGGCAGCCGGTTAGCCGCTTTCTTCAGAATATGACTGTCCATCATTCCACCAGCTGTTGGAAGTGGGTGCAGACAGAGAATTGACCCAATTCGGTTACCGATCGGCGTGGCCACTTCCCCAATCAAATTCAGGCCATCTGCGGTGTGAATTGTTATTGATTTTCGATTAGCCGGCAACACAGTACTTGGGCGTATTAACTCTGGCACGAATTAAGTTTAGTCTTTAGCCATGGAAACTTATGCATCGAACACTTTTGATAGCTACAACCCAGTTGATGGAAGTGTTCTCGCCAGCTATCCAAATACTTCGGCAAGTGATGTCAATGACGCAGTCAATCGCGCTCGTGCAGCCAGTGTCGCATGGCAGGCGCTTGGCTTTCGTGGTCGCCGGAAAGTTCTTTTAAAGTGGGCAGCAGATATAACCAAGAACGTAGAAGAAATTGCCGAATTAGTTCGGGCCGAAACCGGCAAACCAATAAGTGATGCAACTCTAGAAGCAACTTTGGCCCTCGGCCATCTTGCTTGGGCTGCAAAGCATGCAGAAAGCGTTCTCTCAAAGCAACACCGTCCATCTGGTTTATTAATGTTCAATATGAAAACAAATGTAACTCGCGTACCAATGGGAGTTGTTGGAGTTATTGGACCTTGGAATTATCCAATTTTCACGCCGATGGGATCGATTGCATACGCGCTAGCCGCCGGCAACACCGTGGTCTTCAAGCCAAGTGAATTTACGCCAGGTGTTGGCCATTGGCTTGCGACAAGTTTTGCAAATATTGCGCCATTCGCAGATATCTTTACTTGCGTTACGGGATTACCAGATACCGGCAAGGCACTTACTGAAGCCGCTGTAGATAAAATCTCATTTACCGGTTCAACTCGTACCGCGAAGAAAGTTGCGGCAGCCTGTGCGGAGCGCATGGTTCCAGTCGTACTTGAATGCGGAGGTAAAGATCCAGTACTGGTAGCAGCGGATGCCGACATAAATCGCGCAGCCGAATATTCGCTCTGGTCTGCAATGTCTAACGCTGGCCAAACTTGTATCGCTGCCGAGCGGATTTATGTTGTTGATGAAGTAGCAGATAAATTTATTGCAAAAATAACCGAGCTTGCTAAGCAGATTCATCCCGGTGAAGATGCTAATTATGGACCGGCAACAGCGCCCTCACAATTAAAGGTCATTCAAAGTCATATTGATGACGCCGCGGCAAAGGGAGCAAAGTTTGCAATCGGGGGTGTTGATTCTGTAAAGGCGCCATATGTTGAACCAGTCATTATGTTGGATGTTCCAGAAAATTCAACTGCAGTGACTGAAGAAACTTTCGGGCCAACTCTCGTAATCAATCGGACTGTTGATATCGCTGAGGCTATTGCCTTGGCAAATGCAACTCGATATGGACTTGCCGCCTCTGTTTGGTCGAAGCGAAATGGCGAGAAGATTGCATCTCAATTGCAGTGCGGAATGGTTTCAGTTAATTCAGTCATTGCCTTCGCGGCTATCGCATCCGTACCATTTGGCGGTGTGAAAGATAGCGGGTATGGTCGAATTCATGGGCCTGAGGGTTTAATGGAATTTACCTACCCAAGAACTGTTGTAAAAACTATATTCAATATTCCAATCGTCTTCACAACCTTTGGCCGCACTAAATTCGCAGATAAGTTTATTAAATTTGCAATTAAGACGTTACACTCAAAAGGAATTGGTTAAGAATACATTAGTAACGCGGTGCGCCCTTAGATCTAAGTGTTCTAGGTTTGCGATCATTTCGCTTGGTCCAACAAATTGTGTGCCAGTGTCTGCGTGATTCCACATCTTCTTCCAACCAAGCAACTGTATGTGGTGTTGCTGTTGGAATTAATTGATCACAACCTGGACAGCGATATGGTTTTGTGGAAGTTGAACCGGTAATTCTGCGAACTCGATAAATTCCCTCTGAGTGCTCTTCAATCATCTCACCCGATGACAATGAAATATCGCGCTCTTCATCACTATCAGGCGCCCGTTTCTGGGACCTTTTCGGATGGTTTCTGCGCGGACTCACAGGCTTATTCTCTCGCGACCATTCCGATATTCCCAACTTTTAGGGCAAGATACCGACGTGGTAAGTGACTTAGCTGGTTTAGCAATATCTGTTCGAGGCCTTCGAAAGACATATATCTCGAAAGCCAATGGCTCGAAAGATGCGGTCGCTGGCATAGATCTTGAAGTTAAGTCCGGTGAAATCTTTGCAATCCTTGGCCCAAATGGCGCCGGCAAGACCACAACGGTTGAAATTCTTGAAGGCTATCGAGATCGCGATGGTGGCGAGGTAAAAGTTCTTGGTCAAGATCCTGCAAAACTGGGAAACGATAGTTGGGCTTGGCGAAATCGTATTGGAATAGTTTTACAGTCAACTAATGACGCCCAAGATTTATCGGTATCCGAAACTATTAACCATTTTGCAAATTACTACTCCAACCCCCGTGATCCAGATTCGGTAATTCACGATGTTGGTTTGGATGAGAAGAGAGACGCCAGAATTCAAACCCTTTCTGGTGGACAACGAAGACGGCTAGATGTTGCGCTCGGAATCATTGGTAATCCAGAGATTCTTTTTCTGGATGAACCGACAACAGGTTTTGATCCTGAAGCTAGACGGGCCTTCTGGGATTTAATACGGAGCCTGCGTGATGAAGGAAGAACAATCCTTCTCACAACCCATTATTTGGATGAAGCAGAGGCTTTGGCTGACCGAGTAGCCGTAATCGTTGATGGAAAAATTATTGAGGTGTCAACACCCGAGAGCCTTGGTGGCAGAAATACGGCAAAGGCTCGAATTAGTTGGCTTGAGAATGGTGCAAAGCAAGAGATTGAAAGTGACTTTCCAGCAGCGGAGGTTGCAAAACTTTCAACAAAATTTGGTGGCGAAGTTCCAGAGCTAACCGTTATTAGACCATCTCTTGAAGATATTTACTTGAAGATGATTGGCCAATTATGAGACCAAACATAATAAAGGTTGGGTTCCTACGCGGTGGTTTAGAAATAAAACAATTTATGCGCCAACGCGAGTCTGTAGTTTTCACTCTCCTCTTTCCAGTGATGTTGTTATTCATCTTTGGTTCAGTATTTAAAGGTGATCTCGCACCAGGTGTAACATTTAGTCAATACTTTGTCGCCGGCATGATCGCATCTGGTCTTGTTAATACTGGATTCCAGCAACTCGCAATAATGATTCCACTTGAGAGAGATTTTGGAACTTTAAAACGACTTCGCGGAACACCAATCTCACCAATTTCATACTTTATTGGGAAAGCGGTATTAGTTTTTGTTGCAATGATTGTTCAAGTAGGCGCACTTATGGGCTTCGGTGCAGCGCTCTTTGGTCTGGACCTCCCAAACACGACAGAGCGATGGCTTCGTTTTATCTGGTTAATACTTCTTGGCAGTATCTGTTCCACAATTCTTGGAATCGCATTTTCTGCTATTCCAAAGAATGGTCGAGGAGCCTCTGCCGTTGTCTCACCGATTGTTATTATTCTGCAATTTTTTAGTGGTGTCTTCTTTGTATTCTCAACTCTTCCACAGTGGATGCAACAATTCGCTGCACTCTTTCCGCTTAAGTGGCTCACCCAAGGAATGCGTTCAGTATTTCTGCCCGAAAGTTTTGCTACCCAAGAAGTTGCAAAGAGTTGGGAAATCCCACAGATTGCAATCGTTCTGCTTCTCTGGACAGTTCTTGGAACAATCCTGGCTCTAAAGACATTTAAGTGGTCTGAAAAGTGAAGAAATTGCTAGCCCTTTTTCTTGCCACCTCACTTCTTATCCCGACGCAAGCCTATGCGGCAACTAGTAAGCCAACTCCTAAACCATCAGTTACTAAAGCCAAGGTAGTGAAAACGCCGGCGACCAAAAAACCCATTATTAAAAAACCTATCGTAAAGAAGACTGTTGTAAAACGAAAGAAGAAACTACCGGAGAAGAAACCACTTAAATGGCCGCCGGGCGGCTTTGAAAAGAAGGGCGAGCTTTATGCAAAGACCGCAACCCCGAAAGAGCTCCTAATCGCGGGTACTGAAAATAAATATATTCAGAAGAACTTAATTGCCTATTGCCACAAAGTCGCCTGTCTTGGCATCTTCGTCGGATCTGAAACCGGATGTGATTGGTGGGAAATTAATTCAAATGTTCTTGGTATCGATCCAAATAACTCAACTGAACGAGTAATACTAGGTTCATTAATAACGCTAGTTTCTGGGTCCAAGGCGAAGACGATTAAAGCTATTTTACTAACAAGTGAAGAACCAATTGCTGATGGTTTAGGAATTGGCGCTTACACGGCAAACTGTCGAATTGGAATACCGACAGGGAAAATTCCAAGCAATACCTACACAATAACTCCAAATAGAAGTTAGCGATTAGCTCCCGGAACCCATAGAACATCGCCTTCGCTCTTATTTTCATGGCGAGCAAGTACAAAGAGTAAGTCTGAAAGACGATTCAAATACTTAGCAGTGAGTGAGTTAACGCCGCCTCCGAATTGGTGAATCGCATGCCAAACGCTTCGCTCTGCGCGACGAGTAACAGTTCGTGCGACATGCAATAGCGCTGATGCTGGAGTTCCTGAAGGAAGAACGAAGCTGTGCAGTGGTTCAAGGCTTGAGTTGTAATGATCTATCTGTTCTTCTAAATATACAATCTGAGATTCGATAACTCGAAGTGGCGGAATCTTTGGTTCGTCAATTACTGGAGTACATAGATCAGCACCAACATCAAATAAATCATTTTGAATGCGGATTAATAACTTAACAATTTGTGGGTCTGCAATCTGACCAAGTGCCAGAACGACGCCAATTGATGAGTTTGCTTCATCCACGGTTGCATAAGCCTCTAACCGCGGATCATTCTTTGAAGTTCGGCTCATATCCCCAAGTGAGGTTGTGCCATCGTCACCAGTTTTTGTATAGATTCGCGTTAGATTTACCATGGGGTGAGCCTAATTCACTCACTACGATTAGACCACTCGAAACTAGGAAGCCGGAGGTGATCGCTATGGAAAATACTAATGAATATTTCCAAATTGTCGGCGGCACCCGACTTGCCGGTGAAGTTACGGTCTATGGCGCAAAGAATTCCGCCCTCAAGTTAATGGCAGCATCTCTGCTTGCGGTTGGCGAAACAACAATTGAAAATGTTCCTGATATTGCTGATGTCCATATTATGGAAGAACTACTAACTCGCCTTGGTTGCAAGTGTTCTTATGGCAGAGCAACACTCAGAATGAAAATACTTGTTCCAGAAGTGCCAGGCCATCGCGCAGATTACGATTTAGTTCGCAAGATGCGAGCATCCATAAATGTTTTAGGTCCACTTGTAACTCGCGTCGGTGAAGTTGAAGTCGCACTCCCCGGTGGTGATGCAATTGGTTCTCGTGGAATTGATTTCCACATCAAAGGTTTGATTGATCTTGGAGCCGAAGCTCACTCTGAACATGGCTATGTTATTGCGACCGCCCCTAATGGATTAACAGGAGCGGCAATCTCACTTGATTTTCCAAGTGTTGGTGCTACCGAAAACATCATGACTGCTGCTGTTCTTGCTAAGGGTGTCACAACAATCGATAACGCGGCTAGAGAGCCCGATGTTGTAGATCTTGGTGAATTCTTAATTGCAATGGGTGCAAAGATTGAAGGACTTGGTACGCCAGTCATAACAATTACTGGTGTTAAAGAGTTGAAACCAACAACACATGCAACGCTTTCAGATCGCATCGTTGCTGGTACTTGGGCCTTTGCGGCTGTCATGACTCAAGGTGACATAACAATTCATGGTGGACGGCCAGAACACTTAGAAGTTCCGCTAGATAAATTGGTTGCCGCTGGCGCAGTTATTACAACTACAGTAGATGGTTTCCGAGTACGAATGGATAAACGTCCGGTTGCTATAGATATCGCAACACTTCCCTACCCAGGATTCCCAACAGACCTACAACCATTTGTTATTACAATGAATTCCATCGCTGAAGGAAATTCCATCGTGACCGAAAATGTTTTCGAAGGTCGGTTCATGTTCGTGAGTGAACTACAACGACTTGGAGCAGATATCCATGTTGATGGCCACCACGCATCTATTGCAGGTAAATACCAGCTATCTGGTGCGCCCGTGGCCGCAACCGATATTCGTGCGGGTGCAGGGCTTGTCCTTGCTGGGCTTGTAAGCGAAGGAATTACAACGGTTGAGGATGCCTTCCACGTTGATCGTGGTTATCCAGGATTTGTTGAAGCGCTGCAATCACTTGGCGCAAAAGTTTCGCGCCACATCTAAATTATTTTCTAATCAGCTGATTCACCGAGAATTGATACTCGGTTATTTGAGACAGAGATAAACCCCCCGTGAATATTAAATTCCTGAGTTGTGCCATCAGCAACTTTTATACTTACTTGACCATCAACTAGAACTCCAAGAAGCGGTGCGTGACCTGGCAATACGCCGATGTCACCTTCTAGTGTGCGAGCCGAAATCATCTTCGCCTCGCCAGACCAGACCCGCTTCTCCGGAGATACTACTTCAACAGTTAAGTTTGCAGACATTTGGGATTATGCCTTTGCCAATTCTGCTGCGCGCTTTTCAACATCTTCCAAGCCGCCGCACATGAAGAACGCTTGTTCTGGAACGTGATCATACTTTCCATCTGCAAGTGCTTCGAATGCTGAGATTGTTTCTGTTAGTGGAACGAATGAACCATCAAGACCAGTGAAAACTTTTGCCACGAATGTGTTCTGTGACAAGAAGCGCTGGATACGACGGGCACGTCCAACAAGAATGCGATCCTCTTCAGACAATTCATCGATACCAAGAATTGCAATGATGTCTTGTAGATCCTTGTAACGCTGAAGGATTTGCTTTACCCGGTTTGCAACACGGAAGTGGTGCTCACCGATGTAACGTGGATCCAAAATACGTGATGTTGAGTCGAGTGGATCTACCGCAGGATAGATACCAAGTTCGGAAATTGGACGAGACAACACTGTTGTTGCATCCAAGTGGGCGAATGTTGTGTGTGGCGCTGGGTCGGTGATGTCATCTGCAGGAACATAAATTGCCTGCATCGATGTAATCGAGTGACCGCGAGTTGAAGT
>WLIT01000012.1 GCA_009726125.1 Actinomycetota bacterium | reverse complement strand
TTATTCGCCTGCCTTATTTCGTAATCGCGGTGATCTTCACGCGCGTAAGTTGGGAACGGAAACCTTGACGACGGCGATAGCCAGTCTTGTTCTTGTAACGAAGGATGTCGATCTTTGGACCTTTAAGTTCTTCAACAATTTCGCCGGTAACTTTTACACCAGCAAGTGCCTTGGCATCAGATGTGATGTTCGCACCTTCAACTACAAGTAGCGCTGGGAATGAAACAGCTGCACCGGCTTTTGCATCGATGCGATCGACAATTACTGTGTCGCCAACGGCAACCTTCTCTTGACGGCCGCCTGCTTTTACAATCGCGTACACGGTGACACCTTTCCAAATGCATTTATTAAATTAGCCAGGAAACTGGCAGAGGGTAAGGATACGGAGCGCGTAGCCCTTAGGTCAAACTGGCATTAACTGGCCCTATTCGGGCGTAATTACCCCAGTACTAACTGCCCGACGGCGACGCTTTGGCGCAGGAGCCTTAACTTCTGCAACCTCTACTTCTTCTGCAACTTCTTGCGATTCTGCTGCTTCAGCCTCATCTTCATGAACCTGTGGCACATAACGTTGTTCCATATCCTTCTCAAGTGCAACCTTTGTTACAGGTTCTGAATGAATATGAATTCCGCGACCGCCACAACTTTCGCAAGTTGTTGAGAATGCTTCGATTAACCCTTGTCCTACACGCTTTCGAGTCATTTGAACTAAACCAAGTGAAGTAACTTCGGCAACTTGATGCTTAGTGCGATCGCGACCAAGACTTTCTACAAGTCGTCGAAGTACAAGATCACGGTTTGATTCAAGGGTCATATCAATAAAGTCGATAACCACAATTCCACCCATATCGCGTAAGCGAAGTTGGCGGGCGATTTCTTCTGCTGCTTCCAAGTTGTTCTTAGTAACAGTCTCTTCGAGGTTTCCACCCTTACCGATGAATTTTCCAGTGTTAACGTCGATAACAATCATCGCTTCAGTTCGATCAATTACAAGTGAGCCACCTGAAGGTAGATAAACCTTACGATCAAAGGCCTTTGCCAATTGTTCTTCGATTCGATTCTCTACAAATAAGTCACGTGTACCTGTCCACTTTTCAATCTTTGCAGTGAGTTCAGGTGCAATATGACCAAGGTAATTATTGATGTCTTCCCAGGCTTGATCGCCTTGAACGATTAATTTGTTGAAATCTTCATTGAAAATATCGCGAATTACGCGGACCGTTAGATCTGGTTCAGAGTAAAGAAGCGCCGGCGCATTTGTGCCAGATTCTTGTGACTTCTTCTCAATATCTTCCCATTGCGCTTTTAGGCGAATTACATCGCGTTCAAGCTCTTCTTCGGTGGCACCTTCAGATGCGGTACGAACAATTACGCCAGCATCTTCTGGAATTAAATTCTTAAGAATAGTTTTTAGTCGTGATCTTTCTTGATCTGGCAGGCGACGACTGATTCCGCTCATTTCACCACTTGGAACATAAACCAAGTAGCGACCTGGAAGTGAAATCTGGCTAGTTAGGCGTGCGCCTTTCTGACCGATTGGATCTTTTGTAACTTGAACTAATACAGATTGACCAGTCTTTAATACATGTTCAATCTTGCGAGGTGCACCATCTGCAAGTCCTGCGGTATCCCAGTTAACTTCACCGGCATAGAGAACTGCATTTCGGCCCTTACCAATGTCTACGAATGCTGCTTCCATTGATGGTAGAACGTTCTGAACTTTTCCAAGATAAACGTTTCCAACATAGGAAATATTGCTATTTCGATTTACATAATGCTCAACCATAATCTTGTCTTCAAGGACAGCTATCTGGGTTCGATCTCCTGCTTGGCGAACCAACATCTGGCGATCTACATTTTCACGGCGAGCTAAGAACTCTGATTCAGTAATAATCATTCCGCGACGGCGAACAAAATCTCTTGGTTCACGGTTATTGCGGTTGCCACGATCGCCACGATCATTTCGATCGCTACGGCTGCGATTGCGACCGCCTCTATCAGAACGAGTTGGTTGATCATCGCGAGTCCGTGGTGGACGCGCTTCCCTAGCTTCTCTAGGCTCTCTAACTTTTACAACAGTTATAACGCCATCTTCTTCAATAGTCTCGCCTGCAGTTACACCATCGCCCTTTGCGCGACGACGACGTCGACGACGTGGTGATGCAGATGTTGAATCTTCACCATCTTCGGAAATTTCTCCGGCATCTAGGACTTCATCAGAATCTGAATCGCGATCTTCAGTCGTCTCATTTGAATCTTTTCCACCACGACGGCGGCCTCTGCCACCACGACGGCGACGGCGAGCACCTGAATCGGAATCAGAATCTTCACTATCTGCTGATTGTTCTGGAGCTTCGGCAACTTCAGCCTTATTTTGAGGTGACACTTTAACCTTCTTGGGCGCTACTGCTTCTGGCGCTGCCTGAAACATAGGAACCGGAATACTTGGAGCTGCAGATTTCTTTGAAGTTTTCTTCTCGACGTTCTCGCTCGATTCAACTTCGACTACTTCTGGCTCTTGTTTTGCCGCAGCCTTGGCTGCAGATTTTTTGCTTGCGCGCTTACGCGCACCCTTTGGCACTATTGCCATAACCTTAAATCCTCATCTAAAAACTAAATATTGGTAAAACTTCCTTTTGAAAGCTTTTGCATCTGCTGCTACCTCGAGTAATTAAGGCCGTCAAATTTATTGAGGCCGCTCGGAGCGCGAAATGCTAAGTCAAAGTATCGCCTAAAAGGCGCCGAAAGACCAACTTCGCCCCCGCTTAAGGGTAAAAGTATTTAACCTATCTGGTACGTAAATGGACGTTTTGAATCAATCCCAGGCCGATTAAATTCGCAAACATGCTCGATCCACCATAAGAGATGAATGGCAATGGAACTCCCGTCATTGGAACTAAGCCCATAGTCATTCCGATGTTTTCAAATGTTTGGAAGGCAAACCAAGCAATTACGCCAACACAGACAAGCCGTCCAAATAAGTCATTCGTTCGCCGCGCAATCGCAAAAGCTCGTAAGAAAAACAAAGTAAAGCAGAGCAAGATGAAGCCACTTCCAAGAAAACCTAGCTCCTCACCAGCTACGGTAAAAATAAAGTCTGTCTGTTGTTCTGGAACAAAGCGACCGTTTGTTTGAGGGCCGTTGAATAAACCTTTTCCGATAATTCCACCAGAACCTATTGTGATTCTAGATTGGCGAAGTTGATATCCAGTTGCTTGTGGATCTGCTGTCGGATCAACGAATGATTGAAGTCGTGCAACTTGATACTTATCAACGACACCTGTTTGCACTGCAACGAAGCCGCCGATAACAGCAAGAATTAGAAGTCCGACTACCCATCTAGTTGGAGCGCCAGATGTTCCGATAATTGCAAGAATTGCTGCGCTAATAATTACGACTGTGCCCAGATCGGGTTGCACCAAAATCAGCACAATAGGAACTGCTGCAATCGCGAGTGCCTTTAAAACATCTTGATCCGTTGGATTTGCATCCTTATCCCGTTTTTCTGCCAAGATCATTGAGATACCAACGATGATTGCAATCTTGGCTAATTCCGCAGGTTGGATTTGAAAGCCACCAGGAAAGGAGATCCAAGCTTTAGAACCATTAATTTCACTGCCAAGCCCAGGGATTAAAACAATAATTAAGCCAAGCACTGCAAGGCCCCAAACAATCGGGGTATATGCCCGAAGTAATCGATAATCAATTAACGTTGTTAGGTAAGCAAGTAGCCCACCAATCAAAATATTAACTACATGGCGCTTCAAATAATATTCAGGATCAAGGCCTTGAGCAGCAAACCAATTTCTAGTTGCTGCGTAAACTAATAAAGTCCCAATAATTAGCAGCGCACCAACTGAAAAGGAGAGTATTTGGTCGAATTTACCGAAGTTTTCACGGAAGCGGTCACGTCTTTTGCGTTGGGAATAGATACTCATGGTTTGACCAACTTAGCGTTCTTTGGATCAACTTTTGGTAATTTGCTCGGTACGCCATTTGGAAAAATTTCTTGTGTTGGATCAACTTTTCCGCCAACAACTCCAAAGAGTGCAGTCCAGATATCTTTAACTCCAATGGCTGAAATCGAGGAACCAAAACCTCCTTGACTCACAACCATAACAACCACATATTTAGGGTTATCTGCCGGAGCAAATGATGCGAACCAAGCAGTATCTGCCTTGGCTGATCCATCTTTATTTCTACCTTTATCTTCTGCGGTTCCAGTTTTACCTGCAACAGCAACTGGGAACCCTGGGAACGCACCTGCTGCAGTTCCTTCTGTGACAACAGCTCGTAGTGATTCATGCAAGAAATTACTAGCTTTCTTAGATAAGACATTGGTTGCTACTACTTCAGGTAAAAACTCTTTAACAATATCTCCGTTGGGCTTAACAATCGCTCGGGCAACTTGTGGTTTATAAATTGTGCCACCGTTAGCAATAGCTGCATAAAGTTGTGTCATCTGAATTGGAGTTAACAAGGTATCGCCCTGACCAATTGAGAAGTTAACAGCGTCTCCAGCACGCAGAATATTTCCATCCAAGCAATTCTCGCGGGCAACTTCAATCAAAAATGGTGTCAAATCTGATTTCTTTGCGCGAGTCTTAAAATTGCAATAGAAATCCTTATTCTCTTTATAAATGCGCTCTTTCCAGGTGCGATCTGGAAGTCGACCAGAGGCCTCACTTGGTAGATCAATTCCGGTTATCTTCCCGATACCAAAGCCACGTGCTGCAGTAAAGAAATAGTCATGTAGCCCTGATTTAGGCGAGAGCCCACCATCGCGCACCCATTCATCGTAAGCAATTTGATACCAAATTGTGTCGCAAGAAACAGCGATTGCACGCTTCATAGATATTGTTCCTTGGGCTTTACTCTCAAAGTTAGCGAATTCTCGATTACCAATTAGAACTTTTGATGGACATTTATAGGTAGCGCTCATGTTATATCCAGCGTTCATAGCAGCGACAACTGAGATAGATTTAAATGTTGATGCTGGTGCATACATTCCTTGAAGTGGCCTATTAAGTGCAGGAACACCAGAGCTTTCGCTAAATAAATTATTTGCTTGTTTCTGGGTTAAACCTACCTGCCAAATATTTGGATCATAAGTAGGGTATGAAGCGAGGGCCAAAATCTTTCCGCTATTTACATCCATCACAATTGCCGCGCCACCATCTGCCCGACCACCAAGTGATTTAGCTCTCAACACTGATGACTGCAGCGCTCTCTCGGTTGCCGCCTGCAACCTTGCATCTAGATTCGTAACCAAATTAAATCCCGAAACTGGTTGCGTGCTAATCGCCTGCTTGGTCACCGACTCTTTACGATCAACAATAACCGTCTTTATGCCGGCACGACCACGCAGATATTCATCATATTGAAATTCAAGGCCATCTTTTCCAATAGTTTCTTCGCGAAAATAGCTCTTATCTGAGTCAAGTAAATCATCCTCACTTACTGATCCAACATATCCAAGTACATGTGCCGCATTCTCTCCAGCCATTGATGGATAACTGCGGACCGGGACTGACAATGCAGTTATTCCAGGAAATAAATCTGAATTCTCTAATACTTTCAAAGCTTGTTCTTTAGTCGCGGTTCTCGTGACTGGGATAGGTTGGAATCGAGTTCCTTTCCAACATCCAATGTTTTGCGAGGTTTTAATCTCACCACAAAGCCTTGTTGCAATAAAAATATTCTCTGGAACCTTGCCAACAAGTTTGGCTACGCGAGCAATTACAGCGCTGCCTTTGTCGGGCAACTTATCAACAATACTTCGGTCAACTGATATGACCATTCCTGGACGATCCATGGCAAGCGGAATTCCAGAACTATCAACGATTGCACCACGAATAGCTGGATTTACAACATCTCGACTCTGGATACTAAGTGCAGCATCTTGATATTTAAGGCCCGCAGCAACTTGTAGATAAAAGAGTCGACCAGTTAAAGCAAGCATTAACGAAATAATTAACGCTTGAACAATAACTAAATTTAATCTAGAGCGAACACTCATAGTCGCTCTCTAGAGGTTAAGGTGTAATTACGCAATGCTGCTAAGCCTGGCAATAAAGCTGATGAGAATAGTAAAGTCCAAATCCCATTTCCAACCACAGTCTGCAAATTTGTGATAACAGCACCATTATTTTCGCCAAGTATTACGCCAAGTATTAAGAATATTAATAACGTTGCAGTCGCTCCAGCTGACACGAATAAAACAAATGCAATAGGCCTTTCAGTAAAGTCGCCAATGCTTTCGCGATTTCTAGAGAATAAGTATCCAACGAGGGTAAGAATTAGCGCCCATTTTCCGAAAGGAGAATCGCTAGATGGCGAGAGATCAAGAATTAGCCCGCCGATGAACCCCATGGCGATTGCGCCAAATCTATCTTCGAGCGCCATTAACCCAAGGAGAACACATAGATAAAGGGAGAAACCTGAAATAGGAAAATCTATCTTTGAAATTGCGGATTCTTGAACAACGAAAAAGAAAAATAGAATTAGGGCGCTAAATCCAGCGCGGCTCCAACTCAATTCGTGGCCTCTGGCGTAGGTGATTGCGTTACATAAATTGTTGTTGTTGGCGTCGGGATTGGCTGCGGTATTAGCGCATCTTTTGGCCCACCATTTGGAACTCTTATAATTACTGAAACAACTCCAAGGCTTCCCAGATTTGAGTAACTCTTAACACTGGCTTCTTGCGTCAAGGTTGCACTCGTATTTTTTACTGACTTTACATAGCCGACTGGCAAACCGGGAACAAAAGGTCTGTTGTTATCACTTCCGAGTGAGAGTAAAACATCATTTACTTCAATACTTCCTGAAGGATCTAAGAGTTGCAAGGTATATGTGTTATCCCCCTCGCCCATTAAAACCCCAACGCTCTGGCTCCTTGCGATGCGAACACCGATGCGAAATGTTGGATCGTTCATTAGAAGAACAATGGCAGAGGTAGAAGTTGCGCTCTTAACTACTCCTACTAGGCCAAGTTCGCCCATGACTGTCATATCTTTTTTTACACCGTCATTAGTTCCAGCGTCGATTGTTATTGTCTGGCTAAATGTAGAAGAACTTCCTTTTCCAATTACCCGAGCAGATACAACTTTGTATCCACCCCGTCCAGCAAGATCCAGTACACCTTTTAACTTATTGAGCTGTCCGTTGGTGTCCTTATTAAAAATTACTTTCTTACGAAGCTTTGCATTCTCACTCTTTAAATCTTTAAGCTCGGCCTTGGTCTTACCAAAATTCTTTATATCCGAGAAAAAATTGCCGACTGGCGAGAAGAAATCTGACACCCCTCGTTGAACTGGGGCCAATAAGGATTGGGTTGCCGATCTTGAATTCTTGGTAATGCTTACTCCACGAAGATCTAAGGTAATTAGAAATAGCGAAGTTACAAGAAGAATTACAAGCAGAAGGCGAGAGCGATTGTTGCCACCAGCTGCCAATTTATTTTCTCCTTAACGGCGAGGTTCAGAAATCAAAACCTTCTCTAAAGCTTCGAATTCTTCAACACACTTGCCAGAACCTTCGGCAACTGCTTGCAATGGACGCTCACAAATATGAACTGGCATTCCAGTCTCATGACGAAGTCGCTCATCTAGCCCGCGAAGCAAGGCGCCACCGCCAGTTAGAACAATGCCGCGATCCATTAGATCACTCGCTAACTCAGGTGGTGTCTTATCTAGCGTGCTCTTAACAGCATTAACAATTTGGTTTACTGGATCTTCCATCGCCTTACGAATATCTTCGGCAGATACCCGAATAGTTTTTGGTAGACCAGTTGCAAGATCGCGACCGCGAATTTCGGCATCGGGTTCGCCAGGTAGTTGGTATGCAGACCCAATGGCCATCTTAATTTCTTCAGCAGTGCGCTCTCCTAATAGAAGTGAGTATTCGCGCTTAACCCAATCAATAATTGATTGGTCTAGTTCATCTCCACCAACGCGGATTGAAAGCGCGGTAACAATTCCACCAAGTGAAATAACCGCAACTTCAGTTGTTCCGCCACCAATATCAACAACCATATTTCCTGTTGGTTCGTGAATTGGAAGTCCGGCGCCGATAGCCGCAGCCATTGGCTCTTCAATAATATAAACCTTCCGTGCGCCTGCTGCGTAACCAGCATCTTTTACTGCGCGTTGTTCAACACCTGTAATGCCTGATGGAACACAAACAACAATTCTTGGCTTAGCTAAATAACGACGACGGTGCACCTTTTGAATAAAGTATCGAAGCATGCGTTCTGTTGTATCAAAGTCGGCAATTACGCCATCTCTAAGTGGGCGAATTGCGACAATGTTTCCAGGTGTGCGACCGATCATGCGCTTTGCTTCAAGGCCCACTGCGAGGATTCCGCCCGTATCTTGATTTATTGCAACAACACTTGGCTCATTAAGAACAATTCCGCGACCACGAACATAAACAAGTGTATTTGCGGTACCTAAGTCGACAGCCATGTCTCTTCCGATAAATGACATACGATTTGGATTCTTTTTGCTCATTTAAGACCTTTCAATTAATTTAACTCGGGAAAGAAGATTGCAATTTCACGAGCTGCAGATTCTGGTGAATCTGATCCATGAACAATATTTTGAACGACTTTTGTACCTTGGTCACGAGCTAAATCACCGCGAATTGTTCCTGGTTCGGCTGTAGTTGGATCTGTTGCTCCAGCCAATTTACGGAATCCTTCAATCACGCGATTTCCTTCTGCGATCATCGCAACAATTGGTCCGGACAACATAAACTCAAGTAACGGTTCGTAGAATGGTTTTCCCTCGTGCTCTGCATAATGTTTTGCAAGAATTTCACGTGTTGGTGTCAACATTTTTAAACCAACAACTTGATATCCCTTTGCTTCAACGCGACGAATAACTTCGCCAACCAATGAGCGACGTACGCCATCTGGTTTTACCAAGATTAGGGTGCGTTCTAGTTTCTGGGAATTCACGGGCGTCAGTCTAATGCGGCGGCCTGAAAGTTCTTAATCCCAGAATTTGCCGCTCCCGGAAGCTATTTAAGGGGCCTTTGTCTGAGAAGTTCGGCTCGAATTGCCTCACCCTTGCGGCCCACAATAAAGGCGGCTACCCAAAGTCCGGCAAAAAGTGCGCCCATGAAATACATCGGCGTCACAACATATCCGTATCCGATCATTGCAATCTGCAAGATTGAGCCAATAATCCAACCAATTCGCTTCTTCATTAATCCTGCAGTCAACAGAGCTGCGATCGCAATTACGCCACCAAGTGTGAGTGCGCTGCCAGTGTGTTCGCCCATTGCAAGTAGAACTGCAAATCCCATTACGAAGGCTTCCATAGTTAAGACCGCGGCGCTAAGGATTCTCATTTTTCTACCGCCCTCCCAATCTTCTTCAGAATAACTCTAGCTGAACCCGCTGTAACAACCGATCCGGTAATTACCACTGCGCTTACTCCATCACTTACTTGATTGATCAAAGTAACTTGTTCCATGGCATATGTAATTGCTGATGCTAAATCATCCTCTTTAAATACTCGATCACTCCCGAAAACTTCGACGGCCAATGCGAATAATTCAGCCACAGAAAGGGCGCGAGGTGATTCAGATTTTGTGACAACTAATCGATCCACAACAGGTTCTAGCGCCTTTAGAAATCCTTTGACATCTTTATCGCCAAGTATTCCAAGGACGCAGAAAATAGATTCGAAGTCGAATTCGCTACGGATTGTTTCTGCTAGCGCCTTTGCGCCATGTGGATTATGAGCGGCATCGATAATGACTGTCGGGTCTCGATGCAAAATTTCCAAGCGGCCCGGTGACGATACGCCGGCAAATGCAGCACGCACCAAATCTTCATCCAACTTAACGCCGACAAATGCTTCAACGGTTGCAACTGCGATTGCTGCATTGGCTGCTTGATGGGCCCCGTGAAGCGGTAAATAAATATCGGAGTATTCACCGTGTACTCCCCTGATTGCAATTAGTTGACCGCCCACTGCAATATCTCGACGCAGTAACGCGAATTCAATTCCTTCGCGATATGGAATTGCTGATTTTTCTACAACCCTTTCCAGAAGGATTCGGGCAACTTCGGGCTCTTGTGCTGCCAATACAACATGGGACTCTGGCTTAATAATTCCAGCTTTCGTTCTTGCAATCTCTTCAATCGTTTCACCGAGATATTCAGTATGGTCCAAGCCAATCGGCATCAATACTGATACGGTGCTCTGAATTACATTAGTTGCATCCCAATCTCCGCCCATGCCGACTTCGATAATTCCGATATCCACTGGATGTTCGGCGAATGCCACAAAGGCAAGTGCGGTTAGCGCTTCAAAGTAAGAAATCGGAGTATCTGAGCGACTGTCTATTAAATCCAAATAGAGCGCAATATCGTTATAAGTTGCGATTAACTCTGCAGGGCTAATAGCTTCACCCTTGATCGAAATACGTTCTAGAAAACTCTCTAAGTGTGGACTAGTAAATCGTCCAGTTCGATATTCAAGTTCAGTAAATAGCGCATCAACCATTCGGGATGTACTTGTCTTGCCATTTGTTCCACCGATATGAACCGTAGGAAATGAAATTTGTGGTGAACCAAGTGCATCTACCAGCGCAGATATCCGATCGAGTGAAGGTTCAATTTTATTCTCCGGCCAGCGCTTCATCAGCGCAGCCTCAATAATTTTAAGAACTTCTAAATCTTCTGGTGTTGGAATCACGATTTTGGTAGTGCCGCAAGAAGCGCAGTGATACTTTCGATATCAGCGCTAGTTTCTGCAAGTCGCTCTCTAATTTCTTGGACAACTTCGATTGGCGCCTTTGCCATGAATCCTTCATTCTCTAACTTCACCTTTGCAGTGGCTCGATCCTTTTCAGCCGTTGCTAGATCTTTTGTTAATCGTGCACGTTCGGCAACAACATCTATCGCGCCAGTAAGATCGAATTCAACTTTAACTTTTCCTACTTCAATTCCGGCACTTGCACTTCCTGAAATTGGTTCAATCCGACAGACAAAGCGAATTGCTGCTTCATAGTTCGAGAGTGATTCAAGGCCAATTAGGTTGGCACCAATCTTTGCTGAGGTCTTTATTCCTTGATCATTTCTAAATCTGCGAATCTCGGTTATCAGATCCTTGAGTTGTTCCACAATTACTTTCGATTCTTCGCTGCGGTTCTCTGGATTGGCTTTTGGCCAGTCAGCTGTGACAAGGGTTTCACCACCGGTAAATGAGCACCAGAGTTCCTCGGTAATAAATGGCATTGTTGGGTGCATCAAGCGCAATAGTTGATCTAGAACGCGTCCTAATACTCGCTTTGAATTGGTGGCGCCATCGCCTCCAGCAACAAAAGTTGATTTTGAAAGTTCAAGATACCAATCGCATAAGTCATCCCAAGCAAAGTGATAGATAATTTCACAGGCCTTAGCGAATTCAAATTTCTCAAGAAGTTGGTCAACTGATTCAACAGTTTCGTCTAAGCGAGTTAAAATCCATTGATCAATCGCATTTAATGATTTGAATTCAGGAACTTCACCGTCGATATTTGCGCCATTCATGATCGCAAAACGTGAGGCATTCCAGAGCTTGGTTGCAAAGTTACGAGATCCACCAATCCACTCTTCAGCGATTGCTTGATCAGTTCCCGGATTTGCACCACGGGCCAGCGTGAAGCGAAGCGCGTCTGAACCGTACTTATCCATAAACTCAATTGGATCAACGGTATTTCCTCGAGATTTACTCATCTTCTTACCGAAGCGATCTCGAACCAGTCCGTGCAAGGCAATCGTATGGAATGGTGCGACACCGTCTGTTACAAATAATCCTAGAAGAACCATTCGTGCTACCCAGAAAAATAGGATGTCATAACCTGTAACGAGAACGCTGGTTGGGAAGAACTTTGCAAGATCATCTGTTTTATCTGGCCAACCTAAAGTTGAAAATGGCCATAATCCAGAGGAGAACCAGGTATCTAAAACATCTGGATCTTGAATATAACCAGCAGGTGGTGTTTCATCTGGCCCACATACAACAACTTCACCATTTGGTCCGTAATAAACCGGAATCTGATGTCCCCACCAAAGTTGGCGAGAGATACACCAGTCGTGCATATTATCTATCCACTCAAAATATCTTGGCGCAAGTTCTTCTGGTTCAATTTTAATTCTGCCATCGCGAACCGCATCCCCAGCTGCTTTCGCTAGAGGTGCAACTTTCACAAACCATTGTTTAGAAAGCCTTGGCTCTATTGTTGTTTCACAACGTTGGCAATGTCCAACTGCATGAATATATGGTCGCTTCTCCGAAACAATGCGACCCATCTTGCGAAGCTCTTCAACAACCGCTTTACGCGCTTCAAATCGATCCATCCCGTCAAACCGGGTTCCAGAGTTAGCCATTACTCCGTGCTCGTTCATGATGATTGGCATTTCTATTCCGTGGCGCATCGCCATTTCAAAGTCATTTGCGTCATGGGCGCCAGTTACTTTTACTGCGCCAGTACCAAATTCAGGATCAACTAATTCATCTGCAATAATCGGAATCATTCGATTAACGAGTGGCAGAAGAACGCTCTTACCGATCAAATCTCTATATCTTGGATCATCAGGATGAACCGCAACTGCGCCATCACCCATCATGGTTTCAGCGCGAGTGGTTGCTACAACAATTGAGGTTTCATCATCGCCATAGCGAACCTGCACAAACTCACCAGAATCATCACTGTGTTCTACTTCGATATCAGATAGCGCTGTTAAGCATCGCGGACACCAATTAATAATTCGTTCTGCGCGATAAATTAATTCGGCATCATATAACCGCTTAAATATTTCTAGTACTGCTTTGGAAAGTCCGGCATCCATTGTGAAGCGTTCACGTGACCAATCAACGCAATCGCCAAGACGTTTCATCTGGTCAAGAATTAAGCCACCTGATTCCGCTTTCCATTCCCAAACTTTTGCTACGAATGCTTCGCGACCAAGATCATGCCGTGATAATCCTTGCGTTGCTAATTGTTTTTCAACAACGTTCTGAGTTGCAATTCCTGCATGGTCCATTCCAGGTAACCAAAGGGCTTCAAAACCCTTCATGCGCTTCATACGAATTAATACATCTTGAAGTGTGTGATCAAGGGCGTGACCGATGTGAAGACTTCCAGTTACATTCGGTGGTGGAATAACAATTGTGAATGGTGGCTTTGTAGATTTAGCATCTGCAGTGAAGTAACCAGCCAATAACCATTTTTGATAGAGCGGCGCTTCGATATCAGCAGGTACGAAAGCGGCTGCTAACTCTTTCTTATTAGATTTATTGCTATCGCTCATAGGAGTTGAGTCTAGATTAAGCGCTCTTCTCTTCTGAACTCTTATCTATCTTGTCGGCTTTCTCAGCCTTACTTTGACGCTTTGGACCACCCGCTGGGCGATTTATCAATGTAGGAGGCGCTTCTTTTAGAACTGCTTGTGGCGTAATTATCACCTTTGCAACATCAGGCTTTGAAGGAATCTCATACATAACGCTGAGCAAAGTTTCTTCCATGATTGCTCGAAGTCCACGCGCTCCAGTACCACGCTTGATTGCTAGATCAGCAACAACTTCAAGTGCATCTGGTGAGAATTCAAGTTCAACGCCATCTAATTCAAATAGCTTCTGATATTGCTTTACAAGAGCATTCTTTGGCTCAGTAAGAATCTCGATAAGAGCTGGACGATCAAGGTTCTCAACACTGGTAAGAATTGGCAGACGGCCAATAAATTCTGGAATCATTCCGAATTTCAAAAGGTCTTCTGGCATTACTTCGCCAAAGATATCTTTCGCAGCGTTCTCTTCTGCGCTTTGAAGCGTTGCATTAAATCCAACACCAGCTTTGCCTTTGCGCCCTTCGATAATTTTTTCAAGTCCGGCAAATGCGCCACCAACTATAAAGAGAATATTGGTTGTATCAATTTGTAGAAATTCTTGATGTGGGTGCTTACGTCCACCTTGTGGTGGAACGGCTGCAGTTGTACCTTCGAGAATCTTAAGAAGTGCTTGCTGAACGCCTTCACCAGAAACATCGCGGGTGATTGATGGATTCTCACTCTTGCGCGCGACCTTATCAATTTCATCGATATAAATAATTCCGGTTTCTGCCTTCTTAACATCGTAATCAGCAGCCTGGATTAATTTGAGCAAAATATTCTCAACATCTTCACCAACATAACCGGCTTCAGTTAGAGCGGTTGCATCAGCAATTGCGAAGGGCACGTTAAGCATTCTGGCCAGAGTTTGTGCAAGCAAAGTCTTGCCGCAACCAGTTGGTCCAAGAATTAAAATATTTGACTTAGAAAGTTCGATTGATTCTTCACGCTTTGATTCGCCGGATTGCACACGCTTGTAGTGGTTATAGACCGCAACAGAGAGCGACTTCTTTGCCCGATCTTGGCCAACAACATATTGATCTAAAAATTCATAAATCTCTTGTGGCTTTGGAAGTTCGGCTAACCCGAGTGAACTGGTCTCTTCGAGTTCTTCAATAATTATTTCGTTACAGAGTTCAATACATTCATCGCAAATATAAACGCCAGGACCGGCGATTAACTTTTTGACTTGCTTCTGCGTCTTTCCGCAGAAAGAACATTTCAAGAGATCGCCAGATTCACCAATGCGCGTATTCATAAGAGAAGGCTAGGACTTTGCCCCGATTCTTGCGAGTAAATCCCAGCCTAACTCTGTTCGCTTATAGGCGAATTTTAATTTACTTTGTTGCTGATGCCTTACGGCTAACCATTACTTGGTCGATCAACCCATATTCAACAGCTTCTGCTGCAGTAAGGATCTTGTCGCGTTCAATATCTTTCGTAACTTCTTCCGCGCTTTTAACGGTGTGCTTGACCAACATCTCTTCAAGCAGAGTACGCATGCGCATAATCTCGCGGGCTTGGATTTCAATATCAGAACCCTGTCCGCCACCTTCGCTATATGGCTGGTGAATCAAGATGCGTGCATGTTCAAGGGCGTAACGCTTTCCCTTAGCGCCACCAGCAAGAAGGATTGCTGCTGCTGATGCTGCTTGGCCCAAACAAATTGTCATTACATCTGGGCGAACGAATTGCATCGTGTCATAAATTGCAGTCAACGCGGTGAAAGATCCACCAGGTGAGTTGATGTACATCATGATGTCGCGATCTGGATCCATTGATTCAAGCGTCAATAGTTGTGCCATAACATCGTTTGCTACGGTGTCATCGATTGCTTGGCCCAAGAAAATAATGCGCTCTTCAAAGAGTTTTGTGTATGGATCTAAGCGCTTGTAACCATATGAAGTTTTCTCTTCAATAGTCGGTAGTACGTAACGGCTCTTAATAGGATCAATTATCATTTTGCAGTTCCTCCGCTTCCAGATACCTGACCAGCAGAGCGAACAACATGATCAACAAAGCCATATGTCTTTGCATCTTCAGCAGTGAACCAACGGTCGCGATCAGAATCGGCTTCGATTGTTTCTGGCTTCTGGCCAGTGTGGAATGAAATAAGTTCTGCCATCTTCTTCTTAGTAAATGACATTTGTTCTGCTTGAATCTTGATATCTGATGCAGTTCCGCCGATGCCACCTGAAGGTTGGTGCATCATGATTCTTGCGTGTGGAAGTGCGTAACGCTTTCCAGCTGCGCCTGCGCAAAGTAGGAACTGGCCCATTGAAGCGGCAAGACCCATTGCAACAGTTGCAACATCGTTGTTGATGTATTGCATCGTGTCATAAATCGCCATACCAGCAGAAATAGATCCACCTGGCGAATTTATATATAGAAAAATATCTTTATCTGGATCTTCGGCGGCAAGTAAAAGTAATTGCGCAGAGATCGCGTTCGCCATTGAATCCTCAACGACTGAACCCAGAAAGATGATGCGTTCTTTTAGAAGCCGGTTATAAACCTGGTCATCTAATCCACCACTTGGTGCTGATCCCGCAAGACGCGGCGTAATGAGATCCACAACTTCCTCCTGATTATTTGGTTATCTTTAAACTGATTTGAACTTTTTTACCTAGTAATGACACTAACAATGTTTGCGGCCAAATGCTTCCGCAAATAGGCAAAAGCCTTGCGTGGGCTGTTCGCCCTCAGAGAAAGCGAGATTATTCGGCGGCTGGAGCAGCTTGCTTTGGCGCCAACTCTTCGAGGTTAACTTCCTTGCCTGAAGTTGTAACTACCTTCACGCGAGAGAGAACTCCGGCAAGTGCCTTTGCTCTTGAAACTTCGGCAACCATCGTTGTGATCTGGCCGGCTTCTGATACTTCTTTAATAAATTGATCTGGTGACATTCCATACCGTTGGGATGCCCGGATCAGATATTCCGTTAATTCGTTCTCGTTTACTGAAACGCTCTCGGCTGAAACAATATTGTCAAAGAGAATCTCTTGGGTGAGTGACTTAGTAACCTCTTCAGTTACCTCTTTGCGATGAGCTTCATCCTCAAGGCGACCCTCTTTTTCAAGGTGGTCATTTACTTCATCTTCAATAATGTTTGCAGGAAGCGGAATCTCGACATCAGCAATCAGTTTTTCAACTAATAGATCGCGGGCATGTGCGCCTTGTTCAAGGTGCTTCACTCGCTCTAAACGGGTTTGGATATCGGTGCGAAGCTCAGCCAAAGTTTCAAACTCTGACGCCAACTTTGCGAACTCATCATTTAACTCTGGTAGGTCGCGATGCTTAACTGCTTTAACAGTTGCATCTACTGCGCCCTTCTCGCCATCTTTCTGACCGACAAGTACGGTTTCAAAACGCTTTGATTCGCCAGCCTTCAATCCGATTAGCGCTTCATCAAGACCATCAACCATACGGTTTGTACCGACTTCATATGAAAGGTCATTCGCAGTTCCGCCTTCAACGGATTCACCATTGATTGTTGCGTTTAAATCTAGTGAGACAAAGTTACCATTTTCTACCGCCTTCTCAACTGTAGTTAAAGTTCCAAAACGGGCACGGAGAACATCAACTTGTTCGGCAACTTCGGTATCTGAAACAACAACATCTTCAACGGTAAGAATGATCTTTGAGAAATCTGGAAGCTTGAGTTCTGGGCGAACATCTACTTCAGCAGTGAATGAGAACTTCTCGCGATCAACCAATTCTGTGACTTCGATATTTGGGCGGCCGATTACAAAGACATTCTGCTCTTTAAGTGCGGCAGCATAAAAAGGTGAGAGCGATGAGTTGATTGCCTCATCCAAAATTGCTGGGCGACCGACGCGCTGTTCGATCATTGCTTGCGGAACTTTGCCTTTACGGAATCCTGGAATATTGATGCGCTCGCCAAGTGCTTTATAGGCGTTGGAAATATGTGGCTCTAATTCTTCAAATGTAACTTCAACTGAAAGTTTTACCCGAGTTGGGGAGAGAGTCTCGACTGCGCTTTTCACTTTGCTCCTAGCGTTTTTATTTTAGAATTAAGAGTTAATTAAGAACTCTGGTCGGGGCGAGAGGATTCGAACCTCCGGTCTCCTGCTCCCAAAGCAGGCGCGCTAGCCACTACGCTACGCCCCGCGGCGTAAGTCCGAATTCTAAGCCCTAAATTCCCCACTCAAAACCAAGTTCAAAGCAGAAGAAAAGGGCCCAAGGTTTCCCTCGAGCCCCTCTCAATTACTTCTTTTACTTATTTATTACTTAATTAGCCGATCCAAGCATTAATTGGAGAGCTCAAGAAGTAGACCATGAAGAGACCTGAAACCAAGAGAAGCAGTGGATGTACTTCGCTGCGACGACCTTGGATTATGCGGATCACAACATGTGAAACAAATCCGGCGCCGATACCTACAGAAATATTGTAAGTAAATGGCATCAAGATAATTGTTAGGAATGCAGGGATTGCAATTCCATAGTCAGCCCAATCCAAGCCCTTGATCTGTGTCATCATCAAGAATCCGACGACTACAAGTGCAGGAGTTGCTGCTTCGTAAGGAATTACTGCAACGAGTGGCGCAAGGAATGTCGTGAACAGGAATAGCACACCAGTTACAACTGATGCCAAACCTGTACGAGCACCTTCGCCAACACCTGCTGCTGATTCGATGTAGCTGGTATTTGAAGAGATGCTTGCTGCGCCACCGGCCATTGCGGCCACGGAGTCAACAAAGAGGATCTTGTCGTTATTTGGAACATCGCCCTTGCTATCAATCAGCCCTGATTCGTGACCGATTGCCGTAACTGTTCCGACAGTGTCGAAGAAGTCAGATAGCAAAAGAGTGAATACAAAGAGGATTCCTGCAACTAGAGATACTCGGCTAAATGAACCGAAGAGACTGAAGTGTCCAAGGATTCCAAAGTCTGGCGTTGCAACGATATCTGAAGGAAGCTTTGGAACGTTTAGTCCCCAGCCCTTTGGATTAAAGGTTTTACCATCAAAATTTGGACCAATTTTGAATGCAGATTCAATTGCTATAGCTACGCCAGTTGCGACGATAATCGCGATAAGAATCGCTCCCTTTACCTTCTTGACCATCAAGCCAATCATCAAGAAAAGTCCGAATGCGAATACAACGATTGGCCAACCAACAAGAGTTCCGCCATCGCCAAGTGTTACTGGTACTGGACCAGAACCTGTGCGACGTACAAAACCGGCATCAACCAGACCGATAAGTGCAATGAATAGACCGATACCGACAGAGATAGCGATCTTTAGTTGCGCCGGTACGGCACGAAATACCGCTGTTCTGAAACCAGTTAGAACAAGAACGGTAATAATTATTCCTTCAAGAACAACTAGCCCCATTGCATCTGCCCATGACATCTTCGATGCAATACCGACTGCAACGAATGTGTTGAGGCCAAGACCGGTTGCGAGCGCTAATGGAAAGTTTCCAATGAGGCCCATCAGGATTGTAAGTACACCTGCGGCTAGCGCAGTTGTTGCAGCAATTGCCGCAAGATTAGGAGCGTCTCCACCTCCGAGGAACTTTCCGTCAGCATCTTTTGATAGACCGATGATCAACGGGTTAAGTGCCACGATGTAAGCCATTGTGAAGAACGTGACGAAACCACCACGTACTTCACGACCTACGGTTGAGCCACGTTCAGATATTTTGAAATAACTATCTAGCATGGGCGAACCTTTCTGATTTTGGTATCGGGGGTGTTTGCGACCCCGTGTGCATTCACGGCACACAAGCCGGAGGAAGATGAAACTCAGGCTAGTCCTTACCTATTAGTAGACCCCGAAACCACACACCATTTCCCAAGGAAAATTCATGCGTGTTGAGGGTGAATTCATAAGGTGGGCGGAGCCAATCTCCCGAGCGGTGTAACATAACCGCTGGTCCACGCTCAATTCATGCGTATCGCACGAAATCTGCGGGTGTAGCTCAATGGTAGAGCCCCAGCCTTCCAAGCTGGCCATGCCGGTTCGATCCCGGTCACCCGCTCCATAGTTTTAATGGGTTTCAGATGGTAACAAAAATGATTAATCAGGCGATTTGAACATATGCAGTTGCATTCATAAAAAACGTATGTGTTGATAACAATGCTGACCAGCCTGCACCATCAATAACGGATACATTCAAAGTAGAGAGATTTTCACCAACCACCACTGTTCCTTCATGTAGGAATGAAAAAGTGAAAGTTGAAGCAAATGCCGCATCTGAATTATTGCCAAATCCATATTGCGTTGAATAATTTAGAGTTGCTCCAACTCCAGTTATTGCCACTACGGATCCCACACTTAAGTCTGCGAACCCTGACCAGTTGGTTACACCTTTAACAATTATTGTGAATCTATATTTTGTATTGGGTTGCAAATTTCCAAACGGATTACTAAAAATAGAAGTTGGCGTACCTGAAGACAAAAGCCACTGAGTCGTACCACCGACCACTGTTAAATTGTAAACAGAGACTTCATTGGAACCCGCGGGTCCTGTAGCTCCTGCCGGTCCTGTGTTACCAATTGTTCCTTGACTTCCAGTAGGTCCAGTATTTCCTGTTGTTCCAATTGGTCCTTGCGCACCGGTTGAACCTGGAGTTCCAGTTGGACCGGTTGCGCCTGCTGGGCCAGTAGCGCCAGTTGAACCTGCTGGGCCAGTAGCGCCAGTTGAACCTGATGGGCCAGCGGATCCAGAACCAGAAGAACCTGATGCTCCAGTTGGACCGGTTGCACCGTCGACTCCATTTGTTGAAGTTCCTTTCGCACCTGTTGCTCCAGTGGCTCCAGTGGAGCCGTTATTGCCATTGGTTCCGTTAGTACCTGCTGTTCCTTTTAACGATACGGCAGCGGGCCATTTTCCTTTTGCTTTAGGTCCGTAGATATTCATCATGTTTGTGTCGATATAGAAATCGCCATCAATTCCAATGGTTGATTTAGGTGAACCTTTACCGCTTAATAAAGTGTTTATTCCCGGTGTTACTACACGCCCTGCTTTGCTAATTGTTATCTTCTTAAGGGTATTTGCTTGAGCATTAATTGAAGTGCTTAGTGTTCCCGTGATTAAAAATGAGGTGAGCGCTAGAGCAAAAATCTTTGAGTACTTCAGCGAAATCATTTCAAGCCACGTTTCTGGACTCTTTGCTCCTTGATTAGGAGCGGTAATAATTAGCATCCGCGAAATTTGCCGCTTATTCAAGTAAATAGGTGGGTGCGACCTCTCATCCCTTGCAGGGAAAGTTGAAGAACGCTAAATACTCACAGTTTAATTTCAGGTTTATTAACTATTCTCCACAGCCTAGGGATGTTATCTACGGGTATCTAGAAGTAACCGCTTCTAAGACCGGGACTAATCGAAGATTATTAAAGTAACTTTCGAGTCAGAGGAGTAACGAATTATGAATAAGAAAATAGCAGTCGTTGTAATGGCAACAGCTCTTTCACTTGGAACAATCGGAACAATTGCGACAGCACAGGCTGATTCAGAACGTGAGGATGGAATTCAATTAAAAGTTGCAACAGCGCTTTCAGGTCTAGTTACAAAAGGAACAATCACACAGGCGCAATCAGATGCAATCACTGCAGCGATTATTGCTGCGGCACCTGTAAAGCACATGGCTGGTGGAATGGGATCGATGGGTAAGAATTCTGCTGCGCACCAAGCACTAATTATTTCAACTCTAGGAATTACTGCAGCAGATTTAAGTGCAGCACGTCTTGCTGGTAAGTCACTTGCAACTCTTGCTGGTGATAAGAAAGGCGCTTTGATTACAGCACTTGTTAATTTAGAAACAACTGAAATTGATGCAGCTGTTACTGCTGGAAAGTTAACTGCGGCTCAGGCAACAACTGCGAAGGCAGGTCTAACAGCCCGTGTTACTAAGCAAGTTGAGGCAGTTCCTGGTCCAAAGATTGGCGGAATGGGCAAGGGCGACCACGATAGAGATGGAGCAGGTGCGGCAAAGCCAATGTCGTTAAAGAAGAAGTCATAAATTAAATAGCCATTCTCTAAGTAATTCAAAGGGCTCTCACTAAAAATAGTGCGGGCCTTTTGGATTTTCTGCCATTATTGCGAAATGAGAATTCATATCGGAAGCGACCACGCGGGGTTGGAATTCAAGGGTGTAATTGTTAAGCACCTTCAAGCAAGCGGCCACGAAGTAATCGATCACGGTCCCCTTGAATATGACGCGCTCGATGACTATCCGGTTTTCTGTATTCCTGCAGCGCAAGGCGTTGCAAAAGATCCTGGTTCACTTGGAATAGTTCTCGGTGGTTCTGGCAATGGCGAGCAGATGGCAGCAAATAAAGTTAAGGGAATTCGGGCGGCCTTAGTTTGGTCCCTTGAAACTGCAGTTCTGGCACGTGAACATAACAATGCAAATGTGATCTCAATTGGTGGGCGCATGCATAGCGAAGAATTTTGCTTGGAGCTTGTAGATAAATTTATTGCCACACCATTTCCTGGCGATGAACGACATGTGCGCAGAATAAATTTAATGGCAAAGTATGAAGAGACTGGAAAAATCTAAGCCTTAACGTATTTTAAATCTGTGACTATATGTCCCTTGTCGAGTCCTTTATCTTCAAATCTTGTTAGCGGACGGAAATCTGGTTTAGGAATTACTCCCCCAATAAATCTGGAATCTTCTTCAAACTTGCTCTCTGTCCATTGGGCATAAGGAACCCAATCTGTTGCGACATGGATATGTCCACCAGGCTTAAGCTTTCTATACATCAAATCTACGAAGTCGCTCTGAACAATTCGTCGCTTCCAATGTTTCTTCTTATGCCATGGATCAGGAAAATAGAGATGCACTGCATCTAGACAATTGTCCGGCATCCACTCTTCTAAAACTATCCGGGCATCTTCATTTATTAAGCGCAGGTTAGTTAATTCATATTCATTTATTCGAGACAATAGCGAACCGATTCCGGGGCGGTGAACTTCAAGTGCAAAGAAACCAGTATCAGGAAAGGCGCGAGCGATTTCGGCGGTGGCCTCGCCCATTCCAGTTCCGATTTCCATAATCACTTGCTTGCTCGTTGGAAATATTTCGGCGGGGATAATTTTGTGATCTAAAACGATTCCAAATTCATCCCAGAACTTCGCAGTGGCCTTTTCCTGGGCCTCAGTAATGCGAGTTCCACGAAGGCGAAATGACCTATTACTTAGGTTGTAAAGGCTGCCCTTCTCTGCTGAACTCATGTGGGTATCTTAGATAAGGATAGATAGGGTTGGCTCATGCCTGGATTAAATATTTCAAGAGCCGAAGCCCGTGAACGCAGCGCCCATCTATCTGTTACTTCTTATGTAGTAACAATCGATGTCTGCCACGGCCCCGAAAACTTCATTGCAAAATCAACTGTTAAGTTTGCATGCAATCAGCCTGGATATGACACATTTCTTGACGCTGTAGGAAAGCGAATCATCTCTGCAAAGCTAAATGGCGCCGATGTTGATGTTGCGAACTATGACGGCGAGAGCGTTTTTCTCAGGGGTTTAGCGGCTGATAACGAATTAGTAATTGAGATTGAGGGCGATTATTCAAAGACTGGAGAAGGTCTGCAATATTCCGTCGACCCAGCCGATAACGAAGTTTATTTATATTCACAGGGCGAGACTGCTTATATTCGCAAGATGTATCCATGCTTTGATCAACCAGATCTAAAAGCAACTTTCCAATTAACCGTTACTGCCCCGAAGCGCTGGGAAGTTATTTCAAACTCCCCCGTCAAGGCAAAGAGTGAAATAGCTGGCGATAAGAGCGTTTGGGAATTTCTACCGACACCAAGAATTTCAACTTACATCACTGCGTTAATCGCTGGTCCTTATTATCACGTACATGATGAATACGTCGGCCAGAAAACTGTGCCACTTGGAATCTATTGTCGTAAGTCTTTGGCCGAATCACTAGATCCAGAAGATATTTTCTTAGTTACCAAACAGGGCTTTGCTTACTTTGAGAAAGTATTTGGTCTGGCTTATCCATTTGAGAAGTATGACCAGATTGCAGTTGTCGATTTCAACTGGGGCGCGATGGAGAACTCTGGCGCCGTTACCTTCTTAGAGAACTTACTTGTATTTCGCAGCAAAGTAACTGAGCGCATGTATGACGCACGTGCAAACACAATTTTGCACGAGATGGCACATATGTGGTTTGGAAATATGGTCACGATGCAATGGTGGGATGACTTGTGGTTGAACGAATCATTTGCCGAATGGTCTTCACACTTAGCATCGGCCGAGGGAACTCGCTTTACAAGCGCCTGGACTGGATTTAACTCAGAGCGAAAGAACTGGGCTTATCGCCAAGATCAACTCTCATCGACCCACCCAATCGTTTCAGACATGATTGATATCGAGACTGTTAACGCTAACTTCGATGGAATTACCTATGCCAAAGGCGCTTCTGTTCTCCAACAATTAGTCGCACACGTTGGCCGCGATAACTTCATTACTGGCCTCCAAAATTACTTCGCAAAGCATGCCTTTAAGAACACAACTCTTGATGATTTATTAGTAGAACTAAGTGCCACAAGTGGTCGCGATTTAAAGCCTTGGGTTTCAACTTGGTTGCAAACAGCCGGTGTAAATACCTTGCGCCCGAATTTAGAAATTGCTGGTGGTAAATACTCAAAGATTGAAATTAAACAGGAAGCTCCGCTAATTCCTGTTGGGTCGAAAGAACTTCGCCCCCATCGTCTTGCTGTTGGTTTGTATGATGTTAAAGGCGATGACGTCGTTCTTCGTAAATCTGTTGAACTCGATGTCGCTGGCGCAACGACATCAGTAACTGAACTTGTTGGCGAGAGCGTTGCTGATCTTCTTTTAATCAATGACCGCGATCTCTCATATGCCAAGGTGCGTTTGGATGATCGCTCAATTGCAACGTTGAAATCTCATCTAGGTAAGATCTCTGATGGCTTAACCCGCGCCATGTGCTGGGCTATTTCGTGGGATATGTTGCGCGATGCTGAAATCAGTGCAACCGACTTTATTGAAATTGCACTTGCAGGGTTGCCTGGGGAAAGTGACATAACTGTCGTAACAGTTATTGGAAACCAATTAACAACTGCTGTTGAACTTTATGCAAATCCAGCAAAGCGCGATTCACTTCGTATCCAGGTTGCGGATTCGATTGCGGGGTTGCTTGCATCTGCCAAGGCTGAGAGCGATCACCAACTGCAATTCGCCAGAATCTTTTCTGGTCTTGCCGTTACCGAATCTCACGGAACCCAATTGCGCGCATTGCTTGATGGAAAACTTGCTGGCCTTAAAGTAGATGCCGATCTTCGTTGGACATTTGTTCTTGCGCTCTGCGAGCGTGGATTATTTACGCGGGCTGAACTTGATGCGGAATTAGAGCGTGACAACACAATTAATGGCCAACTCGGTCACACAACTTGTGTTGCTTCCTTCCCAACCGCAGAAGCTAAAGCGGCTGCCTGGAACTCACTAACTAAGGAAGATCTCACAAGCTCGATACGAGCCTCGATTCACCGCGGATTTATGCGAGCCGGGCAACGTGATCTTCTTGCTAAATATGTTGATCCATATTTCGAATCCTTGTTAACGATGTGGGATAACGCTTCATTTGATATCGGAAGTTCATTCGTTGAACTCTGTTACCCAACTTATATAACTGATAAATCAACGCTTGATAAGACAATCAATTGGCTTGCGACTACCGGCGAAGGCTCGGCTGCGGGACTACGTAGATTAGTTTCTGAAAGCAGAGATGCTTTATCTCGCGCACTTGCTGCGCAAGCAAAAGACGCTTAAAACTTACCTCTATTCAATACGAGTAAGTGTTGAACGTTTTGCCTTGCGACCTGTAGTTGAAAGAAGAACGACTGCTGCAATCACTGCGAACAATAAAGTTGGAACCCCAACGAAATAAACAAGTGCCTTAAAGGTTCCAAGTGGTTCACCTGGCAAAGAGCCATCTTCTTGGGTAATTCGATTTAATACGCCAGCGATTAATAACATGTGAGTATCTTAGGCAACTCCGTGTACTTCGCCAAATGGCCTTAGGTATGAGATCCATCTCGTATCTGGTTTTCCAGTTCCAAGAATTCGCCAAGCGGCACCTGCTGGTTCGCGTGGCAGAGTCTTTAACTTCCACCCAATCTCTTTTAACGTGCGATCTGCTTTCTGATGATTACATTTGTGACAAGCAGAAACAACATTCTCCCAATTATGGGCACCGCCACGACTTCGCGGAATTACATGATCAATAGAAGTTGCAGGGGCAGTGCAATAAACACATCGCCCACCATCGCGCGCAAATAGTGCGCGTCTAGATAGTGGAACTGCATGGCGATAAGGGATTCGAACAAACTTAACTAATTTAATAACGGCGGGAAGTGTTAATTCACCACCTGAATAATGGAGAACGGTGTCAGATTCTTCAATTGTTGTGGCTCGCTGATTCAAGACGAGGATCAACGCTCGTCTTTCTGATACGACACCTAGTGGCTCATAAGTGGCGTTCAGTACCAATGTCTGTGGCACTTAAACAACTCCCTTTTATGGATAAAGCTCCAGTGCGTGGCTCGCGCTGTTGGTTGGGTAAATAGTGCCGTATCAGGGGCGAAAAATCGGGTATTTTTGATGACCAATCTCGTGAATAGAAGGTTTATTCTTCAGGGATGACCCTTAGCGATAACGCCCAGAAGATTTATGACTGGTTTATCGGAGCGCCTTTCCACATAATCCTGATTCTTGTAATCGCCCTAACCTTCCAAAAAATCGGCGGACGTGCGGTAGCCAGGGCCATAAATCGAATCGCTGATGCTGATTTCGTTCCCGGTCCAAAGCGAGGGCTGGAGCGCCAACGTGAGCGGGCTCGTACCGCAGGAACTGTTCTGCGTTCTGCCCTCAATGGCGCGATCTGGTTAATCACCCTAACAATGATTTTAAGTGAACTTGGATTTAACCTCGGACCACTAGTTGCATCTGCTGGAGTTATCGGTGTTGCACTTGGACTTGGTGCTCAAACTCTTGTCCGAGATGTTTTAGCAGGAATGTTTATGTTAGTTGAAGATCAATATGGTGTTGGTGATCAAATTGAAACTATGGAAACCACAGGAGTTGTTGAATCTGTTGGGCTTCGAATTACAACCGTTCGCGCGCAAGATGGCACGCTCTGGTATCTGCGAAATGGCGAAATATTAAAGGTTGGAAATAAATCTCAGCCAAAAGCTAATTAGCTATCTGGTTGGTTCTTCATCGAATGTGCGGCATATTGGAAATAGGTCCACAACTCTTCTTTAAGATCTTCGGCAATTTCTAAATCAATAACTGCGGCATGCATACATTCCAACCAAGCATCATGTTCAGGTGTCGCGATATGAAAAGGTGCATGGCGCATTCGCAACCTTGGATGGCCGCGTTGCTCTGAATATGTACTTGGTCCGCCCCAATATTGTTCTAGAAATAACGCTAGGCGCTCTTCTGCCCCAGCCATATCCTCATCTGGATACATCGGTTTTAGAATTGGATTAACCGAAACTCTTTGATAGAACCGCTTTGTTAAATCCTTAAATGTTGCAGAACCACCGGCGCGTTCATAAAAGGTTGGTTCATCAACCATTCGCGTCTTCTTTTACTTTCCCGATACGGAGCACGAAATAAGAAGTGACGATGCACATTAGACCGCTTATATAAAACGCCGTGGCATAATCTCCAAATTTTGTGTGTAACAGGGCGGCGCCAAATGCTGCGGTAGAACCACCAACTTGGTGGGCAGCAAATACCCAGCCATAAACCACAGTTCCACGTTCTGCTCCCAAAACTTGGCGACAGAGAAGAATTGTTGGTGGAACAGTTGCTACCCAATCCAAACCATAGAAAATTACGAAAACTAAGGTTGATGGATGCACTGTTGCAAAGAGAATTGAAGGCAATAAGAAGAGTGAGAGCCCGCGGAAGAAGTAGTAAACGAAGAGCAGTTTTCGTGGGTCGTAACGATCGGTTAACCAGCCAGAGAAAACAGTTCCCACAACATCAAAGACGCCAACAAGGGCCAACAAACTTGCGGCGGTAACTTCGCCCATACCGTGGTCATGAGCCGCAGGAATGAAGTGAGTTCCTATGAGACCGCTAGTTGAAAGTCCACAAATAAAGAATGATCCAACCAAATACCAGAAGTCTCGGACTTTACTTGCATCTTTCAGAGTTTGAATTGCAAGGCGTCCGGCATTTGTCTTATTTAATGGTGGTTCAACCCAGCCGTCAGGTGCACCATATGGAGTTACGCCAGCCGATGATGGTCGTTCTTTTAAAAAGATAAATATCAACGGCACCATTACAAATGCACCGCAAGCGACAGTTACTGAAACAGATTTCCATCCAATATTTGTGGCTAGTGCAGAAAGTCCAGGCAAGAAAATAAGCTGACCGGTTGCAGTTGCAGCAGTCAATGCGCCAATTACTAAACCTCGGCGTTTTATAAACCAACGATTAGCTATGGTCGCAGCAAAAACAAGTGCCATTGAGCCTGTTCCAACTCCGACAACTACTCCCCACAAACCGATTAAGTGCCATGGTTTTGTCATAAAGATTGTTGATAATGCACCTAGGCCAACTGTTGTAAGCGCCGTCATCACAACTCGGCGAATTCCAAACCGTTCCATCAGCGCAGCAGCAAATGGCGCAGTAAGGCCAAATAAGAGCACATTGATTGCAATTGCAAGTGAAATATCATCGCGAGACCAACCGAATGCATCCTCAAGTGGAACGACTAAAACCGAGGGCGCAGATCTAAACCCTGCGGTTGCAACTAGCGTTAAAAAGGTAACTATCGCCGCAAACCAAGCTGGGTGAATTCGTCTTTTCAAAATTAAACCTCGAGATATTCGTTAAGTAACTCAAGTTCCTCTTCATTTAATGGGCGCGACCGCTTTGATTCAGCATCCACGGCAACTTGAACCGTCATTGCTTTGGCATGCAGACCGGCCTTTGATTTCAATTCATATTGCAGAACAAAAGATGAGTTGCCGATTTTTGAAACCCAGACATCAGCATCTAGTTCAAAGCCACCCTCCATTATTGGTTCTAGGTAATCAATTTCAGTACGCGCAACAACCATCTCTTTAAATAGCGGTTTAAGCCCGCGCGCAATTCTCGAGTACCAAGTAAAGTCGGCGCGAACTTCTTGCATGAAAGTTAAATAACTTGCATTGTTTACATGGCCAAATGCATCCATGTCATCCCAACGCACATGAATCTTTCCGTGATGGCGCATTATCTTGTTAACTTTCGATAAGTAACACGGTGCGGACGTGAGGCCTCAATACCAAGCCTTGCAACCTTGTTCTCTTCATATGAATCAAAGTTTCCTTCAAACCAGAACCATTGGGAATCGCCTTCGTAGGCCAAGATGTGTGTAGCAACACGGTCCAAGAACCAGCGATCGTGCGAGATGACTACAGCGCAACCTGGAAATTCAAGAAGTGCATTTTCAAGTGAACCAAGAGTTTCAACATCGAGATCGTTTGTTGGCTCATCGAGAAGTAATAAATTGCCACCCATTTTCAAAGTAAGTGCAAGATTCAAACGATTTCGCTCACCACCAGATAGAACTCCAGCAGCTTTCTGTTGATCTGGACCCTTGAATCCAAATGCTGAAACATATGCACGAGATGGCATTTCAACTTGGCCGACCTTTATATAGTCCAAACCATCTGAAACAACTTCCCACAAACTCTTCTTTGGATCGATGCCACCCCGAGACTGATCGACATATGAAATCTTTACAGTTTCACCGATTTTTACCATGCCGCTATCTGGTTGTTCCATACCGAGAATAGTTTTAAATAGCGTGGTCTTACCGGCGCCATTGGGCCCGATAACACCAACAATTCCATTGCGGGGCAAGGTAAATGAGAGATCATCGATTAGTAAGCGATCGCCAAAGCCCTTCTTCAAATGTTCAACTTCAACAACAACGTTTCCAAGCCTTGGTCCCATTGGTATTTGAATCTCTTCGAAATCCAATTTGCGAGTCTTCTCAGCTTCAGATGCCATCTCTTCATACCTTGCAAGACGGGCCTTAGATTTAACTTGGCGACCCTTTGCATTCATTCGAACCCATTCAAGCTCTTCAGTTAAACGTTTTACGCGCTTGGCATCTTTCTGGCCTTCAATTTTTAAGCGCGTGGATTTAGTATCCAAGTAAGTTGAATAATTTCCTTCATATGGAAATGCGCGACCGCGATCGAGTTCCAAAATCCATTCGGCAACATTGTCCAAGAAGTATCTATCGTGCGTAATCGCAACAACAGTGCCGGGATACTTACTTAAATGTTGTTCTAGCCAAAGTACGGATTCGGCATCCAAGTGGTTGGTTGGTTCATCTAGTAATAATAAATCTGGCTGTTGTAAAAGCAATTTACAGAGCGCAACCCGGCGGCGTTCACCACCAGAGAGAATAGAGACATCGGCATCTCCGGGTGGGCAACGAAGCGCATCCATTGCCTGTTCAAGTTGGGAATCTAGGTCCCAAGCGCTTCGATGATCTAGTTGTTCCTGAAGCGTTCCCATTTCAGCCAACAACTTGTCGTAGTCAGCATCGGGGTTTGCCATCTCATCACTAATTTGATTGAAGCGATTTAAAAGCCCAATTGTTTCAGCAACGCCCTCCTGTACATTTTCTAAAACGTTCTTCGTTTCATCAAGCGGTGGCTCTTGCAGCAAAATGCCAACGGAGTAACCCGGAGATAAGAACGCTTCGCCATTTGATGGTTGTTGTAAGCCAGCCATAATTTGAAGGACTGTTGATTTACCAGAACCGTTGGGACCAACGACACCGATTTTTGCGCCCGGCAAAAACATCAAGGTCACATCATCAAGAATTACCTTGTCACCATGCGCTTTGCGCGCCTTTTTCATCGTGTAAATGAACTCAGCCATGTGCGAAACCTTATCGGTTCAAATCGGTAGACTTGCACATGTAATTCATGTCATGCGCCTGTAGCTCAGTCGGATAGAGCAACCGCCTTCTAAGCGGTAGGCCGCAGGTTCGATTCCTGCCAGGCGCACCAAACTCCAAAGAAAAAAGCCCCGAATGAATTCATTCGGGGCTTTTTTTGAACTTTTTAAGGAGTGATCTTTGCGATCAGAGCCAAGTCAACTTCACGGAACTTACCTGTGATTGTTGTGTACTCAAGTTCTGGCTTTGAATTTGGGCACTTTGGATCTAGCAAATATGAAAGAAGGTCCTTAACAGCTTTTGCCGTTTCAGCATCTTTCTGCTTGGTATCGATCAGTGCATAAGAAATTGAACCGAAGATGTAAGCGCCTGGGTCAGTTGTCTTATAGCTGTAGGTAACAATTCCCTTTTCTGAGACTGTTGCTGCACCAAGGAAAGCTGATACACCACTTGATGTAGGTGCTTGCCAGTTTCCTGCTTCATTTTTTACATTTGCGATTGCAAGACCATTTGATTTTGCATAGCTTGATTCAGCATATGTAATTGAGTATGGGGTCTTTGCCGCAAGAGCTGTTACTGCAGCTGATCCTGATGCGCCAACAATACGACCAAGATTTGCAATATCATTAATATTTCCAGGGAAAGTTGTTGTGAATGAGTTGTTTCCAGCCTTGGTCCAAACTTCTGGAGCAGTACCATTTAAGGCAGCTGTAAAGTTCCCATTTGTTCCAGAAGAGTCAGAACGGTAGATAACTTTGATTGGCTTATTTGGAAGTGTGTAGCGAATCTTGCGTGTAATTTCACGCAGAACAATTGGCTTACCACTCTTATCTTTAATATCTTGCCCCTTGCCATCAGTCTTAAAGATTGTTTCTTTAACTGAACGATTATTATCTGAAACAATCTTAGAATCGTTCCACTTTGTGATAGTTCCACCAAAAATTCCAGCGATTGTTGCTGGTGATAAGTAAAGTGGCTTGTCGTTACCAATCTTGTACATAACTGCAATAGGACCAGCAACTACTGGTATGTGAATTACGCCATCTCGGGCTGCTGTGTGAGGTGTATCAGAAAAATTAACTAAACTTGTTTGCTTGTCTGATGCTGTACGGCCTGCACCAGAACCACCAAGGCCATATGTGAATGTATTTCCAGTTTCTTTGTTGTACCCAGCTTTACAAGCTTCGATGATAGGGCCAGGGAATGTAGCGCCAGCGCCAGTTAGTGAAACAGCCGCAACAGCGGATGGTGCAGCAAGGACGGCTACCGCAATAACTGCGCCAATAACCTTGATTGATTTAGAAAGTTTCATTTTTCCCCTTGTTAGGATTAAATAGACGTTTTGTCTAAGAGGAAAAGTAATGATGCTTGGTTAAGTGCTTGGGGCTTAATGCCAAACTGTTGTCAACATTTAGGTGAACAATTGGTAAACCGTTTTTAGCCGATTTTAGCCAAAACGCCCTGTCACATAGTTCTCGGTGCGAATATCTTTTGGTCTTGAGAAAATCTCACTAGTTGGCCCAACTTCAACCAGCTCGCCAGGACCACCATCAGAGAGAAAGAATCCGGTGTAGTCAGATACGCGCGCTGCTTGTTGCATATTGTGAGTAACAATAATAATTGTCATGGTTGATGAGAGATGTTGGATCGTCTCTTCAATCTTCAAGGTAGATCCGGGATCTAGTGCAGAACATGGCTCATCCATCAATAAAACTTCTGGGCGCACTGCAAGTGAACGTGCGATACAAAGACGCTGTTGCTGACCACCCGAAAGTGAACCACCATAGGCACTTAAGCGATCTTTAACTTCATTCCAAAGTCCGGCTCGCTCGAGACACTCTTCAAGCAGATCATCTTTATTCTGTGTCTTTAGCTGTGCCAGCTTTAAACCAGCAAGGACATTGTCTGCAATCGTCATTGATGGGAATGGGTTTGGCTTCTGGAAAACCATACCGACCTTTAAACGAATCTTTGTAACGTCAGTTCCTTGCTCGTAAATATCTTGGCCATTTAATAAAACTTCACCAGCCATTGCAGCACCTGGTATAAATTCATGCATGCGATTTAGCGTGCGAATAAAAGTTGACTTACCGCATCCAGATGGCCCAATTAGCGCGGTAACAGTTCCAGACCAGAAATCCAGTGAGATGTCGCGAATAACTAGCTTGTCACCAAACCAAGCATGGATTGATCGCGCTTCAAGCCCAACACCTAGTGCACCAGAGCCTGGTTGCTTCCGAGCTTTATTAGCATTTGCAACATCTGATAGAGATGAAGGCGTTGCTTTGGTTTCCATATCGTCGTTTCCATCCTGATTTGAGTTGTTCACTTCTTTTCTCCACTTCCACTTAAAGTTCTTGCCGCAATAAATAGTAAGAAAATAATGGATAGAAGTACGAAAATTCCAGCCCAGGATCGTGCAATCGATTCTGGAGTTCCGAAGGTAAAGCCTTTCCAAATATAAAACGGTAGCGATCCCATCGGGGAATGGAATGGATTTGGATTTACCGCATCGCCACCACCAGATACCAAAATAAGTGGCGCGGTTTCACCAGCCACTCGAGCAAGTCCAAGAATTGTTGCCGTAATTAGCCCACTCTTTGCGGCCGGAACAACAATTAGTGAAATCGTCCGCCATTGCGTTCCACCAAGAGCAATACCAGCTTCACGCAAATCATTTGGGATAAGTAGAAGCACTTCTTCGGAAGTTCTAGCAATTGTGGGAATCATGAGAATTGAAAGTGCGAGCCCGCCCATTAAGCCCGAAGATGACTTAGTAATGGGGAATACGACTGCTGAAAGAATAAATAATCCAGCAACAATGGATGGCACGCCAGACATAGCTTGAACTAAAAATTTAATGGGACGCGAGAAAATACCTTTAATCTCAGTCAAATAAATCGCGGTAAGAATTCCAATTGGCAGACTTATCAAAAGTGCAATTCCCACCATAATTCCTGATCCAACTAGTGCATGAAGCAATCCCCCTTGACCCAGCGGATCATTTGGGCCATTCGATTTCATATCATGCAAGAAGAGCCCGAAGTTAAGTCCAGCACGGCCCCGTTCAAATATCGTGAATAAAATGCTAAAGATTGGAACAATGACAATTATTAATCCTGCAGTCGCGAAAGATGTTGCAATTGAATCCTTAGCTGCAGCAATTCCGCTCTTGAAATAATTCTCAGCAAAATTAACAATAATTGTGCTAATAAAAAAGAGTAAAAGATATGCGAGCTTGCCCTTCATTGGAGTTACTAAAACAATCACAAAGCTAATTGCCGCGGCAACCAATAGATTTACGGCTATTAGCAATTGTTGTTTTGGGGTGCGCTTCCAAGGCTTAGTTGGCTTAAGAGTTAGATTGCTCATCTGCCCTTACCCCCGGTACGACTGACAATTGTGTTTGCAATCGAGTTGACTAGAAGAGTAAGCAAGAAAAGAACTAATCCCGCCGCCATAAGTGCACGAGTTTCAGTTGGCCCTGCTTCGCCAAACTTAAGCAGAATCATAGAAGCAACATTGCCACCTGCACCAATTAAAACATGCCAATTAATTTGATAGACCAGATTCAACACTGTGTAAACCGCGACGGTTTCACCCATTGCACGCCCAAGTCCAAGCATCGCGCCACCAACTACGCCGCTCTTTCCATATGGAATAACGACAGCACGAATCATTGACCATCTTGTAGCGCCAAGTGCATATGCAGCCTGCACGCGATCGAGCGGAGTCTGCGAAAAGATTTCACGAGATACCGATGTGATGATTGGAATGATCATGATTGCAAGAACTACGCCAGCAACAAATGGGGAACGGGTAAAAACAGAAATCTCCATTTTGAAGAGTGGTATCCAGCTAAAGTATTTGTGAATTAACTTTGCCCAGTATTCGACATGCGGCATAAGTACGAAGAAGCCCCACATGCCAAATAGAATTGATGGAAAAGCAGCCATTAAATCAATAATTGCAACCATAATTTTCTTCAAAAATTGTGGTGCGTAAAAAGTTAAATAAAGCGCACATAAAACGGAAATCGGGACCGCAATCGAAACAGCGAGCGCCGCGCACAATAAGGTTCCGACAAGCATCGCGGCAATTCCAAATGATGAGGCCGATAAATCTGTATTTCCTGCATTGTCTTGTATGACTTGCCAATTGCTTCCAGTTATAAATCCAAAACCTTCAGAGCGTAGGACTTGAAAACCTTGATAACCAAGAAAAATTAAAATTAAACCTAAAATAACTAGCGATGAAAGTCCGCCTGCAGTCGCTACGCCACGAAAAACTTTGTCAGAAAATCTAGGCTTATTAGTGAGTTCCCGTTTCCCCGGAGTTGTTATCGGAGATTTGTCCTCAGACATAGTTGTAGTCACGAGGTGATTCTTACGCCAAGCGGGTTTCCATATGTGGAAGCAAGATGAACCCAAGGTGAACGAAAGGTGAAATTACAGCGGAAGTTGAAATCTGGTTTAGGCTCCCCCGATGAGCACTAAAAACGATTCCCCGAACCTAATTTGGGTCGATTGCGAGATGACCGGTTTGGACCTTAATAAAGATGTATTGGTTGAAATCGCAGTCCTAGTCACCGACTCCGAGCTAAACATCTTGGGCGAAGGAATTGACCTCGTCATCAAGGCGAGTGCGGATCAGATAAAAGGTATGAATGAGTTCGTAACTAATATGCATACCGAATCTGGACTAATCGCCGAAATTCCAAGCGGTGTTGAAACCTCAAAGGCCGAGGAAGCGATAATCGCCTACCTCGAAAAATATGCACCAGGTGCTGGCAAATCTCCCTTGGCTGGAAATTCTGTCGGAACTGATCGCGCATTTATCGCCCGCGATATGCCACTACTAAATGCTTATCTGCATTATCGAACCATCGATGTTTCTTCCATCAAAGAACTGGCCCGCCGTTGGTATCCCCGCGTTTATTTCGCCGCCCCAAAAAAGACTGGCAACCATCGCGCCCTTGGTGATATCCGCGATTCCATCGAAGAACTCGAGTATTACCGCAAGGCCATCTTCATTCCGAACAATTAGATTTAAAGTACATATTTATTGCCGTAGTATTGGGCACTCATGGTGGTCGTAGCTCAGCTGGTAGAGCACTCGGTTGTGGTCCGAGATGTCGCGGGTTCGAGCCCCGTCGATCACCCCAATCTTTAGGAGACCTGCAATGGAATCGATGGTCTTCGATGTCGTAATTGAAATCCCGGCAGGTTCACGAAACAAGTACGAGATCAACCATGAGACCGGTGAAGTTCGCCTCGATCGAATGTTATTTACTGCAACCCGTTTCCCCCACGATTATGGCTTTGTAAAGAACACCCTCTCAAATGATGGCGATCCCCTTGATGCTCTTGTCATGTTGGATGAACCAACATTTCCTGGTTGCGTTGTCTCTTGTCGCGTAATCGGAATGTTCCGCATGACCGATGAGAAAGGCGGCGATGACAAACTTCTCTGCGTTGCGGCCGGTGATATTCGAAAGTCTGGCCTTAAGGATTTAGCTGATGTGCCTTATTACGAGCTCGAAGAGATCAAGCATTTCTTTGAGGTCTACAAAACTCTCGAGCCAGGCAAAGAAGTCCATGGTGGCGAATGGGTAAATCACGAAGCCGCCCAAGTAGAAATAGTAAATTCCTACAACCGTTTTAAAGAACACTAACAAATCGAGGTAATGATGTCCGGCATTAATACTGGTGATACCGCTTGGGTCCTAATGAGTGGCGCCCTAGTTCTATTTATGACCCCAGGTCTTGCAATCTTTTACGGTGGCATGGTTCGCGCCAAAAGCACGTTGAACATGATGATGATGTCATTTGCCGCTATTGGTGTCACAACGATTATCTGGGTGCTTTATGTATATTCCATCATCTTCGGAAAAGATTCCGGCAATGGCCTCATCGGAAACCTCGATCACCTCGGCCTAAATAACACTATCGACCAAGTGGTTGGCTCTGAGGGCCACACAATCCCAACCCTTGCATTTGTAATGTTCCAACTTACTTTCGCAATAGTCACTGTTGCCCTTCTATCTGGCGCCATCGCTGATCGCGCAAAATATAGCTCTTGGGTCATCTTCGTCGGTGTTTGGATAACTCTGGTTTACGCACCAATCGCCCACTGGGCCTTTGCATCACAAGGTGGCTCGGGTGGTTGGATCATCGACAAACTTGGCGCACTCGATTTTGCCGGTGGCACAGTTGTTGAAATTAACTCAGGTGCTGCGGCACTTGCGCTCGCAATTGTTTTAGGAAGACGCGAAGGCTTTAAGCGCGATCCCATGCGTCCCCACAACATGCCATTAGTTCTACTTGGCGCCGGAATGCTCTGGTTTGGTTGGTTTGGTTTCAACGCCGGTTCCGCACTTGGTGCATCTGGTTTAGCTGCAACCGCAATGATTAACACCCAAGTTGCTACTGCAGGCGCCGCAATGTCTTGGTTAGTTTACGAAAAGATAAAAGGCGGTAAAGCAACAACACTTGGTGTTGCATCTGGCGCGATCGCTGGCGCAGTCGCAATCACGCCTGCCTGTGGATACGTAACTCCCCTAGGCGCACTAGCAATTGGTTTAGTAGGCGGCGTAGCCTCTGCTTGGGCCGTATCTCGTAAATATAAATTTAATTATGATGATTCACTAGATGTAGTTGGCGTTCACGGTATCGGTGGAATTGTTGGAATGCTTGCCATCGGTCTAATCGGCACAACAGCAGTTAATGAACTTGGTGGAAATGGCCTTTTCGTTTCTGGCTCACCATCACTTCTCACCAAGCAAGTAATCGCAATCCTTGCAACCGCGGCATATTCATTTACCGCCACTTTCATCATCGCAAAAATTATCCAGAAAACCATCGGATTTAGAGTCCGCCGTGATGTCGAACTCGAAGGCTTAGACACCACCACACACGCAGAATCTGCATATGACATTAACCCATTTACAAGTCGATAACAGGAACTAGGATTCAATTATGAAACTGATTACCGCGATTGTTAAGCCAGCAAGAGTTGATGACATCAAAGTTGCTCTGCAATCAAATGGCATCCAAGGAATGACTGTTTCAGAAGCCAGCGGCTTTGGTCGCCAAAAAGGCCACACCGAGATTTATCGCGGCGCTGAATACATCGTGGATTTAATTCCAAAAGTTCGAATCGAAGTTCTCGTAGATGATGCAGATTTAAATCGCATCCTTGATCTAATCGTAAACACTGCAAATTCTGGTGCAATTGGTGATGGCAAAGTTTGGGTCACACCAGTTGAAACCGTGGTCCGAGTTCGCACAAATGAGAGAGGATCTGACGCGCTTTAGGCTTTTGCGCACACCTCTTCGCGCTGATAGGGTCTGCGATGCGTTCGAAGTTCCCCCTTTGAATGAGCTCGGGTTGTTAGCTCAGTTGGTAGAGCAGGTGACTCTTAATCACCGGGTCGGGGGTTCGAGTCCCTCACAACCCACTTAGGTTATAAATAAAAAAGGGCTGAGGTTATTCGCCCCAGCCCTTATGATGTTATTAAAGTTAATAGCAATTGATGTTGCCATAGTTTTCGACAGTGCCGGATAAACAACCGTAGATAATGCCGGTGGGTTGGTTGATGACTTTTCCAGGAGAGATATTGTCGAAGCCACCATTAAGAGTTGAAATTACGCCGTAGTTGGTGATTGTTGCGTAGTTGGAAAAATTTGAATACTGAATGAAAAGTGTATCGCCATTGTTGATGACAAAGTCTTTGTTGTTAATACTGCTGCCGCCTAAGTTGACCATGGAACAAGTGCCATTTTTACCAGCCTTCCACGTTCCTCCAAAGGATTTACAAAGAGTTCCATTTAGAGATGGAGTTGAACCGGGCTTACCTGCATTAGCAGATGGAACAAGTGTTACAAGAAGTAGGAGTGACAAAACTCCGATTACACTCTTTGATTTGTTAATTTTCAACATAAACAACTGCCTCTCTGGTAGGTCCATCTACACAAAGAGAGGAGCTAAGCCCAGACTCTGCGAAGAGAGGACGGTTAAACTGTCCCAAATTGATGGTACTAATGTACGCCTATGTTCTAATAAATTGATATAGTTTTATCCGAAGGACAAGTTGGTAGAGCACGGTGACTTACTGAGCGAGTGCAAACGAGTTCAGGAAGGGCGGTTATTCAGGCTTGAGCGTAAGCGAAAGTTGAATGACCCACTCTTAATCACCGGGTCGGGGGTTCGAGTCCCTCACAACCCACTT
>WLIT01000011.1 GCA_009726125.1 Actinomycetota bacterium | reverse complement strand
GACGCTGAAGCCGAAGCCAAAAGTAAGCAAGATGTCGGCAGCAGCAATGAAGAAGTTTAAGAAGAAGCCATGCTCTTTCTGTCGCGATAAGGCAACTTATATCGATTACAAAGACATCAACCTTCTTCGTAAGTACATCTCAGATCGCGGCAAGATCCGCGCTCGTCGAGTAACGGGTGCATGCACTCAACACCAACGTCAGATTGCCGCCGCGGTAAAGAATTCCCGCGAAATGGCACTTCTGCCTTACACCTCAACAGCGCGATAAGGGGAATAACAAATGAAACTTATTCTTACTCGTGAAGTATCTGGTCTAGGACAAGCTGGCGATGTTGTAACCGTTAAAGATGGTTTCGCTCGCAACTTCCTATTGCCTCTCGGCAATGCAATCGCTTGGAGCCTTGGTGGCGAGAAGCAGATTGAAGGAATCCGTCGTGCTCGTAGCGCTCGTGAAATTCGCGACCTCGATCACGCAAAAGAGATTAAAGCATCACTTGAAAGTACCGAGATTGTTATTAAGTCAAAGGTCGGCGCAACCGGAGTTCTATTCGGTTCAGTGACAGATAAGGACATCGCTGCAGGCATTAAGGCTGCAACTGGTTTAGATATCGATCGTCATCGCGTAAAGGTTGCTGGACATATTAAGAAGCTTGGCAAGTACACCGCGAAGGTTTCACTTCAAGGTCAGATATCTGCCATCGTCAACATCTCTGTTGTAGCTATTTAATATCTCTTACTCTTAAAGGCCCGTCTCGAAAGAGGCGGGCTTCTTGTATATTGAGATAAAAATAAAAATCTTTACCCACAGCCTCTCCTCTAAATTTGAGCGTGTATGAGCGCTGCCTCTCTCACTTATCCACCCTTTATCCACCCTTATGCACAAGTTATCCACGGCTTTTCACAACTTCTCCACACGCTCACACACATCAAAATCTTCACACCTAACACCCCCAACCCTCACCTTATTAAATTACGCACAAGAGCAAGAGATACCAGTATTTATCTCGTGATGTCAGTGGTAGTTGGGAGGCTTGGTCTATGAGCATCGCAGAACTCCCCAACCGCGGAAACAATAACAATCGCGTTCCAGCAACAGTTGAATTCGAACGCACACCACCCCAAGATCTAATTGCCGAACAAGGTGTACTTGGCGGAATGTTATTAAGTAAAGAATCAATTGCCGATGTTGTTGAAATTATTCGCGAACGGGATTTCTACCGACCAGCACACGAACTTATTTATGATGCAATTCTAGATTTGTATGGTCGCGGCGAACCTGCGGATCCAGTAACTGTTGCGGCTGAATTAACAAAGCGTGGCGACATTGCTCGTGCAGGTGGCGCACCTTATTTACACACACTTATTAATTCTGTTCCGACCGCTGCAAATGCTGGCTATTACGCAAAGATTGTTCGTGACCATGCAATCATGCGTCGCTTAGTTGAGGCTGGAACGAAGATTGTTCAACTTGGTTACTCCGGTGAAGGTGAAGTGGATGATGCTGTTGATCAAGCATCAGCAGAAATTTTCTCAGTAACCGAACACCGCACAACCGAGGATTACATTCAACTCTCCGAACTACTTCCAGCAGCGCTAGATGAAATTGAAGCAATTTCAAATGGCGTTAAAGGTGAAGGTGTTAAGACCGGATTTAAAGATCTTGATACCTTAACTAATGGTCTGCATCCAGGAAATATGATTGTTCTTGCCGCGCGTCCTGCAGTTGGTAAGTCAACACTTGGCCTAGATATTGCACGCTATGCATCTATTCACAACGGTGATCCTTCAGTTATTTTCTCACTTGAAATGAGCCGCTCTGAAATCACAATGCGTATGCTCTCTGCTGAAGCTCGCGTAGCGTTAAATAATATTCGTTCTGGTGCACTCACAGATGAAGAGTGGGGCCGCCTTGCAAAGCGCATGGGTGAAATTTCACAAGCACCGTTATTTATTGATGATTCACCAAACCTCTCGCTTATGGAGATTCGCGCAAAGGCCCGTCGCCTCAAGCAGCGTCATGGTTTGAAGTTAATTGTTATCGACTACTTACAGTTGATGACATCCGGTAAGCGCGTTGAGAACCGCCAGCAAGAAGTATCTGAGTTCTCTAGAAATCTTAAATTGCTCGCAAAGGAACTCGATGTTCCAGTAATCGCTATCTCCCAACTAAACCGTTCTCCAGAACAACGTGCCGATAAGAAGCCGATGCTCTCTGACCTTCGTGAATCAGGTTCGATCGAACAAGATGCTGACGTCGTTATTCTTCTCCACCGCGATGATATGTATGACGGACAGAACCGATCAGGTGAGGCAGATTTAATTATCGCCAAGCACCGTAATGGACCTACTCGAACCATAACTGTAAGCGCACAACTTCACTTCGCAAGATTTAGCGATATGGCGCCAAGTTATTCCCAGAACGCCGAGAGCTTCGTAAAAGATAATTAAATTACAGGAGTAAGCGTTCCACTTTCAACGCTAAAGATTGCGCCCATAACCTTTACATTCTTTGCTAGTAAAGGGTAACTTTCAATTCTCTGGATATCAGTTATAAGTGCTTTTCTCTGATCTTTAACTGTGCGAATCTCAATCCCGCGAGTATCAATCCCAGACTTCTCCAAGATTGCAGCGTGGATTTCATTCTCTTCACCACTCGCCATTTTGCAATCAGTGTGTGGCATAACAAGAACACGATTAACACTTAACAAATGAGTTGCAAGAACCAAGGTACGAAGCACATCCTCAGTTACACGAGCACCAGCATTGCGCAGAATCTTCGCATCCCCTGCGTTCATGCCAACAATATGAAGTGGGTCTATTCGTGAATCCATGCAGGTGACAATTGCCAAACCCTTTTTTGCTTCACCACTTAGGCCCTGTGATTTAAATGTGTTGGCATATTCTTTATTAGCACCAAGCAGATCTGCAAAGTTTTCCATGGTAGAAATTTACCTTAAATGTTCGCTCTGGCGCGGTCAGCTAAGTAGATACCAACGAGTACAACACAACTGCCAATAAATTGCATAAAGGTAAGTTTTTCAAATAAGAAGAACCAAGCTAAGACGCCACCAAATACCGGTTCCAACATTCCAATTACGCTCGAGGTCGCGGCGTTAAGCCCCTTGAGTCCGGTGAGAACTAAGAAATAAGGAACAGCGGTCCCGCCAGTAATTACCCAGAGAACAAGGAGCCAACCAGGAAGTGAGTTACCAGCGAAGCGCCCGGTAAGTTCAATCGAATTAGTAAAAATTTCAAATGGGAAGCTCCACCAAGGCATCACAATTGCGAAGAATGCGGCAGAGACACCAAAGCCAAGAGCCATTGTGACTTCACTGCCTTTCGCTTTAACGAACCTCTCGCCAACTACAAAATAAAAGGCGAGGGCAAAGGCATCAACAAAGGCATAGATCAAGCCAACGCCATCAAGAGTTAGCCCGCGCCAAACTTGACCAACTAATAACAAACCGGTGAAACCAATTGATAACCCCGACCACATTAAATTTGAAACTTTCCGCTTCTTTATAAAGCGCATCCAAAGAACTATCCAGATTGGCGCTGAAAATTCAATAATTAAAGCGACGCTTACATTTAACCTTTCAATTGCTGAAAAATAGAGTCCATTTACAACAGCGAAACCGATTACACCAAAGGCGATTAGCATTGGAATTTCAGACCTTGCAACACGCAGGCCTTTTCGATTTCGGATAAAGACATATAAAAACATTAATAAGAATGCGCCAGTGATACGGATTTGGGTGAGTCGGAATGGGCTTATTCCGCTCTCCATAACCAACTTGGCAGGAACGCTATTTAGCGCAAAGAATAAGGAGCCAAGAATTAAGAAGGCTTCATAGCGAATATTTTTTAGCACAGCGAACCCTATCAAAAAGCGGATTCAGGAATCTCCATTAGTTCGCCAGTCTCGCTCAATACAATCTTCAATTCAGAGCTGATGTGAGGCAGAACAGTTCGAATGAAAAATTTTGCGGAGGCAATCTTGCCTGCATAGAAATCAGCATCGCGACCTGGATTCGCAGATTTTGCTACAGCAATCTCTGCTTGGCGCAATAACAACCAAGCGATAATTACTTCGCCAACCGACATCAACAAGCGAGAGGTATTCAAACCCGCCTTATATATTTTTTCAACATCCTCTTGAGATTCCATTGCAAAACCGACAAGCGCTCCGATCATCGCATTCAAATCTTCAAGGGTCTTTGCAAGTGCCGCTTTCTCTTCAGCGAGCGCACCACCAGATGCCGTGAAGGCTGCGATCTCTTTCCCAAGTAAGCCAATTGCCCGGCCACCATCTTTTATAATTTTACGGAAGAAGAAATCCAAACCTTGAATTGCGGTAGTTCCTTCATACAAGGTATCAATTTTTGCATCTCGGACATATTGTTCGAGTGGCCAATCTTGGGTGAAACCAGAACCACCAAAAGTTTGGAGCGATTCGGTTCCGAGCAAGACCCAGGATTTTTCACTGCCATAGCCTTTAACAATTGGAAGAAGCAGGTCATTTAAAGCTTCCATATCCTTACTTCGATCTAAATCCTTTGCCGCATTTGCAAGAATTATTTCATCCTGGATTGAAGCGGTATAAAGAATTAGCGCCCGCATTCCCTCAGAATAAGATTTCTGCACCATCAAAGAGCGACGAATATCTGGATGGTTAATTATTGTTACACGTGGGCTTGCTTTATCCGCAGCCCTAGTTAGATCTGGACCTTGCACGCGAACTTTCGCATATGCAAGTGCTTGTTGGTATCCAGCGCTCAAGGTTGCGATTGCCTTTGTCCCAACCATCATTCGGGCGTATTCAATTATCTTAAACATCTGGGCAATACCTTCATGAACATCACCAAGCAAATAACCAACCGCAGGTTCTTTCTCACCAAGATTCATCTCGCAAGTAGCTGAAACATTTAGCCCCATTTTATGCTCAACGTTAGTTACATAGACACCGTTTCGTTTTCCAAGTGCACCAGTTTCAAAATCGAACATGAACTTTGGAACTAGAAATAAACTTAAACCTTTTGTTCCAGGGCCGCCACCTTCTGGCCGGGCCAAGACGTAATGAACAATATTTGGATTTAAATCTGAATCGCCCGATGTAATATATCTTTTCGTACCAGTGACGTGCCAAGTCCCATCACTTTGCGCAACTGCTTTAGATCTTCCAGCACCAACATCGCTGCCCGCATCTGGTTCAGTGAGTTGCATTGTTGCGCCCCAGTCATTGTCGACTATGAGCTGTGCCATCTTCTTCTGATCTTCATTTCCAAGAACGTATGCAACATGTGCAAATGCTGTACCTGATGCATAGAGATGAACTGATGGATTTGAACCTAAAATCATTTCAGCAATTGCCCAACGTAACGAAGCTGGAATTAAAGTGCCACCGATTTCAACCGGAGCATCAATTCGCCACCATTCATTATCCATATATGCGCGGTAAGACTTCTTAAAACTCTCTGGCAACTTGACGTCGCCAGTCTCTTTATTGAATTCAACGCCAAGTCGATCACTTTCGATAAAGGAATCACCAAGGTCGTTCTCGGCAAGGCGTTTAACTTCCTCCAACATACCCATCGCAGTTTCACGGTCGATATCTTTAAAGATGGTTCTGCCTAGAATTTCATCGCGCTTGAGTAGATCGAAGAGGCAGAATTCGATATCGCGCAGATTGGCGGTGTAGTGGCTCATGGCGCAATAATGCTACCCGCCAGTAACTTAATCAAGCAGCCTGGACGATATAGGGTCTGTCCGTGCTACTAAGTGACCGTGACATAAAGGCCGAAATCAGCGCTGGCCGCGTAAAGGTCGAACCTTTCGATAGCGCAATGATCCAACCCTCAAGCGTTGACGTTCGATTAGACCGCTTCTTCCGGGTCTTCGAAAACCACAAGTATTCAGTGATTGACCCCTCAATCGAGCAAGCCGATTTAACTCGCGAGGTCGCAGTCGCCGGCGATGAAGAATTTATTCTCCACCCAGGTGAGTTTGTTTTAGCCAGTACCTACGAAGTTATTACCTTGCCCAATGACATCGCAGGTCGCCTAGAAGGAAAATCTTCACTTGGTCGCCTCGGACTATTGACGCATTCAACGGCAGGATTTATTGACCCAGGTTTCTCTGGCCACATCACACTCGAACTTTCAAACGTTTCAAATCTTCCAGTAAAGCTATTTCCAGGAATGAAGATTGGGCAACTCTGCTTAATCAAACTCTCTTCACCAGCAGAGAACCCTTATGGTTCAGCGCTTTATGGTTCGAGATACCAAGGGCAACGCGGGCCAACCGCAAGTAAATCTTGGCTAAATTTCCACCAATCAAAGATTAATTAATCAGCTTTGATTGGAAAGTGCAGAATAAACATTGCACCTTTACCTAATTCAGATTTAACTTCAACGCTTCCGTTATGAGCCTGCATAACTGCATCAACAATTGCTAGGCCAAGCCCACAGCCCTCACCGCTAACGCGCGCTCGAGACGGATCGGCTCTAAAGAATCTTTCAAAAATTCGTATCTGATCAGATTGCGATAGTCCTGGTCCGTTATCGCTAACACTAATTCTTCTTTCATCATCATCTTGCGAAACGCTAACGCTAATTTTTGTTCCCACAGGCGTATGCGTTCTGGCATTTGCTAGCAAGTTAGATACAGCCTGGTGGATACGCATGGAATCTCCAAGCACAAAAACCTCATCACTTGTGGTTGTAACTGTGATTTCATAGCCCGCGCTTGCGGCCCGTGCTGATGCCACAGCCTCATTAACTAAATGGTTTATATCTACGGGATCAATAGTTAACTCACGTGATTGATCTAGGCGAGCTAGAAGTAATAAATCTTCTACAAGTGAACTCATGCGGATTGATTCCTTCTCAATTCTAGAAATCAGCTCTTTGGTTTTCTCTTCACCAACAACAGCGCCTTGGCGATGAAGTTCAGCAAATCCGCGAATTGCAGTGAGGGGTGTTCGTAATTCATGACTTGCATCAGCAACAAAACGACGCAATTTACTTTCAGATTCTGTTCGGATTGCAAATGATTCTTCAATCCGAGAGAGCATCGTATTAAGTGAGCCGGTTAGTCGACCGACTTCAGTGTTTGAATTCACTTCTGGAAGCCGGGCCGATAAGTCGCCATCGGCAATTGCGGCAGCAGTATCTTCAATTTTACTAAGTGGCTTGAGACTTAACTTAATTAGCGATCTTGCAACAAAACCAATAATGAGAAGAACAATCAAACTAATTAGAAGAAAGATTCCCCTTAGGCCCTTTAGGGTTTTATCAACACTATCTAGCGCAACCGAAATAACTACGGTGCCAATTCCTGATGGCAAAATTCTTGCTATCGCGCGGATATCAGGTTGGCCATCAGCGCCAGGAATTGTAAATGGCTTCCCTTTTCGCAGAGCAACTTCAGCAGGAGTTAGCTTATGAAATTCTTGGATATCAATTGAGTTTGTGAATTGGCCACCGACTTGGCCAACAATGTTGCCTTCCAAATCCAAGAGTGTTACGGCAGTTGTTGTTGGAACACCACCAAGTGGACGAAGAGGTCTAAGAGTATTCATGTCATTCTCTTCACCAGAAACTTCGGACTCAATACCCGCGCGATCAAGCCTCAACATCGAAGTTTGAACGACTTCATTTAACTGGCTATCTGCTTGGCTTATAAGGAAAGAGCGGAGCGAATTCGTTGCCGCAAAATCAGATGCCCCAATTGCAATTGTTGCAAGCGCTAGCGTCGACAAAATTAAGCGATTACGGAGCGACCATCTTGAGAGCCCGTATTTCATTTAAGAAGTTTACTTGGCTTATTACTTACGAGCTGGTAAGCGCAACCGATATCCCACGCCGCGAACGGTATGAATTAGAGCTGGTTCGTAAACATCAATCTTTTTGCGCAGGTACGAGATATAAGTTTCAACAATTCCAGCATCACCACGGAAGTCGTACTGCCATACGTGATCAAGAATTTGAGATTTGCTAACAACCCGGTCAGCATTGATCATTAAATAACGGAGTAACAAGAATTCGGTTGGAGATAGATCAATCATATTTCCAGCTCGATGAACTTCATGAGTTGCTTCATCTAATTCAAGGTCTGCGAAGCGAACTTTCTCATCATCGCTCTCGACTTGGATGGCACCTATGCGGCGGAGAAGTGCGCGAAGGCGAGCAACGAGTTCTTCAAGGCTAAAAGGCTTTGTAACATAATCATCGCCACCAATTGTGAGGCCGGTGATCTTGTCTTCGACGGTATCTTTCGCAGTTAAGAATAGAACTCCAACGTTGTGGCCATCTTGGCGGAGTTGGCGGCAGACTTCGAAACCGTTTTGGTCTGGCAACATCACATCGAGGATCAAGGCATGAGGCTTAAATTCTTCAGCAATCGTGAGAGCTTCAGATCCAGTAGCTGCAGTGCGGACATCAAAGCCAACGAAGCGAAGGCTTGTCGCAATTAATTCACTAATACTATTTTCATCATCGACCACCAAAATTCTCTGTGTGGTGGATTTAGTTGCTTGGGTCATTTCTGGCTTCTCTTTCAGGATTGTCATAGGAAGCAGATTTCCTTAGATAACTGGGGGTTTCCTGAGAACCAGCATAATATGCGCTAGGAGTTATCCACAACCTTTATCCACGATGTGGAGAATTACAACGGTGTAATTAAGAAGTAATTAAGAAGTGTTTTAGCGCCAGCGGGTAGCGAGTGAGAAGCCGACCCCGATGAAACCAAAGCCAACAACCATATTCCAGGCCCCGATATTAGGGATTGGATAGGCGGTGGAGCTCACGTAGAAAATTACGATCCAGATTAGGCCGAAAATAAAAGCTGTAACCATCGCTGGGGCCAACCACTTAGGGCTCTCTTCTGGGACTGGAGCCGCATTAGCAACAGCCTCCGGAATATGGGCCTTCTCTTTTTTACGTATTGGCGATTTAGGCATGGGCAGAGGTTACACCACAAATGGCGATGTTTTGAGCCCGCAAGAAAGCAATTTTTACGGCTTCCTATTAACTGTAATCGCAACACCCGACCCAATTAATTGAGTTGTTTCAGCTTCAGGTGCTTGGGCTAAGACAACGCCGATCGGCTTTGTTTCGTCGTAAGCGCTAATTTCATTCACTAGGAAACCTGCTTGCGTCAAAATTGTTTGGGCTTCAATTCCAGTTAAATCTAGAAGTTCAGGGACTTTTACATTTCCGCTAGCAATTTCAAGAACTACACCGCTACCTGCTTTGATAATTGATCCAGCATCAGGAGTAATTTTAAGTACAACACCGGTTCTTGAATTTGAATCGACTGGAATTATTTGCGTTATTAATATACCAGCCGCGGATAATTCATTGCGGGCTTCTTCAAGGTCCAAACCAATAATTGTTGTTGGAATTGTTGTATCGCCTGGGCCATCTGAAATAGTTAAAGTGATACTGCTTCCCTTCGGGGCACGAGTTGTTGCAAGCGGAAGCTGTGAAGCAACTCGATCTTTTGGAATTCTAGAATCAGGAGCACGCTGAATATTTATCGTGTAACCCAAGAGAAGCTCTTCCGCAGCGCTCTGCGTTAAACCAACAACATTCGGTATTTGTAGTGATGGCGCTGGTGAAGTTGAATTAAAGGAATTTACTGCAAAGCCAATCAAAAGTATAAATACCGCAGCCGCACTTCCCATAACAAGAAAATTACGTCGGGGAACAATTCGACGAATCTTAGTTGTTACGCTCTGCCCCTTCATTGCTCGGCGAATATCAGAGAGCATCATCTCCGCACTTTGATATCGATCGCCAGGGTTCTTAGCCAGAGCAACTGTAATTATCTTGTCGATATTTTCATCCAACTCTGGATTTACCACACTTGGTATTGGAAAATCAGAGGAAACATGCTGATATGCAATCGCCACAGGTGTATCGCCAGTAAATGGTGGTCTTCCAGTGACTAATTCATAGAGCAGGCAACCAACTGAATAAATATCACTGCGCAGATCGCAAGCCTCACCAGTTGCTTGTTCTGGTGATAAATATTGCGCAGTACCGACGACGTTCCAGGTGCTTGTCATGGTGGCGCCAATATCATCCATTGCGCGCGCAATTCCAAAATCCATAACTTTCACATCACCAGGATCAGTAAGCATAATATTTCCAGGCTTTATATCGCGATGAATAATTCCATTTTCATGTGAATATGAAAGGGCACTCAAAACCCCCTCAATAATTTCCAATGAACGTTCGACAGTTAAAGTTGCTGGGCTCTGCAGTACTTCGCGCAGAGTATGGCCATTTACTAACTCCATCACAATGTAAGAATTCTGACCTTCTTCACCAGAATCATAAACTGCGACAATTCCAGGATGATTTAAGCCAGCTGCGGCAAGTGCCTCTTTGCGGAAGCGTGCAAGAAAAGATGGATCTCGGGCAAGGTCACTGCGAAGAACTTTGACTGCAACTTTTCTAGAAAGGCGTTGATCATCTCCGATATAAACATCAGCCATTCCGCCAGTACCAATCATTTCGCCAATTTTGTAACGGTTTCCAAATATTTTAGCCATTCGCTGCTCCAATCAAAGATTGGTGATTGGCAGCTTCACCTAAAACAACTTCTGCCCAAATTACCGTGACATTATCTGGGGCGCCTTTGGCATGCGTTTCAACAATCAGATTTTCAACTAATTCTTCTCCAGAATAGCTCTTAGCGATCTTTGCTATTTCAAAATCAGATAAAACAGTTGTTAAGCCATCGCTGCATAATAAGAATTGGTCCCCAAGTTTTATTGGATAAATTTGAAGTACTGGCTCGATTTCAGAACTACCAGTTAGAGCTTGTGTTAAGAGTGAGCGTTGCGGATGGTTGATCGCTTCTTCAGGAGATATACGGCCTTGGTCAACAAGTTCTTGTATGACAGTGTGGTCACGACTTAATTGCGTTAATTTTCCACCAGAAAATGCATAGCAACGAGAGTCGCCTACATGCAAAAGTTCTACGGTTTCACCAGCGATATGTAGGGCGGTAAGCGTTGTCCCCATTCCAATAAGATCTGGCTGCTCAGTTGATTTAGCCAAAATAGTGGCATCAATATTCTTTGTGATCGATAAGAGAAAGTCTTCATCGCCACGAGCGCTAACTAGCGCAGTAATTGCAATAGTTGATGCTATTTCGCCACCAGCATGCCCGCCCATTCCATCAGCAACAGCAACCAATTTTTGAGAAATCAAACCAGAATCTTCATTTCCTTCACGGTGCAGCCCGAGATCAGATAACGCATAAGATTTAAAAGCGAATGACATCTGCTCTCCCTTCGACTTATCGTGGCTAAATCACAGTAGAACCATATCTTCCCACTAAATTTACCTCTATGAAACTACAAAAAATATTTGCTGAATTCCTGGGGACAGCGCTCTTACTGACCGCTGTGATTGGTTCAGGAATTATGGCCACCAACCTGACTGACGATGTCGGGCTCCAATTGACGATAAATGCAATTTCTATAGTTTCGATGCTGGCCATAATCATCACTTTGCTCAGCCCAATTAGCGGCGCACATTTCAACCCGGTTGTAACCCTCGGCGAACTATTTAAGAACCGAATTGATGCAAGAAACGCCATCGCATATATCGCAGCACAATTCGCGGGCGGATTTACTGGAACAGTTTTTGCAAACCTTATGTTCGATAAACCAGCCATCTTTCAATCTCATCAAGAACGAACCTCTAACAACCTATTTGTGAGTGAAATCTTTGCGACCGCAATTTTAATTATGATTATTCATTTACTCGTTGATCAAAAGCGAATAAATCTTGCGCCAATAATTATTCCAGCCTGGATAACCACAGCCTTCTATGCAACTTCATCATTTGTTTTTGCTAATCCAGCGGTAACTTTCGCACGAATCTGGAGCGATTCCTTTGCTGGAATTACGCTGCACTCGGCCTGGATTTACATGATTGCACAACTAATCGGGCTACCAGTCGGCTTAATTCTTGCTCGTCTGTTATTTTTAAAAAAATAATTAAATAACGATTTCGTAAGAAGGATTAAGAATCGTGAGGGATCCTTCGATTTCGCCAACCATTCCTTCTGCGCAAATAGTTGAACCAACATCTAGACCAGCGATTTCACGACGCCCTAAGAACTGTAAGGTAATTCCACCGGTTGTGTCCCAAACTTCAACATCAACTCTTGGCGTTCCACCCGATGGCGCAGTTCTAATTGAAGTTACTTGACCACGCACATGTGCACGCCTGCGCCAAGTAGCGTTTGAAATTGGAAGAATATTTTCGTTGTAGTGACCTACTGGAACAGAATCCACACTCTTAACTTTAGGAAGTGGAATTTTCTTCTGCTCGGGAACGCTTTCGATTGCGGTGGGTGCTGCGTTGCCACGAGTTCTAGCTTCCAAAATTTTCTCAACGTCGAAAGGAATAATCGTTGCGACAACTCGCTCTAATTGCGAGATCGGTGAAGCAATCGCTTCAGCGGTCTGATCATGCAGGACTCGTCCCAAGAATCGAGAGTACGAGCGCCGAGGAAGGAGCAAGGTTAATTCCACATCCGCACTTGCGGTTGAGCGAATTGCATAATCAACAGCAGCGTTTGGAAGTCTGCGATCGGGACAGTCAATCAAAATAAGTGGGACATCACTTACCGCTGCATTCCCAGCCCAACCTGCGCTAATTGCATCAGCACGCTTGTCATCAATAACAAAATGGACAGCGTTCAAATTTCTTGGATTCAGCGATCTGGCATATCTAATTGCGCCAATTGTTGCCAAATCAAAATTATCGACTAGGACGGTAACGTCATGTCTAGAAATAGAAGTCGCTCGTGATGCTTGAGAAGTAACATCTAGAACGTTCTGTTCCTTAGAATATTGTTTGCGCAGGCGCAGGAAAGTCAGAACTAAAATCGGAGTAATAAGAATAATTACCCACGCACCTTGGTTGAATTTTACGATTGCGAAGATGACAACTACGATGAAAGAAATCCCACCGGAAAGCGCATTAATAACGAATTTTCCTTTCCACCAATTACCGCGGTTAACGTAATTGTGTTTAGCCATTCCTAAACCAGAGAGCGTGAAAGCTGTAAAGACTCCAAGTGCATAGAAAGCAACTAAATGCTCTACAGATGCTCTTGTTACCAAGACCAAAATCATGGCGGAACCAGATAGCAATAAAATTCCATTAGAAAAATTCAAGCGGTGGCCACGTTTGGTTAACCAATTTGGCAAATATCCATCTGTTGCTACGAAGTTAACTAGTAAAGGGAAAGCGCTGTAAGTGGTGTTAGCACCAGCAAAGAGAATAAGCATCGTTGCAGCTTGAACAACGATAAAGAAGAGATTTCCAAGCGTTCCATCACCTAAAATTGTCTTAGCAACTTGGGAAATTACAGTAGGAGTTTCATTTTCGTAGGGAATTGCCTGAATTTTATGAGCGAACCAAGAAACTCCAAGCACTAAAGAGCCCAAGATGGAGCTCATAATTACTAAAGTTTTCCGGGCATTAACTTGTTCTGGCGATTTAAAAAGCGAGACCCCATCAGAAATAGCTTCCAAACCAGTCAAAGAAGATCCACCATTTGCGAATGCACGAAGCAAGATAAATATTGCCGCGAAAGTTAGCAAACCTTGTGACTCACCAATTGGAACGGCACCTTCTTGGTTTACATCCAACAGTGGCAAAGTTCCTGAAAATTGGCGGTAAATACCAATTCCAAAAACAACGGCCATAGCTCCAACGAATAAATATGTAGGTAGCGCGAAAGCTTTTCCAGCTTCTTTTACACCGCGCAAATTTCCATAGCTAAGCAGAACAATTATCGCCAGAGTTATATGAATTTTCCACGGTCCAACTTCAGGGAATGTCGAAGCGATGGCAGCAACACCAGCTGCAGATTGAATTGCAAGAGTAACTATGTAATCCAACATAAGTGCTACCGCGGCGACTTGTGCGACAACCGGACCAAAGTTGTCTCGGGAGACTATGTAAGCGCCACCAACTTTTGTGTAAACAGAAATAACATTTCGGTAAGACAAGGTAACAATTAATAAGATAAGTAAAACAATTACCGTCATTGGCATCAACATTGCGAATGCTGCTAAACCAAATGCAGGAACTAAAGCAAGAAGAATTTGCTCACTTCCGTAAGCAGATGAAGAAATACAATCGGAGGAGAGAATTCCTAGCGCATACCGCTTCTTTAATCTTTGATGGCTAAGGGTGTGACGGTTAAGCGGATTGCCTAAAAGTTTTCGCTTAATGCGATATGAAATTGGGTCAGCTAGATGAGCATGCTCCTGGAGAACCATTGGTTCTGGGGCGTCATCGGTCCAAGACTTTGGCACGGCCACTCTTCCTATTTATAGGGGGAATCTGCAGTTCACTAGGTTTAATTTTACTTCGCAATCGAGGCGTATGCTTGCCGCATGCAATTAAAAACCGACCTTTATATTGATGGCGCTTGGGTAAAAGGCGATGGCACCCTGCCTGTAACCGATCCCAGCACTGGAAATGTAATAGCCGAAGTTCAAACCGCAGGCGATGCGCAATGTGATGCCGCAGTAGCCGCAGCCCACAAAGCCTTCACCTCTTGGTCTAAAACTGCTCCTCGCGTTCGTAGCGAGATTTTGCGTAAAGCGTATGAATTAATGATTGCCGATGCTGATCATCTAGCAAAGATTGTTTCCATGGAGAATGGAAAAGTTCTCTCCGATGCCAAAGGTGAAATCACTTATGCCGCGGAATTCTTCCGCTGGTTTGCCGAAGAAGCTGTACGTACGCCCGGCGATTATCGCCAAGCACCATCCGGTGATAAAAGAATTTTGGTTACCCACCAACCAATTGGTGTTTCACTTCTAATCACACCTTGGAATTTCCCTGCAGCAATGGCAACTCGCAAAATTGGCCCAGCCCTCGCTGCAGGTTGCACAGTTATTTTGAAACCAGCGAGTGAGACGCCACTTACTGCGCTCGCAATTGTTGAAATCTTAGAACGCGCAGGTGTTCCAAAAGGCGTCGTCAATTTTGTTCTGCCTTCAAAGACCGGCCCAATGATTTCAAAGATGTTGCATGATCCACGAGTTCGCAATCTTTCTTTCACTGGTTCAACCGAAGTTGGTCGCACACTTCTTAAAGAATCTGCGGATAACATACTTCGCACCTCAATGGAGCTCGGTGGAAATGCCCCATTCGTGGTTCTAGATGATGCAAATATTGATGATGCAGTAGCCGGCGCAATGATCGCAAAAATGCGCAATGGTGGCGCCGCATGCACAGCAGCAAATCGTTTCATTGTCGCAAAGAGCGTTGCTGAAGAATTCACTACGAAATTTGCAAAGGCAATGGGTGCACTAAAACTTGCACCTGGCTTAGAAGATGGCGCTCAACTTGGTGCAAGTGTTTCAATCAAGGAACGTAACAAGATTGCTGAATTAGTTAGTGCCGCAGTAAAAGCCGGCGGAAAATTATTGCTCGGTGGCACAACCCCAGATGGCGTTGGCGCTTTCTATCCCGCAACTGTCGTAACTGTAGATAAGACAAATCCAATATTGAACAACGAAGTCTTTGGTCCAGTTGCCCCAATCGTTACCTTTGAAGGCGATGCTGAAGCAATTGAATTAGCGAATGCAACTGAATATGGACTAATTAGTTACATCTATTCAAGTGATTTAAAGCGCGCAATTAGAACAGCAGAAGCAATCGAATCAGGAATGGTTGCAATCAATCGCGGAGTTATCTCTGACCCGGCAGCACCATTCGGCGGCGTAAAACAGAGCGGTCTTGGGCGTGAAGGTGGCTTCGCTGGAATTTATGAATTCCTCGAAACGAAATACATAGGCTTAGAAATTTAAATTATTTATTTTGTATCCCTTGTTTATTTTCCGATTTGTATTTAGAGTTGAATGAAATAGCTGAGAGGCGTTCGCGAATGTCAACACAAAAATATAAGAGCATAATCACTGCACTTTCAATCTCGCTGATCCTTGGCATTACGGCGCCGCAATCAGCGCTTAATGCATCTGGAAATTAAGAGCTTCTGTAGTGCTAAATATATTGGCTCTAGCTTTAATTTCAATGTTTTCACTTGGGATATCATCATCCGCGGATGCTGCTATTAAACCAGGATCTAAATGTAAAACTAAGAATCAAGTTGCTTATTCGGGAAATATAAAATTTACTTGCGTCAAATCTGGCAGTAAATTACTTTGGGATAAAGGAATTTTAATCACTAATAATTCGCAGCAATCAACGAACCCGAGTTCCAACGGTGATGAAATAGAATCGCTTCCGATTGATCCAAAAGCGCCACTTAATGGTGATTTGAAAGGAGCAGGCCAAGGAAAAGGTTTAACTTATGTTCCATTTGGAATAGATACCGGGCCGCGCGGGGAAGGTGCAATTGGCTCAGGAACAGTGAACCCTCAACCAGGAATGTATGCGCCTCTTGGAACAGACGTGCTGGCTATAAAAACCGGAACTGTAATACGAATTACTAAACTTTATTCAAACGATTACAATATTATGATTGCAGCTCCAAATGATCAGATAAATATTTGGGAAGTAGAACATGTAATTGATGTAAAAGTTAAAGAAGGTGACCGAGTTAAAGCCGGTCAAGTGATTGCAAAAGTTGGCGATTTTGATGAACGCCACACACCAGGAATTGGTTTAGTTGAATTTGGATTGTTAATAAATTCAAGTGGCCCGCCAACACATATCTGCCCATTTAAGAAAATTGCGCCATCAGCAAAGAGTCGAATTACTGCCGAACTAACGGCGATTATTGAGGCAGATAAGAAGCGCGGATATGACAGTGGTCCTATGGAAGTTATTGGATGCACTGCTTTAGTTTCAGTCGAAGGTTAATTAGTACGAAAGCTGGCGGAGGATGAGGGATTTATCCTCTTCATCCTGGGTAATCCCCCGATTTTTAGGTAATCGGGTCATAAAAGGAAATTTAGCACGCGATGTTGATTTTAGTGGCCCTTGCTTTTCAATAAATTAGAGTCACAATTATGAAATGAAGCGCTCTCATCTCACCTTCATTGTGCTCGCTTCTTTAACGCTCTCTCTCTTTGGGCCTACAGCAAACGCGGATATGAAAGTTGGAGGGGCTTGCAAGAAGCTCGGCAAAAGTGCCGTCGACCCATCAGGGTTCAAATATAAGTGCATTAAATCTGGCAATAAATTAATTTGGGATAAAGGGATAAAAACTAATACTTCGAGCAACCAAAATAAAGTTGATCCAAATTCAATAAGTTTTGCTTGGCCTAGCACCACCGCGAAGTACATCACCTCAGTTCCAATTGATCTAAATCAAATTAACAGCATTTCAAAATATGGAAGTTGCTCTGGCCATAATCGAGATGGGTATACATTTGAGAGAGTTCTTACGAGTAATCTTTCGTTAAAACATTATTTTTACCCAATAACGCAATTTCAGGGGACGACAGATAAAGTAAAAGTATTTGCTCCCTTTGATGGCACAGTTGCAACTATTCAGTTGGAAGCAGATAAAGGTGGTTTGGGTCGCCCGAAGAATGGCAACGGCCTAGGGTTGTCTACTCCACTCGATAAAAATATATTGTTTTCTTTTGGTCATATTTATTTTTCAAAGAGTTTCAAAGTTGGAGATTCCGTGAAAGCGGGGCAACTTTTAGGTTATGCGTCGATGTCTGACGCGGGATTTGATTTTGATATCGACTTAGAAGGAAAATCTAGAGCACCGAACGAATCGGAGGTTCTCGGTAGTATTTTTGATCATATGTCAAAAAGCGTGTCGGACAGTTTTGCTGGACATGGGATATCGCCCAACGAAATGAAGATTTCAATAGCTGATCGTCAAAAACAACCTTGCGATTTTAATTCAAGTGTTGGGCGCACCACGGCCGATTGGGTGGCTCTAAAAGGGCAGACAATTCAAACCGGAACTTCATCACCTCAAGGCAGTTCAGAGAGTTCTGGTAATACTTCCAAACCGACAGAGGCGGCGAAATCGAACGCTAATACTGATTCAGGAAGTTCGAACTTTCAGAAGGAAGGTCAGGCTTGCGATCCAACCAAGGGACCAAATGGAAAAGCTTCAGATGGTACACAGCTGGTGTGCAAACCCGGAAGTGATGGAAAAGATTCTTGGCAGGTTAAGAAATAGTTACTCACGAATAAGGTTTGAGCACTTCTGGCGGAGGATGAGGGATTTGAACCCTCGATAGGTTGCCCTATACACGCTTTCCAAGCGTGCGCACTCGGCCGCTATGCGAATCCTCCCGAGAGGAGGAGCCTATCGGCTCTAATAACTATGATTGCCCGCAGATCCTTCGTGCGGCGTTACCGTACTGAACTCCCCCAGGGCTGGAAGGCAGCAAGGGTAGGTCCGCTCTGGCGGGTGTGCGAAGGGTCCCAAATATTTTAAGTTTAGGAAACGAAAAGTAGAGAGGAAGCGCGATGTCACTAGCTTTGTATCGTAAGTATCGCCCCTCCACTTTTAGTGAAGTTATCGGACAAGAACATGTAACTGAACCACTTTCAAATGCACTTGAATCCGGAAAAATTCATCACGCATATTTATTTTCTGGTCCACGTGGTTGTGGAAAAACTTCTAGCGCTCGCATTATGGCGCGCTCACTTAATTGCGAAAAAGGGCCAACACCAAATCCTTGTGGTGAATGCCAATCATGTAAAGATTTAGTTGCAAATGGTCCGGGATCTATCGATGTGATTGAACTCGATGCTGCAACTCATGGTTTAGTAGATGATGCTCGCGAGCTTCGCGATAAAGCATTCTTTGCGCCGGTAAGTTCTCGTTACAAGATTTATATTATTGATGAGGCCCACCAACTTGGACCCGGCGCTGCAAACGCGTTACTAAAAGTTGTAGAAGAGCCACCACCACACGTTCTCTTTATCTTTGCAACAACTGAACCTGAAAAACTTATTTCGACAATTAGATCCCGTACCCACCATTATCCATTTCGCTTAGTACCACCTGGAATTCTTGCTGCGCACTTAGAGAAGGTCTGTAACTCTGAAGGAATCAAAGTCGCTAAAGGCGTTATTCCACTTGTGGTTCGCGCATCTGGTGGTTCGGTTCGAGACGCGCTATCTGTACTCGGACAACTCCTTGCTGGTGCTGGCAAAGAGGGCGTCACATATGAAATTGCAATTCAACTACTTGGCTACACCGATGGCGCACTTCTAGATGAAGCAATCGATGCGATGGCTGCTCGTGATGGTGCAACGCTATTTAAGGCAATCGATCGCGTTATTGAATCCGGCCACGATCCCCGTCGCTTCACTCAAGATTTCTTAGAGCGTTTGCGCGATTTAATTATTGTCGGCGCCGTTGAAGATAGCGCGTCACAAATACTTCGCGAGATTCCAGAAGATCAACTACAACGTATGCGAGCACAAGCAACAATTATTGGAACCGCAAACTTAATTAGAAGCGCAGACATTGTGGCGGTCGGCTTAACTCAGATGCGCGGTGCGACTGCGCCAAGGCTGATGCTGGAACTCATTTGTGGCCGCATACTTCTGCCCGGAAGCGATGATGTTGGTTTAATTTCGAGAATTGAACGCTTAGAACTTCGCGAAAATATTTCTATCCCACAACCTGTTGCAGCGAAGGCTGAAGTTAAAGCTGAACCAAAAAAAGCCGAAGTCAGAGAAGTTGTTAAAGAGGAAGTTAAGGCGCCAATTCGCGCAGCAGCACCAACACCAAGTGCTAATAAACCAACAGGACCTATCGATGCCGCCGCTCTTCGCAGATTCTGGCCTGAAGTAATTGAGAATGTTAAGAAGCGTCGCCGCCTAACTTGGTCGCTACTAAGTTCAAGTGCGCATGTCTTAGCTGTCGACGAGACAGCAATTACAATCGGAATTGTTAACGCGGGTGCTCGTGATTCATTCACGCGTTCCGGAAGTGATGAAATTCTGCGTGCCGCATTTATTGATGTGACGGGACTTGATCTGAAAATTGAATGTGTTGTGGATGCCAGTGCGAATACATCTTCGCCATCGGTGCGAGCATCTGAAGATCCAAGTGATGCCGACCAAATGTCTGGTCAAGAGCTTTTGATGCGTGAACTCGGTGCCCAAATTATTAGTGAAACCAAGAAGGGCTAACTACGAATGTATGAAGGTGCCATCCAAGATCTAATTGATGAACTCGGTCGCCTTCCAGGCATCGGGCCAAAATCAGCACAGCGAATTGCTTTTCATATTATTCAATCCGAACGCGTAGATATCTCGCGACTTGCGGATGTTCTGCGCACAGTGAAAGAGAAAGTCAAGTTCTGCACTGAATGCGGAAATATTTCAGAAGAGGAACTCTGTCGAATCTGTCGCGATCCGCGGCGAGACCCAACTCTTATCTGCGTTGTTGAAGAGAGCAAAGATGTAATCGCTATTGAGAAAACGCGCGAATTTCGCGGCAAGTATCACGTGCTCGGTGGCGCAATCTCGCCAATCGATGGCATCGGACCCGAGAACCTGCGAATCCGTGAATTAATGGTTCGCTTAGCTGCAACCGAGATTCAAGAAATAATTATTGCTACCGATCCAAACCTTGAAGGCGAAGCAACGGCTACTTATTTATCTCGGCTACTTAAACCACTTGGAATTAAGGTCAGCCGTCTGGCATCCGGACTTCCAGTTGGCGGAGATCTGGAATATGCCGATGAAGTAACTCTTGGCCGGGCATTCGAAGGCCGAAGAACGGTTGAGAACTAAGTTTCAGATATTTCTCATTATTTGATACGCCTAGACGTTTCATTATTTGAGATAAACCTAAAATAGGTTTCACCGCCCTATCCCTATAGTGGATATTTAGCACATGGGATTGATTGTCCAGAAATACGGCGGCTCCTCCGTTGCTGATGCCGAAGGGCTAAAGCGGGTCGCCAATCGCATCGTGGCCACTAAACGAGCTGGCCACCAAGTCGTTGTAGTTGTATCTGCAATGGGCGATACAACAGATGAGCTAATCGATCTTGCTAATCAAGTAACCCCACTTCCAAATGGCCGCGAACTCGACATGTTGTTAACTGCGGGCGAGCGAATTTCAATGGCACTTCTTGCAATGGCGATTGGAAATTTAGGAAATGAAGCACGTTCTTTCACTGGATCACAAGCCGGAGTAATCACAACTTCAGCACATGGCCGCGCTCGTATTATCGATGTAACACCATCTCGAATTACCGAAGCGCTTAATGAAGGTGCAATTGCAATTGTTGCTGGCTTCCAAGGAATTAGCCAAGATACAAAAGATGTAACAACACTTGGTCGCGGTGGTTCTGACACAACTGCAGTTGCACTAGCAGCGGCACTTGAAGCAGATGTCTGCGAAATTTATACCGATGTCGATGGCATCTTCTCGGCAGACCCACGAGTTGTTCCCGCAGCAAAGAAGTTAAAGACAGTTACATATGACGAGATGTTAGAACTTGCGGCATCTGGCGCAAAAGTTCTGCACCTACGTTGTGTTGAATACGCGCGACGTTATGACATGCCAATTCACGTACGTTCATCATTTTCAAATAACGAAGGAACCTGGGTGGTCAAAGACCATCCTGAAGGAGGAGCCGATATGGAACAAGCAATTATCGCGGGCATTGCCCATGACAAGAGCGAAGCAAAGATAACTGTGGTTGGAGTTCCCGATCGAACTGGAACTGCGGCACGTATCTTCCAAGCGATCGCCGATGCTGATGTGAACATCGACATGATTGTTCAGAATGTTTCTGCCGCCGCGACCGGGTTAACTGATATTTCATTTACCTTGCCAAAGACTGAAGGTTCATTAGCAACTACAACTTTGCAACGCATCCAAGGCGAGATTGGTTTCCAATCAATTCAATACGATGATCAAATCGGAAAGCTTTCACTAATCGGCGCTGGAATGCGTTCACATCCCGGCGTTACTGCAACATTTTTCTCTTGCCTAGCTGATGCCGGCGTAAATATTGAGATGATCTCAACTTCAGAGATTCGGATTTCAATTGTTTGCCGCGCAACTGATTTAGATAACGGCGTTCGTGCTGCGCACACCGCATTTGAATTAGATGCTGCCCAAATTGAAGCCGTTGTATACGGGGGAACTGGCCGATGAGTAGAAAACCATCTCTAGCAGTCGTGGGCGCTACCGGCGCAGTTGGCACAGTGATGCTCGATATCTTGAGCAAGCGCGAAAATGTTTATGCTGAGATTCGTCTAATTGCATCTGCGCGAAGTGCTGGAAAAAAACTTATGTGCCGCGGTGAAGAGTTAACTGTTGTTGCACTTTCACCAGAAGCGTTCGATGGAATTGATATTGCAATGTTCGATGTTCCAGATGAAATTTCTGCGGAGTGGGCGCCAGTCGCAGTCGCACGTGGCGCTGTAGTTGTCGATAACTCTGGTGCATTTCGTATGGATCCAGAAGTCCCACTTGTTGTTCCAGAAGTAAATCCAAAGTCTGCGAAGAAGCGACTAAAGGGAATTATTTCTAATCCAAATTGCACAACACTTTCCATGATTGTTGCAATGGGTGCACTCAATAAGGAATATGGTTTAGAAGAACTGGTTGTTGCTTCATATCAAGCAGCATCAGGGGCCGGTCAATCTGGTATCGATGCCCTGCGCGCACAAATTTCTGCAGTTGCTGGGACAAACTCCGGTGATGTTGCAAATGATTCAAAGGCCCACATCAAAGATAATGGCCCATTTCCCAAGCCACTTGCGCTAAATGTTATTCCTTGGGCTGGTTCCCTAAAAGAAGAGGGCTACTCTTCTGAAGAACTTAAAGTCCGTAATGAATCCCGAAAGATTCTGGGGATGCCAGATCTTAAAGTTTCTGCCACTTGTGTACGCGTCCCAGTATTAACAACACACTCACTAGCCGTTCATGCAATCTTTAAGAAGAAAGTTTCCCGCAAAGATGCGCAAGAAGTTCTGCGTAACACAGCCGGAGTAAAACTTGTTGACGATCCAGAGAATTATGAATTTCCAACTCCTGCCGAAGTTGTTGGCACAGATCCAACTTGGGTTGGTCGCGTACGTCGAAGCCTTGATGATAAGCACGCACTTGATCTCTTCCTGTGTGGCGATAACTTACGCAAAGGCGCAGCCCTAAATACTGCCCAGATTGCAGAACTCGTTGCCAAAGAGTTTTAACCAGACCAGCGATTTAACAATCGCACTTGGTTGGGCGCGTGAACAACTCGGTGAATTAAACGGTCCTGGAATCTTCGTGTCGGAGGCTAATGCCAAAGATTTCATCGAAGCATTTAAGAGCGAAGGCTCATTCTCTTTTACGATGCAATCAGGTTTTATCTACGGCCATGCCTATGGCCCAAACCCGCATATTGACCCCCGCTGGGATAAATGCGCAGTCGGGTTCAGTAAATTTGGAGCAAAATTCGGCCACCTTGAAATCGCAAATCAATTTGATACTTACGGGATTGATACCAAAATTATTCCGGGCTTTGAAAGTATCGAAGTGTTAGCCGATGAGGCGCTAATTAAAAAGATTTTAGATGAGAACGCACCAAACTCTGCGGTCTATCCCGGAAATCCAGAAGTTATTCAATGGGGTTGTGTGCGAAATGAAGTGGGCGAAGTAGGTGCAATTGGGGCTTTAGTTAAGTGGTCTTCGGGGTCGCATGTTATTTCTTCAGTTGCCACGGTCGAACCAATGCGTGGAAAAGGTTATGCCACTGAACTTGTCAAACGTTTTATCTCAAGAACAAATGAACTTGGAATTAAAACGCTTTCACTTGGTGTTGATCATAAAAATACGGCGGCGATAACGGCCTATAAAAAAGCAGGAATGGCTGAGATTGCACAATTTACAAATTACTTAAAACCCGGCTTCAAGCGTCACTAAGGAAACTTCTGGTGGCGATGCCACACGAATTCGAGTAAATGGACTTGTTCCCATTCCAGCAGAAATATGCAACCAAGGTTCATTGGCTTCACGAGTTAAACCACGGGCTCGCCAAGTTGGTAAATCACAATTAGTTGTAAGCGCTTTACTTTCACCAATCCAAGGTAGGCGAACTTGCCCACCATGTGTGTGACCAGCAAAAATTAAATCTAAATTATCTTTACTCATCGCATCTAAAATTCGAAGATAAGGTGCATGTGTTACACCAATAGCAAGATCAGCCTTCTTATCTGGAAGGCCTGCAACCTCGTTGTAATAATCCATATTCAAATGTGCATCATCTGTTCCACGCGCTTCAATTGTTGTGTCATTAATTTTCAAGATTTCACGGGAATGGCTTAAATCAAGCCAACCAATTCCAGTAAGTGATTGTTGCAAACCTTGCCAATTTAAATCTGGCCCTAATTTACGTTTGCCATTATCTTTAAACAAATAAGAGAAAGGATTTTTCGGTCTAGGTCCGTAGTAATCATTTGATCCGAAGACAAAGAGACCAGGAATATCAAACAAGGGATGAAGGGCATCTAAGACAACTGGCACGGCGCCTTTGTGCGCCATGAAATCACCAGTGCTTATAACTAGATCTGGCTTTAAATTAGCGAAGGATTTGATATCTGCGATTTCGGTCTTACGTCTTGGGGTTAGGTGCAGATCAGAAAAATGCAGCACGCGAATTGAACGGTGGCCAGCCGGAAGAACTGGAACCGAGACCTCGCGTAGTTTGTAACTCATAGGCGTGAGAAGATACCGCTATGGGGCTAAAAGAACGACTTCAGGGCGATTTAACCGAGGCTATCCGTTCACGCGATGAGCTTCGTTCCGGAACTATCCGCATGGTTTTAACTGCGATAACAAATGAAGAGGTTTCAGGAAAGAGCGCACGCGTTCTTGCTGATGCCGAGATCATCACAGTACTTTCACGCGAAGCAAAGAAGCGTCGCGAAGCTGCAGATGCATTTAAAGATGCAGGTCACGCTGATCGCTCAGAACGCGAAACTAGTGAAGGCAGAGTTATTACTGAATATTTACCAGAACAATTATCTGAAGATGAAGTTAAGAAAATTATTGCCGATGCAATCACCGAAACTGGTGCCGCAGGTCCTGCGGGCATGGGTCTTGTAATGAAAGCAATCCAACCAAAAGTCGCTGGCAAAGCAGATGGTGGCGTCGTTTCAGGCTTAGTTAAAGCTGCACTTACCGGAGGAAACTAATGAATAAATATGAATATGCAACCGTGCCACTTTTATCACATGCGACAAAACAAATTTTAGATACTTGGGGTTCTGATGGTTGGGAACTCGTCCAAGTTATTCCAGCACCAGGAACCGGCGAACAACTCGTCGCTTATATGAAGAGAGTGATTGCCTAATGAGTAAAGTTAATATTCGCAAGAAGTTAAAAGAGATGGGCCTAGAAATTCCAGTTGCCGCTATTCCATTAGCGGCATATGTTCCTGCAGTTAAAACGGGAAAGTTGGTTTTCACCGCCGGACAACTTCCAATGGTTAATGGCGCAATTCCAATTACCGGAAAAGTTGGCGCTGAAGTTTCAGTTGAACAGGCAAAAGAGCTAGCTCAAATATGTGCGCTAAACGCCCTTGCTGCGCTAAATCTAGTGGCAGATGTTGATGATGTTGCTCGCATTGTTCGCGTTGTTGGTTATGTAAATGGCGCACCAGGATTTGTAAATCTACCTGCAGTCATCAATGGCGCATCTGAATTGTTACTTGCACTCTGGGGCGATGTAAATGGAAAGCATGCACGCTCAGCACTTGGTGTTGCAGAACTTCCACTTAACTCACCAGTTGAAGTTGAATTAACCTTCGAACTTAAAAAGAAGTAATTAACGTCCGCGCTTCGACAGGCGATCGATATCTAGAACGACTACTGCGCGAGGTTCAAGGCGTACCCAGCCGCGACCAGCAAAATCAGCAAGTGCTTTATTAACAGTTTCGCGCGATGCCCCAACAAGTTGCGCAAGCTCTTCTTGAGTTAGATCGTGGTTTACATGCAAGCCATCAGCTTTCTCGATGCCGAAGCGACTTCCTAAATCCATGATTGCTTTTGCAACGCGACCTGGAACATCAGAGAAAACTAAATCTGCAAGAACTTCATTGCTGCGACGAAGGCGTTGTGCCAAGCGACCAAGAAGTTCAAGTGAAACTTTTGGATGTTGCGTAACCCAACCAATAACTTTGTCATTAGAAAGTGCAAGTAAACGAGCATCTGTCACCGCAGTTGCTGTTGCGGTGCGCGGTCCTGGATCGAAGAGTGAAAGTTCACCAAACATCTCACCAGGTCCAAGAATTGAAAGTAAATTTTCGCGGCCATCAGCAGAAGTAGTTCCGAGCTTTAGCTTTCCTGATACGACTACGAACAAGCGATCACCAGCATCACCCTCTTTAAAAAGTGTGTTGCCCTTTGAGACCTTTACCGGCGTCATTGATTCGCGAAGTGTCGCGGAAGCGGCATCATCTAGCGCGCTAAATAGTGGCGCCTTGCGAACGACAGCTTCATCGTTAGCTTCTTTGGAGTTAGGCATTTTCGAAGGATACCCGCAATAGCGCCACCAACTCCAATCGGGTTAACCTTCCCCGTATGAGCACAGAAGCCCGCGCGATCTATCGGGTCTTAACGAAAACATATCCAGATGTGCGATGCGAATTGGATTTCGAATCACCATTTCAACTTCTATGCGCGACCGTGCTTTCAGCGCAGTGCACCGATAAGCGCGTCAACATGGTTACACCAAAGCTATTTAAGAAATATGGAACTGCAAAGAAGATGGCTGGCGCTGACATTGCTGTTATTGAAGAGTTAATTCATTCAACTGGATTCTTTCGCGGTAAAGCGCGAAGCCTTAAAGGCAGCGCTGTAAAAATTATGAATGAATACGGTGGCGAAGTACCAGCAGATTTAACTGAGTTGGTAAAACTTCCGGGTGTTGGCCGAAAAACAGCAAACGTTGTTTTAGGTCACGCCTTTGGTATTCCGGGAATTACTGTTGACACACACTTTGGCCGATTAAGTCGCCGCTTCGGGTGGAGTGAATCAATGGATCCAGTAAAAGTTGAACACGAAGTTGGGAAGCTAATTCCACGCAAAGAGTGGACCAATCTCTCGCAGCGAATGATCTGGCATGGCCGGCGCATCTGTCATTCTCGTAAACCCGCATGCGGCGCCTGCCCATTGGCTAAGTTATGTCCCTCATTTGGTATCGGAGAAATGGATAAAGTTAAAGCCATGGCACTTGTAAAAACAGATGCAGATTTCCGATGAAAGTAATCTCGGTGCTAATCATCTCAACTTTACTTTTAACATCTTGTGGTACTTCAACCCCAAAGAGCGTTGGCGGCGGAAGAGTTATCTCTTGTTCTGCAATCCCAACTGATGCATCTAAAACTTCTGGGACTACTCTCGAATGCTTAGATGGAAGTTCCAAAGTACTTCTCGAATCAATCAAAGGCCCGGTTCTAATTAATGTTTGGGGATCTTGGTGTATTCCATGTCGTCAAGAGATGCCGTACTTGCGGGCACTTGCAGCCACTGGAAAAGTTCAAATTATCGGCATCGATGTTGAAGAAGCGAATATGGAATCGGCAAGAAAGTTTGTAGTTGACCAAGGAATGACTTGGCCTAATCTTTATGACAAAGATGGTTCAACAAAGAGTTCATTTGGCATGGGAGTCCCGGTAACTTGGTATTTGAATAGCAAGGGCGAAGTTGCTTATAAGCACATTGGAGTTTTAAAATCCGAAGCGCAATTGTTTGCCGAAGTTGAGAAGTATTTAGGAATAAAAGTATGAAATATAACTGGGTAGACATCGTTCTTGCGCTCTTAATCCTTGGCGCCTTTATTCGCGGGTATCGCGCTGGTTTCCTAAAATCGATCTTCACTATGGTTGGTTATGTTGGTGGCGGCGTAATAGGTCTAGCCCTGGGCTGGAACTATTTACAGGATTGGCAGAATATTTTTGGAAAGTTTGCGCTTTTACTTCTTGCGATATCTATTGGCGCTTCCATTGGGCAATGGTTACTTTCAAAGTTCGCCGAGTTCTTCCACAAACAGCTATTACTTGGACCACTGAAGTGGGTAGATTCGCTGCTCGGCGCCGCTTTCTCAGTAATTCAAATTACCCTAATGGTTTATTTGATAGCAACTATTTGTTTAGCGACTCCATGGCAATGGGCCAATAAAAACATCCCAACAAGTGGGATCTATAAAGAGATTGACACCTATACCCCGATGATAATTAAGAACGTTACTGAAAAAGTTAAGAAGCTTGCTTAATCTTCGCTCTTCCCACTCTTCAAGCCATCACTAATTAACTTCATAATATTTGGGTCTGCGAGCGTTGTTGAGTCGCCAACTGCGCGGTTTTCAGCCACATCTTGCAGCAAGCGTCGCATGATCTTTCCGCTTCGCGTCTTTGGAAGTTCGTTCACAACAACAATCTGACGCGGCCTTGCGATTGCGCCAATCTCTTTTGTAACGTGATCACGTAATTGTTTTACAAGCGCTGCGCCATCTAGATGCTCAACGCCGCCTCGCATAATTACGAAGGCAACAATTCCTTGGCCAGTCATCTCATCTTTCGCACCAACCACTGCAGCTTCTGCAACAGATTCATGTGAGACAAGTGCTGATTCAACTTCAGTTGTGGAAATTCGGTGACCAGAAACATTCATCACATCATCAACGCGACCAAGTAACCAGATTGCACCATCACTATCGATCTTTGCGCCATCGCCCGCAAAGTACTTTCCTGCAAAGCGGGACCAATAAGTCTCTTTGTAACGCGCTTCCTCGCCCCAAATTCCACGGAGCATTGAAGGCCAAGGTTCGGTCAATGAAAGATATCCGCCACCACCAAGTGCAACCTCAGCACCACTTTCATCCAATATTCGTGCGCTAATTCCGGGAAGTGCGCGCATTGCAGAACCAGGTTTAGTTTCAGTAACACCAGGCAACGGTGAAATCATGATTGAACCTGTTTCGGTCTGCCACCAAGTATCAACAATTGGGCAACGGTTTCCACCAATAACTTCGCGGTACCACATCCAAGCTTCAGGGTTAATTGGTTCACCAACTGAACCAAGTAAACGAAGTGAAGATAGATCAGAACCATTTGGAAATTCATCGCCCCACTTCATCCAAGTACGAATCAGTGTTGGCGCGGTATAAAGAATCGAAACCTTGTATTTTTCAATAATTTCAAACATCCGAGATTTGCTTGGTGTATCAGGAGTTCCCTCATACATAACTTGGGTAGCACCATTTATTAGCGGCCCATAAACAACATATGAATGTCCGGTGATCCAACCAATATCTGCGGTGCACCAATAGACATCTGTTTCAGCTTTTAAATCGAAGACCATCTTGTGAGTAAATGCAGCCTGCGTTAAATAGCCACCAGTCGTGTGATAAATCCCTTTTGGTTTTGCAGTAGTACCAGATGTATAAAGAATAAATAGTCCGTGCTCGCTATCGAAACCTTGGGCAACATGCTTATCTGATTGGCGATCAACGATGTCACTCCACCAAATATCGCGGCCCACTTTCATTGCAGTCTCTTGACCGGTGCGCTTTACAACTAAAACTTTCTCAACTGTTGGCGACTTTTCAAGAGCGGTATCAACCGTTGGCTTCAAGGCAAATGGTGCACCTTTTCTAAATCCGCCATCGGCAGTGATCACTAATTTTGCTTGCGCATCATTGTTTCGAACCGTTACTGCATCCGCGGAAAATCCACCGAAGATAACGGAGTGCATGGCGCCGATACGGGCACATGCCAACATTGCCATTGCAGCTTCTGGAATCATCGGCATATAAATCGCAACTCGGTCTCCCGAAGTGATACCGATTTCAGTTAACGCATTTGCTAACTTTGAAACCTCGCGAAGCAAATCTGCATATGTAATTGTGCGGGTATCGCCAGGTTCACCCTCGAAATGAAAAGCAACTCGATCGCCGCGACCTTCAAGTACATTGCGATCTAGCGCGTTGTAACAAGCATTTATCTTTCCGCCAACAAACCATTTAGCAAATGGGATCTGCCAATCTAAAACTTGATCCCACTTCTTCTCCCAATGCAGCGCTTCGGCCGCTTCTTCCCAAAACTTTAAACGATCACTCTTTGCACGCAGATACATCTCGGCCTGGGCATTTGCTTTGGCGGCGAAGTCGGGCGATGGCGGGAAGGTGCGATCTTCAGAGCCAAGGTTTTCAAGAGTCGTCATGTTTCGAGATTACCAGCCAAGAGTTTTACACACCATAACTTTGTCCAAGATTTTTATCCGAGCCCCGAATAAATATGGGCAATCTCTCTATCTTTCGCAAGCGCGCAAAAACAATTCAATTTATTAACTAATTAAGGAGAAACACTTGGGATTCTTTATTACTACAATCACAAATCTGCACGTTCTGACCGTGGCCATCAAGGCCGTGGGTAGGGTTGGGAAAATGCTCCTTCACAGCAATCTCGGTGTGATGGGCATAGATCGCCTTCTTACCTTCTTCGGGATGAATTAACCCGCGCCACTAAGCGCTCGGTTTTCCAATCCGCCCCAAAATGTGGTGGGATATGCCGTAAGCCTCACCGCAGCCCATCGAAGTGCCCGGCCAGAGATTTACGCCAGCCTTAGTAATAAGCCACTCGATTTGGGAGAAGAAAATGCCAATTGCAACCCCGGAAATTTATGCCGAAATGTTGGATCGCGCGAAGGCAAAAGCCTTTGCATATCCGGCAATCAACGTCTCATCATCACAAACGTTAATCGGAGCAATTCGTGGTTTTGCAGAAGCAAAATCTGATGGCATCGTCCAAATCTCTTGGGGCGGAGCGGAATACCTTTCAGGTTCCACAGTTAGGAACATGGTCGATGGCGCAACTGCCCTCGCCGAATACGCACACATTGTTGCGAAGAATTACAACGTAAATATTGCGTTGCATACCGATCACTGCCCAGTAGAAAAGTTGGATGGTTTTATGCGTCCACTACTTGATCTTGGTGCCGAGCGAATTAAATCTGGCAAGGGCCCACTATTTAATTCACATATGTGGGATGGCTCTGCAGTTTCAATGCCCGAGAACATGTCAATCGCAGATGAGCTAATTACAAAGTCTGCCGCGGCCCGCACACTTCTTGAAATTGAAATTGGTGTTGTTGGTGGCGAAGAAGATGGCGTCGAAGCAAAGCACGATGCGAAGTTGTACTCCACACCTGAAGATGCACTTATGACAGTTGAAACTTTGGGAATGGGCGAACGTGGTCGTTACATGGTTGCGGCAACATTCGGAAATGTGCACGGCGTTTACAAGCCAGGCAATGTTGTCTTACAACCTGCAATTCTAAGAACACTCCAAGATGCGGTTGCTGCAAAGCACGGTCTCGCTGCTGGTTCAAAGCCAATGGACTTGGTATTCCACGGTGGCTCTGGCTCACTGCTTTCAGAGATCCGTGAAGCCCTTGATTACGGTGTAATTAAGATGAATATCGATACTGATACGCAATATGCATTTACTCGCCCAATCGTTGATCACATGTTGAAGAATTACGACGGTGTTCTAAAAATTGATGGTGAAGTTGGAAATAAGAAGGCATACGATCCACGCGCATGGGGCAAGGCTGGCGAAGCCGGTATTGCTGCCCGCGTAGTTCTTGCTTGCGAAGATCTTCGCTCAACCGGCACATCGCTTCGGGCCTAAATGCCAGCACTAGTTCTGCTCGGTGCCCAATGGGGCGATGAAGGAAAAGGTAAGGCTACTGATCTACTTGGTGACCGCGTTGATTATGTTGTTCGCTATCAAGGCGGAAACAATGCGGGCCACACTGTTGTAATCGGTGATCAGAAATATGCCTTGCACTTATTGCCATCTGGAATTCTTTCCCCAAATGTAGTTCCAGTAATTGGAAACGGTGTTGTTATCGATCCATCTGTTCTGCTCGAAGAAATTAAGGGCTTGAACGAACGCGGCATCGATACTTCAAAGTTAAAAATAAGCACTAATGCGCATTTGATTACGCCTTATCACCGCACCATCGATAAAGTTTCAGAACGCTTCTTAGGTAATTCAAAGATTGGCACAACTGGTCGTGGAATCGGACCTGCTTATGCCGACAAGATAAATCGCATCGGAATACGTGTGCAAGATTTATTTGATCCATCAATCTTGCGTCAAAAAATCGAAGGTGCACTTCGCGATAAGAACCAAGTTCTAATTAAAGTTTTTAATCGCAAAGGAATCGAAGTAGAAGAAGTTCTCGCTGAATATTTGGCATATGCCGAAATTCTTCGCCCATATGTAACTGATACTGCGTTGCTTCTAGATAAAGCGCTTAAGGCAGGTAAAACCGTGCTCTTAGAGGGTTCCCAAGGAACTCTGCTCGATGTCGATCATGGGACATATCCCTTCGTAACATCTTCAAACCCAACCGCAGGCGGTGCATCGACTGGTTCTGGAATCGGACCAACAAAGATCACGCGCGTAATTGGAATTGTTAAGGCTTATACAACTCGGGTTGGTTCCGGTCCATTCCCAACCGAGTTGTTCGATGAAGATGGCGAAAAACTTCGCAAGATTGGCGGCGAAGTTGGCACGACTACAGGTCGTGCACGTCGTTGTGGTTGGTATGACGCACCGATTGCACGTTATGCAGTTCGTATTAATGGTCTTACCGATTTCTTCTTAACAAAGCTCGATGTGTTAACTGGTTGGGAGAAAATTCCAGTCTGCGTTGCATATGAAATCGATGGCCAGCGCGTTGAAGAACTTCCATCATCACAATCAGATTTCCATCACGCAATACCAATTTACGAATATCTGCCTGGCTGGACTGAAGATATTTCAAGTGCCCGCAAATTTAGTGATCTACCTGCAAATGCCCAGGCCTATGTGAAGTTCCTTGAGAAAATTTCAGAGGCACCTATAAGTGCAATCGGAGTCGGTCCTGGCCGCAATGAAACAATTTCAATAACGGAGTTCATTTGAAAGTATTGCTGATTGGTTCCGGTGGGCGCGAACACGCTCTCGCCGCCGCACTTAATCGCGATAAAACTTTAGAAGAACTGCACGTAGCACCAGGAAATCCCGGAATAGCGGAAATCGCGTTATGCCATGCAATAGATATTGATGACAATAAAGCAATTGTTGAGCTTGCAAAAAAGTTAGCGATTGATTTAGTAGTTGTGGGTCCCGAAAGACCGCTAGTAAATGGCGTTGCTGATGCGCTAAGCAAATCCAATATCGCCTGCTTTGGGCCATCAAAAGCGGCGGCGCAAATCGAAGGCTCGAAAGATTTTGCTAAGCAAGTTATGCGAGATGCTGGAGTCCCAACCGCAAAGAGTTTTACCTGTAACTCAAGAAATGAAATTGAAAAAGCCTTAGATACTTTCGGTGCGCCATATGTTGTGAAGCACGATGGACTTGCCGCGGGTAAAGGCGTTGTTGTAACCGATGATCGCGATCTCGCAATTGAACATGCCCTGCAAGCAGATCAAGTAGTTATCGAAGAATTCTTAGATGGTCCCGAAGTTTCACTCTTTGGCATAAGCGATGGAACAACAGTTATCGCAATGCAACCTGCCCAAGATTCCAAACGCGCCTTCGATGGCGATCTCGGACCAAACACTGGTGGCATGGGCGCGTATTCACCGCTGCCTTGGGCGCCTGATGAAATTATGGCCGAAACTTTAGATCAAGTTTTAAATCCAACAATCCAAGAGATGGCGGCGCGCGGAACCCCATTCGTCGGATTGTTATATGCCGGACTTGCACTTACATCACGCGGTACAAAGGTTATTGAATTCAATGCGCGCTTCGGTGATCCAGAGACTGAAGTTTTATTACCACGGTTAAAAACTCCACTTGCACAATTATTATTTGCAGCAGCAACAAAGAACTTAGCAACTTTTGGTGAACTCGAATGGTCAGATGATTCTGCAGTAACTGTTGTACTTGCATCCGAGGGCTATCCAACAAACCCTAAAGTTGGCGACGCAATTACCGGAATCCAAACGAATTCAAATTCATTTGTCTTTCATGCCGGCACCGAATTACGCGATGGCGTTCTGCACTCTGCTGGCGGCCGCGTATTTGCAGTAACTGGTTTGGGAAGCGATTTAACCCAGGCCCGCGATGCCGCTTATCGAACAATCTCGCGGATTTCATTGCCCGGCAGCCATTATCGAAGCGACATCGCGCTCAATGCGTCGGTGGCAGAGAAGGGCAATTAAATGGGAGATAATTCACCAGTGAGTTTATTAGCCCAACGATATGCCTCAATGGGAATGCGCGAAATTTTTGCGCCAGAATCAAAGATAATTTCAGAACGTAAATTATGGATCGCGGTTATGCGCGCCCAAACAAAACTTGGCCACAAGATTGAAGAGTCTGTAATCGCAGATTACGAGAAGGTAATTAATAAGGTAGACCTCGCATCAATCGATGCCCGCGAAAAACAGACCCGCCATGATGTTAAAGCCCGCATCGAAGAGTTCAATGCACTTGCTGGCCACGAAGCTATTCATGCTGGTATGACTTCACGCGATTTAACTGAGAACGTTGAAGCGATGCAGATCCGAGATGGCCTTCAACTTGCCCACGATCGCGTTGTTGCAACTCTTGGTTTACTTGGCACACTTGCCACAAAATATATTGACCAACCAATCGCTGGTCGTTCACATAATGTTCCTGCTCAAATTACAACTCTTGGAAAGCGTCTTGCATCGGCCGCAGAAGAACTTCTCTTTGCTTACGACCGCCTCGATAATTTAATCTCACGTTATCCAATTCGCGGCATCAAAGGCCCAGTTGGCACTGCTCAAGATTCTGTTGACTTACTTGGCTCACCGGCATCACACGCAAAGCTAGAGGCCGAAATTGCGAAGTACTTAGGTTTTGAAAACGTATTAGATTCAACTGGCCAGATATATCCACGGTCATTTGATTTCGATGTTGTCACAACCTTGGTTCAACTAGCCGCCGCACCATCCTCACTTGCAACATCAATTCGTTTGATGGCTGGCGCTGAATTAGTGACTGAAGGATTTAAAGCTGGCCAAGTTGGTTCATCTGCAATGCCACACAAGATGAATACTCGTTCATGTGAACGCGTAAATGGCCTTGCTGTTGTGCTCCGTGGTTATGCCTCAATGGTCGGCGAAATTTCTGGCGATCAATGGAACGAGGGCGATGTTGCATGCAGCGTGGTTCGTCGCGTTGCAATTGCAGATGCGTTCTACGCCTTCGATGGTCTAATTGAAACTTTCATGACAGTGCTAAGTGAATTCGGCGCTTTCCCAGATGTAATAGAGGCCGAACTAAGTAAATATCTACCATTCCTTGCCACAACAAAGATTCTGATGGCTGCAGTCAAAGCCGGTGTGGGGCGCGAGCTTGCACACGAAGTTATTAAGGAACACGCAGTTGCGGCCGCGCTTGGAATTCGCGCTGGCAAAGCAAATCAAATGATTAACGCTCTCGCTGAAGATTCACGTATCCCGTTAAATCTTGCAGAACTAAACGCACTGCTTGCAAAGCCACTTGAATTTACTGGTGATGCAAAAGGTCAAACCCAGCGAGTTGTAAGTCGCATCGACGCGATTACTTCCGCTCATGCTGCGGCAGCGCAGTACCGTCCCGGCCAAATTCGGTGACCACCGTGCTAACCGGATGGAAACATCTGCGCAGCGGAAAAGTCCGGGATTTGTATACAAATGATAAAGATGAACTTTTAATAGTTGCCTCTGATCGCATATCGGCATTTGATTACATCTTGCCAACACCAATTCCAAATAAGGGAGAGCTGCTTACTCAGCTCTCACTCTTCTGGTTTGATTTGTTAAAAGAGGTTGTACCAAACCATATTGTTTCAATTGATGTCCCAAGCGAAGTTGCAGGTCGCGCAGTCATTGTTAAACCGCTAATTATGTTTCCAGTTGAATGTGTTGCGCGTGGCTACTTGGCAGGTTCTGGTTGGGTGGAATATCAGAAAACTCAAACTGTATGCGGGATTAAATTGCCAGCTGGTCTGCAAGATGGTTCAAAATTACCCCAGCCCATTTTCACCCCAGCGACAAAGGCCGAAGGCGGCGAACACGACGAGAACATCACTTACGAACAATGCGAAGAAATTATCGGCGAACAAGCGTCGCTAATCTTGAAGAAGTTAACTCTCGCGCTTTACACAAAAGCCCATGATTTCGCAGCAACAAAAGGAATCATCTTGGCCGACACAAAATTTGAATTCGGCATCGATCCATCAGGTGCAATCTGCCTCGGTGATGAGGCTTTAACCCCCGATTCATCACGCTTCTGGGAACCGGAAACTCATTACTCTTATGACAAACAATTTGTTCGCGACTGGTTGTTAAATTCTGGTTGGGATCGAAATAGCAATCCACCACCACTTCCCGATGACGTAGTTGCAAAGACGCAAGAGCGTTACACAAGCGCGCTTGAATTAATTACTGGAAGGAAATTTTAAAATGGCGAAAATAATTGTTGAGGTTATGTTGAAGCCCGAGATTCTTGACCCTCAAGGTCAGGCAGTCGCTTCGGCACTACCCCGCTTGGGTTTCACTTTCGCAAAATCAGTTCGCCAAGGAAAACGTTTTGAAATTGAGGTCGATGGCGATCCAACTCCGGCACAAATGGCTGAAGTAGAAAAAGCGGCAGAAACACTTCTCTCTAATCCAGTTATCGAAACTTATGTTGTGAAGGTTGAGAAGTAATGTCATTTAGAGTCGGAGTAGTTACCTTTCCGGGATCACTCGATGATCGTGATGCAGCCCGCGCTGTTGAAATGGCCGGCGGCATTGCGGTTCCACTCTTTCACGCAAGTGATGATTTAAAAGAGGTTCAAGCAGTTGTATTGCCCGGCGGATTTTCCTATGGCGATTACTTACGTTGTGGCGCAATCGCACGCTTTGCTCCAATCATGAATTCAATTGTTACCGCAGCAAGCCATGGCTTTCCAGTACTTGGAATCTGTAACGGCTTCCAAGTTTTATGCGAATCACATTTACTTCCAGGCGCTCTTACTCGCAACAGCAATCTTCACTTCCTATGTCGCGATCAAAAGTTAAAGATTGAGAACACAAACACAGTATGGACCAGCGGTTTTAAACCAGGTCAAGAAATCGTTATTCCACTTAAGAATGGCGAAGGCTCATTCCAATGCGATGATGAAACTTTGAAAATATTAGAGAGCGAAGGTCGCGTAATCGCACGTTATGTCGATTTCGATCCAAATGGTTCACGTAATTTAATTGCTGGTATTTCAAATGAGCGCGGCAATGTTGTTGGTTTGATGCCGCACCCAGAACATGCAATTGAATCATTAATGGGCCCAAGTACTGATGGCTTAACATTTTTCACATCCGCACTTCAGCAATTGGTAGGTCGCTAATGGCTTTAGATACCGTAACAATCGCGACGCAAAATCCAGATACAACTCAACCATTTGCTGAACTCGGCCTAAAGGACGATGAATATGCGCGCATCAAAACAATTCTTGGTCGCCGTCCAACTTCAAGTGAGTTGGCGATGTATTCCGTTATGTGGTCGGAACATTGCTCTTACAAATCTTCTAAGGTGCACTTAAAACAATTTGGTGAAAAAGCCTTTAAATCAGATGCCCTACTTGTAGGCATTGGTGAAAATGCTGGCGTTGTTGATATTGGCCAGAACTATGCAATCACTTTTAAAATCGAATCCCACAACCACCCCTCATTTATTGAGCCCTATCAAGGTGCCGCTACAGGTGTTGGCGGAATCGTCCGCGATATTTTGACGATGGGTGCACGTCCGATCGCGATTATGGATCCACTTCGTTTCGGCCTTGCTGATGCACCAGATACTCGTCGTGTACTTCCTGGAATCGTTGCGGGCATTGGTGGTTACGGAAATTGCTTAGGCCTACCAAATATTGGTGGCGAAATTGTTTTCGATGAAACTTATGCTGGAAATCCCTTAGTTAATGCGCTCTGTGTCGGCGTTATGAAGCATGAAGATATCAAGCTTGCTACAGCGCATGGCACCGGCAATCTAGTTGTTCTCTTCGGAGCAAAGACTGGTGGCGACGGTATTGGTGGTGTTTCAGTTCTTGCATCTGAAACTTTCAACGCGGCAAAACCGACTAAGCGCCCATCAGTACAAGTTGGCGATCCCTTCGCAGAAAAAGTCTTAATCGAATGCTGTCTTGAAATCTTTAAGGCAGATTTAGTTATTGGTATCCAAGATCTTGGTGGCGCCGGACTTTCTTGTGCGACCAGCGAACTCGCATCTGCCGGCAGCGGTGGCATGCAAATTAATTTAGAGAAAGTTCCACTTCGCGACCCCTCACTTTCACCTGAAGAAATTTTAATGAGCGAATCTCAAGAGCGCATGTGCGCAATTGTGGCACCTGAAAAGATTAAGCACTTCATGGCAATCTGCAGGAAATGGGATGTCACCGCAACTGTTATCGGCGAAGTTACAAGTGGCGAGCGGTTACACATCACATTCAATGGCGAACTAATTGTTGATGTGCCACCTCGCACCGTTGCCCACGATGGCCCGATCTATAACCGACCAATTAAGAAACCTGATTATGTTGATCAACTTGCAAAATCAACCTTTGAAGTTCCACTTCCAACCGATGCCGATGAAGTTAAGGCGGCAGTCCTTAAGTTAATTGCTAGCCCAAACATTGCGGATAAATCTTGGGTTACATCCCAATTCGATAAATATGTTCAAGGCAATACCGTTCTTGCCCAACCTGAAGATTCTGGTTTGATTCGTATTGATGAAGAGACACATCTTGGGGTTGCAGTTTCAACCGATGCAAATGCTCGTTGGTCTTACTTAGATCCATATGAAGGTGCGAAGTTGGCCCTGGCTGAAAGTTGCCGAAATATAGCTACTTCAGGGGCTAAACCACTGGCCGTTACAAACTGTTTGAACTTCGGTTCACCAGAAGATCCCGGTGTGATGTGGCAATTCGCCGAGACAGTTCGCGGTCTTGCAGATGCTGCGCTAGAACTTGGTCTACCAATTACTGGCGGAAATGTTTCCTTCTATAACCAGACTGGTTCAGTAGCAATTCTTCCAACACCAGTCATCGGTGTTCTTGGTGTTATTCAAGATGTTCGAAAGCGCACCCCGATGGGAATTCCATCCGCGGATCTAGATCTTTATGTAATCGGAAAATACAACGGCAATTTATCGGGCAGTGAGTGGGCGCATCTACATGGTGAAATCGGAAACGCATCACCAGTCGCAGATTTAAATATGGAGAAGCGCTTAGTTAATTTCTTACTTGACGGCCAACCAATTTTTGAATCAGCGCACGATGTCTCAAATGGTGGCCTTGCCGCAACCCTTGTTGAATCTGTTTTGAAAAACAAGATTGGTGCCCGCGTTGATTTAAATGATGTTGCAAATGCGCTCTTTAGTGAAACTCCTGGTCGCGTACTTGTCGCAATCAAAAGTTCCGCGACAAATGAGATTGTTTCTCTCGCTGGAAAATACCAAATTCCAATTTACAAAATTGGTACAACTGGTGGAACTGATTTAGAAATCAATCAAGCAGTAATTTCAATCGAAGAACTTTCTAAAGCCCATACCGAAACCTTCCCGAAGTTATTTGGTTAAACAAAAATGCGCGATCCCGAAATCATGAGCCAAGTAAAAGAAATTCTTGCCAAGATTTCTAAAATTGAACCCGGTCACGCGGTTGAACTTCGCATCCCGCCATATTCAGCGATTCAATGCGTTGAAGGCCCAAAGCACACACGTGGCACCCCGCCGAACGTTGTCGAAATGAGCGCCGAAGTTCTCTTCGATATTTCTAGCGGTGTAATTACTTGGGACGATGCGATAAGTGATGGCCGCATCAGCGCATCGGGTGAGCGTTCAGATCTATCTGCCCTTTTCCTACAACTTGTGAATGCGAAATAGGATTACGCCATGGCCCGCCGCCCCGATGGAAAGTTAACCTTCGAACTTTATGAAGGCGAATATATGCCGCAGGATGAATGCGGAGTCTTCGGTGTTTGGGCGCCTGGCGAGGAAGTCGCAAAGCTAACGTTCTATGGGCTTTATGCGCTGCAACATCGCGGCCAAGAATCTGCTGGCATCGCGACAAGTGATGGCGAACGTATCTTCGTCTATAAAGATATGGGTCTGGTCTCCCAAGTATTTACCGAAAGCGATCTCGCAACTCTTACCGGAAATCTCGCAATAGGACATTGTCGATACAGCACAACTGGTTCATCAACTTGGAACAATGCCCAACCAACGCTTCGCGCAACAAACCACGGAACCTTGGCCCTTGCCCACAACGGAAATTTAACAAACACCGGTGACCTAGCCGAAAAACTTTCACAGATAATTACTGAAGAGAACGATCACGGCCTGCATGCAACAACAGATACCGAAATCATGACCGCACTTATCGCAGCCCAAGAGGGAAAGAACTTTGAATCATCCGCACTTGAAGTTTTGCCGCAATTAAAGGGCGCCTTCTCCCTTGTATTTATGGATGAACACACCTTGTATGCCGCCCGCGATCACCACGGTGTACGCCCACTTGTAATTGGAAAGTTAGAACATGGTTGGGTTGTCGCATCCGAATCTGCAGCGCTCGACATTGTCGGCGCCTCATTTGTTCGTGAAGTTGAACCTGGCGAATTTATTGCTATCGATCAGAATGGCCTGCGCTCACACCGCTGGGCAACACCAGAACCAAAGGGCTGCATCTTTGAATATGTTTATCTCGCTCGCCCCGACACCTCTATCTCTGGTCGCAATGTTCATGCAACAAGGGTTGCAGTCGGAGAACAACTTGCCAAAGAACATCCAGCCATTGCAGACCTAGTAATTCCCGTTCCAGAATCTGGAACCCCAGCCGCAATTGGTTATGCCAAAGCATCTGGCATTCCATATGGCATGGGACTTGTAAAAAATTCTTATGTTGGTCGCACCTTTATTCAACCAAGCCAAACTATTCGCCAACTCGGTATCCGCTTAAAGTTAAATCCACTTCGCGAAATTATCGAAGGCAAACGCATCGTTGTTGTTGATGATTCCATCGTCCGCGGCAACACCCAACGCGCACTCGTTCGAATGCTGCGCGAAGCTGGCGCCCTTGAAATCCATGTCCGCATCTCTTCGCCCCCAGTTAAATGGCCTTGTTATTACGGAATCGATTTCGCATCCCGCGCTGAACTCATTGCCGCAGGCTTAGAAGTCGAAGAAATTCGCAGATCTATCGGCGCTGATTCCCTCGGTTATGTTTCAATGGAAGGCCTTATCGCCGCAACAACAATCGCTGAAGATAAATTATGTAACGCCTGTTTCACCGGCAAATATCCAATTCAAGTTCCACCTGATATTTCCTCGGGCAAAAATTTATTAGAAGTTGTGAATCGCTTCGAATGACAAGTACCTACAGCGCCGCAGGTGTAGATATCGATGCCGGCGATCTCGCCGTGCAATTAATGAAAGAACATTTAAAGAAAGCCCGTCGCCCTGAAGTTGTTGGTGACATCGGCGGCTTTGCAGGGTTATTTGATGTCAGCGCACTTAAGAAATTTAATCGGCCACTCCTTGCGACATCAACAGATGGTGTCGGCACAAAAACTGAAATCGCAAGACAACTCGGCAAGTACGACACTATCGGTGAAGATTTAGTCGCAATGGTTGTTGATGATCTAGTTGTCTGCGGGGCCGAACCCTTATTTATGACCGATTACATAGCAGTCGGAAAAGTTTTCCCAGAACGTATCGCCGAAATAGTTTCCGGTATTGCAAGAGGTTGTGCCAAGGCCGGCACCGCACTTGTTGGTGGCGAAACTGCAGAACATCCAGGGTTGTTGGCGGAAGATGAATTTGATATCGCGGGCGCTGCAACCGGAGCAGTTGATTATGAAAACTTACTTGGCGCCGAAAAAGTTAAAGCGGGCGATGTCATCATCGCAATGCCCGCCAGTGGTATCCACGCAAATGGTTTCTCACTCGTTCGACATATCTTGAAAACAAAAAACCTAAACTTAAATAACACCCCACAAAATTTTGCAAAAACTTTAGGTGAAGTTCTACTTACCCCAACAGAAATTTATTCCCTCGACTGCCTGGCACTTATAAATGGCCTGAAAAAAGATTTGCACGCATTCACCCACATCACCGGTGGTGGCATCGCCGACAACACCGCACGAGTTATCCCTGCCGGCCTTAAAGCGGTGTATGACAGATCGACTTGGGCACTTCCGCTCGAAATGCTTTACCTCGCCCAAATCGGTGGCGTTCCTGAGGACGATATGGAGCGAACTTGGAACTGTGGCATCGGAATGGCGGCGATCCTCGCCCCCGAATCCGCCGACCTTGCGATCCGAAGTCTGGCTGCGCGGGGAATGAAAGCCTGGGTTGCAGGCGTTATTAAGACTGAACTCACAGGCAATTCTGCGGGTACAGGCTCGGCTGCGTTGGAAGCCACCTACCAACCGCGATAACCTTCGGGTCTGAAGAACTCATAACTTATAAAGCGAGAAGGAGGTCACGCGCATGGGGCGAGGCCGACAAAAAGCAAAAGCCACACGAGTAGCTCGTGATTTGAAATATTCGAATACCGATATGGATCTCGAAAGACTTTCTAAAGAGTTGCATGGCGAAACGCCAAAAGATGTGACCGAAGTAGATGACGATCCATATGCCGAGGGCAATTACATAGCACGTGCGTAAACCAACGCCGTACGTTGCATCACTTCGGATCTACGAACCAATCTCTGCATTCTCACCTGCCGAAGCGCTTCGTTGGGAATCAATTCCAATTACTTCGACCACCGGACACGATGAACAATCGCGCGCACTTCGTCGCACAATAATTACTGAACCACCTGGACTAAGACCAGATGGTGCACACATCCTCGAATGGGAAGGCAAGCGTTACATCTGCCCTTGGTCAACCGCCGCTCGCGTTTGGGCCGCGCTAGATCAATTCAAAGACTCAGTTCCACTTCCAGTTTCGAAATTCTTTGTGCCACAAAATATTGAAGAAGCAATAAATATAAATTCTGAAACTCTCGAAGATAAAGTCCCACACATCATTACCGAAACTTGGATGGTGCCACCTCGTTGGTTCTCACTCTTCCAACCCGAAGATCGCTTACGCGGCCAATCCGATGACGGCCCCTTCACTGTTATGCGAACTTCAATCGCAAATGCCAAAGCACGTTGCGCCTTCACACACGATTCAGTTGTATCCGCATTTGGTCACGGTCCAATTGAAGGAGAGATTGCAGACCTTCTCGAATGGATGGAACTCTTCCACCCCGAATCAATTGTCGAAGTTGATTACGGCGGCCTTGCTGGTTACTTAGAAAAAATTCTTAACGATGAGGGCGAAGCAGGCTTAGAGGCCGATACCTCAATCGAAGATATTCAACTCTCACTTGCCGGCCTATCAACGGGCGATGGCGCAAAAGCAGGAGTCGGGTATGAGCGCTTAATATCAAGATGGCGCAAGGTTTCCGCCTTCGAAGCCGCAACTTGATTGAGTTAAGATTATCTAATGATCGGCGAACAAGAAGTTTTACTAACCGCAGCAGAGGTAGCAAAACTTTTTCGAGTCGGCCCAAAGACCATCAATCGCTGGGCAACGCAAGGCAGGCTTACAATCATTAAGACCGCCGGGCGCCACTATCGATATAAGGAATCAGAAGTAAAGTTACTTCTTGAAAGTTTCACAACAAAAGCTAAAACAGAGAAAGAAGCGCCAACAAAATGAGCGAAGCCGAGAACGCAAAAGATAAACCTTTAGATGCCAAAGCGAAGATGCTCGAGGCGCTCGCCAAGAAGCAAGGCAAGCACAACACCGGTGTTCAAGGTGGCCCCGCTTCAGGTTCGAAAGTTAACGCCGCAGCCGGTGCTAACGCACCAAAGATGTTCCGTCGTAAATCTGGACCATCTGGTTCTGCTGGTTAATTAAGTTATTTAATCTAATTCAAGAGTGGCTCGGGACAGGATCGAACTGTCGACCTCACGATTTTCAGTCGCGCGCTCGTACCAACTGAGCTACCGAGCCAATATTAAGTTGTACTTGCTAATTCTCTTAATTAAAACAAAAATCAAAAAGAATAAAAGAAGAGAGTGTGTGGACACTCTCTTCTAGCGACCCAGACGAGACTTGAACTCGCGACCTCCGCCGTGACAGGGCGGCGCGCTAACCAACTGCGCTACTGGGCCTTTCCACACATCTTAGAACTTTTAGTTTGTTCATCCCCACTTGCGTGGCAACAAACGTTCTTCGACGTGCTTTCGTATAAGAACGATT
>WLIT01000010.1 GCA_009726125.1 Actinomycetota bacterium | reverse complement strand
TATCTTCTCGCGCGGATTAGCCAATCCCTGCGTAGACGGGGTAATCTTTGCGACTTATTGCGAAACCCGTAATTTAACTTGATTCAAGGGAGAAATACCGTGTCCTCAAACTGCGATATCTGCGGCAAGGGTCCTAGCTTCGGCAACAAGGTCTCCCACTCAATGCGCAAGACCCGTCGTCGTTGGAATCCAAATATCCAACGCGTTCGCACTCTTGTTAGTGGAACACCTAAGCGCCAGAACGTTTGTGCTTCATGCCTAAAGGCTGGAAAAGTAACTCGTTAATTCTGCTTTAAAAAGCTGTTGTGTATCCGTTGATGGCTGGTTGGCCACCAAGGTGCACGTAAAGAACTTTCGAACCCTCTTTGAAATATCCCTCTTTAATTAAATCAATCATTCCTGCCATTGACTTACCTTCATAAACCGGATCAGTAATCATTCCTTCAAGTTGGCCAACCAACTTAATTGCCTCAATAGTTTTCGGTCCAGCAACTCCATAAATTCCATCGTGCCAGCGATCCAATAGAACAATTTCAGTATCACGAAGTTCGCGGCCAAGTTCTATCGCTGTGGCTGTGCGAGATGCAATTCGCTTAATCTGTTCCCAAGTTTTTTCAACAGTTGCAGAGGCATCGATTCCAATTACTGATTCTGCTCGATTCGAATGTGCAAACCCCGCAATCATTCCGCCTTGTGAAGAACCTGTTACCGAACAAACAATAAAGTTATCAAATTTAATTCCAAGATCGGCTTCCTGATCTTCAACTTCAAAAGCCCAGCCTGCAAAACCATGTCCACCGAGCGGGTGATCAGATGCTCCTGCTGGAATTGGATACGGCTTTCCACCACGCGCTTTAACATCAGAAATAGCCTCTTCCCAAGATTTTCTAAAACCAATATCGAAACCTGCGGGATCAAGACGCACTTCGGCGCCCATAATGCGACTCAATAAAATATTTCCAGTTTTTTCATAATTAACTTCGTCCCAATCAACCCAATGCTCTTGCACTAGTACACACTTAAGTCCGAGATGAGCTGCAACGGCCGCAACTTGTCGAGTGTGATTCGATTGCACACCACCAATTGATACTAGGGTGTCACAACCTTGTGCCAACGCTTCTGCCGCTAAGTATTCAAGTTTGCGAGTTTTGTTACCACCATATGCCAGCCCAGAATTAACATCTTCGCGCTTAGCCCAAACTTCAACTTTTCCACCGAGATGCTCGGTAAGGCGATCGAGACGTTGTAGTGGTGATGGACCAAAGGTTAGTTTCGCTTTGGGAAATGATTCAAGTTTGGCTCTAGACATCTGCAAATACTCTCACAGTAAATTAGAAATGGCGGAAACCACTTGATGGTAATTCCGCTATTCCTGGAACCGTAACTTTATTTCCTGCGACTACCTTCCCTATTGCATAAGCACCATCTGGGATCTGCGCAGAAGTCGTTGCGACAAATACGTGGTCCTCGCCTCCAGTTAATGCCCATTGCCAGATATCAGATCCAGCGATTTTGGCCAGCGCATCGAAGCCCGAAATAGCTTTCACTAACTCAATATCTATCTCAATCCCAACCTTTGACGCTGATGCGATGTGGTTTAACTCCGAGAGCAGGCCATCGCTTACATCACACATTGAATTAACGTTTTGAAAGTTAGCAGCCAATTTGTAATTTACATCAGGCTTTCTATAAGCGCGAATATAAGGAGAGTCCGAAATACCGTTCTGCAATTGGTGCAGCCCTGCCGCTGATTTTCCAGAAAGACCAGAAATAATTACGACATCGCCCACCTTTGCACCGGAGCGAGTGATTGGTTTTTCTACTTCACCTAAGGCAGTAATAGATATAACTAATTTTTCTGCGCTTGAAAGATCGCCGCCAACAATTGAAACACCAACTAAATCTGCTTCGCTCTTAATGCCATTGGCCAATTCTTCAATCTCAGGTATTCCAAAATCCTTAGTTAATCCGGCGCTGACTAATAAATACTTAGGGGTTCCACCCATCGCATAAATATCAGCTAAGTTCGCCGCAGTTAATTTCGCACCAATATCGTGCAGGCTCGACCACTCTCTTTTAAAGTGAACACCTTCAACCGCCATGTCCGTTGCGGCCACCAGATTTTGAGGGTTAGCTTTTATTACGGCGCCATCGTCGCCAATTCCCACGATTAAATTGGGATCGGATCCGGCAAATATGTTGGAGAGGGCGGCTATTAATTCGGACTCTGAAGCCAATTTGCACCCTTTCTCGCCAGACTTTTTAGGTCAATTTAATTATTCCCAAACGAACTCTAGAGGCGCTAGCCTGTAACTCTGCAATCACGACGCTGTGGAGGGCAGAAATATTTAGGAGTAAATCAAATGTCAGTTCAGGTATACATCCTTATTCAAACTGAAGTCGGTAAGGCTTCAAGCGTTGCTAAATCAGTTTCTGCAATTCCTGGAGTCACTCTGGCCGAAGGCGTTACTGGTCCATATGATGTAATTATGCGAGCCGAATCGCCAAGTATGGAAGACCTCGGTCGTGGAATCTTGGCAAAAGTTCAAGCAGTTCCCGGCATTACTCGCACTCTGACTTGCCCAGTAACTTCTTACTAAATTCGTTTAAGCTAGCGCGTTACGTTTAACGGGCGTGATAGGGCTGACTCAATCAAATTTGTAATCAGCTCGGTGTAGCCAATTCCAGCCGCAGCCCATAGTTTTGGGAAGACAGATGTCGCTGTAAATCCAGGCATCGTATTGATTTCATTAATAACAATTTTTGTTCCGGTGTAAAAGAAATCCACTCGAGCCAAACCTTCGCAACCAAGCGCGTCGAATGCCAGCGTCGCATAATTTTGAATCTCTTCCTGGACGCCAAACGGCAGGTGAACTGGAACTATTACTTCAGTTGAATCATCTAGATACTTCGCTTCGAAATCATAAAACTCATGGTCTCCCAGAATTTTAATCTCACCAACTGGCGAAGAGAGTGCTACTCCATTTACTTGTAGAACTGCGCATTCAATCTCTCGTCCAACAATTGCACTTTCAACCAAAACTTTGGTATCAAATTGAAGGGCAAAATTAATTGCAGTCTTCAACTCTTTAACGTTTTTAACTTTGCTCGTTCCGCGACTAGATCCACTTCGAGCTGGTTTCACAAAGAGCGGATTTCCAAATTCTGTAGCGCTAGCAAGAATTCGAACTTCATCGACTTGCCAATCACTTTGATGAATAATCATTCCAGGCGCAACTTCTAAGCCATGTGATTCAAATATTGGTTTAGCGAATGATTTATCCATTCCAACCGCACTGGCGAGTACTCCCGAACCGACATATTTAATTCCCGCCATTTCGCACTGGCCTTGGAAGGTTCCATCTTCACCATAAGGGCCGTGTAGTACGGGAAACAACAAATCAATATCCAACTTCTCAATACTTGTTTCTGGCAACTCATTAGCTATTTCAGGCAATACATCACCCTGAATTGTCAGGTTGTAATCGCGCGGTGGCAGAACCCATTTCCCTGACTTAGTGATTCCAATCAATAGTGGCTCATATTTCTCGCGGTCGATTGCCGATAAAACGCCAGCTGCGGAGATACACGAGATCTCATGTTCACTCGATTTGCCACCGCAAACTATTCCAACTTTAATTTTGCTCATTACAACTCAGCAGCCATGCTTACAGTCATAATTCTGGCCAGGGCAGCACTTGGTGAAATCCGGTCACGAACAACTTCTGAAACTACTTCGATAATTGGAACTTCTACACCAACACGATGTGCAAGTTCAAGGATTGCAGCGGCAGATGCCACTCCCTCAACAGTTTTAGAGACTTCTAATCTTGCTTGTGCCATCGTTCCGCTGCGCCCAAGGGCTTCACCAAATGTTCGGTTACGCGATAGGCCAGATCCGCAAGATGCAACTAAGTCGCCCATTCCGGCCAAACCTAGAAATGTAAGTGGGTTGGCTCCATAACCATCACCAAATCTCGCAACTTCACTTAGGCCTCGAGTAATAATCATTGCTTGTGTGTTCTCACCGAGTTCTAGTCCGATAGCCATACCAACAGCGAGTGCGATAACGCTCTTAGCGGCACCAGCAAGTTCACAACCAACTAAATCTTCTGATGGATAAACCCGGAAATAAGGAGTTGTGAATGCATCAACCATCATCTGCGAAATTTCAGTGTTCGAAGATGCTGCAACTGCGCCAGCAGGTTGGCGAAGTGAAAGTTCGCCCGCAAGGTTTGGTCCTGTAATTAAGCCAATGCGTGCGGGTGGAATTCCCAAAATCTCAGTTACAACTTCAGTCATTCGTAGTTGGGAATTAGCTTCAATACCTTTTAACGTACTAATTACCGGTTTATCTTGGGGAAATGTCGATACCCACGCAGACATATTCTCGCGAAGTGATTGCGCTGGAATTGCAAGGACTATTGCTTCGCCGAACTTAAAGGCTTCTTGAATATCATTTGTAGCCCGCATTGCTTTTGGAAGCGAGACGCCAGGTAAATATTTAGTATTTGATTTCTTAGTATTGATTTCAGAAATAACATCGGTATTGCGACCCCAAATTAAAACTTCTTGACCAGCATCGCAAAGTACTTGTGCCATGGTTGTCCCCCATGCACCAGATCCAAGAACTGTGAACTTAGACATTTACTTAATCCTTCTTTTTCTTAAAATTACCGGTTCGAGGAAGAGGCGATTTATGTGGATCAAATATTTCATGAGGCGCTAATTCTCCCCTAATTTGCTCCAACAATTTCGTAATTTCGGCCATTGCATATGCGGTAGCTTCCACAAGCGCCGCTTGATCCTCCTCTTTTCCATACCATTTACTGAAATCCAAGGCTGGTCCCGCCAGATAAGTAATCTTTGTACGACGCCAAAGAACGACACGCTTTGAATATGGGGCCAATAGATTTTGATCGCCCCATTGTGCGATTGGAATTACCGAGGCCTTGCTAATAATCGCCAACCTTGCCACGCCCGTTTTTGCGACCATCGGCCATAAATTCTCATCGCGAGTCAATGTGCCCTCTGGATAAATACCAACACAGTGTCCGGCTTTCAATAAACCGAGCGCGCTATCGAGGGCATGTGAAGCTTTATCGCTCTCTCGCGCAACTGGTATCTGACCTGCTGATAAAAGAATCCGGCCAAGTACTGGAATCTTAAATACCGAATCTTTTCCTAAGTATCTAACCGCGCGACCATTTCCATATAAGAAATGTGCAAAAACTAGCGCGTCCGCATAGGAAATATGATTTGAAATTGCAATTACCGCGCCGCTCTTTGGCAAGTTTTCACTCCCGAGCCAATTGCGTTTTGTGAATAAATTTAGAATTGGTATAACGATTGAAGAAACATATTTAAAAGTTCTATTGGTACCGAGCGGATAACCACTGGGCGGTTGAAATTGCATGTCTGTATCCTAAGTCCCATTAAAAAAGAGGGAACCATTTCTGGCTCCCTCCTTTAAATAAATTAACTACTAGCGACGCTTTGCAGCCTTCTTAGCTGGCTTCTTCTTAGCAGCAGCCTTCTTAGCTGGCTTCTTCTTAGCAGCAGCCTTCTTAGCTGGCTTCTTCTTAGCAGCAGCTTTCTTAGCTGCTGGCTTAGCAACAACCTTTACAGGTGGCTTTGGTGCAGCTTCAAGTTTACGTGCGCCAGAAATAACTTCCTTTAGCGCCTTTGCTGGCAAGAAACGAACCTTCTTGCTCGCCTTGATTTGAATTGTTTCACCAGTGAAAGGGTTACGGCCCTTGCGTGCTGGACGATCAACTTTCTTAAACTTACCGAAATCGTTGATCATTACATCTTCGCCCTTTGAAATGTTGCGAACGATTGTGTCAAAAACTACATCTACTGCACGAGCAGCTTCCTTCTTGTTATCGCCGAAGTGAGGTGCCAATGCTGCGATGAACTGGGCCTTGTTCATAATAAATCCCCTTTTTACGCATAAATGTTAGACGTTCGCCTAACGTGGTTAGAAATCTACGCCGACATCTAAATAACACACCGCATATATTGTGGCGTGTCGGAATTAAATTAAATGAAGCCAACTAAAAGAAAGTGCAAAAAAAGCACTTTTTATGCGGAGAGAACTCTAAATAATTACTTTAGAGTTTTTAGATGAATAGCAATTAGGAAAGTACAGGAAGCGTTTTAGGCTTAAAACTTGGGCGTGATTGCTCAAATTTGCTTACAGAATCAATGTTTTTAAGTGTTAGACCGATGTCATCAAGGCCTTCCATCAAACGCCATCTGGTGTAATCATCAATTTCAAATGCTATTGATTTACCGTTATAACTGACCGCCTTGGCTTCAAGATCAACTGTTACTTGGGTTTTAGGGTCAGCTTCAACAGCAGCCCAAATTGCTTCAATCTCGGATTGTTCAACAACGACAGTAAGCAATCCAGCCTTCTGCGAATTGCCTCGGAAGATATCGGCAAAGCGGCTAGAGAGAACTACTTTGAAGCCATAATTTTGCAAGGCCCAAACTGCATGCTCACGAGAGGATCCAGTTCCAAAATCAACACCAGCAACAAGAATTGTTGCGCCCTCAAACTCTGCTTTATTCAGAACAAACTCGGGATCGCTGCGCCAAGCGCCAAATAGCCCATCTTCAAAGCCGCTCTTGGTTACGCGTTTTAAGTAAACGGCAGGAATGATTTGGTCGGTATCAACATTGCTGCGACGAAGTGGCAGAACGCTTCCAGTGTGAGTTAAATATTTATCCATATTTTTTTATAGCCTTCCTCTTACAAATCTGCCGGTGATGAAAGGGTTCCACGAATTGCAGTTGCCGCCGCGACAAGTGGACTTACCAAGTGGGTACGTCCGCCCTTGCCTTGACGCCCTTCAAAATTTCGGTTTGAAGTAGATGCTGCTCGTTCGCCGACAGCAAGTTGATCCGGGTTCATTCCTAAACACATTGAACAACCGGCAGTACGCCATTCCGCACCAGCATCTAGAAATACTTTATCTAGCCCCTCACTTTCCGCTTGCAATCTAACGCGCGCAGAACCTGGTACTACTAGCATGCGAACTTCTTTCGAAATTTTCTTACCTTTTAAAACATCCGCAGCTGAACGTAAATCTTCAATTCGTCCATTGGTACACGAACCCAAGAAGATTGTGTCTACTTTGATTTCTTTAAGCGGCGTTCCTGCAACTAAGCCCATGTATGTAAGTGCCCGTTCTGCTGCGCTTCGCGCTTCAGGATCAGTAATTTCTGCTGGGTTTGGCACCTTTGAATTGAGCGGCAAACCTTGACCCGGGTTCGTTCCCCAAGTTACAAATGGCTCTAGCTCATCGGCATTTAGTGAAATTTCAACATCGAATTTGGCGTCAGAATCAGATTGCAACGTCTTCCAATATGCAACTGCTGAATCCCAGTCAGCGCCCTTAGGAGCATGAGGCTTAGCCTTTAAATATTCAAAGGTGATTTCATCAGGTGCGATAAGCCCTGCACGAGCACCTGCTTCAATCGACATATTGCAAACGGTCATACGAGATTCCATTGAAAGTGCGCGAATTGCTGAGCCACGGTATTCAAGGACATAACCCTGACCGCCACCAGTTCCTATCTTCGCGATGATTGCCAAAATAATATCTTTGCTCGTAACGCCGGGTTTTAAAGTACCTTCAACGTTAATTGCCATTGTCTTCTGGCGAACAAGAGGAAGCGTTTGCGTTGCAAGCACGTGCTCTACTTCAGATGTTCCAATACCGAAGGCGAGTGCACCAAAGGCGCCATGTGTTGAGGTATGCGAGTCGCCACAAACTATTGTCATTCCAGGTTGGGTAATTCCCAGTTGGGGACCTACTACGTGAACAATCCCTTGCTCCACATCGCCAAGTGAGTGAATACGAAGACCGAATTCTGCGCAATTGTTCCTCAAGGTGTCGACCTGCAATTTAGAAACTGGATCGGCGATTGGTCTATCAATATTAAGCGTTGGAACGTTGTGATCTTCGGTTGCAATTGTGAGTTCAGGGCGACGAACTTTACGATTAGCTAAACGCAGACCATCAAATGCCTGCGGGCTAGTAACTTCATGAATTAAGTGCAGATCGATATAAAGAAGATCTGGTTCGCCTTCATGTTCGCGAACAATGTGATCAGCCCAAATCTTTTCGGCTAACGTCTTTCCCATCACAGCCCCTTAATTTTTTCCCTAAACACTTGCATTTCAAATGATGAGATGCCAGTATTACATCGTGGACAGAAAGAATAGCGGAGTTGGCGTATTAGATAAAGCCGTAAAGATTCTCGCCTGCCTGGAAGCTGGCCCCCATTCATTATCTGAACTTGTTGCTGCAACTGGAATCGCCCGGCCAACCGCACATCGCTTAGCTGTAGCACTTGAATTCCATCGTATGGTCTCAAGAGATTATGCAGGTCGCTTTATTCTGGGTCTTCGCCCCTCTGAACTTGCAGCTGCTGCTGGTGAAGATCGCCTGCTCGCAGTTTCTGGCGCCGCGCTAACCGCGCTTCGCGATGCAACCGGGGAAAGCTCCCAGCTCTATCGCCGCCAAGGTGATCAGAGAATTTGTGTAGCTACAGCAGAACGTCTATCTGGACTTCGTGATTCGGTTCCGACCGGAACGGTTCTAACTATGCAAGCAGGTTCTGGCGCACAAATCCTTCTTGCCTGGGAAGATGCTGACAAATTACATCGTGCGCTAAATAACTCTAAATTTACCGCTGCCTCACTTGCCGCGGTTCGTCGTCGCGGCTGGGCACAATCTGTCGGTGAACGTGAAGCCGGCGTCGCATCGGTTTCAGCGCCGGTAAGAGGACCGAACAATAAAGTTATCGCTGCGGTAAGTATTAGCGGTCCAGTTGAAAGACTTGGTCGCCAACCTGGACGAATTCATGCGGCTGCGGTAGTTGCAACGGCTGCAAGACTTACCGAGCATCTCGCTAAAAAATAGCGGCACCAGCCTATTTTCTCCAGAATTCTCACTTCAAATAACTAAGATTCCAACGTGCAGAGCTCACCAGAAATTCTAAAGGCTCTTGAAAATGAATCGATCGAGATTCTTCGAGAAACGGCCGCGGCCTTCCAAAAGCCAGTGATGCTCTATTCAATCGGAAAAGACTCTTCGGTTTTATTGCATCTAGCTCGTAAGGCTTTCTACCCTGCGCCAATTCCTTTTCCGCTTCTACATATCGATACCACTTGGAAATTTAAAGAGATGATTTCATTTCGCGATGAAATAGCTTCTAAATATGGGCTTGATCTAATAGTTCACACAAACCAAGAAGGTGTAGCTGAAGGCGTAAATCCATTTACGAGTGGGGTTTCGGAGTACACCCGAATCATGAAAACTGTTGGACTTCGACAAGCACTCGATAAATTTGGTTTCGATGCAGCAATCGGAGGCTCACGCCGAGATGAAGAGAAGAGCCGAGCTAAGGAGCGAATTTTTAGCGTTCGAGAATTCGGTCATCGTTGGAATCCACGCGAACAACGACCCGAACTCTGGCGCACCTATAACACCAGAATTCGGCCAGAACAGAGCATGCGAGTTTTTCCAATCTCTGATTGGACCGAACTTGATGTCTGGAACTACATAAGTTCAAATGAGATCCCAATCAATCCACTTTACTTTGCAAAAGAGCGTCCAATTGTCTGGCGCGGTGATCAAATGCTTATGGTTGATGATGAACGTTTTCCACTTATTAATGGTGAAACGCCAGAGAACCGCTTAATTAGATTTAGAACTTTAGGTTGCTATCCCCTGACCGCCGCAGTCGAATCAACCGCAAAAACAATTGCTGAGGTACTTGCTGAAGTTTCTGAAGTTAAATTATCAGAGCGCGCAACTCGGCTAATTGATGGCGATAAAGAAGATTCCATGGAGAAAAAGAAGACCGAAGGGTACTTCTAACATGAAACCAGTTATCAGATTATTAACCTGCGGCAGTGTGGACGATGGAAAGTCAACTTTGATTGGCCGCTTGCTCGTAGAAACCGACAGCATTCCCCATGACACAGTCGCAACTGCAAGAACTATCCGACGTGGTGGCTCAACAATTGCTGCTGGTGAAATTGATTTCTCACTGCTTACTGATGGCCTAGAAGCAGAGCGCGAACAGGGAATCACCATTGATGTTGCATATCGATCAATGACTCTTCTAAATGGAAGCCGTTTAATAATTGCTGATGCCCCAGGACACGAGCAATACACACGTAACATGGCAGTTGCGGCTTCAAGATCAGATGTTGCTCTTGTTCTACTTGATGCGGCTCGAGGGGTTCGCCCACAAACTCTGCGCCACTTAACGATTTGCGCCCTGATGGGTGTAAGTCGTGTTGCAATAGTTATTAATAAATTGGATGTTTTTGATTATTCGCAAAGTAAGTTTTTAGAAATTTCAGCAGATATCGCGCCAGCTATTACTCGGCTCGGAATTAAGGAACATGCAATCATTCCTGTCAGCGCTCTAGTTGGCGATAACGTTGTATTTAAGGGCGATAATTTAGATTGGTATAACGGCCCAACGCTTCTTGAATACATCCAGAATCAAGAGCTAGCTGTTGATGACATGACATCCCCACACTTTGGAATTCAATATATTTCACGCGTTGACACCTTCCGCGGCCTTGCCGGCACCTTGGTAAATGGAAAATTTTGCGTTGGCGATGAAGTTCTAATTTTGCCAAGTAAGAAGCGGGCAACTATCGCAAAAATGATTACCTTTGATGGTGATTTACAGAGCGCCGGACATGAACAAACTTTAAATATAGTTCTGGAACCAGAAGTGGACGCTGCTCGTGGTGATGTTTTACACCTAGCTTCGAATGTAAAACTCCCCGCGGATCGCTTTACTGCAAATATTGTATGGCTTGGTGAATCCGAATTAATTCACAGCCGGTCATACCTATTGATTTCTGGATCAAGTTCAACGCCCGCAATAGTTACAACAATTAAACATAAAGTTAATATCGAATCGGGAGAACACGATTCGGCGCGAACCTTAAAGATGAATGAAATAGGCGTGGTCGAACTTGCAACAGATTCACCGATTGCGCTCTCGGATTATGCAGATTCCAGAGAGACCGGAAACTTTATCCTTGTAGATCGTGCGAACCTAAACACGGTTGGCGCCGGAATGATTGTTCACGCCTTGCGTAGATCTGAAAACGTTACGGAGCAAGCCTATGAAATTAGTGCAGAGAAACGTGCGGCGCAGAAGGGCCAGATTGGAAAAGTTATCTGGTTTACCGGCTTAAGCGGATCTGGAAAATCAACTATCGCGAATGAAGTGGCTAAAGAACTTTATGCTCTTGGCCGCCACGTATATGTCTTAGATGGCGATAACTTACGTCTTGGCTTAAATAAAGATTTAGGATTTGCTAAAGAAGATCGCGCTGAGAATGTTCGTCGAGTATCCGAGGTTGCAAAGTTAATGATGGATGCAGGTTTAATTGTGATTGTGGCTTTAGTAAGTCCATTCCGCGGTGACCGAGATCAAGCCCGCGAACTATTTGCACCAGGCAAATTTATTGAAATTTGGGTAGACACTCCACCAGACCTGTGTGCACAACGCGACCCTAAAGGTTTGTATAAGAAAGCTGCAGCAGGCGACCTACCAAACATGACCGGCGTTGGACAAGAGTACGAGGCGCCGCTTAACGCTGAACTAGTATTAGATGGAAGAGAAGATTTGAAGATAAATTCAGAGATCGTACTGGAGATCGCAAAATGACCTGGCTTCCATTTGCCCTTGCGGGCGCAATTGCCCAACTCGTTGATGGCTCACTCGGCATGGGCTTTGGACTAACAAGTTCAACGCTTCTCTTAACCCTTGGTGCATCTGCCGCTGTCGCATCTGCCGCTGTTCACGCAGCAGAGATAGGTACAACTCTCGCATCCGGAATATCACATTGGCATCGAGAAAATGTTGACACCAAAATTTTGGTGCGCCTAGCAATTCCTGGTGGGATTGGTGCGGCACTTGGTGCGACTTTCTTATCCTCAATCGACCTAACTAATGGTCGAATCTTTATCTCTACAATTCTCTTACTTCTGGGGTTCGTTCTGCTCTACCGCAATATTTTTCAAGCAAACCAACCAAACTTGGTAGAAATCTCCAATCCGAATTATCTAACTTATTTAGGATTTACTGGCGGATTCATTGATGCATCAGGTGGTGGTGGTTGGGGTCCGGTTGTTACTCCGACGCTAATGGCAACAACACAGACTGAGCCAAAGAAGATCATTGGAACTGTAAGTGCTGCCGAGTTCATTGTTGCGGTTTGTGCAAGCCTTGCTTTTCTTGCAAACATTGCTCGACTCGACATTGATTGGGCGGCAGTTGGTGGACTGGCACTTGGTGGCGTTTTAATGGCTCCAATTGCCGCAAAATTGGTCTCTTGGTTACCAAAACGCCAACTCGGAATCTTTGTCGGAATAACAATCATTGTGATTAATGGCGTCCGATTAATCGGTGGCTAACTTGAAAAAACTTATTATTCATCCCGGTTTCCATAAGACTGGAACAACTGCGCTCCAACAAGCTCTGAGCGAAGTGAGACGCGATTTAAAAGAAAATGGATTTTTCTATCCACATACAGCAGGTAAGGCTCACCACCGAGCTGCGTGGGCAATAATTGAAAAAACTTGGGGCTGGAAGAAGCGGGGTGGGAGATTCACACAACCAGTTGAATGGCACAAACTCGAAAAGAAGATTAACTATTCAAAGAATAGTGCGATTATTAGTAGCGAGTTTTTCTCTGAATCCTCACCTGCGCAAGTGCAAAAAATACGAAGCCTTTTAAAAAAACGTGAAATTCAAATTGTATTTACCTGGCGCCCGCTCCCCTTCATGCTTGCAAGTTCATATCAGCAATATTTGAAGTATGGGCTTAAGGTTTCATACGACCAATGGTTGCATTCAATATTCGATGCGCCTGGCGAAGCAAAGTTAACGCCCTCTTTTTGGAAGCGAAATCTTCATGGTGATGTAATCGCTTCATGGTGTGACGCTTTTGGTCCGAAGAACATTACTCTTATTTGTGTAGATGAATCCAATCCCACTTATCTCTATGATTCTTTTACTAAAGTCTCAGGGCTTCCCGCTGGTCTATTAAAAGAGCCAGTACACATAGAAGTAAATCGCTCACTAACCTTCGCTGAAGCTGCCCTACTTCTTGAAATCAACCAGACCTATCCAATAGATGGCGATTGGGATTCTTATGAAATCTTTATCCGTAAAGGCAACATTAGAGCGCTAACTAGCTCAGAGCGCGCCGATTCCAGTGATGAAAAAATCATGACCCCGGAATGGGCGATGACTGCAGCCACCGAAATCAACGCAAAAAGCGTGGCAAAAATTAAATTATTGGGAATAGAAATTATTGGTGATATCGATAGGAGTGATTTCTCTAGAATTCCAATTGGGACAAACACGCCAGTTGAAAAGATTTCAATTGCGACCGCAGCACAAGCAATGATTGGTGTTGATATGCGCTCCCTGCGACGCATGCCGCAAAAAGCAATTAGCAAAGAGTTTTTTCATCGACTTCGTAAAATCATCAAACGAAAATTGCGCTTTCCTAGGTAGTTGTAGCCCCGACGGGATTCGAACCCGCGTAGCTGGCTTGAGAAGCCAGAGTCCTAGGCCACTAGACGACGGGGCCGTGATTTAGATCTATTAAGTTTTTCTCTTACTTTTTTAATGCGCTGGGGTACCAGGACTCGAACCTAGACTCACTGAACCAGAATCAGCAGGGCTGCCAATTACCCCATACCCCAAATAAAGAATTTGTTGGGCAAGGATACCCGATTAATTTATTGATGCTGCAATCCGCTCGAGCGAGCGTTCACGGCCGAGAAGTTCTAGCGATTCAAAGAGTGGTGGCGAGATATGGCTTCCAGTTACTGCAATTCGAAGAGCGCTAAATGCGATTCGAGGCTTTAAACCTAACTCTTCGATAAGCGCCTTCTTAAGCGCTTCATGAATAGTTTCGTGCTCCCAATTCGAAAGAGCGCGCAGAATCTCATCTGCCTTCTTTAGAACCATTTGTGACTGCTCATCTTTAATCTTTGGTAGCTCTTCGGCCTCAACTTCAAATTTCGCAACAAATAAGAATTTAAGCATTTGTGATACTTCAGCAAGCGTAGCAATGCGCTCTTGAATGATTGGCAGCGCGCTTTTCACGACTTCAAGCTCGGCTGGAGCGCCAGTAATTACGCCATCTTTGATTAAGAACGGCGCTGTTCGCTTTAGTAATTCATCAAGAGTTAGTTCACGAATCTTGTCGCCGTTGATCGCCTCAAGCTTCTTCATATCGAAGCGAGCAGGACTCGAATGAACGCGCTCTACGGTGAATAGCTCTGTCAACTCTTTCATAGTTACATTTTCTCTATCATCACCAGGTGACCAACCAAGTAGCGCTAAATAATTGCAGATAGCTTCTGGCAAGAAACCGCGTTCGCGATACCAGGCAATTGAAACCTCGCCATTGCGCTTTGAGAGTTTGGCATTATCTTGGCCCATAACAAATGGCAGATGCGCAAAAGTTGGATAATCAGATTCAGCAACACCCATAGCTTGATAAACCCGAATTTGTCGTGGCGTTGAGGAAAGTAGATCTTCACCACGCAAGACGTGAGTTACCTTCATCATGATGTCATCAACTGCAACAGCCAGCGTGTATAGCGGTGAACCATCACCGCGAACTAAAACAAAGTCTGGAACGAAGTTGTGATCGAAAGTTACATCGCCGCGAATCGAATCGTTAAATGTTGTCGAACCATCTGGCATCCGCATTCGCAATACGGGCAATCGCCCTTCGCTCTTGTACTTAGCTAAATCACCTTCGCTAATCGAACGACACTTGCCGTCATAGCCTGGGGCAACGTTTGCGGCTTTCTGTGCCTCGCGACGCGCTTCGAGTTCTTCGGAAGAGCAATAGCAGTGGTAGGCATCGCCTTGAGCTAAAAATTTCGCAGCCCATTCTTCATAAATATCTAGCCGTTGGCTCTGTAAATATGGACCGTAAGGACCGCCTACCTCAGGGCCCTCATCCCAATCTAAGCCAAGCCACTTCAAAGTATCTTGTGCCGCTTTTATATATTCATCCGTAACGCGTTCGCGATCGGTATCTTCAATTCTAAAAATAAATTGGCCACCGGTGTGACGGGCATATGCCCAATCAAAGAGCGCAGTACGAATATTTCCGACGTGAAGATCGCCAGTTGGAGATGGCGCAAATCGAACGCGGACCGGTTTATTAGAAGAGTTAGATGTGTTAGTCGGCACGAAGCGATACCTTATTAGAGAGTGAGCCAATTCCCTCAATCGTCACAATAACTTCGGCTCCTGCAGGCATCGGGCCTATCCCCGCTGGTGTTCCAGTGAGAATGGCATCTCCAGGAAGAAGGGTCATGACCGAGGTTATGAATTCAATAATTTGTGGAATCTTGAAGGTCATAGATGAGAGTGGTTCAGATTGTTTCACCTCGCCATTTAAGGTTGTAATTATCTTCTGTGCCCCAACTTCAAATTCAGTTTCAATCCAAGGTCCAAGTGGGCAGAATGTGTCAAAGCCTTTAGCACGGCTCCATTGGCCATCGACTTTTTGTAAGTCTCTTGCCGTCACATCATTTGCAATCGTATAACCAAAGATCACATCTGAAACTTTAGCCACCGGAACATCCTTACAAATGCGGCTTATGACAATCGCTAGCTCACCCTCAAAATCTATGCGCTCGCTCATTCGCGGCCACTGGATAATGTCATTCGGACCGATTACTGAAGTATTAGGTTTTAAAAAAATTACTGGCTCTTTTGGAACCACCGATCCCATCTCTGCTGCATGGTCTGCATAATTCTTGCCAACACACACCACCTTGCTTCGTGGAATTACCGGTGCAAGCAAACGCACATCACTTAGGGAAACTTTAGATTCTGTGGGAATGATTCCGCCAAATAGTGGATCCCCACGTAAAACCAGAATTTGATCTTCATCGTTTAAAACTCCAAATAATGGATCGCTGCCTAAATTGGCTGAAGAATTAGGGGAAAATCTAACGATACGCATAACGTTAATTCTACCTATTCAATTGCGATTAAGTCATCCGCTTCTGTAACAACAAATAGTTTGGCGGCAGAATCTTGCTCACGAATTATTGCGATGCTTGAATCAAGGGGTTTTTCGCCAGCAATGACAACCGCTTCGATACCTGTAATTTGGCTCGCCTTAGCAACTACTAATACTGCAAGCAGGGCATCAACTTCGAATTCACCACTCTTTACTGGAATCGCAACATAAGTTCTCCCCGTGTTATCTCGGAGCGCCGCAGCTGACTTCGAATTACTTCTAAACATTGTTGCCTTCGCAAGAGTTAAAAGTTTCTGATCTTCTGGATTATTGCTCAAGGAGCGCCTCCTGTTCACCAGCAATTCGTTCCGCTAATACCGTTGCAATTCTATGGCGGCGACCAACTGGACGTTCTGCTGTCAACTTAACGCCGGCTATTGAAATCGTGCTTCCAGGGATTGGTACTCGACCTAAAGTTTTTGCTAACAACCCACCGATACTATCCACATCTTCGCGCTCGGATTCTGGAATATCTATCTTAAACTTTTCAGCAAAATCTTCAATATGCAATCTGGCAGATAACCGGGCTGTAGTTTCACTTAACCATTCAATTTCAAGATCGTCATCATCATATTCATCAGCGATTTCACCGACAATTTCCTCTAAAATATCTTCAATAGTTATCAATCCTGCAGTACCACCATATTCGTCAACGACAATAGCCATATGAATTTGATCGCGCTGCATCTCTTTTAGTAATTCTGCAGCTGTCTTTGTTTCTGGAATAAATGTTGCCTTGCGAATGTGCTCGGAGACCATCTCGACTAATTCGGATTCACGATGTTCATGTGTGCGACGAGCCAAATCTTTTACATATGCGATTCCAATAATTTTATCTAAATTCTCATCAATTACTGGAATGCGAGTGAAGCCTGATCTAAGTGCTAGTGACAAACCTTGTCGAAGTGATTTATTTCCTTCAATCCAGACTATGTCGGTGCGTGGAACCATAAGTTCACGAACTAAGGTATCGCCAAGTTCAAATACCGATTGAATCATCTCGCGCTCTGATTCTTCAACTAATCCGTGTTGGCTTGCCTGATCAACGGCATCACGCAGCTCTTCCTCATTTGAGAATTGCCCAGCGCGTAATTTGAATCCCGCCTTTCGCAAGCCCATAACTATTGAGTTCGGAAGAATCGTTATCAACTTTGCGAAATTGAGATTATGAGACTTTCCAAATGTGCGCCCCATATAGAAACCAATTACCAACCAGACAATTGCATCCAAGATAAATCTAAGAGTTTTCATTTACCGAGCGCGCCATTCTTCTAGGGTCTTATCCTGTAGTGCGAACATAACTTTATGTTCCTCTGGTTCGGCGTGATCAAATCCTAATAAGTGTAGAACGCCATGCACCGTTAATAGTGAAATCTCATCTGAAGTTGAATGGCTTACCGCTTGCTTTGCTGCGAATTGGGGACACAAGACAATATCGCCAATAATCCCGGGGCCATTGCTAGCCGAGAATGGTTTCAACTCATCCATTGGGAAGGAGAGCACATCGGTAGGGCCTGGAAGATCCATCCATTGAATATGCAACTTAGTAATCTCATCTTCATCGACAAGAGTGATTCCTAAATCTGAGTCAGGATGAATTCCCATTTTATCGAGAGTAAATGCCGCAATATCGATTATCTGCTCTTCATTGCATTCCACGCCACTGTTATTAGCAATTTCTATTCCCATGAGGGCTAGCGATCACCACTTCCAGAGCGAATTGATCTTGTTACGTTTGGTGGCACTAACTTTCCTTCATCGTGACGACCATATGCTTTAACTATGTCGCCAACTAAACGGTTGCGAACTACATCCTCTGAGTCCAACTTTATGAAAATTATGTCATCCACGCCCTCAAGAATTTCATGAACAATCTTTAGCCCTGATTGTGAGCCATGAGGTAAATCAATCTGTGTTGTATCGCCAGTAATTACCATCTTTGATCCAAAGCCGAGGCGAGTTAGGAACATCTTCATCTGCTCAGCCGAGGTATTTTGAGCCTCATCCAAAATAATAAATGCATCGTTAAGAGTTCGCCCGCGCATATAAGCAAGAGGTGCAATTTCGATAATTCCGCTCTGCATTAAACGTGGAATTGAATCCTGATCAATCATGTCATGAAGCGCATCAAAGAGTGGGCGAAGATATGGATCAATCTTCTCTTGAAGTGTGCCTGGCAAGAAGCCAAGTCGCTCTCCTGCTTCAACGGCAGGTCTTGTCAAAATAATTCGATTTACTTCTTTAGCTTGCAAGGCTTGAATCGCCTTCGCCATCGCAAGATATGTTTTACCGGTACCGGCTGGGCCAACACCAAAAGTAATTGTGTTCTCATCAATCGCTTCAACATAGCGCTTTTGGTTTGCAGTCTTTGGGCGAATAGTTTTGCCACGGTTGCTTAGAATATTTAAGGAAAGTACTTCGGCTGGGTGATCTTGTGGCTCATGATTGAACATCTCAATTGATCGCAGAATTGCATCAGCATTCAAATTCTGACCTGCTCGAAGTAGTACTAATAACTCACGAATTAAAGCGCCAAATTTTGCTATCTCTACTAAATCTCCGCCAGCAAAAATTTCATTACCGCGAACAGTGATTGAAATCTTTGGGAAAGTTTTTTCAAAGATGCGAAGGTGAGAATCTTGTGGACCAACAAGTGCGACCATGGGAATTGCAGTCGGGACTGTTATCAGCGCAGTTTTACTTGAATCCATTGGTTAAATCTTACTTTTAACCTGGTGGCCAGGCGAACTGACGCCCACCCAGAAGATGAAGGTGAGCGTGGAAAACGCTCTGCCCTGCGCTGGCACCAGTATTGAAAACGCTTCGATACCCGTCCAAACCGAGTTCAGCAGCAATCTTTGCGGCAGTCGCATGCATTTCGGCTAATACAACTGAATCTGCTGCCGATAGTTCTGCTGCATTCTCGTGATGTGATTTTGGAATAATCAGAACATGAACAGGGGCTTGCGGAGAAATATCGTTAATCGCAAAGACGCTCTCGGATTTAGATACAAATGCCACGGGAATTTCACCACTCGCCATCTTGCAAAATAAGCAGCTCATTTCGAAATCACCATCTGCCAATCAAAGCAGAAACTGCGCTTAGTGCGGCGCCGCCGGCATGCGCGCTTCGAAATACTTCTGGCCCGAGCCCAACAATATGAGCGCCAGCGCCTAAGAGGAGCGTCAATTCATTATCGCTTAGGCCGCCCTCCGGGCCAATTACGATAACTATTTCATTTAGTCCGGCAAATTTTCTTGAGACAACTGTCGATAGCTTCACTTCAGCAGATTCGTGCATAACAAGAATCGCACTCTTTTCGCTTTCGATCTCCAAGAGTTGGGATAGCGACAATTGATCAATAATTTCCGGAGTTCTAAATCTGCGAGATTGCTTCGTAGCGGCAGCAGCAGCGCCCTGCCATTTAGCAAGTGAGTCTTTCTGCCATTTGGAAATACTGCGTTCAGATTGCCAAGGAATAATTAAATCAACGCCAGATTCCACAAGAATTTCAATCGCTTCCTTGACTCGATCTGATTTAGGAAGTGCTTGAACAACTACTAATTTAGGATTTCTGCTCTCTTGAAATCCCCGCTCTAGAACTCTCGCAGCGAAAGATTTTTTGGCAATATCTTCAACCTTAGCCCTAACCCATTTGCCAGCACCATTAGAAATTAAAACTTCTTCACCCAAATTGATTCGCAGAACTTTGATTGCGTGGTGTGCTTCATCGCCCTCTACTTCGATTACTTCGTCCTCTGAGAGCTCTTTAACTAAAAATAAAGTCAACATTTAGCGATTAAACGCATCTCTAAAGCGGCCGAAGAAGCCCGAGGTATGGGCTGCGCTTCGGCGATGAATCTCAATATCTTCAGTGTTCTCGCCCCGAGATTTAGCAAGCGCCCTTAAGAGCTCTTCCTGCTCCTTACTTAATTTGCTTGGCGTTGTAACTTCAATATGAATTATTAATTCACCACGACCATGGCCACGTAATTTGTTCATTCCTAATTCTTTAAGGGTCATGGTATTTCCACTTATGAAGCCAGGTTTAATCACAACTTCACGTGGGCCATCAAGGGTTTCGACCAAAACCTTTGCACCTAGAGCGGCAGATGTCATTGGAATGACTATGGATACATGAAGATCGTTTCCATCACGAACCAAGAAGTCATGTTGGGTCTCGACAATTTCTACATAAAGATCGCCAGCTGGTCCACCACCAGGCCCAACTTCACCAGCACCAGTCATCTGAATTCGATTACCGGTTTCAACTCCGGCAGGAATCTTTATCGGAATAACTTTTCTAGATCTAACTCTTCCATCGCCGGCACATTCGCCACATGGATCTGAAATAACTGAACCGTATCCCTGACATGCTGCGCATGGTCGGCTCGTCATAACTTGGCCAATTATTGAACGAGTAACTTGTTGAGTTTCACCTCGCCCTTTACAGATTCCACAAACGCTTGGCTTTGAACCACTTGCACAACCAGAGCCAGAACATTTGTCACAAGTTACAGCCGTTTCTAAATTCAACTCTCGATCAGTTCCAAAGCATGCTTCCGAAAGATCAAGTTCTACCCTTATCAGCGCATCTTGGCCGGCTCGCATTCGGGCACGTGGTCCACGATTTGATGCGCCGCCACCAAAGAAGGCATCCATGATGTCGCCAAATCCAAAGTTCTGGCTGCCACCGAATTGTGAGAACGGATCGCCGCCCATGTCATAGCGTTGACGTTTTTCAGGATCGCTTAAAATTTCATAAGCAGTTGTTATCTCTTTAAATTTTTCAGATGCTTGTGGATCTGGATTTATATCAGGGTGATATTCCCGGGCCAGTTTGCGATAAACCTTTTTAATTTCATCTGAGGATGAATCGCGAGCTACGCCAAGGATTCCGTAATAATCAGCCATCTACGCCTTATCCCCTAAGAAGTGGCCGATATATCTTGCGACAGTATTTACAGCAGCCATTGAACTTGCGTAATCCATTCGCGTTGGTCCTAAAATTCCCAGCGCTCCATGTCCTGTAGTGCCAGTTCCATAACTCATAGAAACCAAACTCGTTGTGCGCAATGAACTCTCAACTTGTTCATCACCAATTCTTACTTGAAGTGAAGTTCCCGCATCTGAAAGCAGACGCAGCAACACAACTTGTTCTTCAAGGGCTTCGAGAATTGGGTGAATCGCTATTGAAACTTCCTGGGTAGAGCGCGCTAAATTTGCAGTCCCCGCTAGAACGACTCTCCCCTCATCTGGATATTGAATTACCGCTACCTGCTTAGTGATTTGTGCCAATAACTTCGCGGTTCGAGTTAGTACATCATCCATATCATCTGCGCCATCTAAGAAATTCTCAATTGCTCTACGCTCACCAGTAGAGAGAGGCTTTAGCTCTGAAATTTTATCCACGAATAACCGGTAGCCACTATTAGTTGGAATCCGTCCAGCACTTGTATGTGGCTGCTTAATCAATCCAGCATCTTCAAGGATGGCCATGTCATTTCTTATTGTTGCCGGTGATACGCCAAGTCCGTGGCGCTCCGCAATTACCTTCGAGCCAACTGGCTCTTCAGTTGCAACATATTCATCGACGATTGCTCGCAGAATTTCTAGTTGGCGATTTTGCATAGTCATTTCCATATTGATTCCAGACTATGCGATAACAAGTACTGCGGAGAGCAGAATTAGAAGAATTATTGCGGGAGCGGCGCTCTTCATCTTGTTAGCCTTTGAATGTGCGTAAACCGCGACACCCATTGCGACCCAAAGAGTCAATATCGCAAGCCAGCCAATTAGCTCTTCTGGATATCTAATTGCATAAATCAAACCAACTGCAGCAACTGCTTCGACTAATCCGATAAGTCGAGCGATGCGATCACCAATATTTACTTCGCGCGTACCCTGTAACCCTTTTGGATTCCCGCTCAATTTCATGGTTCCAGAGACAAGAAAGATAACGGCCAATAAGCCGAGCAGGATGTTATGGGCTAATTGCATAGTCAAACGCTACTACAACAAGATTTCGCGCACGATTCGATCTGTCATAAGCCGACCCGAAATAGTTAGTGAGATTCGCCCTTGATCCCACTGTTCCTGTGAAATCTGGCCGCCGGTCAGATAACTCTCTAATCTGGCAAGGCTCTCGCTAGCTAATGAACTCTTTGCTAACCCTCTAGGTAAGCGAATCTCCAGCATAACTCGCTCACTTTCGATCTCTTCCAAAGATAACTCTTCACTATCCATTACTGGTGATTGCTCTGCTTCAAGACGCTCACGATAAGCAGTTGGATGTTTCACATTCCAAAATCGTTTTCCATTTAGATGTGAATGCGCACCAGGACCAAGGCCCCACCAATCTGCACCTTCCCAATATGCGATGTTATGACGACATTCACCCTCAGGTTTTGCCCAATTGGAAAGTTCATACCAATTAAATCCAGCTTTTCTAAATTTTTCATCTGCCATTAAATATTTATCAGCGGTCTGGTCATCTTCCGGAATAATTACTTCTCCTCGTTTTACTTGTGCTGCAAGTTTTGTTCCGCTCTCAACAATTAGCGCATATGCCGAGATATGAGTTATCGGAAGTGCAAGTGCAGAATCAATCGTCGTCTCCCAATCTTTAAGACTCTCACCTGGTGCGCCATAAATAAGATCAGCACTGACTTGCTCGAATCCAACTTCACGGGCCCAAGTCGTTGCCTTAACTACATTCTCCGGATTATGCGTTCTATCCAATACTGCCAAGACATGTGGAACAGCCGACTGCATTCCAAATGAGATTCGATTTATACCAATCTCGTGGAGGGCTGCAAGCTTCGCTTTCGATACGGTATCTGGATTAGCTTCAATTGTAATTTCAATATCGGAGGCAAAACTAAAGTCAGCTTCCAGTGAATTAAGTACCCGACCAAGATCTGCCGGTTCCATAAGAGTTGGGGTTCCGCCACCGAAGAAAATAGTTGCGATGGGCTTGGTTGTCTTAACCTCGCTGCGCGCAATCTTGCCCTCTTGAATTAATAGATCTATGTAACCATTTGATACCTGAGCAATATCGCTGCCAGGCTTCAATTCGCCAGGAGTGTAAGTATTAAAATCGCAGTAACCACAGCGCTTAACGCAATATGGAATATGAATGTAGAACGAGAGTGGCCGAGTCATGGGTTTTAACCCTTGGCCTTCGCCTTTGCCTTATCAACATCAGCATCGGTAGTAAGCGCGGCAATAAATGCTTCTTGTGGAACTTCAACGCGGCCGACCATCTTCATGCGCTTCTTTCCCTCTTTCTGCTTCTCAAGAAGTTTGCGCTTACGAGAGATATCTCCGCCATAACATTTCGCAAGAACATCTTTCCGAATCGCGCGAATACTCTCGCGAGCAATAATTCGAGAGCCAATCGCAGCCTGAATTGGGACTTCGAACTGTTGCCTTGGAATTAATTCACGGAGTTTTCCAGTCATCATTACGCCATAGGCATAGGCCTTATCTTTGTGAACAATTGCGCTAAAGGCATCGACGCCCTCGCTCTGTAACAAGATATCGACCTTCACAAGATCACCTTCAGCTTCACCGATTGGTTCGTAATCAAGTGAGGCATAACCACGAGTTTTAGATTTAAGTTGATCAAAGAAATCAAAGACGATTTCGGCTAGCGGCAAGGTGTAGCGAATTTCAACGCGATCTTCAGAGAGATAATCCATACCGAGCAAGGTGCCACGTCGCTCTTGGCAGAGTTCCATGATTGCTCCAATAAATTCAGCCGGTGCAAGAACAGTTGCCCGCACGATTGGTTCAAATACTGCTTCAATTTTATCGTTTGGGAATTCAGAAGGATTAGTCACAATTAACTCTTTGCCATCGCCACGTACAACGCGATAAACAACGCTTGGTGCAGTTGAAATAAGTGATAGGCCAGCTTCACGTTCTAAACGTTCGCGAACAATTTCCATGTGTAACAGGCCCAGGAAACCACAACGGAATCCGAAACCAAGAGCAGCTGATGTTTCTGGTTCGTAAACAAGCGCCGCATCATTTAATTGCAACTTATCTAAAGCTTCACGGAGCATGGGATATTCAGCGCCATCTAGTGGGAATAGGCCAGAGAAAACCATCGGCTTTGGATCTTTATAGCCAGCCAATGCTTTCTTAGTTGGGTTGTGATAAGTCGTAATAGTGTCGCCGACTCGAGATTGACGAACATCCTTAACACCAGTAATTACATAACCTACTTCACCAACACCAAGTCCTTTGCTAGCAACAGGTTCAGGTGAGATCACGCCAACTTCAAGCATTTCATGGCGTACCCCGGTTGAGAACATTTGAATTTGATCTCGGGTAGATAAATGACCATCAACAACTCGGACGTATGTAACAACGCCACGATAGGTGTCGTATACCGAGTCAAAGATTAGGGCACGTGCAGGTGCATTTGCATCGCCAACGGGCGCTGGAATTTGCTTAACAATCTGGTCGAGTAATTCAGTAACTCCTGCGCCGGTCTTTCCAGAAACTCGCAGACAATCTTCTGGCTGGCAACCAATTAACTTTGCTAACTCTTCGGCAAATTTCTCTGGTTGTGCTGCAGGTAGGTCAATCTTATTTAGCACTGGAATAATTGTTAAATTATTCTCCATCGCAAGATAAAGATTCGCTAAAGTTTGGGCTTCGATTCCTTGTGCACAATCCACCAATAGAACTGCGCCTTCACAGGCGGCAAGTGACCGGGAGACTTCGTAGGAAAAGTCAACGTGCCCAGGTGTATCGATCATGTTGAGGATATATTCCTCGCCATCGATGCCAGAGCGCCACGGCAGACGTACTGCCTGGCTCTTAATAGTGATTCCGCGTTCACGCTCGATATCCATGCGATCTAAATATTGAGCGCGCATATTGCGCTGTTCAACAACTTCAGTTATTCCAAGCATGCGGTCGGCAAGAGTTGATTTACCGTGATCGATATGCGCAATGATGCAAAAATTGCGAATTTGCGCGGGATTAGTTGAAGCCGGTTGTGGCGCTTTGGCTAAATCAATGGCAGGCATTTATCCCCCGAGATTACTAGCCGATACTTAATTGAGATTTGCTTTGGGTAAAACAAAAATTAACGTGTGCCAGCTTTATTAGCTTGCTTAGCCATCGCTGACTTTCTGTTTGCTGCTGCGTTGGCATGTAGTACGCCGCTGCTTACTGCAACATCAAGTGTCTTTGATGCTAGACGAAGTTCTTCAGCAATTACCTTGCTGTCGCCTGAAGTCACTGCATCGCGGAAGCGACGGATCGCGGTCTTAATCGAAGAACGAGCAGACTTGTTACGTAGCTGTGCCTTCTCGTTGGTACGAATTCTCTTGATCTGCGACTTGATATTTGCCACTTCGAACTACCTTCTAATCTCTTGAAATCTAAGCCTTGGCTTCTGCCAGGCAGACGCGCAGATTACCAGCGAATGGGCCTTCTACTCAAACTCGAGATGTAATTGCAATAATCGCACGCTCTAGCGAGTGAATCGGATCGACTGCCGCGCCCTTGATATCGGCATCTGCTTGGGCGACCGCTACAACTGCCCCAGCCAAGGTAGCTGGTGTCCACTTTGAAAGTTGGCGACGGGCCTTATCGATCTGCCATGGCGCAAGACCGAGTGGGCCAGCTAAGTCAAATGATTTAACGCCGCGAGCAGCGCCAGAAACTTTTGCGAGCGTTCTAAGTGAACCAGCAAGTGCACTTGTGATTAAAACCGGATCAGTTCCGGTGGCAAGTGCGTTACGAAGTGCAATTAAGGCAACATCTCGGGGGCCATCGAGAGCGGCATCCGCAACATCAAAGCCAGTGGTTTCAATTCGGCCATTCTGAAATTTCAGAACGTCAGTTTCATCAATCATCTTGCCCGCAACAACATCAGCGGCGAGTTGGGAGCAGGCGCCACCTAATTCGCGAATATCACTTCCGAGCGCATCAATTAAGGCTTGAACTGCCTCTGTAGAAATTGTGCGGCCAAGGCGCTTAAATTCACCGCGAATAAAATCTGACTTCTCGCCATCTTTCTTAAGAACATCACATGGAATTATCGTTGGCTTAACTTTCTTGATCTTCTCAAGTAGCGCTTTTCCTTTAACGCCACCCTTATGCCATAAAACTAATTCAACGCTCTCATCTTGCGCATCTAAATAAGTCGTTATCTCTTCACCAAGTTCAGCGGCTAAATCCTGAATCTCTTTAACAACAATAATCCGAGCATCACCGAAGAGCGATGGCGCTAGTGCATCTGTGATTGCCCCTAGTTCTAATTCGCTCGCCTCGAGTTGAGTAACAGTTGCGCCCTTGAACTTTGAAATAACTTGGGAGATTGCGCGGTCAGCCAGAAGCGCTTCACCGCCTTGTAGCAACGTTATCCCCACGAAATATTCCACCAATCGGCTCTCTTGGTTCTAATCTTAAGGGTCGAGTCAACTGCAATGGCGCCATCTTGATCGGTTCGCATAACTTTTGCCCCCACCGACTCGAGCGCGCTGATGGTGTTTGCGGCCGGATGACCGTAGTTATTGCCAGCCCCAACGCTTATTAGCGCAACCTTAGGTTTTAGCGCCGACATCAGTGGTTGATATTGGTAGGCCGAACCGTGGTGTGAAACTTTATAGATATCGACCGCGCTGATTTTGGAACTAGCCATTAGCGCTTCTTGTGCTGGTGGTTCTAGGTCACCAGCGCTAAATATCTGAAGGCCACCAACTGTAATTAGTAGCGCAATACTCGAATTGTTAATACTTGATCCATCACCGGGCATTGCAGCAAACTCTTGAACGCTTTTTCCTGGCCAGAGAACGCTAATTGTTACTGGGCCCTTAGCGCTAGAAAACTCAACGTGCTCGCCCGAAACTGCTTGGTGATTTGGAATATCACCAAATAATAGAAAGGCGGTGTCGCGCTCACTCTTGGGTTCACCGTAATTTGTTACCCAAATATTTGAAATTTTTCGACCAGACATTACGCCGCTCAAACCATGAACATGATCCGCGTGAAAATGTGAAAGTACAAGCAGTGGAATCTTGGTTATTCCTAAATCTTTTAAACAATTATCAATAAGCGTCGTATCCGGTCCAACATCTATAACTATGGCTTCGTTATTGCCAAGATTGATAACGAGTCCATCGCCCTGCCCAACGTTGCAATTAGCAACTTCCCAATTCTTACCTGGCCATTGCCCTGGAAGAAGAATAATAATTATCGTAGCCAGACCAGAAAACGCTAGCGCTGACCACTTTCGCAATTTAATTAGTGCAATAACTCCAAGAGCGATAACAGCACCAAGATAGCTCTTGGGTAATAACAGAACCGGAAGATCAGAAGCGAAATTAGAGATCCAGACAATAATCTGGGCAAGAGGCTTAATAAGTACGAGAAGCAGATGGGATATGGCTGGTGTAAGCGGAGAGAGGATTGCCGCAATAAATCCAACGATTGTTATCGGAGCAACAACTGGTTCAGCCAGAATATTTGCTGGAATAGATACCAGTGAAAAGATCCCAGAAATCGCAAGTATCACCGGTGTACACATAATTGTGGCCGAAAGTGGAATTGCTAATACTTCGGCAAACTTCTCGTGCCCAAATTTCTCGGTAAAGTAACTTTGAATTTTAGGCGCCAATAATAAAATGCCGGCAGTTGCCGCTACCGATAGCGCAAAACCTGGATCAATTGCTTGAAATGGATCCATCAAGATTAAGAAAGCGATTGCTAACCCAAGTGATGGAACTGAATCTGCTTTAACTCCCCTGGCTTTTGCAATCAAAATCACAGCGCTCATAACACTTGCACGCAAGACTGATGGTGATGGCCTTACAAGGAAAATAAATCCAACTAAAACAACGCTGGTCAAAATCAATCGGGATCTAACTCTCTTGAAAATCCACAGGGAAAGCCAGAGTAAGAATGCAGCGATGATTGCAAAATTAGCACCGCTAACTGCTGTTAAGTGCGAGAGTCCTACTCGCCTCATATCTGTTACAAAGCTCTGCTCTTCAAGTGAGGTATCACCGATTACAAGTCCCGGAATTAACGCACCACTTGCCCCGCCAATTGATTGGGCGCTCCTGCGGAATGAATCTCGAATCTTGGCAGATAACCTCTGCAGGAAAGTGGCATCAGCTAATTTAAGAAAACTTCCCTGGGTTGCAATGAGTGCGGTAACACGTTTCTCTTCGGTGGGGAAAGCCACTCCCGTCACTCGAAACTTCTCACCTGGAATTAATTTCACGAATTTCGGAGAAGTGATTCGAACCGGCAATCTGATTGCTCTAGTTTCGCCAGCGATGGTGACGCTAGAAATTGAAGCTAGCATCGTCATAGATTTACTTCGAAATCTTGAGCCAATTACTTTCGGCTTGCTCCATGTTGGATCAGTCTTTAAAACTCCAACGATTTCAACCGTAGGTTTATCAACAAGCACTCTCGCCACAAAATTGTGAGTAAGGCCGATCTGGCGGATCGCACTTCCAGCACTTCCGGTAAGAACAGCTGCAATCAATATCAGGGCGAGCGAGCGTTTAATCTGAGCTAGCGCAATTGCGATAAGAATTGCGATAAAACTCCAAGGTGCCTCGAGAATTCCTGCAATTGCCGCACCAAGCCAGATAGCTAGTCCGAGCGCCAACAATCGATAGTCATAATCTCTTAGATTCGAACCAACTTGGATATTTCTGCGAATGTGACATCACCAATTCCAGAAACCTTCTTCAAATCTTCAATTGATGCGAAGGGGCCATTTAATTTTCGGTAGGCAAAGATTCGATTCGCCATAACTGGTCCAATGCCAGGCAAGGTATCTAATTGCGCCAGAGTCGCTGAGTTCAAACTTAACGGCGATGAAGCTGTCGGTACCTTCGTCTTTGGTGCACTTCTAGAACTTGAGGAGTAACTAACTTTTGGTGCCCCGACAATTATCTGTTCACCATCAAATAAAATATGAGCCAAATTTATATCGCTCAAACTAACGCCCGGAAGCGCGCCACCAGCAAGATCTAACGCATCAATTGCTCTTGAACCCTTTTCAAGTGAGTAGACACCGGGCTTTCGAACTCGACCTGAAACATCAACAATTAAGAGTTCGGTAATTTCGGGAATCGTTGGTGTAATTACTGTTGGAACTATGTTGAGCGCGGGTTCACTCGCACGACCTTGCGAGAGTGCGAAGAAGATTCCACCAACTGCAAGGAAGCCTGCGAAGAGAATCAGTACCGCTTTACGCTGATCATCAGTGAAGCCAAAATCTAAATATTTATCTCGAATTGCATCTTTAATCTCATTTAACATGAGGCGAAACTTAACCAGCCCTTTGGCTATTAACTTCTACTAGACCAGCGCCTGTGAATTAAAGAACGATGTTAACTAATTTTGGTGCGCGCGTAATTATTTTGCTAATTGTTTGACCGGAAATCGCCGCGGCGATCTCTGGGTTTGCCATTGCAAGCTTCTCCAAATCGCCATCAGAAATATTAGGTGAGACTTCAATTCGGTCTTTGATCTTGCCATTTATCTGAAGGATCGCAGTAACGGCATCATCTTCCAATAATTTTGGATCAACATCTGGCCAACCAGCCAGTGCAACGCCAGGTTTATGGCCGAGAATTTCCCACATCTCCTCCGAGGTAAACGGTGCGACCAGCGAGAGCGAAATTGCGATTGCTTCTGCGGCTTCGCGAACTGCAGGATCTGCAGGGCCACAACCAGAATCAATTGCTTTACGAGTTGCGTTTACAAGTTCCATTACCCGAGCGACTGCAACATTGAATCTGAATGATTCAACTGCAAACCCAATATCGTGAATGGATTTGTGAGTTATTTTGCGAAGTGAAACATCACCTTTAGCGAAATCAGCCCCGACCTTACTTGTTACATCTCCTGAAATCCGCCAGGCACGATTTAAGAATTTAACGGAGCCAGATGGTGAAACATCAGACCAATCGACATCATCTTCCGGTGGCCCCGCAAAAACAAGTGCAAGACGAATCGCATCTACGCCATGTTTTGCTAGTTCATCTGAGAGTCGAACTAAGTTTCCGCGAGATTTCGACATCGCAGATCCATCCATCAAGACCATTCCTTGATTTAGTAATCTGGTAAATGGTTCAATAAAGTTTAAATGCCCTAGATCGTGCAAGACCTTTGTGAAGAAGCGTGAGTACAACAAGTGCAGAATCGCATGCGTTACACCACCAACATATTGATCAACCGGCAACCAAGTTTCAACGCCCCTTTTATCAAATGCCACATCGTGGCGATCAGTGCTTGTGTAGCGGAGGAAGTACCAAGATGAGTCGAAGAAGGTATCCATCGTGTCGGCATCGCGCTTTGCAGCGGCGCCACACTTAGGACAGGCAACATTTACCCAATCTTCCGCGGCTCCAAGTGGTGAAGTTCCCTTTGGCTTTAAATCTAGGCCGGTTGCAGATGGAAGTTCGACTGGAAGTTGATCTTGTGGAATTGGAACTTCCCCGCACGTTTCACAATGAATGATTGGGATTGGTGTTCCCCAGAAACGTTGACGTGAAATCAACCAATCGCGCAAACGATAATTCTTTGCAGCCTTACCTAATTTTTTCGCAGCAAGTTCTTCGATAATCTTCGCAATCGCCGCGTCTTTAGCTAAACCATTTAGCGAACCCGAATTAACTAATTTGCCATCACCTGTGGTTGCAATTCCACTGACGTTTGGATCTTCTTCATCGCTTGAAACCACAACTTGCACGGGAAGTTTCATAGCTCTTGCAAAATCTAAATCGCGTTGGTCATGCGCTGGTACCGCCATGATTGCGCCAGTTCCATAATCGGCTAGAACATAATCACTAGCCCAGATTGGCAACTTCTCGCCATTAACTGGATTGATTGCATAACGCTCTAAGAAAATACCGCTCTTTGGACGATCTGTGGCAAGGCGGTCGATATCAGTTACAGTCTTAACGCCTTCAAAGTATTTATTGAAATCGCCCTCGACTTTAGAGCCAGCGACTAATTCTGCGGCAAGTGCCGAGTCAACTGCAACAACCATAAAGGTTGCGCCATACAAAGTATCGGGACGAGTCGTGTAAATCGTTACCGGTTCATCGCGTCCTTCAATTACAAACTTAACTTCGGCTCCGATGGAGCGACCAATCCAATTGCGCTGCATCATCAGAACTTTCTCGGGCCATTGGCCTTCAAGATCCTTCATGTCATCGAGCAAACGATCGGCGTAATCTGTGATCTTTAAATACCACTGATTTAACTTCTTCTTTGTTACCGCAGAATCACAACGTTCACATAGCCCAGCGACAACCTGCTCATTTGCAAGAACTGTCTGACAACTTGGACACCAGTTGACTGGTGAATCTTTTCGATAAGCAAGACCCTTCTTATATAACTCAAGAAAAAGCCATTGATTCCATTTGTAATATTCCGGATCACAAGTATGTAGAACACGATCCCAATCAAATGAACATGCGAATCTGCGCATTGATGCTTTCTGTACTTCAATATTTTCATAGGTCCAGGCACGGGGATCTTCATTGCGCTTAATCGCGGCATTTTCTGCGGGTAAACCAAATGCATCCCAACCAATTGGATGCATAACGTTGTAGCCCTTTTGAATCCAATAACGAGCAATTACATCGCCAAGTGCATAAGCCTCGGCATGTCCCATATGTAAATCACCAGATGGATAAGGAAACATATCCAGTACATATTTCTTGGGGCGCTTGTCATCGCTGCGGCCAGATTTAAATGGTTCTAACTTGTCCCAGATGGGCAACCATTTCTCTTGGACATATTGGATGTCATAGGCCTCATGCATAACGTGAATTCTCCCATGACCTAATACTCAAGTTTTACCTAAATAGAAATTATTATTGAGTGGAGCTGAGGGGATTTGAACCCCTGACCCCCTGCATGCCATGCAGGTGCGCTACCAGCTGCGCCACAGCCCCAATTTATAAATGAGATTTACTTCGAGGGCAGACTTTATCTCAAAAGTTAAGCCCCGGTCACATTAGATTCATTGCCAAAAACCGGCTCTGGAATCGAGCCCGCATTGTGTTCTACCAAAGACCATCCACTTTTAATGAAGGTATTTGGTTCAATAACTGACCAACAAGCATTTGAAAGTCCGCCGAGAGTTGCCCACTTGTCAAAAGGCAATTCCAAAATTGATCCGAGCAAAGCCCGAGATGTTCCACCATGAGTTGCAAAAATTATGGTTCCGGTTGCATGTGCAATTCCACGATCAACGGCGGTTCTTGCGCGCTTTGCAACCTCAGTACGCGATTCACCAACTTCACCAGCCTTAACATCTTCACCGAACATCCATAGCTTAAATCGTTCGCCATCTTCTTCACGGTTTTGGGATCCAGTCTTACCTTCCCAATTTCCACCATTTGTCTCACGAAGATCAGCATCAATTTCCATCTTGATATTTGTGAGATTAACTAGAGCTTGTGCCGTCTGTTTTGCGCGAATTAAATCACTTGCGATGATTCGAGTTGGGTTCATGCCAGCCAGAACTTTCGCTGCTTGACCAACTTGATACAAACCAACCTGATTTAGCGGAATATCAGAGTGGCCTTGATAGCGATTTTCTACATTCCAATCGGTCTGGCCATGGCGCCAGAGAACAATTCGAAGATTTGAGTTATCGCTCATTGGATAAAACTATCTTGCTTCAGATACTGATAGTGGAATTCGGGGACAATCATTCCAAAGTCGATCAAGCATGTAATAGTTGCGAAGTTCTTGGCTCTGGATATGGACTACCAGATCTGAGTAATCGAGCAAGATCCACTGTCCTTTACCTTCGCGACGAATTGGCTTCTCACCAATTTCAGCCAGCGCTTTAAATACGCCATCAGCAATTGCACCGACTTGAACTTCATTTGAACCAGTCGCAATTACAAATACTTCGGATAGAACCATTTGTTCTGTCATATCTAACGCAACAATATCTACGCCAAGTTTTTCGGCAATTGCTTGTGCGGCAACCTGTGCCAAATTCGTAACGCTCTTACCTGCTGCCATATAGGCCTCTATCCTTTATATATTTAAGCACTGAAGGAGAGATTGTTTCTGGATTTATTCCCTTTGCAAAATCTTCTCTGATTTGTGATGCACTAATTTCAAGTGCATCAATTTCTATCTCGTTAAAACCGGACTTTGTTTCTCCTGGACGTTTTACAACCAGAATTTCAACTTGTTTCTTAACATCATCACTGCGCTTCCATTTATGGAAAGTTGCGGCGGCATCGGTACCGAGGATTAGAGTGAATTCATCTTTTGGAAAGAATGCCCGAAGCGACTGTAAGGTATCGAAGGTATAGGTCGCACCTTTACGTGAAGTTTCGATATCAAGGACCATAACTTTTTCTTGTAACTCATCTGATAAATCCTCAAGCGCCTTGCTACACATCTCGAGGCGTTCACCAGGAGTTGCTACGGGTTTTGTTGGACGCAAATATGGATCGCCAGTTGGAATCAACATAATTTGATCAAATTTATTAGCGAGAGCTTCAATTATATGAAGATGGCCAAGATGTGGCGGATCAAAGGTACCGCCGAGAATTCCTACTTTAGAGATGGGATTAATCCCGGTCCATACGTAGTGTTAAATAGAGAAGTAATGACAATAATCCAAAGGCGAATAACCCGAAGAAAATCGGTGGGGCAGAAAGTTCGCGAACTGTCTCTGAATGCAAAATCATGGTGGAACTTTACCCCAAAGCCGTGGGTCCATCTGCAAGCAAAATTTTGAATTCACTCTCATTTAATACCCGAACCCCGAACTCTTCCGCCTTTGCCAACTTGGATCCAGCGGCTTCGCCCGCGATTACATAATCAGTTTTCTTTGAGACTGATGCTGACGTCTTGCCACCATGTAGCGCAATTACTTCTGAAACGCCATCTCTGGTGAAATCTTCAAGCGAACCTGTAACTACGAGAGTTAACCCAGTCAGTGTTTGTGGTTCGGTCGATTCCCTTGCAACTTCAACTAACTGAACTCCAGCTTTTTCCCATTTAGAAATTATTTCTTGATGCCAATGAATGGCGAACCATTCGATAATCGACTTCGCAATTACTTCACCTACGCCATCAGTTTCAGATAATTCACTCTCACTCGCCGCTGCGATTGCGGAAATCGAACCAAAGCTCTTGGCTAACGCTTGGGCCGCTGTCGGGCCAACATGTCTGATTGATAGTGAGACCAAAATCCGCCAGAGCGGCTTAGCTTTAGCCGCTTCAAGCCCCTTTAAAAATTTCTCAACATTTAATCCGAGTGAACCATCTTTCTTTAAGAAGAATTGAGATTTGGCTAGATCCTTCTCAGTCAGCGCGAATAAATCTGATTCATCGATAATTAACTTATCTTCTAAGAGCGCAGTTGCTGCTTCATATCCAAGGACATCAATGTCGAGTGCAACACGAGAGCCAATGTAATAAATTCGCTCACGTAATTGGGCTGGGCAACTCTGGGTATTTGGGCAACGGATATCAACATCGCCCTCGGTAATTGCTCGCAACTTACTTCCACAGTCAGGACATTTCGTCGGCATGACAAATGGTTTTTCACTGCCGTTGCGCTTTGCAACCACAGGTCCCAATACTTCAGGAATCACATCACCTGCTTTACGAATCAAAACCGTATCGCCGATCAAAATACCTTTGCGCACTACCTCTTCGGCATTATGCAAGGTGGCATTTGTGACTGTTGAACCAGCAACTTTGACTGGCTCCATAAATGCAAATGGCGTGACTCGGCCAGTGCGACCAACACTTACCTTAATATCAAGAAGTTTCGTGGTTACTTCTTCTGGTGGATATTTGTAAGCAATCGCCCACTTTGGTGCGCGCGCAGTAAAGCCAAGTTCCGCTTGAATCGGAATCTCATTTACTTTTATGACAATGCCATCTATTTCATGCTCGATGTCATGGCGATGATCGGCGTAATAAGAGACAAAATCACTTACTTCCTTCACACTCTTTACTAATTTGTATCTTGTACTTGTTGGAAGGCCAAAGCCCTTAAGTAATTCATAGGCCGCGCTTTGCGATTCGAATGTGATTCCGGTGGCTGCGCCAATTCCGTGCACCACCATTGAAAGTGGCCGGCTTGCTGTTACTCGTGGATCTTTCTGACGAAGGGAACCAGCGGCGGCATTTCTGGGATTAGCGAAACGCTCTTTACCAAGCTCTTCCTGCAAATCGTTAAATTCATTAAATGCTTCGATCGGGAAGAAGACTTCACCCCGGACTTCCAGAATATCTGGCAGGTTCTTGCCCTTTAATTCATGCGGGATAGTTTTTATTGTGCGAATATTCAGAGTTACATCTTCACCTGTAACGCCATTACCGCGAGTCAGCGCCTTAGTTAATTTACCTTTTTCATATAACAAGTTAATTGCAAGGCCATCGACCTTTACCTCACAGAGCCAGGTATTTGTGGTGCTGGTTTTAGCTATTCGTTCAAACCAAGTGTTTAATTCATCGCCATCGAAGACATTATCGAGGCTTGCCATTTTTTCAATGTGATCTGATTGTTGGAAGTGAGTTGCAAATCCCCCACCCACCAAATCACTTGGTGAATCTTGTAATTTAAATTCTGGATGCGCAGCTTCTAATTTTTTTAATTCAAGTAATAGGGCATCGAATTCGCCATCGCTAATTGTTGGTTTATCTTGTGCGTAATATTTAAATTGGTGGTCACGAATCTGCTCGCAGAGTTCGACTATGCGATGGCGGATTTCTTGGCTCACGAGCGGTAAATCTATTCGGTATGTGCGACAGTGGCCGAACCGACAACCCGATCGCCATCGTAAATAACTAAGCCCTGCCCGGCGGCAAGACCAAAGAGCGATTCATCTAGTTCGACTTTAATTTCAGTACCGCTCTGTACATAAGTACAGGCGAGCGGCGAACCATGTGCCCGCACTTGTGCGAAACCACGGTGCTCGGTATTTATCGTTGGTTCTGGGCCACACCAGATTGGACGGTCACCAACTATTTTCGAAACTGCAAGTGCTTCGTGACTTCCCACCACAACGGTATTTGTCTTTGGTTCAATCTTTAAAACATAACGTGGTTCACCGCCGGCGGCAGGAATTGTTATACCAAGTCCGCGGCGTTGTCCGATTGTGTAGGTATATGCACCTTTATGTTCGCCAAGTTTCTTGCCATCCTCATCAACGATTGATCCAACTTCACTACCTAAACGATCGCGCAACCAACCCGCGTTATCGCCAGAAGGAACAAAACAAATATCGTGGCTATCTGGTTTATTAGCAACGTATAAACCGCGTCGCTTCGCTTCGATTCGAACTTGGTCTTTAACAGTATCGCCCAGCGGAAAATGTGCGCCCGCAAGTTGTTCGGTATTTAACACTGCAAGAACATATGACTGATCTTTTCCCGGATCTACTGCGCGGTGCATAACGCGGCCAAGTGGAGTTTCCTGCATCTGGGCATAATGTCCCGTGATTACGCCATCAAATCCCAAGCCCTTTGCGCGATCTAAAACTGCTGCGAATTTAATTTTTTCATTACAACGCAGACATGGATTTGGAGTTCTGCCATCTGCATATTCCGATAGAAAGTTTTCGACAACACCATCATGAAATTCTTCTGCCATATCCCAGATATAAAAAGGAATTCCAATTACATCTGCAGCCCGACGAGCATCATGCGAATCTTCAATTGTGCAACAACCACGGGCGCCAGAGCGATATTTTTGAGGATTACTCGAAAGCGCAAGGTGTACGCCAATTACTTCATGGCCTGCTTCAACCGCGCGCGCAGCAGCAACGGCAGAGTCAACGCCACCGCTCATTGCGGCAATAAGTTTCATTAGTTCAACCCACTAACTACAAAGGCGTTGCGTGCGCGTTCAACAACACTTGGCATTACCGCTAAAACTTGGTCAATCTCGGCCTTGGTATTTGTAGTTCCAATAGAAATCCGAAGTGAAGCATCCGCATCACTTTCGCTAAGTCCAAGTGCAACAAGAACATGACTTGGCCGTGGGACACCTGCGCTGCAAGCAGATCCTGCCGAAGCGCTGATGCCTTCGGTATCAAGCAAGAGAAGAAGCGCATCACTTTCAGTACCGGAGAAAGTTGCATTTACTATTCCAGGAAGTGCTGGATCTGAAATTGAATTTATTGTTACATCAGGAACACACTTCTTTAGACCTGCAATGAAATAATCTCTAAGCTCTCGAATCTTTGCGAAGTTGATTTCACGATTGGCGATTGCAAATTCTGCGGCTGCCGTAAATGCCACGATAGATGGCGCATTTAGCGTTCCACTTCGAATCTCACGTTCTTGTCCCCCACCATGCAAAATCGGGGTTAAGTCGAGACCGCGCTTTAAAATTAGTACCGCAATTCCAAGTGGGCCCCCCACTTTATGTGCACTAATAGTTGCGGCGGTAACTCCTAACTTTGCAAAATTAAACTCAACTTTTCCAAAACTCTGGACTGCATCGGTGTGAACTGGAATATTGCCCGCAATCTTTACAACTTCGGCAATTGGTTGGATTGAACCAAGTTCATTATTTGAATGCATAACGCTTATTACAGCGATTTCAGAGCCTCGAGTTGCCACGATATTTTTAAGGAAATCTAGATCAATTACTCCTGCTTTTGTAATTGGAATTCGAATCTCTTCGGCAGCTTCGTGTTCCACTAACCATTCGACAGGATCCAAGATCGCATGGTGTTCAAATGCTGATGTGACAATCACATTGCGCTCTGGGGCCTGCCAGAAAAAACCTTTGATTGCCAAATTATTTGCTTCAGTTCCCGAACCAGTAAAAATAATTTCAGATGGATTAGCGCCAACTAGTTCAGATAATTTATGTCTTGCATCTTCAACATCCTTGCGAACCGCACGGCCCGGATTATGAACACTTGATGCATTGCCGAGTTTGCGCATCTGAGTATTTAGCGCATCTATCGCGGCATCATTGATCGGTGCGGTAGCCGCATGATCAAGATAAATAGTCATGCGCTAAGGATAACTAAGTAAATTGATTAAGCCTTCTTAGCGGCAATCGCCGTGGTTGCTTGCGGCAAGACGTTGAATAAATCGCCAATGACCCCATAATCAGCCAATTCAAAGATTGGTGCCTCTGAATCTTTATTGATTGCCACAATCATCTTGCTGGTCTGCATGCCTGCACGATGTTGAATGGCACCTGAAATTCCACATGCCACATAAAGTTGAGGGCTTACCGTCTTTCCAGTCTGTCCAACTTGGTGAGTATGTGGATACCAACCGGCATCGGTAGCAGCGCGCGATGCACCGACTGCTGCGCCTAGTACATCAGCGAAAGCTTCAACTGGTTTGAAATCGCCATTTGTGCCTCGACCACCTGAAACCACAATTGATGCTTCAGTTAATTCTGGACGGCCGCCTTTTACAACAGGTTCGGTTGAAATAACTTGGCCAAGTTTTGCAGCATCAGAAATTGTTGGTGTGAACTCTTCAGTTGTTGGAGTACCACTTCCAGCGGTTGGCTCAATTGAGTTAGAGCGCAAGGTCGCAATAGTTGTTCCATGAGTTACTGCGGCGTGAACTGTGGTTGATCCCCCAAATACCAATTGGGTTGTTACAAGGTCGGAATCGATTGTTGATGCATCAGTAATGATTCCAGAATTAGTCGCAACTGCAAGGCGGCCCGCAATCTCTTTACCTCTTGCACTTGAGGTGATTAATACGGCAGCGGCTGACTTGCTGGCAACTAGTTGTGCAAGTGCTTGCGCAACAGGCGCTGGTGAAAACTTTGTGACATCAATTCCGTTACAGACAATTACATTATCAATTGTGTAAGAACTTAGTTGTGAAGCCAAGCTTGCATCAAATACAACCGCGTTAACTTTGCCAATTGCTTTAGCGAAAGTCGCAAGTTCGCCAGTTGATTTTGCTACCTTGCCGTCAACGGCGTCTACGAGAATTAAAACTTCGCTCATCAGATAACCCGCTTTTCTGCAAGGAAATCGGCCAACTTTGTGCCGCCATCTCCGCCATCTTCTAATTTAATTCCAGCACTTCGAGCTGGGCGAAGGACTGCATCTCTAACGTTTGACCAAGCAGCTTTACTTCCAACTTGATCTGGCGAGATTCCAATATCGGATAAAGATTTAACGGTGATGGTCTTCTTCTTCGCCGCCATAATTCCCTTGAATGATGGATATCTTGGCTCATTGATTTTTTCAATCACACTTACTACAACTGGAAAACTTGCTTCCATATTTTCGATACCTAGCTCTGTTGATCTTGCGATCGAAACTTTTGTTGCACTTGGATCAACGCTTACCGAACCCGCAAAAGTAAGTTGTGCCCAACCTAAGCGCTCGGCCAACATGGCAGGAATAACGCTCATCCGCGCATCCGTGGATTCAGTCCCACAAATAACCAGATCAAAACCGCCATCTGAAATCGCCTTACTTAATACCAAGGAAGTTGCGAGCGCATCTGAACCACCTAAGCCAGCATCACAAATATGTATCGCTTCATCTGCTCCCATAGAAAGTGCTTTGCGTATCGCTTCAGTTGCGCGATCTGGTCCCATAGAAATCAAAGTAATTGTGTGACCGCTTCCTTCACCCACTTCTTTGGTTGGTGAATTTGCTGCAACAATTCGCAGCGCTTCTTCAACTGCATATTCATCTAAATCATTTAAAACTGCATCGACACTTGCGCGATCTAGAACGCCACCGGCCATCTTTTTTTCAGCCCATGAATCTGGAACTTGTTTAACGCACACTGCAATTTTCATGTGCCAAATGTTACTCACCAGTAACCAAATACGCCACTATCTCAGGCTCATTTCAATACTCGGCAGTACCCGACCTTCAACCTTAAACTTCACCGATGCTCGCCCTACTCGCTCCAGGTCAAGGCTCCCAAACTCCGGGGTTCTTATCGCCGTGGCTAGAGGATGCGAATGCGGCTGAGTTAATAGGAAACTGGTCGGAAGTAATAGGTCTAGATCTAAAGCGCCTTGGCACTCTGGCCAATGCTGATGAAATCCGCGATACCGCAAATGCCCAGCCGCTCTTGGTGGCCGGTGGCCTTATAGGTGCGGGGCGATTGTTTGGCGAAAATCATTCAAGCATCAGTTACACCGCAGGACATTCGGTTGGCGAAATCACTGCAGCAGTTTTTGCTGGCGCCCTTGATGGAGATTCTGCGATGAAATTAGTTGCTGCGCGCGGCGCCCAAATGGCGATTGCAGCAAAGGGTTCAGAAACAGGAATGTCTGCAGTGTTGGGTGGCGAACGCGATGTAGTTGTTAAAGCTATCGAGGCAGCTGGCCTAACAGCGGCAAATGAAAATGGTGCCGGACAAATTGTTGCCGCTGGTTCTTTGGGTGCACTCGCGGCTTTAGCTGAAAATCCACCAGAAGGTTCGAGAGTTCGTGCGCTCGCTGTTTCTGGTGCATTTCATACTTCAACTATGGCCCCTGCAGTTTCACATCTTGCAACTCTTGCCTCATCACTAACTGCAACCGATCCAGTCATTCCATTCATATCCAATAAGGATGGCGCAGTTGTTGAAAGTGGTCGTGAAATTTTAGATCGAATCGTCGGTCAAATCGCTGGTCCAGTTCGTTGGGACTTATGCATGGAGACCATGGCTAAATGTGGTGTTACCGGAGTAATTGAAGTTCCACCTGCAGGAACACTTACTGGTTTGGTAAAACGCGCCCAAGGCGAGATTGAAACTTTTGCTTTTAAAGGTCCAGAAGATTTAGCTGCAGCGGCAGACTTCATATCGAAGCACGGTGCTAACTAATGTCACTTAAATTTACCCAAGAAGTGCAGAGTGCGCGCATCCTTTCAGTTGGTGCATATCGCCCACCTCGAGTTGTTCCTAACTCAGAGATAGTTGGCCGTATTGATTCAACAGATGAATGGATCCAACAGCGCACTGGAATTCAAACTCGTCATATTGCTAGCGCAGATGAATCACTTATCGATATGGCTGAAAAATCTGCGGTAATCGCAATTAAGCGCGCTGGGTTAACTGCTGAAGATATTGATGCTGTTATCTTTGCAACTATAAGTTATCCATACCAAGCACCGAGCGCTGCGACAGAGCTACTTGTTCGCCTTGGAAATACAAAAGCGGCGGCCTTCGATATTTCAGCGGCCTGTGCGGGTTTTTGTTATGGCGTTGCACTTGCAAATGATTTAGTCCGAAATAAGACGGCTAAGAATGTTTTAGTAATGGGCGCAGAAAAGCTTTCGGATTACACCGACCCGGATGATCGCGCTACTGCATTTATCTTTGCTGATGGCGCCGGTTCTGTAGTAATAGGACCTTCACAAGATATTGGAATTGGGCCAACAGTTTGGGGTGCTAGCGCTGAAACTCGCGAAGCAATTCTCCTTGAACCATCATTCTTAGAGTTTAAAAACAATCCTGGAAAATTAGATATCGGCTGGCCAAATATCACTCAGCAAGGTCAGACTGTTTTTCGCTGGGCGGTATATGAAATTGCCCCAATCGCACTTCGCGCACTAGAGGCTGCGGGTCTAACTCCAGATACTCTCGATGCATTTATTCCACACCAAGCAAATGATCGAATTATCGAGTCACTTGTGAAATCAATGAAATTGCCAGACACTGTTGCTGTTGCCCACGATATTCGTACCTCGGGCAACACTTCCTCCGCATCGATTCCACTGGCAATGGATGCGCTACTCGCCGAGATGCCAAATCTTCACGGTAAGAGCGCTCTTATCATAGGATTTGGCGCAGGGCTCGTATATGCCGGCCAAGTAGTTGAACTACCCCCTAAACCAAGTAACTAACGCACGAAAAAGAAAAGAAGGAGAACCAAAATGGCACTAACAGTTGAAGTAGTTCTTGAAGGAATCAAAGAGATCGTTGTTGAAGTTGCAGGCATTGATGCCAACATCATCGCGATGGATAAGAAATTTACTGACGACCTAGATGTTGATTCACTTAGCATGGTTGAAGTTGTCGTTGCTGCTGAAGAAAAATTCGGCGTAAAGATTCCTGATGATGAAGTTACAAAGATGGCAACTGTTGGCGATGCGGTTAACTTCATCGTTGCAAACGGTAAGTAAGTAGAAAATTAGTTCTAAATGTCCTCAATAAAAAGACGTCGCGTAGTTGTAACTGGCCTTGGTGCCACTACCCCACTCGGTGGTGATGTTCCCTCAACTTGGGAGGCGTTACTTGCAGGAAAAAGTGGGGTGCGCAAACTTGAAGATGAGTGGGCGCAAGATTTCTCGGTTACCTTCGCGGCGAGAGTTGCAGTTGAACCATCAGAAGTAATGGAGCGCGTAGAGATGCGTCGCTTAGATAGATCAGAACAATTCGCGATGATTGCATCGCGTGAAGCTTGGAAAGATGCAGGCGCTCCTGATATTGATAAAGAGCGACTCGGAGTTGTAATTGCATCAGGTATCGGTGGCGTAATCACGATGCTCGATCAATACGATGTTTTGAAAGAGAAAGGTGCGCGCTTTGTAAGTCCGCACACAGTTCCAATGCTTATGCCAAATGGTCCTGCTGCAAATGTTGGACTTGAACTTCAGGCAAGAGCAGGCGTTCATACACCTGTAAGTGCATGTGCATCTGGCGCAGAAGCTGCCGGATACGCACTTGAAATGATTCGCAATAATCGCGCAGATATCGTTGTTACAGGTGGCGTAGAAGCTGCAATCCACGAATTGCCGATGGCAGGTTTTGCTTCAATGAAGGCACTCTCCACTCGCAACGATGCACCAGAAAAAGCATCTCGTCCTTACGATAAAGATCGCGATGGATTTGTACTTGGCGAAGGTGGCGGCGTTTTAGTATTTGAAGAGTTAGAGCATGCAAAGGCTCGTGGCGCAAAGATTTATGCCGAAGTTATGGGACAAGGTTTAACCTCCGATGGTTTTCACATTGCCGCGCCAGATCCAGAAGGTTCCGGTGTTACTCGCGCTGTTAAATTGGCGCTCGAGGATGCAGGAATTCCACTCTCTGAAATTGTTCACTTAAATGCCCATGCAACTTCTACGCCAGCTGGCGATGTTGCTGAAGCAAATGCGCTAACCAACGCGCTAGGCAGCGATATTTCACATGTTGCAGTTTCAGCAACTAAATCAATGACCGGTCACCTACTTGGTGGCGCCGGCGCTATTGAATCTATTTTCTGCGTACTTGCGATGTATCACCACAAAGCCCCACCAACAATTAATATTGAAAACTTGGATGAAGCGGTAACCGTTGATGTTGTGCGCGATGTGCCACGAGATCTGCCAAAAGGATCTATCGCCTGCTTGAACGACTCATTTGGCTTTGGTGGCCATAACGTCGTGCTGGTCTTTAAATCTTTTGAAGGCTGAGAAGGTTAATTAACTTTAAAGCTGACTGAAACTGTAACGCTGACGCTCTTTGGAATTGATGATGTGTCATACATTCCACCAGCAGAGGTATCAACTGAATCAGGTTGGGTTACTTGCACCGGACCACTTGTTACTGCCAAGACTGGACCTAGTTTTGAACCAACAGCCTTCGTAATTGAAATACCGCGAGCTTTGGCATCAACCATTGCTTCGGCCAAAAGTTTTGGACGTAACTCATCTAAATTTGAAACATAGAACATTGGGCCATAGTTATTTATATTTACACCGGTCTGTAAGAGCGAGCCCATGCCATTTGATAACTTCTTAATTAGTTCTACATCCCCAGAGCGAACAGTCACATTCTGATTTGCTTGATAACTCAGAACTCGACCCGTTGAGTTGCCATTCAAAAATTCATTATTTGCATATGTTGTGACGCCACCGATTTCAATTGCCTCAGCGGAAAGTCCGCCATCAATTAAATACTTAGATAGTGAATCAACGCTAGATCCAATTTTCTTAACGGCTACCGAAACTTGTTGTGACATCTCACTAACGTTCAAGGTCCAAACCGCATTATCTGCAACAGCAGCTGTCTTAGCAGAACCAGTTACGGTAATTGAATTTCCAGCTTTCGAAGAGAGCCCAGCTCCTACAAGACTTAGCCCATATCCCATACCAACTGCAAGAATTAACGCAGCAAAAACGGTCGTGATAGATCGGCGGGATAATTTCTTCTCTTGAAATTCATTGCTCATAGTTAAATACTAACCGCTCGGATTTCTCCTTCGCTACCCACCCCTCGGCGATAGCTCTCAAGTTCCAAGTCCCAGGCAATTCCAAGGGAGTTCGAAACTGATTTACGCAGGGTTTCATAGCTACGAGAATTCTCCAGAATTGTTACCAAGCGATTTTCATGAATCATCACATCGCCAGTCGATGCCGTCACTGCCTGATGTAGCCCAAGATCAGGAGTACAGCGATACAAAACACCTTCGCCACTAATGTTTGAAAACTCGCGCACTTCAAAGCGCAGGTAATGCCAAGATTTAAGTGTGCTTGCAATCTTTGATGCCACTGGTTTCAATTCGCGCCACTGCAATTGAGTTGCGAGCGCACCGGGAGCTAAGTGTTGCGCTTCCCAATTTAATTCAACGGGATAGCCAAAGATTTCATTTAGCGACCATTGGATATGTCGAAGCAAAGCCTTGGGAGCGGAGTAGATCCGAAGATCTCCATCCAACATCCCATTACTGCTCGGTAATATATTCACTCGAATTTCTCCTAGAACCATCAATCAGGTTGCCTTGGTGCGACCTTCCCCAGCCCACCAATTACACGCTCAAATTGCGTCTCTAGAACTAACTCCTGCCGCAATTATGGCCCGCTATTGCTCACTTTGGCTAGTCCTACATCTGAAATATTTTTTCGCTATTGACCGATATGCAGTTACACTTTCGCCTAGTCCGACGCTTGGCAGTACCCGTTCACTCGGTAAATCTGTACAGAGGAAGACTGGTCTTTAAGGAATTCTTATTGATCACATTTACCGTAAGGAAAAAGCTACATGGCAACAGGTACAGTTAAGTGGTTCAACTCTGAAAAGGGTTTTGGTTTCATTGCAGTTGATGGTGGCGGACAAGATGTT
>WLIT01000001.1 GCA_009726125.1 Actinomycetota bacterium | reverse complement strand
GCTACTGCCCTTCGAGCGTTACTTAAGTCAAGAAGACATGCGTCAGCATGACCTAATGCAAGCGCCAGAACGGGGAGTGTAGAGCGTGAAGGGGTGCTTAGTAAAACTGAGGAATGGCATACTCCGCACTATGAGCGCAAAACCAAGAATTTCTCGCAGGATCGCAGCAATTGCGGAATCAGCCACATTGTCGGTTGATGGAAAGGCCAAGGCTCTCAAAGCAGCTGGCCGACCAGTAATTGGATTTGGTGCAGGTGAACCAGATTTCCCAACACCTGATTACATTGTTAAAGCCGCAGCAGATGCCGCAACTAAACCAGCGAATCATCGCTACACACCAACACCAGGACTTCCAGAACTTCGCGATGCAATCGTTGCAAAGACGCTTCGTGATTCAAATTATGTGATTACTGCCGATCAAGTACTTGTTACCAATGGTGGCAAGCAAGCGGTGTACCAATCTTTCGCTTCAATCATTGATCCAGGTGATGAAGTTATTTTGCCTTCGCCATATTGGACAACTTATCCAGAGTGCATCAAGCTCGCTGGCGGAATTTCTGTTGAAGTTTTCGCTGATGAATCACAAAATTACTTAGTCACCGTCGAACAATTAGAAGCTGCTCGTACTCCTAAGACAAAGGCGTTGCTATTTTGTTCACCATCTAACCCAACGGGTTCGGTTTATTCTGCCGGGCAAGTTAAAGCAATTGGTGAATGGGCGCTCGCACATGGCATCTGGGTTATCTCAGATGAAATTTACGAACACTTGGTTTATGACGGTGCAACTGCACCAAGTCTCCCAGTGTTAGTTCCTGAAATGGCTGATCAAACAATTATTATTAACGGCGTTGCAAAGACTTATGCAATGACTGGATGGCGCGTGGGCTGGATGGTTGGGCCTAAGGATGTAATTAAAGCCGCAACAAATCTGCAATCACACCTCTCATCAAATGTTTCAAACGTTTCACAACGTGCTGCTATCGCTGCCGTTTCTGGAGACTTAGCTGCAGTTCACGAGATGGGTGTTGCTTTCGATAGAAGGCGCAAACTTATTGTTGGATTATTAAACAATATTCCTGGGGTGATCTGCCCAACTCCAACCGGAGCTTTCTATGTTTACCCTTCAGTTAAAGGCGTTCTAGGCAAAGAAATTCGTGGCAAGCGACCACAAACTTCCGCTGAACTTGCAACGCTAATTTTGGATGAAGTTGAAGTTGCGGCGGTTCCAGGTGAAGCTTTTGGGCCATCTGGGTACTTGCGATTTTCATATGCACTTAGCGATGAAGATATTGTTGAAGGCATAGGTCGTGTTGCAAAACTGTTGGGTGAAGCTAAGTAATTTAAAGCGTTAAACCAACTAGTTGAACTTCAGATTGCAAGGTGATCCCGAATTTGGTTCTTACTTTTTCTTGAGCGCTTCTAGCTAGTTCAATTAAATCTTTTGCTGTTGCATCCCCCGCATTTGAAAGTGCGAGAACATGCTTGAGTGAAATTTGAGCCCCAGCTAACCGATCTCCCTTAGTAACCCCAGCGTGCTCCATCAACCATGCAGCCGATGTTTTAACTCTGCCATCAGGCAAAGGCCAACGCGGTGCATCGCTTGGTAACTTATCTGCAATCGCCTTATCCAATATTGGATTCATAAAAAATGAACCCGCGGAATTAATTCCTGATCCAACCAACATTCCTTTTGCCCCGCGTAATTTCATGACTGCCTCTCGAACCTTTGCAATTGCAACTCGGGCACCAATTTCAACGCCAAGTTCTCTTGCTAATTCGGCATATCCAATTGGAAGGGACTCCTCACCACGCCGAAGTTGAAAAGTTACATCCAAGATTACATAACGGCCAGATACTTCTTTAAAAATTGAATTGCGATAAGTAAAGCCACATTCACTTGCCATAAAAGTTTTTATCTCTTGCTTCTCACGATCAAAGGTACGAACTCTGGCAATAACCTCTGAAACTTCATGGCCGTAAGCACCAATATTTTGAATTGGTGCGCCACCAACAGTTCCAGGGATTCCGCTCATTGATTCCAAATTTGCTAAACCTTTTTCAATTGTGAAAGCCACAAATTCATCCCAATCAGAACCAGCGCTGACAGTTAACGTTCCACCACTGCAGGCATCAATTTCATAGGTATTACCAGTGGTTTCAACCCGAATAACGGTTCCAGCAAATCCACTATCACTGATAAGAACATTAGAGCCTCCACCCAATATCAAGAGCGGGGTTTTTGAATTATCTGCTGCGGTAACCGCTTCAATCAATTCGGCTTCTGTTGTTACATGAATAATCTTTGTCGCAGGGCCGCCGACACCAAGTGTGGTGAAAGTTGATAAATCATTTTCGGTCATAAGAGAAGGCTACCTGCGAGGTGACAATATTTCGTTCTTGCCTCGAAAGCGTTGAAGAATTCGGTCATAGTTCTTCTTCGACTGCTCTTCGCGATAAGCCGGATCAGTGTCGTAATAGCCGTGATGCCGTTCTTGCTTCAGTGGAAGATCTAATTGCCACAGCCGACCTTGTGCTTGTCTAAGTTTCAGGCCAAATTCCATATCAGCATTTCGATAGTAAATTGCACGAATATTAAATGCACCTGCTTCAATTGCATGTTCTCTGTTAAGCCCTAAGAAATAGCTAAAAAGCACATCAACTTCGCCAACACCCTTATCGTCAACACTTCGCCAATCATCTTCAACATTCACCAATCCGCCGCGCCAACCGACCGCGCTAAATTCCTTCTCGGAAAGTTTGGAGATGGTTGGGGTAATTGCATCCCCCAGAAGAATTGTTGATGGATCCATCACTATTACATATGGCGAATTAGCTAACTTCATGAGCACATTAATTCCTTCGCCCCAGCCGACGCCCTCAGTAATTTGAACTATATAAGTTCGTTCATCAATTACCGCTGCGATGTCCCCAAGTTCAGGTGCACCAGATATTAGTAAATAGATAGCTACATCATCGGCAGAATTTGCCTTCAAGGCGCTGATGGAAGTGACTGCATCTTCCAAGAAGCCATCGGCATAAATTAGAACTGTTGCGCTAAATTCTTTGGCGCTTAATTTACGCAAGTCACCAATACGTTTGTAAACCTTAAAGGGTGCGCTCATTAGAGTTTGATTACGCCTTTTGCCACACCTAATACTTTAATCTCATTACACATCGCAAGTAATTCAATTTTGGCAAGGCCATCAGCAATCTCGCCAACTTTTCCAGAGACGATTAAGAAAACTTCGGTGTTTGCTGGAACTACGACGGGCTTGATAAATTTTGCCGAGAATTCAATTACTTTTTCAGCCCCAGAAATATCTGAGAGGTATTTACCGGTAAGGCCCATAGTTAACATCCCATGCGCAATTACATCAGGCAGCCCAACAGATTTTGCGAAAGCTTCATCTTGATGAATTGGGTTTTGGTCGCCGCTTGCATCTGCATATTGAATTAGCACTGCGCGATTAATCGTGAAGGTTTTCGCCGGCAATTCTTGCCCAGTAACAAGTTGGCTCATGCGCGAACTACCAGAGTTGACCAAGTTGAAACGACTAAATTTGAACCAGCATGTAAATCAGAACGAACGGTGACGATTTCATTTCCAGCAACGTTGCGAGCGCTCTCGATCGTTGAAGAACCAACGAGGACATCACCAGCAATAATCGGGCGTTTTATTTCGAAACGTTGTTCACCGTGGACTACTCGAGTCCAATCAAGGCCACTATCTTGTAATAAAGATTGGGATTGGTCGAGAGTTATAGAAATTGAGAAAGTAGGTGGCGCAATATCAAAGTTACTTTCGCCAAGAACTTCAGCAAATTTTTGAATTGCTTCTTTTGTAACAGTTACAGAATCGGCACTTGTAAAGGTGCGCCCGACTAGGTCGGGGTTCAACATCAGATTAGCGAGTCTCGCGGTGTGTTGTTGAAAGCTTGCAACGTGGGCAGAACTTCTTGAGTTCAAGACGGTCTGGATCGTTACGACGGTTCTTCTTTGTTATGTAGTTACGTTCTTTGCACTCTACGCAGGCCATAGTGATCTTTGGGCGTACATCCGCGCTCTTACTTGCCATTGTGGTGCTCCTTCAATTGCGTCTCAATTAAGAGCGCTAGGTTACTTCAACCTGCGCCTTTTACGAAAATTACTCGTATATAACTAGTAGCGGAAGCCGGATTTGAACCGGCGACACAACGATTATGAGCCGTTTGCTCTACCAAGCTGAGCTATCCCGCCAAGGATTGAACTGGAAACACTTATTTATCGTGAAATAAGTTTAACCGAGCCCCCCAACGGAATCGAACCGTTGACCTCTTCCTTACCATGGAAACGCTCTACCAACTGAGCTAGGGGGGCATTTGAAGTAGAGGGCGAGCCTACAACCACTCTTGAAATGGGAGAAATTTCGCCCTAGTTACCAGTTAAAAGTATTTGCGGAGCCGTCTTTTAAGCCAGATAAATGGCTTCGTAATTCGTGCACCAACTCTTGCGCTTTGTTCGATTGGCGAGACTTTTAAAACTTGATTCATAGCTGGTTCGCCAGGAGTTAACACATCGTGCAGCGCCGGCGAAGATTCATCCAACGAATCAGCGATTATTCCAATATTTGAAACTAAAGAAATACCGCGGACAAGTTGCTCTTGATCAACGTCATCAGATGCTTCCATTAATGAATCAGCAAGTGCAGCTCCTGCAATTCTTACATCTTGTGTTGCAGATCTTGAATCTGCAATTCCTTGAGTAGTTTTAATTTGTTCCGCCTTCGAACTAACGGCAAAACTTGCAGCAGAAAGCGCTTGTGCAATATCGCGTTTAGTCTCTTCCGCAATTCCGCCCTTAACTGAAGAATCAAAAAGCGTTCTTGCAATTGTTCTTACCTGAACAACTGTGTGCTCAACTGCAACCCCTCGAATATAAAGTTCTTCAGCTTCATCAACTTCAGCAGTTGGAAACCATTTCGCATGACCGCGAGCTTCGAGTGCTTGGGCTCGGACTCCCGGAATTTCTTCAACAAGCAAACGAGCTTTTGCTAACCAGTGCCCGGCTTCTTCTTGATCATAACCAGCTGCAACACCTTCGGACATTTCTCCCAATAACTTTGCACATTTATTTGCAAGCGAACTTATCTTGTCTACGGTGCGAGCTGCTGGTGTTTTACCATTTGAAAAATACGAGAAAATAATTGCAACTGTGGCGCCAATAAGCGTTGAAGAAAGTCTCGAAAGCGCAGTGCTCTCACTTAAGCCAGGTCCTATAACAATTAGTGCAGTAACAGGAACGTTTACCGAAGCAACTTCTCCTAAGTGAAGTGCGCGAGCAACCACAGAACAGAAGAGAACTGTTAGTGCTACTGAGACAATTCCAAAATTAAAGAGTGCAACACAAGCGAGTGCCACACCAGCACCGATTGCGGTTCCGACAATTTGGCCAAAACCTTCCCGAACCGATTTATAAAGCGAAATTCGAATGCTCAAAGCGCAGATAATCGCGGCTACAACGCCACCATCTTTAACTAATAAGTCGCCAACCTGCCAAGCGATTCCAGATGCAATCGCTGAAACAAAAATTAGGCGCACCCAAGTTCGGCGGTCGGTAAAGAGTTTAAAAACTCGCTTCATCAATTTGCGCACGAGGTAATTCTATCTATCTCTATATGTGGCAAGCCCAGTGAAGATTGCGTAATATGAGCACATGTCTAGTGAAATCAGCTCAAATAAGAAGTATCCCGTGCAAATTGATAATGCCAAACTGGCTTCTGAAATAGATCAGACCTCTTTTGAAGTTCTACGCCACGGTGCAACTGAGCGCCCATTCACAGGTGAGTACACAGATACCGACAAAGTTGGAAGTTACCGATGCAAGGCATGCAACAACGAACTATTTAAAAGTGAAACCAAGTTCCATTCCGGATGTGGTTGGCCTTCTTTCTATGCACCAACTACCGATGATGCTGTCGAGTTGATTGAAGATCGCTCACTTGGAATGCGTGTTCGAATTGAAGTTCGTTGTGCAAATTGTGGGTCGCATCTAGGACATGTTTTTGAAGGTGAAGGTTATGAAGTGCCAACTGATCAAAGATGGTGCATCAATTCAGTCTCGTTAATTCTCGAAGAAAAGTAATTAGAATTGAATTCCGCGCGTAAGTGCGCCATCTACAACTAAGTTAGTTCCAGAAATACGAGATGCACGTGGACTAGCCAACATAGTTACTGCATATGCCTGCTCTTCTGGTGTTCCCATTCTTCCAGTTGGATTTAGTCCCATCGCAAATTTAAAGAGATCTGGGTTTCCTCCTTCAATATTCTCCCAAACGCCACCAGGGAAATAAGTATTTCCCGGAGACACTGTGTTGGCACGAATATTTTTTCCTGCTAGAGAAAATGAGAGGTGCTTGGTGTAAGCAATAATTGCTGCTTTAGCAGTTCCATAAGGCCCACCAGCAAAGTCAGCTTCGCGGCCTGAAACGCTCGAAATATTTACAATCGATGCGTTTTTACTCTTCTCAAGATATGGAATCGCTGCATTACAAGTTCGCACAGTATGCATAACATCTACATTTAGAGATGATTGCCAATTTTCTTCACTCTCCGGAATTGCAAGTGCGCTCACATTACAAACAACTATATCCAAACCACCAAAAGCTTTTGCGGAATCATTGACCCATTTTCCTAGTTGTGTTTCATTCCCAACATCAACTGAAGTTCCTATGACCTTTGCACCGCTCTTACTGAGATCTGATTCAGCTTTCTTTACATCATCCGCATTTCGAGCACAAAATGCAACATTTACGCCTTCACTTAGTAGCGCTTCAACAATCGCTCGACCGATTCCTTTGGTACCTCCTGTAACAATTGCGTTCATACCCTTCATCTGTAGATCCATTTTGATCCTTTCGTAGTGACGGGTTTAAAGCTTTAGATCTTTTGCTCTCTCTTTTAGACTTGCATGCATACCTTTGAAAGCACCCACATTAGGTAGCAATTCTTTAGCAGCTTTTATAACGACGCTGTAATTCGCATCAACAACATTGGCAATTGGTGCCTTTGTAATTTGAGAAAGTAATTGATATGAGTCCATCTGGTGGAGTCCATATAGCTCTTGGAACCAACGAATTAGCTCTACTTGCCCGATTCTCCAAGAGTCTTCCATCGGCCGAGACGACCCAATTGCCATATAGAAATTATCATCCTCAACGCGAGGCCATGCAGGAGCAGCACCTTTAATTAAGTCCACAATAATTATTGAATCCATTGCGCCTTCAACTGCAGTGCCACAGGCCTCACCTTCACCTTGTCGATAATGTCCATCACCTATCGAAAATAGCGCGCCATCAACATTCACGCCAAGATAAACTGTCGCGCCTTTTCGAACTTCAGGTGAATCCATGTTTCCACCAAAACGTTCCGGAACAAGTGAAGAACGAACTTCACCACCGGCTGGCGCAACACCAATAGTTCCAAACATGCATTCAATTGGAAGCTCGACTGAAAAATCACCAAAACGGGATTGAAAACCGACGGTGTTCTTTGCAGTATTTACCTCATAGATCCAAGTTGTATCCGGAAGTGCATCTTGCAACATCGAGGTTCTGTCTGTTGATGTTAATCCACCAAAAAAAGGAATTGTGCTTGATGCGCCATGTCCGCGTGCGGGCTTCATATCTACAATATGAATTGCTAATGCATCACCAGGTTCTGCACCTTCCACATAAAAAGGACCAGTCTGTGGATTTACAAAACGTAAATCAACTTTTTCACTCGAGAGATCTGTAACTTTATTTATAGTGTTGTTAAATGCATCTTCTGACCAAAGCTTGAGCGCCGTTCCAGGTTTAATCCGCATGACTGGTGCTGCGCCGCCGAATGTGTAATTCAACTGGTCTCGACTTGGCTTAAATTCAATTATGTCCATATAAATATCCTACGTTCTCTTATATGTAAGAGCAATAAAAAATGAAAAGGTAATTTGCCTTGCTTCAACCACGGCCGAGGCACGACAAATTTGCTTAGATACTTATTTTCTTACGAGCGGAAAGGTGACTTTATTTCGGTTATTTAGGTTATTTAGGTTACTTAGGTATGCGTAACCCTTGCATTCCACCATCAATAGTTAGCGAAGTTCCGGTCGTTGAACCTTGAAGTGGACTAGCTAGAAAACAAATTGCACTAGCAACTTCCTCAGATGAAACAAGGCGACCGAGTGGCTGACGCGCTTCGAGTGCTTTTCTCTCGGCAACTGGATCTGCTGCTTGTGCAAGTAAACGTTGCACCCAAGGTGTATCAGCGGTTCCTGGGTTAACGCAGTTAACGCGAACGCCATCAACAATATGGTCATTAGCCATTGCGAGTGTTAGCGAAAGAACTGCGCCTTTGGATGCGCTGTAAACCGCACGCTTTGGAATTCCCGCAGTAGCAGCAACAGAACAAGTGTTAACAATTGCTGCCGATTTACTCTTGCGAAGTAAAGGTAGCGCTGATTTGGAAGTACGAACGATGCCAAGAACATTCACATTCATAACTTTTAGCCACTCTTCAGATGAATTGGATTCGATGGTTCCAACTGCGCTGATTGCAGCGTTATTAATGAGGATGTCTAACTTAGTAATTCCTTCAAATGCTTTAGCCACTGATGCATCGTCACCGAGATCGCAATGTACCCAAGTTGCAACACCTGACATTCCACCTTCTGCAAGATCGAGGCCGTAAACCGTTGCGCCTCGATCTTTAAGAATCTTTGCTGTTGCAAGTCCAATACCTGAACCTGCTCCAGTTACGACTGCGGTTAATCCTGCGAACTCTGTATTCATGCTGTTATCCATTCTTTTCCGGTTGGAAATGTGAAATCTGAAATTGTCTGGGCAAACATTTCGCCACCAGCACCTGGCTTTAGGGGCGGCATGTAGTGCGCATTTTTAATGATTGTTGGAACTACAAAGTGTTCGTGCAAGTGATCAACGAACTCAACAACTCGATCCGGATGGTGCCCGGTGACTGCAACCGCATCAAACATTGCTAGGTGCTGAACTAATTCGCATAAGCCAACTCCCCCAGCATGCGGACAGACTGGAACGCCGAATTTTGCAGCCATCAAAATATTTGCCAAGTTCTCGTTTATACCTGCAACACGAGTTGCATCTATCTGCATAAATGAAAATGATTTAGCCTGCAACATCTGCTTGAAAATAATTCGGTTCATGCCATGTTCGCCAGTTGCAACACGTACTGGGGCAATTGCCTTTGCAATTGCAGCGTGGCCAAGAACATCATCTGGATTTGTTGGTTCTTCAACCCAGTGCAGATTTACATCGCCAATTCCTTTGATCCATTCAATCGCTTGATTTACATCCCAAACTTGATTGGCATCAATTGCAATTTTGATATCAGGACCTACCGCCTCGCGGGCAAGGCGCAATCTGCGCTTGTCATCTTCAAGGCTTCCACCACACTTTAATTTAATTAATTTATATCCAGAAGCAACTGCTTCTTTAGCAAGGCGAACCATTTTCTCGTCGGTATATCCGAGCCAACCCGGAGTTGTTGTGTAAGCGGGTAATCCAACTTCTAATAATTTTGCTTCATTCGCAGCGCGATTTGGTTCTGCTTTACGTAAAATTTCTAACGCTTCATCAGGAGTCAGCGCATCGGTGATGTAACGGAAATCAATAAGTTCGACAATCTCTTCGGGTGACATATCTGAAAGAAATTTCCAAAGTGGTTTCTTCGCATTCTTTGTTACAAGATCCCAGACTGCTGTTACAACGGCGCCCGCTGCCATTTGAGTCACGCCTTTTTCTGGTCCAAGCCAGCGAATTTGAGAGTCTCTAACTAAACTCTTTGCGAATTCGCCCATGCTCTTTGCTAAGTCATCGATATCGCGACCAACAGCATATGGAGCTAATAATTCAATTGCAGCGCATTGCAAATCATTCCCTCGGCCGCAGGTAAATACAAAACCATGTCCTTGAAGTTTCGGGTCATCTGTCTCAAGAATTACCAGTGCTGCAGAATAATCTGGTTCTTTATTCATCGCATCAGATCCATCTAGCCCGCGGGAAGTTGGAAATCTGACATCTACGGTTTTAAAGCCGGTGATCTTTGGCATGCGATTCCTTTGCAATTTTGGACGTGAACTCTTCGCTTATTAGTAAAAATCCTATACGATAAATTTCATGCCGCGTCATAGCCAGAAAGTTAGGATGAAGCGCGTTCCTGTAGAAATTACCCGGTTAAGTCTTGGAACTGCTCCGCTTGCTGGGCTTTTTACAACAGTTGAAAACAATGAGAGTGATCTTCTTATAAAGACGGCACTTGCGCAAGGAATTAATTACTTTGATACCGCTCCACTATATGGACATGGTCTTTCAGAGGAGCGCTTAGGGCGAGTATTGAGAACAGTTCCAGAACCATTTATTTTGGAGACCAAAGTTGGAAGAGTTCTGAATCGCGTTGAAAAGGCGGATCCGGTCCCCTGGTTTCCAGATGCCGATCCACATATTCAACCAGTCTTCGATTATTCACCGGAAGGTACCAAGCGCTCATTTAACGAGAGTTTAGAACGATTAGGTGTTGACCACATTGACATCGCTTTAATGCATGACGCTGAAGAACATATTCCAGAAGCCATCAACAACGCATATCCGGTTCTTGCAGATTTCAAACGCCAAGGAATTATAAAAGCAATTGGAATTGGTATTAATTTCTGCGACGCTGCGATGAAAATCATGAAGGAAGTTGATCTAGATCTTGCGCTTATTGCCGGTCGTTACACCTTGCTTGATCAGAGTGCGCAAAATGAATTGCTTCCATATGCGTTAGAGCGCAAGGTAGACATCACTATTGGTGGTGTATTTAACTCTGGTGTTCTCGCGGATCCAAAACCTGGTGCAACTTTTGAATACTTGCCTGCATCGGATGAAATTATTAAGCGGGCGCAAGATATCGGTGCGTTCTTAAGTGAGCGTGGGATTCCACTAACTGCAGCTGCGCTGCAATTTCCGCTTCGTCATCCTGCGGTCACATCAGTTCTTACCGGATCTCGAAATAGTAAGGAATTGCTATCAAATATCGCTGATTTTGATTTAGAACTTCCAGCAGATATTTGGGCGCAACTAGAAGATGCAAAACTAATCGAAAGGATTTCGCAATGAAATTTTCAATACTAAAAACGGCCGCAAGCGAATACCAGTTTGCGGTTACAACGAGTGCTGGACATAACTTAGTTCCAAATATTCCGACGTTGACTAAGGCAATGCACCTAACTCTTGCTGAATTAAAATCTGCAGTCACAAATACTTCAGGCTCTGTAACTGGTGAATTAGCTGCACCAATTTCGCCAGAAATTGAATTGTGGGGCGCTGGTGTTACCTATCTTCGCTCACGCGATGCCCGCAAGGAAGAGTCTGGCGTTCCTGATGTTTATCAGAGAGTTTATGAAGCCGACCGCCCTGAATTATTTTTCAAATCAAGCGCGGTTCGTTCCCGTGGAACAAACGCTCTGGTTGGAATCCGTTTTGATTCAGCCGCATCAGTTCCAGAACCAGAAGTTGCAATATATATAAATAAGCATCGCGAAATTATTGGTTATGCAATTTGCAATGACATGACCGCGCGGACAATTGAGGGTGAAAATCCGCTTTATCTTTCACAAGCAAAGATTTATATAGGTTCGACCGCAATTGGTCCCGATATAACGCCATCCTGGCTTGCACCTAGTGCGGCAGAAATGACAATCAAAGCGAAGATAGTTCGGGGTACCAAAATTGCTTGGGAGGCCGAAACTTCACTTGGATCGCTAAATCGGACCTTAGAAGATTTGATTACCTATCTATTTAGATGCCAAGACTTCCCACACGGTGTAATTCTTTCAACCGGTACTGGAATAGTCCCACCGCTAGATATTTCCCTAGAGGCAAACGATGTAGTTGAAATAGATGTTGCGGGTATTGGTAAATTAATCAATACCGTTGAAGTAATTCAAGAGAGGCGTTAATTAATGAGCAAGATTGTGGCGTGGACCCAATGGTCAGACTTATCCGTACCTGATGGCGTCACCTTGTACTCCCCTAAAGATTTCCCGCTAGATACTTCAGACCTTTCGCTAATTAACTTTTATGTACCTTCTTATATGGGAGGCGCAGCAGCCCTTTCATATGCCGCAAAGATGCCAAACTTAAAAACTTTACAAATGCCAAATGCCGGATATGACGATGCTCTTGCTTTTGTTAGACCTGGTCTAACTCTCTGCAACGCCAGCGGAGTTCACGACGCCTCAACCGCGGAACTTGCTGTTGGCCTTGCTCTTGCATCACGTCGTGGTTTTCCAGAATTTATTCGGGATCAAATAGCGGGCAAATGGGATCACCGACGTTTTACTTCGCTTTCAGATAGCAAAATTGGGGTAATTGGCTTTGGATCAATCGGCAAGCAGGTTGTTAAGAATTTATCTGGGTTCGATGTTTCAGTTATAAGTTTCTCGAAATCCGGGCGTGATGGCTCAATAAAGATCGATGAGCTAGATAAGCACTTACCAAGCCTCGATATCGTAATTTTAATTCTGCCACTCACTGATGAATCCCGACATATGTTTAATAAAGAGCGTCTAGCAAAGATGAAGGATGGCGCATTAATAATAAATGTTGCACGTGGACCGATTATTGAAACCGGAGCCCTAATTGCAGAACTTAATTCCGGACGATTGCATGCAGCGCTCGACGTAACCGATCCAGAACCGCTTCCAGCCGGCCACCCGTTATGGAGCGCTAAGAATTTATTACTTGTTCCACACGTTGGTGGAAACTCAACTGCATTTGAACCTCGTGGCCGCAAACTAGTCGAATCGCAATTAGCGCTCTTGGCCCAGGGCAAAGCGTTAAACAATATTGTCGCTCAGGGCTAAATAGGCTAAATAGGCTAAATATGAGAATTGATTCCCACCATCACATTTGGGATCTCTCTGTCCGCGATCAAAGCTGGATTACTGGTGATGCAATGCAACCAATTCGCCGTAGTTTTTCGATGGCCGATCTGCGTGAAGCGATTGCTGGCCATGGAATTGATAAGACAGTTTTAGTACAAACAGTCACTGACTATGCCGAAACTCCAGAGCTTCTAGCGCTTGCCGAAAGTGATTCCCTCATCGCTGGAGTTGTTGGTTGGTTAAAGATTGATGCACCTGATGCGATTGAATACTTGCAGGGGTATTTAGATTTGCCAGGAGCAAAGTACCTGAAAAGTATTAGGGATATCGCCCAAGATCATCCTGATCCAAATTATTTAGGCAAGGCTGAAACTATTGCGAATGTTCGCAAATTTGGCGAATTCGGAATTGCTTATGATTTATTGAGTAAGACTCCAGAACTTGCTGGAGCAGTTGCACTTGTAAAAGCCTGTCCTGAAGTGCAATTTATAATGGACCATATTTCTAAGCCATACATTGCAAAGGGAACAATGGAACCTTGGAAATCTTTAATGACCGAACTCGCTTCGTTCCCAAATGTTGTCTGCAAAATTTCTGGATTGGTAACAGAAGCAAATTGGCACGATTGGAAAGTTCAAGATTTCAAACCATATACCGATCATTTGTTAGAAATATTTACACCGCAAAGACTAATGTTTGGATCGGATTGGCCAGTTGCAACTTTAGGTGGAACTTATGGCCAAGTCATTGATTTGGCAGAGCAATTAACCCTTGGGCTTAGTCCAAGTGAGGGTGAGCATTTCTGGAGCAAAACGGCGATTCACGCCTATAACCTCGCCCTTTAGCCGCCCATCTAGTAACAATTTGATAACGAAATGGTTTATCAGCGTATATCGACCCTAAAAATATGGACGCGTCACCCATTGTTTTATAGGGTTCTGCCACAGCGATTCCGCTGCTTTCGAAAGGAAACAAATGAAGAAAGTTCTAACTATCGTTGCTGTTGCATCAGCAATGGCACTAGTTGTCGGAACAGGTTCAGCTGTTAACGCTGCTGAGAAGACACTAAAGATTGAATTAATTTCAAAGGGTGAAACTCACCAATTCTGGCAAGCAGTTAAAAAGGGTGCAGAAACACAAGCTGCGTTGATGAATGCAACTATTCACTTCCAAGGTCCTGCAAACGAAACAATGATCGACAAGCAACTTGAAATGCTTGACGGTGCAATTGCGCTAAAGCCAGATGCAATCGGATATGCAGCTCTAGGTACAACAGAATCTGTTTCACACCTAAAGGCAGCAAACGCAGCAGGAATTCCTGTTTACATGTTCGATACAGCAGCTAGCTGTACAGGTGGAGTGCCAAAGCTTGGCGTTAGCTCTGACTGTGCACTTGGCGTTGCATACACAAACAGCACAGCAGCAGGTTCACTTGCAGCTGACAAGTTAGCCGCTCTAATCGGTGGCAAGGGTAAGGTTTTGGTTATTGGTCACTCACAAACAAACCAAACTGGTATCGATCGCCGCGATGGTTTCGTAAACCGTATCAAGGCTAAGTACAAGAACATCACACTTCTTCCAGTTCAATACTCAGAAGGTGGAGATGCACTTAAGGCGCAAGAAATCACAAGCGCAGCTCTTGTTGCAAACAAGGATCTTAAGGGTATCTACGGAACTAACGAAGGCGTTTCAATTGGTGCTGGACAAGCATTCAAGGCCGCTAAGTTGACCAAGGGTAAAGTTAAGTTGATCGGATTTGACTCAGGCAAGCAACAAATGGCTAACATCAAGTCAGGCCTACAATCAGGTGCGATTACACAGAGCCCAATGGGTATCGGAGCAAAGACTGTTGAAGCGCTAGTTAACTACGTTCGCAACAAGACAGTTCCTAAGAACCTTATCGACACAGGGTTCTACTACTACAACAAGGCAAACATCGCAGATCCAAAGATCGCAGGAAACCTTTACGAATAATTCGATTTAATCGTTTATTTGTAAAAAGTTAGTCATAATGGCCAGGAGAAATCCTGGCCATTATGCATTATTATCTAGAGAGCGTTTTAAATAGCTCGAATTACGCAATTTAGGAAATTTACGCAATTTATTCAATTTATTTATCGGGGGGAACAAATGGCAACAACGCAACTCTTATCCTTGACTGGTGTAAGCAAGGAGTTCCCTGGCGTTAAGGCACTTAACAATGTGCATTTCGATCTTAATAAGGGTGAAGTTCACGCGATTGTTGGCGAAAATGGCGCAGGTAAATCAACGCTCATGAAGATTCTTTCAGGAATTTACAAGAAAGATGCGGGCGATATTGTCTATCAAGGAAACCACGTAGACGTTTCTAGCCCACACGAAGCACAAAAATTGGGAATTAGTATTATTCACCAAGAGTTGAATCTAATGCCAGATTTAACGGTTGCGCAGAATATTTTTATCGGTCGTGAAGATCGCCGCAAAGGACGAGTATTTCTCGATAATGCAAAGCTAAATAAAGCTGCAAAAGATCTGCTTGCAGAACTTGAGTTAACTTTAGATCCAAAGCAACTTGTCGGAACTCTAACCATCGCAAAACAACAGATGGTAGAAATCGCTAAGGCTGTCTCATACCGCGGTGAAGTTATCATCATGGACGAACCAACTTCTTCTCTTACACCTACCGAAACTGAATCTTTATTTAAAATTATTCGCACCCTAAGAGCGGCCGGCAAAGGCGTTGTTTATATCTCCCACCGCTTAGAAGAGCTAAGCAGCATCACTGACCGAATTACAGTCCTCCGTGATGGTGAATATGTTAAAACTTTAAATACCACCGAAACTTCTATATCTGAAGTAATTTCGCTCATGGTTGGTCGAAAGCTTGAACAAGATCAGCGTCCAGATGTTCGGCCACTAAGTAATGAAGTCGTCCTAAAAGTTGAGGGTATTTCAGATATAAAACTTCTTCGTGATGTTTCATTCGAACTTCGCAAAGGTGAAATCTTGGGCTTCGCTGGTCTAATGGGTGCCGGCCGCACTGAACTTGCCCGCGCACTTATCGGAGCAGACCCAAAGACTTCTGGAAAAGTTTTTCTCAGCGGCAAAGAGGTAAAGATTAAAAGCCCTGCAGATGCGGTAAAAGCAGGCATTGGTTATCTATCAGAGGATCGCAAGAAATATGGGTTGCTCTTAGTCCAAAATGTAACCTTCAATGTAATTCTCTCCTCAATACCTGCTTTCTCAAATAAGTTTGGTTTCCTAAAGACTAAGCCTGCGGGAAAAATTGTGCGAGATGCCATTAAACAATTATCTATTCGTACTCCATCTGAAAATCAATATGTGAAGAACCTCTCTGGTGGAAATCAACAAAAAGTTGTTATCGCAAAGTGGCTAACCCGAGATTGCAATATTTTGATTTTCGATGAGCCAACTCGCGGTATCGATGTTGGTGCGAAGGACGAGATTTACAAATTACTGACCAAGTTAGCAAAAGAAGGTAAATCAATCATCATGATTTCCTCCGAACTTCCCGAAATTTTGCGGATGTCTGATCGCATTGCGGTCATGTGTGAAGGCAAATTAACAGGAATCATTGATAATAAAGATGCAGATCAGAACAAAATAATGCAATACGCCACGAAATTCCGAAATTAGTCACACAAGAATCAACGAGACCAGGAAAAGAGAGAGCAATGTCAGATGCAATTAAAGCAGTAGATGGTGAAGTTGAGGGTGGAAGCAAAATCGCCGCCTTGGTGAAACGCGAGATAGGTCGAGTACTTGCCCTGGGAAGCCTCGTCGTCATCTTTATTTTCTTCACGATTATGCGCCCAGTCTTTGCCTCTTGGGAGAACGTGTCCGGTGGTATTTTGATGTCGACAACCGTTATTGGATTACTTGCGATTGGAACTACTTTCGTCATCATTACCGGTGGAATCGATCTTTCAATCGGAACAGCAACGGCCCTCGTAGCAATTATCGTAGGTAAAACCGTTCAATCTATGCACCTAAATGTCTGGTCTGGAATTCTTGTTGGTCTCATCGTCGGTGGAATCCTTGGCGTGATAAATGGCCTGTTAATTACCATATTGAAACTTCCACCATTTATTGCAACCTTGGCGACTATGAAGGCGGCTCAAGGCCTAGCGCTAATTGTTTCCGATATGAAACCAGTACTTTTCACTACAGATGTAAAGGGTTGGGATTCTATTGCTCAAGGTAATTTAATACCTAAGATTCCAAATGGCGTTCTTATTCTCTTTGTCGGCGCAATAATTGCAGCAATTGTCTTGAATAAAACCGTTATTGGTCGCTATACATTCGCTATTGGCTCGAATACAGCCGCGACAAAGCTTTCCGGCGTACAGGTTAATAACTGGTTAGTTGCAATCTACGGAATTGGTGGACTATATGTAGGAATGGCAGCAATTGTTCTTACCTCTCGACTTGGATCAGCCCGCCCAGACCTTGGCCTTGGCTACGAGCTTGAAGCCATCGCTGCAGTAATTATTGGTGGAACCTCACTTCTCGGTGGAAAAGGAACAATAAGCGGAACCATAATTGGAGCGCTGATTATGGCTGTTCTGGTTAATGGCCTTCGAATTCTTGAACTACAGCAAGAATGGCAATATGTAATTACTGGTGCGGTTATCGTTCTCGCAGTTTGGGGAGATAACGTCCGACGTCGTAGCGCAGGCGAAATAAGTTAGCGGCGGGCAGATATGAAGTACAAGTCAGTCAAGGGTTTACTCACAAACGATGAGTCACTTATTCCTGCAAATTTCATCGATAAACTCGAAGATATATTGCATGGCTTTCTTGGAATAGTTTTATTCGTAATCTCAGTATTGGCTTCTGGTTATAGTCTTCAACGCCTGATTGAAACCCGGCCGTTCTTTCCATTAGGAATGATTCAAGGAATTAATGACATTCTCTTTGTCGTAATTATTCTAGAGATCATGAGAACGGTCATTGTTCGATTCACTGATGGAATTTTCCAACTTGATAACTTCTTGATTATTGGCGTAATTGCAGCCGTTCGACACATTCTTACTGTCGGAGCATCTCTTACTATGGAAAAAGAGAAGACAACAGAATATTTTAACCGTGCTCTAATGGAAATGGGCGTGAACACCGGAATCGTTGTAGCACTCGTCTTTGCACTATTTTTATCACGTGCGGCTCGGAAAAATAACGTAAGTAAATAATCACTGGTGGCGGGTGAAGGATTTGAACCTTCGAAGGCAGAGCCGGGGGATTTACAGTCCCCTCCCATTGGCCGCTCGGGCAACCCGCCAGGGTTTTTTACGGCTTGCGTAGATTACCTTATTAAGGCACGCACTCGAAATCGGTTTTATTCCGGCAAGATGACTGGGACTTGAGTCATAAGTCCACCATCGATTACATAAGAGCTTCCGGTAATGAATGAGGCTTTATCAGAACATAAGAAACCAACTAGTTCGCCAATGTCGTGAATTGTTGCCATACGACCGATTGGGTGGGAACTTCCCCACTCTTGCAAAATATCTTCTTCACTTCTAGTGCTGCTGAAAGCGCGAGCAGATGCCCGGAGCATTGGGGTATCAACCGATGCGGGCAAGATCGCATTGCATCTAATTTGTTCTGCTGCATGGTCGATAGCGATTGCACGAGTAAGCGAATTAATTGCACCTTTAGAAGCGGCATATGCAACAACGCCTTTCTGGTTTGCTAACGATTGAACGGAGGAGATATTTACTATTGATCCGCCTTTTACTTTGCGCATAAATGGAATCGCATATTTGGCAGTTAAATACATGGACTTAACATTTACATCAAAGGTTTTATCCCAGGTCTCTTCGCTGGTATCAACGGCTGTTCCATAGGTTTGAATACCGGCACAATTCACGAGGTAATCAATATGGCCATATTTATTGCCAACACTTTCGATTGCTGCCTTTACTTGGGCATCCGATGAAATATCTACTTTCATTCCTGAGATGCGCTCCCCGTAGCCAGCTAATTCGCCTTGGGCTTTACTGAGTCCTGCTTCATCTACATCGAACATAATTACAGTTGCGCCATCGTCTAGTAAACGTTTAGTACTGCCATAGCCAATTCCTTTGGCTCCCCCAGTAACTATTGCAATTTTGCTCATTTATAAACCCCGAATCCGAGCACCGTTTTTGCGAACTTCAGCAATATTAGTTGCACCCGTTAGCGCCATACCATTTTCGAATTCTCGTCGCATAATTTCAATGACTTGTTCGACGCCGGCTTCGCCATTCGCCATCGCGCCATATAAATAAGCGCGGCCGATGAATACCGCTTTTGCACCAAGTGCGATTGCACCAAGTGCATCAAGGCCAGACATGACGCCGCCGTCAATATAAATTTCTACTTTATTGCCAACTGCTTTAACGACGTCAGGAAGTATCTCTAGCGGGATTGGGCCACGATCAAATTGGCGACCACCGTGATTGGAAAGAATAATTCCTTGAACCCCAAGTTTTGCAACTGCTTTTGCATCCTCAACGCTTTGGATTCCTTTTACAACAATTGGTCCCTTCCAAACTGAGCGCAGCCAAGAGATATCTTTAAAGGTAGTTGACGGGTCAAAAATTGCTGCCGCCAAATGTGAAAGTGATTTATCCCAACCTCGAAAAGCGGCAAATTCTAATTTCCCAGTAGTGAATAAATTGAGCCACCAGATCGGTTTGCGAGCAATTGCAAAAACGGTATTGATTCGAATTCGTGGAGGGATCGTAAGGCCATTTCTGTTATCTCGATAGCGCAATCCTGTTACAGGGGTGTCAACCGTTAAAACTAAAGTTTCGAAACCATTGTCCTTAGCTTGTTTGATAACAGCCAGACTATCGCTGCGATTTTTCATTATATAAAGCTGGAACCAACGTCTTGAATTAGGAACTGCGGCTGCAAGTTCGGCCGGTGATGTTGTTCCCATTGTGGAGAGTGCATAAATCAGATTCTTCTTATCGGCAACGTTTGCTATTGCTGGTTCGCCAACATGGTGCATTAATCGGGTATATCCAGTTGGTGCAAAACAAATTGGGATATCAACAACTTTTCCTAAGATTTTTTCAGTGGTATCAATCTTCGATACATCTCGTAATACCCGAGAATTGAATTCGATTCTAGTGAAAGCATCTCGAGTTCTGGAATATGCGATTTCGTCTACTGCGCCACCCTCGACATAATCGAATACAACTTTTGGGGTGCGTTTCTTAGCAATCAACGCCAAGTCGCCAATACTCTGTGCTCGTTGCAATTCACCTTTATATGGATTAAGCGAAGGTAGGGTCCAATCAATCAAGGACCAGAAATATGGCAGGCTCGGGAATTTACGAGAGCTGCGAATCATGAGCACAATTTACCCTACAATTGCGCTCATTAGAATAAGCAAAAGATAAACACTATAAAGGGGTCTTTAAGTGGCTGATTCAAGTTTTGATATTGTCTCTGAAGTTGATCACATGGAAGTTGATAATGCTTTCAATCAAGCGGATCGCGAAATTGCCACCCGGTTTGATTTCAAAAATACCGATAGCAAGATTGAAAAGTCTGGCGAGAAGTTTCTAATTGAGGGCCAATCTGAAGAGAAAGCCAAAGCTGTTCTAGAAGTGTTTAAAGATAAGTTAATCAAGCGTCAGGTCTCTTTAAAGCATTTGGAATCAACTGACCCAGAACTTAGTGGCAAGATTTATAAGATTAATTGCACACTCAAAGAGGGCATCTCAACTGAGAATGCAAAGAAGCTTGCAAAGATAATTCGTGATGATGGTCCTAAATCTGTTAAGACTCAGATCCAGGGAGAAACACTTCGTGTTACGAGTAAATCTCGTGATGATTTACAGACAACTATGGCTTTGGTTAAAGAACAGAAGTTAGATTTTGCGGTTCAATTTACGAACTATCGCTGATAGATGAGTAAATATCGTCTCGGTTTGATTTATGGTTTTACTTCCTACACATTCTGGGGACTCTTTCCACTTTATTGGCCGCTCTTAAAGCCAGCAAATCCGTTAGAGATAGTTTCGCACCGAGCGGTTTGGTCACTTGTATTTTGCATAATTGCACTTGGATTTGCCCGCCAACTCAAATCCACTTTTACGCTAATGATTTCACCTGGAATCTTCTGGCGTTTTACGTTAGCGGCAGGCTTGATTTCAATAAATTGGATTACATATATCTGGGCAGTAAATCATGAACAGATAGTTGAGGCATCACTCGGTTATTACATGCAGCCGATCCTCTTAGTTCTTATGGGAATTCTTGCTTTCAAAGAGGAGATGCGGAAAATTCAATGGATTGCATTCATTGTTGCGACTATTGGCGTAATTATTTTAACAATTGACTACGGCAGACCTCCTTGGATCTCATTCGCCCTAGCTTTTTCATGGAGCTCATATAGCTTTGTTAAGAAGAAGATCAATTTGGGGTCGTTGCAGGGGTTGGCAATCGAAACTCTTATTTCCTCACTCTTTTATGGCAGCTATTTGATTTGGCTTGGTCAGAAAGGTGAGGGCCAATTTGGTAATGGTGTTGGGTTATCAGCGCTATTAATTGGTGCGGGGCTGGTAACTGCTATTCCCCTACTTCTCTTTAATGGCGCAACAACGAGAATTCCATTTACGATGATTGGACTTTTGCAATATTTGACTCCAACAATTCAATTTATGTTGGCGGTTTTCCTGCGGCATGAGCCGATGCCAAGTGCAAGATGGCTGGGTTTTGTATTTATCTGGCTTGCTTTGATAACTCTTGGTTATGACTTAATAAAATCAGGAAGTTCGCGAGATAACCGCTTGGCTCAACCCGACTAAAGCCGCTTTCGCTGCGCCCTCTGGCAGGGTTTTAAGGTGCTCCTGAGCGAACTGACCATACTTTGCAACAAGTTCGCGTGATCTTGTTAGCGCACTGTGGTTTCGTAATTTTAAAATGACTTCTTGAACTACGGCGTCATCGGTAATTGGCGCTGACAATAACTTCTTCAATTCCAAATCAGCCGGATCATCTGATTCAAGGATAAATAACGTAACAAGAGTTGGAACACCTTCACGTAGATCAGTTCCTGGAGTTTTACCTGACTCCTTTGAATCACTTGCAATGTCGATGATGTCATCTGCGAGTTGGAAAACTATGCCAATCTCTTCGCCGAATTTTGTAAGAGCATCCATGATTTTTAAATCGGCGCCTGAAATCATTGCGCCATATCTAGCACTGGCCGAAATTAATGAGCCAGTCTTATCTGCAACCACACTTAGATAATGCTCAAGTTGAGTTTTACCAGAACTTGAACCTTGAGTCTCTGTTATTTGGCCAATTACTAATCGCTCGAAAGTTAACGCTTGTAGACGAACAGCTTCTGGCCCAAGATCAGCCAATAATTGAGAAGTCTTTGCGAATAAATAATCTCCGGTAAGAATTGCTACCGTGTTGTTCCATCTATTATTTGCACTGGCAACACCACGTCGAAGTGGCGCATCATCCATGACATCATCATGATACAAAGTTCCAAGATGGGTGAGTTCACAGACAACTGCGGCTTCAATAATTCCTTTCGCCTTTGGGTCTCCAAAGTGTGAAGCAATCAAGGTAAGAAGCGGGCGCAGTCGCTTGCCACCAGCATCAACTAAGTGTCTTGAAGTTTCTATGACTAATGGGTATTTACCTTCTATTGCTGCACGTAAAAAAGATTCCACTTCAGCCATAGAGGCAAGGAGTTCTTTTTCAAGTGCCGGATCAATATCCGGAATACCAATTTGAGACATTAGCGTAAGAAGTAGGCGAAGTTTTGTGCAACATCAAGTAGAAGAGATGGTGCCAGGCCAAGTACTACTGTTGCGATTGCGCTGATGGATATGGCTATTCGGGTGAGTACAGATGGAATTACAACAGATACTGAACCATTTGTTTCACCGGCAAAGAAGAGCATAAGAATTAGGCGAAGGTAGAAGAAAACGGCTATTGCGCTAGAGAGCACACCAGCAACTACAAGATAGATATTTCCTGATTCGTAGGCCGCGGAGAAGATTGCAAACTTTCCAACAAATCCACTTGTTAATGGAATTCCTGCAAAGCTGAGTAAGAACAATGAAAATACTGCTGCGACCAGTGGAGATTTCTTACCAAGTCCAACCCAGCGATTAATATCGGTAACTTCACCAGCAGAATCTCGAACTAAGGTAACAATTCCAAAGGCACCAATAGTTGCGAGTCCGTAAGCAACTAAGTAGAAGAGCGTTGCGCTAAGGGCGCTTTTGTTAAGAGATACGACAGCGATTAAAACAAAGCCGGTGTGCGCGATAGATGAAAGCGCCAACATTCGCTTAATGTCGCGCTGTGAAATTGCCGCAATGGAACCAAAGATCATAGTTATTACTGCAATACCGGCAATCGCTGGTTTCCAACTTACCTGCGCAGCATCTAAGCCGATGTAGAAGATTCGAAGCGTTGCACCAAATGCCGCTGCCTTTGTAGCAGCGGCCATGAATCCCGTAATTGGTGTTGGAGCTCCTTGATAAACATCAGGAGTCCAAGAGTGAAATGGAACTGCGCCAATTTTGAATAGTAAGCCAACTGATAAAAACGCAGCTCCGAGAAGCAGAAATACATCATTCCCACCACTACCTCGGATGGCATCTGTAAGGCCATTTAGCGAAAGTGATCCGGAATAGCCGTAGAGAAGGGCGGCACCAAATAAGAAGAACGCCGATGAATAAGCGCCAAGCAAAAAGTACTTCAGCGCGGCTTCTTGGGAGAGCAATCTGCGACGGCGAGAAAGACCAACCATTAAATAAAGTGGAAGTGAGAGAACTTCAAGGGCAACGAAGAGCGTTATGAAATCAGTTGCAATTGGAAAGAGCATTGCTCCTGATACTGCAAAGAGGGTTAGTGGGAAGACTTCGGTCTGTTGTTTTCCAGATTCAAGAGCAGATGCTTCTTCGATTGATCCAGGAAGAGTAGATGCTTGTGGTGCAAAATGGTCTTGATCAGCAATGATTAAGATTCCAAGGAATGCAAATATCAAAATAGCGCCTTGAATAAAGATTCCTGAGCCATCGATTGAAACTGAAGTTACTGCTGCGATAGAACTTCCTTGATTGCGCACAAGATATAACTGTCCTAGGGCAATACTTATTCCGGCTAGAGCTATCACAAGTTGGAGACGCGCCCTAAGTGCTTGCTTTACAAAGGCTTCGACAATTACACCTAAGAGAGCAGTTCCTAGAATGATAAGAATTGGAGCAAGCAGTGCATAATCTAATTTAGGTGCCGTTAACATTTATTTTGCCACCTTTGCAATTGGATCGCTTACCCCGGCATGCGTCATGATGGTCTGGGTTGTTGGGTTAATGGCGTTCAACACTGGCTTTGGGTAAAACCCAAGAACTACTAAGACCGCAATTACGGGTGCAATTGCAATCTTCTCGCGAAGGTTTAAATCAAGAATTCCCTTATTGGTTTCAGGAGTTTCACCATGAAGCGACCTTTGAACCACGATTAGAACATAGAGCGCGGCCAAGATAATTCCGGTTGTTCCAAGAATTGCTGCAACTGGATACTTAGCAAAGGAACCAACTAGAACTAAAAATTCGCTGATAAAGCTTGAGAGGCCAGGAAGTGCAAGTGCCGACATACCTGCCAAGAAGAATGACCAGGCAAGAACCGGTGTAACTCGTTGCAGGCCACCAAAATCTGCAATATTAGATGAGCCTCGACGTTTAATCATCCATCCCGCAGTTAAGAAGAGTGCAGCCGTTGAGAAACCGTGGTTGACCATGTAGAAAATCGCGCCAGTTAAACCTTGTGATGTGAGTGCAAAAATTCCAAGTGTTATAAAACCAAAGTGTGAAATCGAAGTAAAGGCAATGAGTGAGTTAATCTCTTTCTGGCCAATCGCTAAGAAGGCACCATAAAGAATTGAAATTACTGCAAGAGTAATTATTGCTGGGGTGAAAGTTTTTGTGGCCTCTGGGAAGAAGTTCATACAGAAGCGGATCATTCCGTAGGTTCCAACTTTATCTAGAACACCAAGAAGTAAGGTTGAAGTTCCAGCGGTTGCAGATTTAGCCGCTGTTGGCAGCCAAGTGTGGAGCGGCCATAGTGGAGCCTTAATCGCAAAAGCGATAAAGAATCCTAGGAATAACCAATTCTGGGTTGCTGAATCAATTGTTAGCTCTGAAAGTTTTGCGATATCAAAAGTACCGCCGCCTTGATTTGTAGAGATAACATAGAGGCCGATTAGAGCTGCCAACATAAGCAATCCACCGAAGAGGCTATAAAGCAAGAACTTCATTGCCGCAGCAGCTCGTTCGCCAACGCCATAACCGCCGATTAGGAAATAAACCGGCAATAACATCGCTTCGAAGATTACATAGAAGAGGAAGACATCTGTTGCGGCAAAGACGCCAATCATCATGGTTTCTAGAATCAGAAGAAGGATGTAGAAAACTTTTACGCTCCAGCGGCCATTTTCTGATTCATTCCAGCCAGCCAAGAAGACAATAGGAACCAGAATTGTTGTCATTAAGATCAAGGCGAGTGCCATGCCATCGATACCAACGGAATAGTTAATATTGAACGCTGAAATCCAACTTCTAGTTTCGGTGAATTGAAGTGCAGTTTCATCTGTCTTAAAGCTAAAGGCCATAAAGAGGGAGACGGCTGTGACAAGAAGTGAGAACCCAAGAGCGGTCTGCTTAATTAACTTTGCATTTCCAACTGGCAACACGGCAACAACAATTGCGCCAATTAGCGGAAGTAATTGCAGTGTGGTCAAGATACTCATAGCGTCACCATCCAGATTGCAGTCACAAGCGTAAGGACGCCGAGAACCATTATTAGCGCATAACTTCGGACATACCCATTTTGGATCGAACGCAGTGCTGAAGATGTGGTCTGAATTATCCAACCAACACTTCGGACTAGGCCATCAATAACTTTATAATCAGTTGTTACGAGGCCTGCAGTTAACTTCTGGCCAGGGCGCATCAAAACTGCTTCGTTAAATGAATCTTGATAAAGATCTTTACGTGCTGCCTTTGTAAATATTGAAACATCTGTCGGTGCGATGACTGAAACTGTACGATATTTCAAAATAGCGAATGCGATGCCGATTGCAACAACAACTAGGGCCATTGTCGAGACCACCAATGGTGGCAAGAACTCTTCGGCATGATGTTCATGGCGTTCGTTCACAACTGGCTGTAGCCAATTAACAAGCGCACTTCCAGAATTTAGTAAGAATCCGGATGTAACAGAACCGATTGCCAGGATCGCCATTGGCGCCCACATTAAGAGAGGTGATTCATGTGGATGAGCATTCTCATCCCAACGTTTGGTTCCGGTGAAAGTTAAAACTATTACGCGAGTCATATAGAAAGCAGTTATTGCGGCACCAAGAAGTGTTGCGCCACCTAATAAAATTCCTTCAATTCCCCCTGCATTAAATGCAGTTTCAATTATTTTATCTTTTGAATAGAAACCAGCAAATGGTGGAACTCCAAGAATTGCTAAGTAGCCAAGTCCAAATGTTGCAGCAGTTATCGGCATTACTTTGCCGATTGCGCCATAACGTCGCATATTTACTTCATCGCTCATTCCGTGCATAACGGAACCAGCACCAAGGAACATTCCAGCCTTGAAGAAGCCATGAGTTAAGAGGTGCATGATTGCAAAGGCGTAACCAACTGGACCAAGTCCAGTCGCAAGAATCATGTAACCAATTTGCGACATCGTTGATGCGGCAAGCGCCTTCTTAATATCATCCTTTGCGGTACCGATTAGAGCACCAAATAACAAGGTAATCGCGCCAACGGTTACAACCATTAACTGTGCAGTTGGTGAAGCATCGAAAATAAAATTAGAACGAGTTATTAAGTAGACTCCTGCAGTAACCATCGTCGCTGCGTGGATAAGTGCAGATACTGGAGTCGGACCAGCCATCGCATCACCAAGCCAGGATTGCAATGGGAATTGCGCAGATTTTCCAGCCGCGGCCAATAACAACATTGCACCAATTGCAGTTAAGGCGCCAGCAGATGCGCCAGAAGCGCCTTCTTTAACGCCAGCGAAAGTTACCGTTCCAAATTGTGTAAATGCGATCATGATTGCAAGTGATAAACCAAGGTCACCAACGCGGTTAGCAACGAATGCCTTCTTGGCCGCAGTTGCGTATTCAGGTTTTTGATTCCAGAAACCAATTAATAGGTATGAAGCAAGGCCTACACCCTCCCAACCAACGTAAAGATTTAAATATGAATCTCCAAGAACTAAGAGCAACATCGCAGCAATAAAGAGATTTAAGTAGGCGAAGAAGCGTCTGCGGTCGTGGTCGTGGGACATATAAGCGATGGAATAGATATGTATAAGTGTTCCAACACCAGAAATTAGGAGCACGAAGCAGATTGAAAGTTGATCTAGAAGCAGTGAAGCATCAACTTGGAAGGTGCCAACTGAGATCCATTCAAATACTTTTTGGGTAGCAGCACGGGCTTCACCGTCGCGGTCCTGCATTGCGAAGAATTCAGCCACGCCAATTACAAAAACTGAGCCTGAAATCAACGTTGCGAAGATATGGCCCCACTTATCTGCGATGCGACCCAAAAGCAGAAGCAAGGCAGCGCTAAAAAGTGGAAGGGCGATTAAATAAACTAAATTTGTGCTCGTAGTCATCAACGCTTCAACAAACTAGCATCATCAACAGATGCTGATCGACGGGAACGATAAATCGTAACGATAATCGCTAGGCCAACTACGACTTCACAGGCTGCAACAACCATTGTGAAGAATGATGCAACTTGTCCAGAAAGATTTCCATGAACCCTTGAGAAGGTTACGAAAGCTAAATTTGCGGCGTTAAGCATTAGTTCAATGCACATAAAAACTACGATGGCATTTCTGCGTATAACTACGCCGATCGCACCGATTGTAAATAGAAGTACGGAAAGGTAAATGTAATTTGCGATATCCATTTAATCTTCCTCTAATTCTTTTACTTCAAGTTCGAATGGCTTTGTAGTGAGCATGTCGCCTCGGGCATCCAGTGTTGCGGAGACAGAAGAAGGAGCCGGGGTTCCGTCAGGTAAAAGTCCTGGAACATCAACCGCGTTATGGCGGGCATAAACACCAGAGCCTGGAAGTCCTGCCGCTGTTGCAAGAGATGCGCCACGGAATCTTGCGATTGATTGATCGCGTTGTGCCGTACGAGATTTTGTTGCTGTGCTGTGTGCAAGAACCATTGCACCGAGCGCTGCGGTAATAAGTAAGGCCGAAACAACTTCAAAGGCCCAAACATATTTTGTGAAAAGCTCTTCAGCAATTCCTTGAACATTTCCTGCCGAGTTTGTATCTTGGAGACCAATTGTTTCAACCCCAAGTGTTGCCCGGTTTACAAGCGAGATAATTAGTCCACCAAGGCCAACTGCGGCAACGATAGAAGCAACTCGTTGACCCCGAATATTTTCAACTAATGAATCAGAACTATCAACACCAACAAGCATAAGAATAAATAGGAAGAGCATCATTACCGCGCCGGTATAAACAATTACTTGAACAATTCCAAGGAAGAGTGCATCTTGCGCAATATAGAAAATCGCCAAGGTAATCATTACCCAGGCGAGTAGTAGCGCAGAATGAACAGCTTTTTTTACAAAGAGCATTCCGAGCGCCGATACAACCGCTAGTGGCGCCAATATCCAAAACATAATTGCCTCTGGTTGCAGAGTTTTTCCGACCTCGAGTGCGAGGTTAACCATTTAGGTCACCTTTGACTTCACCACGGTAGTAATCAATATGAGTTTTTCCTGGTGCCATTGGATGCGGAGGTTGCAATTGCCCAGCTCGCAATGGAGCAAGGAGATCTTCTTTCTCAAAGATTACTTTTGCGCGCGTATCATCGGCCAGTTCATATTCATTAGTCATCGTTAGTGCGCGCGTTGGGCAGGCTTCGATACATAAGCCGCAGAAAACACAACGTAAATAATTAATTTGATAAACCTTGCCGTATCGCTCCCCTGGTGAATAGCGCTCCTCTTCAGTGTTGGATTCACCTTCAACGAGAATCGCATCTGCAGGGCAAGCCCAGGCACAAAGCTCACAACCAATACATTTTTCCAAACCATCGTCATAGCGATTTAATTGGTGGCGACCATGAAAACGTTCAGCTGTTGGTTCTTTAACCTCTGGGTATTGGACCGTATTAACTTTCTTAAACATCGTAATTAACGTCACCCAGAAGCCTTGAAGTTGGGCAAAGAAACTCTTTGCATCCTGGTTTTCTATTGGTTTATTTGCCTTTGCTGCTGCGGTTAAACCGAGATCAGTTGAACGCGGAGTTAATGGGTTATCCATTTAGTTGCTCCGTTTCTCTAATAACTTCTTTGATTGTAGATTTTCCAGGAATTGCAGGGACGGGGAAACTTGGTGCTGGAACCTCACCTAAGGCATCTTCGCGAATCCGACGCTTCTTTGCCGATTCCACCAAGCTCGAACCGGCTAGTACCAGAAGAACGACGCCAGTTGTAAATCCGATTACCACTGCGCGAGGAGCACCTTGTTGTGAAAGCACTCGAAGAGTTGCGACGACCATGATCCAAACAAGTGAGAATGGAATCAAAACTTTCCAACCAAACTTCATGAATTGGTCATAGCGAAGTCTTGGAAGAGTTCCACGCAGCCAAACAAATATAAAGAAGAAGAAGATAACTTTTACTAAGAACCAGATAACTGTGAACCAACCACCTAGCCAACTTTCAGTAAAGCCCAAGCCAGGTAGTGCGTGGTATCCGCCGAGGAACAAAGTGGTTGCCAGCGCCGAGACCGCAACAATGTTTACATATTCTGCCAAGAAGAAGAGTGCGAATTTAAGTGATGAATATTCAGTGTGGAAGCCACCAACTAATTCACCCTCGGCTTCGGCTAAATCGAATGGCGCACGGTTTGTTTCGCCAACCATTGAGATTGCATAAATTACGAAGGATGGAAAGAGAGTTACACAGAACCACCATTGATTTTGAGCAGCAACAATGTCAGCGGTTGACATTGAACCTGCATAAATAAATACCGCAACAAGTGAGAGCCCCATCGCAACTTCGTATGAAATAACTTGAGCACTTGAACGCAGCCCACCAAGTAGTGGGTATGTGGATCCGGAGGACCAACCTGCAAGAACAATTCCGTAAACCCCGACAGAGGCAATTGCTAATACATATAAAACGCCAACTGGGATATCGGTAAGTTGCATAACCGTCTTATGACCAAAGAGCGTTACCTCACCAGAAAGTGGAATAACCGCAAATGACATGAAGCAGGTTGTTGCGCTAATGATTGGTGCAAGCACAAAGACGATTCGGTCTGCTGCTTTTGGAATCAAATCTTCTTTAAGTGCAAGCTTTATGCCATCGGCAAGAGCCTGAACCAATCCAAATGGACCAACACGGTTTGGTCCGAGGCGTTGCTGCATGCGAGCAACAATTCGACGTTCGCCCCAAACTGACATCAACGTTGCAAGAACGCAGACCACAAAAATTAATAAGCCTTTTACGAGGGAGATCCAACCTGGATCAGTACCAATTAGTTGTGCTGTAGTCATGCCTTCACCACCGTAACTTGGCCGCTAACAAAGCCAAGGCTTGCAATTACTTGTGAACCGATTGAATTTCGTGGAACCCAAATTTCATTGTCTGACATCTCGCTGATTTCAACAGGCAGTTCTAACGACCCAAAATCTGAAGAAATCGAAATCAATTCGCCAACTTTTACGCCAAGTTTCAAGGCGCGAGAATTTGAAATATGCGCACTCGCTGTGCGGGCAGTTCCAGCTAGATTCGCTTCACCATCTTGCAGAGTTCCAAGATCTAGAAGCAATCGCCATGAAGTTAGGTTTAACTTATCTCCGGTGGCTGAATCTTTCACTGATGTAGCGCTCTCGAACTTAACGGCGCTTCCATCCCACTTTCCAAGGGCGCTAATTTCACGTGCAGTTGCTGCCACCGTTGGCAAATTAATTGGGGTTCCCATTTCGTCCGCAAGCATCGAGAGAATTCGAACATCACTTCTTGAAAGTGAATCAGCAATAGCTTTATCAAATGCTCGTGCACTTCCCTGCCAATCTTGGAATGAGCCACTTTTCTCGATTACTGCAGCAACTGGAAGAACTACATCCGCTACCGCAGTCACTGCGCTATGAGTTATCTCCAGAGAAACAACAAATGAGTTAAGTAATTGCGAAAGCGCATTGTTTGAAATATCAAGTGGATCAACACCACCAATTACAACGGCATCTAGATTTTTCACACTGAGAGCCAACAAAATTTCAGAAGTTGCTCTTCCTGGATTACTTGGAAGTGAATCCACTGACCAAGCTGCTGCAAGATCTACGCGAGCACTCGCATCAGAGACTGGTCTGCCGCCTGGAAGTAGCGTTGAAATTGCGCCTGATGTAATTGCGCCACGTTCACCCGCACGACGTGGAATCCAAGCCAACTTTGCGCCAGTCTTTTCAGCAAGTGCAACTGCTGAAGATAGCGCTCCAGTTTTTTCAGATAACCGTTCGCCGACCAAAATTACGCTCTTTGCGGTAAGTCCAGAAATTTCCGAAATTTCAGTTACAAGTTTTGCACTTAACTTTACAGATCCACGGCTTGCAAATGGAGCATCGCTGATAACAGCAAGTGCACGCTTTCTAACTTGCTTATAAATACGCAAGAAAACTATTGGTGATTCCTCTTCTGGTTCAAAGCCAAGTAATACAACTTGATCTGCCTTATCAATATCTTTATATGAAGTAGTAAGTCCGAGCGCGATGCTTGAAAGAAATGAGGTTTCCTCATCAGAATGTGGGCGGGCACGGAAATCAATATCATTTGTTCCAAGTGCTACCCGAGCAAATTTGCTGTAACCATAAGCATCTTCCACAGTTGCACGGCCACCAACCAGAACACCGGCGCGCTTGCCTTTAAGTCCAGCCGCTGCGAAAGCAAATGCTTCAGGCCAAGATGCTTCGTGAAGTTCACCATCAGCACCACGAATCATTGGAGTTGTTACACGTTCTCTACTCGTTAAATATTTAAATGCCCAACGACCCTTATCGCAATTCCACTCTTCATTTACTGAAGAATCATCTCCCGCTAAGCGGCGAAGAGTTTTGCCACGACGAATGTCGGTACGCATTGCACAACCTGATGCACAATGTTCGCAAGCAGAATCAATTGAGACTAAGTCAAAGGGACGAGCGCGGAAGCGATATGAAGTACCGGTTAACGCACCAACTGGACAGATTTGTACGGTATTTCCAGAGTAATAAGACTCGAATGGATCGTTCTCGTAAATACCAACTTGTTGAAGTGCGCCACGATCAATCAACGTAATGAATGGGTCACCGGCGATTTGTTCCGAGAAGCGGGTACAGCGTGCACATAGAACGCATCGTTCACGATCTAGTAAAACTTGTGAAGAAATTGCGATTGGTTTTTCAAAGGTTCTCTTCACGCCTTCGTAACGTGATTCTGGACGCCCAGTACTCATTGCCTGATTCTGAAGTGGGCATTCACCACCCTTGTCGCAAACTGGGCAATCAAGTGGGTGGTTAATAAGAAGAAACTCCATAATTCCTGCTTGAGCCTTTTCGGCAACTGGAGAAGTTAGTTGAGTCTTAACAATCATGTTGTTTTCGACTGGAATAGTGCAAGAAGCCTGTGGCTTAGGAAATGCTCGGCCATTGATTTCAATATCAACTAGACACTGACGACAAGCGCCGGCTGGTTCTAAGAGTGGGTGATCGCAGAAACGTGGGATTTGGATTCCAAGTTTTTCTGCTGCACGAATAACTAAAGTGCCCTTGGGCACGGTGACTTCAAAACCATCAATTACGACAGTGATCATTTCTACCGGCGCTTGGGTCTCGAGGAGTGCTTGTTCTGGCGTCATTTACGCACCTACCGTTTTGAATATTGTTGAAGCAATTGGATCAAATGGACAGCCACCATTGCGCTGATGTTCTAAGTATTCTTCGCGGAAATATTTGAGTGAAGACATAATCGGTGCTACTGCGCCATCTGCAAGTGCACAGAATGACCGACCGGCGATGTTGTCACAAAGGTCAAGTAGTTTGGTGAGATCGGCTTCAGTTCCTTTGCCATCTTCAAGATCGTGAAGCATCTGTACCAGCCACCAGGTTCCTTCACGACATGGGGTGCACTTTCCGCAAGACTCATGTTTATAGAACTCACTCCACCGAAGTGACGCGCGAACAACACAAGTTGTTTCATCAAATATTTGTAGGGCTTTAGTTCCAAGCATTGAACCAGCTGCTGATACGCCTTCGTAATCTAGAGGAGTATCTAAATGCTCATCTGTAAACATTGGTGTTGAAGATCCACCTGGTGTCCAGAATTTTAGTTTGTGTCCCGTTCGAACCCCGCCGGCAAGTTCAAGTAATTCGCGAAGGGTAATTCCAAGAGGTGCTTCAAATTGACCTGGATTATTTACATGGCCTGAGAGCGAATAAAGCGTAAAGCCCTTGCTCTTCTCGGTTCCCATTGCTTGGAACCATTCGACGCCATTATTAATAATTGCTGGAACAGATGCAATTGATTCGACATTATTTACAACAGTTGGCTTGGCATACAAACCAGCGATTGCTGGGAATGGTGGTCGCAACCTAGGTTGACCGCGGAAGCCTTCTAGTGAATCAAGTAGCGCAGTCTCTTCACCACAAATATAAGCACCAGCACCTGCGTGCAGAGTCAGTTCAAGATCAAATCCCTTGCCACCAATATTCTTGCCGAGTAGCCCCGCTTTGTAAGCATCTTCAATCGCTTGTTGTACACGGCGATAAACATGCACAATCTCACCACGAAGATAAATAAAGGCATGGTTCGCGCGAATTGCATATGAACCAATAATTATTCCTTCAATTAACACATGTGGGTTAGCAAGAAGTAGCGGCGTATCTTTACAAGTACCTGGTTCAGATTCATCAGCGTTAACAACTAAATAATGCTCTTTATTATCGCCTTGTGGGATAAAACCCCACTTGCTTCCAGTTGGAAAACCAGCGCCACCGCGACCACGAAGGCCAGAATCTTTAATCATTTGAATTACTTCATCCGGCGCCATCGCGAGTGCTTTTGTAACTGCTTTGTAGCCACCATTGCGCTTATAGCCTGCAATAGTAAATGAATCTTTCTCATCCCAGTTTGCAGATAAGACCGGAGTTAGCTTTGTTTTTGAATCCATTTACTTCTCACCTTTTGCAATCTTTAATCCAAGTAGCGTTGGTTCGCCAGCAGATACACCCTCATTTGCGAGACCATCACTAAGTCCTGCAAGAACTTCAGAATTTTGTTTCCAAGTACGAAGAGTATTAGGGCCACGAGTTGGCGCTGGTGGATTTCCTGCGCGTGCGGCATCGACTAAATCTTTAACGCTTTGCGGCGTTTGGTTGTCGTAGAACTCCCAATTCACCATAACAACAGGTGCGAAATCGCAAGCAGCATTGCATTCAATTCTTTCGATTGAAACTTTTCCATCTTTTGTAGTTTCATGATTTTCAATTCCAAGGTGATCTGTTAAAGAATCGTAGATTGCATCTCCGCCCATGACTGCGCAAAGAGTGTTGATGCAGACACCAACGTGATATTCACCAGCTGGCTCGCTTCGGTACTGGGTATAAAAAGTTGAAACGGCAGTTACTTCAGCAGTTGATATTTCTAACTTTTTCGAAATTTTTTCAATGCCGCGTGGAGTTATATAGCCATCAATTGATTGTACATAATGAAGAAGTGGCATTACTGCAGATCGAGAACGTGGATATCTGGCAATAATAGAATCCATTATCTTTACTTGTTCAACGGTAAATTCCATTAGCGATCAACACCTCCCATAACAGGATCGATAGATGCAACAGCACCAATAACATCGGCGATCATTCCACCTTCAGCCATCGCAGAAGTTGCTTGCAAGTTATTGAAAGATGGTTCGCGGAAATGAACACGGTATGGGCGAGTTCCGCCATCGGAAACTAAGTGAACTCCAGTTTCGCCACGTGGTGATTCAACTGCTGCATAAACCTGGCCAGCAGGAACACGGAAGCCTTCGGTTACCAATTTAAAGTGATGAATCAAAGATTCCATTGAAGTTCCCATAATTTCGCGAATATGGTCGAGTGAATTTCCGATTCCATCGCTGCCAACAGAGAGTTGTGATGGCCAGGCAATCTTCTTATCAGCAACCATTACAGGCTGTCCTTCAGATTTTTCCAACTTGTCGCAGGCCTGTTCAATTATGCGAAGTGATTGTTCAAGTTCTTGCATGCGAATTAAGAAGCGACCATAGACATCGCAAGTATCGGTTGTGACAACATCAAATTCATAATTCTCATAACCGCAATATGGATCGGTCTTACGTAGATCCCATGGCATTCCAGTTGAGCGAAGAACTGGTCCGGTAATTCCTAAAGTGATACAGCCCGCAAGATCCAAGTAGCCAATACCTTGGGTTCGCATCATCCAAATAGTATTTCCAACTAAGAGCTTCTCGTTATCTTTAAAGTTATGTCGAAGTTCTTTAACAGTTTCCCGAATCTTTGTGATTGCGCCCTTAGGCAAATCTTGAGCAACGCCACCTGGGCGTACATACGCCATATTCATTCGCAGTCCAGAAATCATTTCAAAGACATCTAAAACTTTCTCGCGTTCGCGAAATGCGAAAATCATTGGTGAAAGTGCGCCGAGTTCAAGCGCGCCGGTTCCAAGTGCCACCATGTGTGATGAGATGCGATTAAGTTCCATCATAAGTACACGAATTTCACTTGCACGTTCTGGAATGTCGCCGGTAATTCCAAGAAGCTTTTCAACTCCAAGACAGTATGCGGTCTCGTTAAATATAGGAGCCAAATAATCCATGCGAGTTACAAAGGTAACGCCTTGAGTCCAGGTGCGATATTCCGTGTTCTTTTCGATACCGGTATGTAAATATCCAATTCCTGCACGTGCTTCAGTGATCGTTTCGCCTTCAAGTTCAAGCACCAGGCGAAGTACCCCGTGAGTTGATGGGTGCTGTGGTCCCATGTTTACAACTACGCGCTCTTCTTTGGTCTGGCCAATTTCAGTAACTAGTGAATCCCAATCGCCACCAGTAACTGAATAAACGCGACCTTCAGTCGTATCTGTTGCTGATGCATATGAATCGTGAGTTGTCATTGGTAAGACCTACGTTCTGACGGTGCTGGAAAAGTTGCGCCTTTATATTCAATCGGAATTCCACCGAGTGGATAATCTTTTCGTTGCGGATGTCCTGGCCAATCATCTGGCATCAAGATGCGAGTTAGCCCTGGATGGCCATCAAAAATTATCCCGAACATGTCCCAGGTTTCACGTTCATGCCAGTTGTTTCCGGCCCAAACTTCAACAAGTGATGGCAGATGTGGATCAGCATCTGGAACGCTAACTTCCAAACGAATACGGCGGTTATGTGTCATTGAAAGTAATGGATAAACCGCATGAAGTTCTCGGCTCTTATCTTCCGGATAATGAACGCCATTAACACCAAGACAAATTTCAAATCGTAGTGATTGGGTATCGCGCAATTTCATAGCGGTATCAAATAATTTTTCACGTTTTACATGAAGAGTTAATTCACCGCGGTCCACAATGACTTTTTCTATTGCATCACTAAATTCTGGATATGCACGTTCTAATTCATCAGTTACTTCATCGAAATAACTGCCGTACGGGCGTTCGCTAGATCCAACGCTCGCTGCGCTCGGGACTAGGCCACCAAATCCTGAAGTGTCGCCGGAACCACTGGTTCCAAACATTCCGATGGTCTCACTCATGCAAGCAATCCTTTTAATTGATGGGTTGGCTTTGCGGCAAGTGCTGCTGCTTCAACTTCACGAATAATTTGTTCACGATTCACACCAAGTTTTTCGCTACCAATGTGTTCGTGTAATTTCAAGATTGCATCCATAAGTGCTTCGGGACGTGGGGGACATCCTGGTAAATAAATATCAACTGGAACAATGTGATCGACACCTTGAACAATTGCGTAGTTGTTAAACATTCCACCTGAAGATGCACAAGCGCCCATTGCAATAACCCATTTTGGCGCAGCCATTTGATCATAAATTTGACGAAGAACTGGTGCCATTTTATTTGAAACCCGGCCTGCGACAATCATTAAATCTGCTTGTCGTGGTGATGCGCGGAAAACTTCCATTCCAAAACGAGCAGCGTCATAACGTCCACCACCAAATGCCATCATTTCAATTGCACAGCAAGCGAGACCAAAAGTCGCTGGCCAGAGTGAGTTCTTGCGCATATAACCAGCAAGATTTTCAACGGAGGTAAGTGCAAATCCGGCAGGTAATTTCTCTTCTAGACCCATGAATTTAATCCCATTCCAATCCGCCGCGGCGCCAAACATAAGCATATGCAACAAAAACTGTTGCAATAAAGATCGCCATTTCAACTAAGCCAAAGAGTCCAAGCTTGTCGAATGTAACAGCCCATGGATACAAGAAAACAATTTCAATATCAAAAACAATGAATAACATTGCTGTTAAGAAATACTTAACAGGGAAACGTCCGCCACCTGCAGCTTGTGGTGAAGGTTCAATTCCGCATTCGTACGCTTCAACTTTTGCCCTGTTGTATCGCTTTGGACCTGTGACAGCGGCAGCAACTATTGAAATTAAGCCGAAGCCGAAGCCGATTGCGCCAATTACCAGGATCGGTACGTATGGGTTCACAATAAGGGAGTCTACGGGTTTAGGCGTTGCAGGTCACAATCTGCAAATATGAATTCAAAATGAATCTGGTCGGTCTCTTCAAAATGTGGCAGTAATCACGGCTTATACCCCGTATGCACAGCGACGATACCGAAGGTCAGATTTTTCCAGTGAATCTTTTCAAATCCTGCAGTTTTCATCAGCTCCGCCAAGTCGGCTTGGTTTGGCCAGGCAATAATTGATTCAGCCAAATAGATATAGGCGCCAGGGTTAGAAGAAACTTTTCTGGCTACTGGTGGGATAGCGCGCATTAAATAGCGAAGATAAATTGTACGAAAAATTCTATTTGTCGGTTGTGAAAATTCGACTACAACCATACGACCACCAGGTCTTAAAACCCGTAAAGATTCTCTTAGCGCTTTTAAGGTGTCAGTTGTATTACGTAAACCAAAAGAGATTGTTGTGACATCAAATTCATTATCCTTAAATGTAAGTGCGAGCGCATCTCCATGTGTGAATGCTAAATCAGGATGACGTTTTCGACCGGCCTCTAACATTCCCTTTGAAAAATCGAGTGGAATAACTTCTGCGCCAGCGTCGGCAAGTGGTCGACTAGAAGATCCAGTTCCAGCCGCGATATCTAAAATTCGCATCCCAGGTTTTGGAGCGATTATCGAGGTTGCGACTTTGCGCCAAGCTTTAGTTCGGCCCAGGCTGAGCAAGTCATTTAGTAAGTCATAACGGCGGGCGACGCCATCAAACATGGCTGAAACCTCTTCGGGCTCCTTGCCTAGGTCTGCTCTACTCACGCGTATATTCTCGCGGTAGTAGGCTCCGACCACAAATTAAAGACTTAAGTAAAGTACTTGAATACTTAAATAAAAGGAGAGGTTCGATTCATGACCGAGATATCGCAAGTTAGTAACCTTAGAACAGCGCTAATACAACGTACTTCGGCTGCAACACAGATTTCCCTAATACTTACGGGAACTGTTTTCCTCGCACTCATGGCACAAATCTCCTTTCCAATACCTGGTTCTCCAGTTCCATTCACTGGGCAAACACTTGGCGTTCTTCTGCTTGGTACTGCATATGGCGCATCACTTGGTTTTAGCACAATGGCCTTCTATCTTTTAATGGGAATTCTTGGTGCTCCAATCTTTGCTGCCGGCTCACATGGACTAGAGAAAGTTGTTGGTGCTACTGGCGGATACCTTGTTGGAATGCTTATTTCTACCCTTGTGCTCGGAGCACTTGCTGGTCGCAAATGGGATCAAAAAATTAAGACAGTCATTCCAACCATGATCATTGGAAATACCATCGTTTTCACATTCGGACTTATCTGGCTTCACCAATACACGGGTGAAAGTTGGGCTTGGACTTTTGAAAAGGGTTTCACGCCATTCATATTTGGTGAACTGTTGAAAATTGCTGTCGCAAGTACAGCCCTGCCTTTTGTTTGGCGCTTCGTTTCAAAACGATAATGATTGGTTAAAATCTAAACTGTGCCGACAAATATAACTACCGAACTTCTTGGTGAGCGTCTTCCCCTTGAACTAATTTCAACCGATCTGGAAATTACTGCCGCCTGGATTCGTGGTGGAGAGGGGTTAATTGGTTTTGGTGAATGGAAGAGCTCTAGCGTCAAAGGCAAGAACCGATTTGTTGATTCCCGAAAATGGTGGCACGAACAACTAGCAACTCTCAAAATTCAAAATAATGTCCATGGCAGTGGAACTGGGCCGATTCTCTTCTCCTCATTCGCTTTCGATCCTTCAGAAGAATCTAAGTTAGTGATTCCGGAAATAATTATCGGACATAAGGGTGGAAAATCTTGGATAACTTGGATCGGTGATCAGACCCAACCCGTAATTACAAAATATGTAACGAAAAACCAAAGAGGTGAAGTTAAATTTGAAGCTGGTGCGCTCTCAGAAGATGAATGGATGAAGCGCGTAGCAAGTGCAGTTGAAAAGATTAAAGATGGCAAACTCGAAAAAGTTGTTCTGGCTCGCGATCTAATTGCGCGCAATTCTGAAGCTATTTCTAAACGAAATCTCATCACCTTTCTCACCGAGAACTACCCTTCAACTTGGGTCTTCTTAGTTTCAAACTTAATTGGTGCGACCCCAGAGCTCTTGGTTCGCCTAAATAAATCACTCGTAACATCGAGAATTTTGGCTGGAACTATTCGTAAATCTGGTGATGAAGCGCGAGATTTAGGGCTAGCAGCCTCACTTGCTAAGTCATCTAAAGATTTAGAAGAGCACGAATATGCAGTTCGCTCTGTCGCTGAAGCTCTCTCACCTTTCTGTTCATCAACCAATGTTCCAGAATCCCCCTTTGTGCTGCACCTTGCAAATGTTATGCACCTTGCTACTGATGTAACTGGAGTGCTTAATGACTCTGCAGCACCAATTGATATTTTCGCACTCATAGCTTCACTCCATCCATCTGCAGCCGTTTGTGGAACCCCAACAGATATTGCAAACGGACTCATTAATGAATTGGAAGATTTGAATCGTGGTCGTTATGCCGGACCAGTTGGCTGGATTGATGGCCGTGGAGATGGTGAAATTGCAATTGCTCTTCGCGCCGGTGAACTATCTGAAGATTTAAAATCTATGCAAATTTACAGTGGCTGCGGCATTGTTGCGGGATCTAATCCAGAAGATGAATTAGCCGAGAGTCAGGCTAAGTTAAGCCCAATGCGAACGGCGCTAGAAACACGAGCGTAAGTCAAAGCTAAATTTTCTGCCATTTCTTCCCTCTTTGGAACTTCTACCACTACAAAATGTAGACCGCTCTTACCGTGGGCAATCGCAAGGCTTAAATCAGATGTTGATTTAACTTTAGAAACACTAATTCCAAATCCAGAAATTAACTTAACTAAATCTTGATTTTGCGGTGTTGCAAAAATCTCCTCAAAACCATCTGCTCCGGCTTGTGGCAGAGTTGAAAAAATTCCACCTCCATTATTATCAATTACAAAGATAGTTAAATTAGCGCCAGGTGGTGTTAACAAGGCAGTTAAATCATGAAGAAAAGTTAAGTCCCCGATGACTGCAAATGAGCGCTCAAAGTTAGTTGCAATTCCAAATATCGTGGATAAATTGCCATCAATTCCGGCAAGTCCTCGGTTAGCAAATACCTCAATTCCAGTCCGCGGTTTTGCAAATGCCTCGATATCTCTTATCGGCCTGCTTGATCCCACAAAGAGCGCTGAACCATCTGGAATTCCAGCAGCAATCGTTGAAAGAGCTACTTGTTCCGACCAACTTTGATCTTTAGAAATCTCTGTTGCTGCAATTTTTTTTATTTCTTGCCAATCTGAAATCCAAGAGGGGTTAAGAGTTTGAACCTCTAATTTTGGTAGCTCAAAGAAGGTTTGTGTTGCAGTTCGCTTAGTATCAATTGTGGAAATTCTTGGATCAATTACATAACTATTCTCAGCACTTGCAACATAACTATTTATGCTGCGAGATAGCGTTGTACGCCCAATCACAATTGCATAGTCGGGCTTTAAATATCCTCGAACAACTTCATCGCTCAAAATCGCACTTGCATGGCCAATCGCTGATTTGAAGGAGATTGGATCTTCTACGATAACTGGAAGCCCAGCTGATTCAATAAACTTTTCTATTTCGCGGACTGTAAATGTTCCACGATCGTGACCCACAACAATCAAACCATTTCCACTCACAGTTAAGGATTTAGGATTTTCTAGCTTTGTTTTTGGTATAACTATTTTTAAACCCGAGAGCCAATCGCGCTTATCTGCAGAAAGAAGTGGCTCATCAAATTGAATGTTTAGATGTGTTGGCCCCTCTCCTATCTCAAATTTAACGCCAGCGATTAAGTCATAACTCGGAATGTTTGGAAACATACCAATCTGGTCTGTCGTCTGATTCGAACCCGTTTTGCGTAGGCGTTCTGGTCGATCTGCCGTGATTGCAATCAATTTGTTATTTGCATGGCGCGCTTCCAAAAGTGCAGGATGGAAATTGGCTGCGGCAGTACCACTTGTGCAGACCACAACAACGCTCTTGTTTGTGGCCTTTGAAATACCTAGGGCGTAAAAGGCTGCTCCACGTTCATCTAACTTAATATGAAGTTCAATCAAGCCCCGAGTTTTAGCTTCATATAGCGCAATTAATAGTGGCGCATTTCTAGAGCCAGGTGAGGTAACAAAGTCGCTAACTCCCAGTTCAATTAAGTTGCGAATTGTCTGGCGGGCAAGATCAGTCGAATTACTCATGTTGCCACCTCTCTCCAAACCCAGTATCCCAAATTTGTTCAATTCGCTTCTGCCACCAAATCTTACGGTCTGGAGCTGCAGAATACTTATTGATTAAATCTTCATCAGGCTCTGTTCTCTTGACCGCGATAGTGCCAGCAGTTATTTCAATTTCTGGACTAACCACATCGCTTACAAATAAAGATGTAGTTGCAAGCCCACAATCAAAGTTAAGTTCATTCTGGCTTGCAGCCAAGGCGAGGCCATGTGAAATTCCGATTCCGGTATCAAGGGCGCTAGAAATTACCGCCGGCAATCCAATATTTGCAATCAATTTGTTTGCACGCGATATTCCGCCACATGGTGCCCATTTAATTATTGCGACATCAGCAAAATCTTTGGCACTTGTAAAATCATTATTAAGACCCTTTCGGATTGACTCATCAATAGCAATCTTCATCGGAATCTCTTTTTTCAACTTTACTAGGTCAGCAATCTCCAGACATGGTTGCTCGATATATTCAAATACTTTCCCAAAACGGAGGTAATAGTTGTAAAGGTTTAAGAGCGCTGTTTCTAAATCCCAACCGCCATTAACATCGAGGCGAATCTTAAAATCTGGATTAAAGTCCAGCGCGGCTTCCACTAAATAATTATCACTTTCAAAATCATCAACTTTAATCTTTACCGTCTTTGCGCCAGGAAATCGTTGCAGCATTTCATCAACCCGATTGATTTCTACTTTTGGAAGTGTCGCATTTATTCCTATTGTCTTTCGCATTAACTCAGGCCAAGGTTTATAGGCACCTTCGAGTGCAGCAGCTAACCAGGGCTCTGATTCATCAACGTTGTATTCAAGGAATGGTGAGAATTCACTCCAACCGGCGGGCCCGCGAAATAGCGCAGCCTCTCTTACGCTTACGCCACGAAAATTCGTGCACATAGGAATGGCAACAACAGTTAGATCGCTAAAGATCTCAGCTAAGTGCCACATGATTTAACTAAGGGCGCTTTGGAAATTTATCGAAATTTGGTTCACGCCCCTCTTTAAATGCATCACGACCCTCTTGACCTTCCTCAGTCATGTAAAACAAGAGCGTTGCATCGCCAGCAAGTTGTTGTACGCCAGCAAGTCCATCATCTGCAGCATTTAATCCGGCCTTCAATAATCTAAGCGCCATTGGTGAATGTCGTAACATTTCGCGGCACCAAGAAACTGTTTCTGCTTCAAGCTCTGAAACTGGTACGACTGTGTTAACAAGTCCCATTTCAAGTGCTTCATTAGCGTCGTACTGTCGGCATAAGAACCAAATCTCGCGTGCTTTTTTCTGGCCAATGTGTGCTGCTAATAAACCTGCACCATAACCACCATCGAATGAACCAACCATTGGACCGGTCTGACCAAATTTTGCATTCTCAGCTGCAATAGTTAAATCGCAAACAACATGCAGAACATGTCCACCACCTACAGCCCATCCCGCAACCATTGCAACAACTGGTTTTGGTAATCTACGAATTTGGATTTGCAGATCTAGAACATTTAGTCGGCCAATTCCTTTTTTCGCTAAAGAATCGTTGCCCAAGTAACCATCGTCGCCGCGAACATTTATGTCGCCACCAGAACAGAACGCTTCACTTCCTGCGCCAGTAAAAATAATTACTCCGACAGAATCGTCATCGCGAGCTAGTGAAAAAGCGTCTTGTAATTCAAAAAGCGTTTGCGGGCGAAAGGCATTCCGTACTTCTGGGCGATTTATTGTTATCTTTGCCATGCCTTCAGCTACTTCATAAATAATGTCTGAAAAGCCCTCGCCACCAAGGCCGGTACTCCATTTTGGAATGGTCCGACTTCCTGGCTCCCGCTTGAAAGGTTTGCTCACATTTCCTCCTACAAAATATATGGATAGCCTACGGGTGTCATGAAAACTTCGGTAATTGATCTTGGACTCCAGCCATCAAACCTTGAGCTGACCCAAGCCCTATCTGCCGCCTTTAGCCAAGTTGACCCAACTCTGGTCATCATAAACACGACTGGCTCCTCTGGGGTTAACAAAAAAGTAGAACTTTCTACATCAGCGATTTCAAAATCTGCCGAATTATCAAATGCTGCTGTCGGCGCCAAACTTGGTGATATTTGGTCACTCTTGCTTCCAACTAATCACATCGCTGGTTTAAATGTTCTGGCGCGAGCGCTAAAACTTGGAACCGAAGTCGTTGGTGTTGAAGCACGAGCTGATTTCACCGCAATAGTTCCAACTCAATTGCATCGTGCGCTAACCGGAGATAATCAATTATTGGAACATTTACAAAATTGCAAAGTCGTTTTAGTCGGAGGCGCTGCAGTTGAAGGTTCACTACTTGAAATTGCAAGATCAAAGGGAATAACAGTTTTTGTAACTTATGGAATGACTGAAACTTCTGGTGGTTGTGTTTATAACAACGCTCCACTTCCTGGTGTTTTGGTGGAATTAACAGGTTCGGGTTTGATAAAAATTAAGGGACCAATTCTTTCCAGTGGATATCAAGATCAAGAAGCGCTGTGGTTAGAGAGCTTTTCAGATGGCTGGTTTATCACAAGTGATCTTGGCGAGATAAGAGATGGCAAGATATTCATAATTGGGCGCACTGATGATGTAATAATTTCCGGTGGTGAAAATATTTCATTAGCAGCAATTGATTCCACACTTGCGAAGGATTTTCCAGATGTAAATTTCCTTGCAACATCAATACCAGATTCAGAGTGGGGCCAGAAGCTCTGCCTGCTTTCTGATGCCGATATTGATCATGTAAAAATATCTAATATTTTGCAGAACAAATTTGGAAGAGCCGCTGTTCCAAAAGAATTTTTAGTAGTTAATGAAATACCGTTGCTTGGAATTGGGAAACCAGACCGTGTCAAAGCCAGCTTGCTAATCATTAATGCGCAAAGATAACTAGATGAATATTTGGATTGCGGGTGCTCGTCCGCGCACACTAGCTGCGGCTATTGCCCCAGTACTAATTGGCACAGCGCTCATAAATATTGATGGCCAAGAAATCAATTGGGTAAATGCTCTGTTGGCATTGACTGTTGGCTTGTTATTACAAATTGCAGTCAATTATTCAAATGATTATTCCGATGGAATTCGTGGAACAGATGAAGTTCGAGTTGGTCCAATTCGCCTTGTTGCCAGCGGATTGAAAGCGCCATTCCAAGTCAAACGAGCCGCAATTTTGACTTACCTCTTTGCTGCAATAGCCGGCCTTCTTCTTTCACTTCGAACTTCACCACTACTAATTATTGTTGGTGCGATTGCCATTATTGCGGCTTGGAAATATACCGGTGGCAAGAACCCTTATGGATATGGTGGCTTCGGTGAAGTTTCAGTATTTATCTTCTTCGGTTTAGTTGCGACCATGGGCTCATATTTTGCGCAATCAGAGCGAATTACTTGGCAATCACTCTTACTTTCTATTCCAATGGGCGCGCTCTCCTGCACGATTCTTGGTTTAAATAATCTGCGAGATCGACCAGAAGATGAACTAGTAGGCAAGCGAACACTCGCCGTAAGACTTGGCGATGCTATGGCCCGGAAGTTAATAATCGCCCTGCTTTTACTCTCACTTCTATGCTCTCTTGCAGCCGCGGCCATTACGCCATGGGCGCTACTTGTTTTGGCCACGCTCCCACTTCAATTCAAATTGCTTAAAGGAATCAATGGTGGGGCATCAGGTCCGGCGCTTATCCCTCTCCTAAGTAAAACCGGTGAGCTTCAATTACTAACATCACTGTTGATAACGCTCGCACTATCTTTAACATAGGTTTAAACTTCGACTATGCGCTTATTACTCACACTCTTAGTTCTTGCCTTCTCTTTTTACGCATTCTTTGATTGCGCTAGAACTGCGCAAGAGGAAGTTTTAAAATTGCCTAAATGGGCATGGCTCCTCTTAATATTTCTGTTTTCATCACTTGGCGCAATTCTCTGGTTCGTAATTGGAAGACCCAAGCGAAATCCTGGCCAGGGTAGCGGTGGGCGCGGTGGGCGCGGAAAAATTATTCCTCCCGATGATGATCCAGATTTCTTGCGCAAGCTTTAAAGCCCGCTATACGTATGTTTTCCACTTCCCCAGATATTTATATAAACATAATTAAATAAGAATGTTGACCCGGCAAATAAACATAACCAAGCAGCCTTACGACCGCGCCACCCAACAGTTACGCGAGCATGTAAATAAGCCGCATATGCAACCCAAGTAATAAATGCCCAAACCTCTTTTGGATCCCAACCCCAGTAACGACCCCAAGCCGCTTCAGCCCAAATCGCTCCTGCGATAACTGCAAATGTCCAGAGTGGAAATACAAATGCAACTAAGCGATAAGTCAGTTGATCCAATACATCAAGTGAAGGTAATTTCTGCGCCCAAGCAGGTCGTCCGCTAGTTGACTCATACCGATCTAAAATTAAATAAGTCGCAGCGATGCAATTTGCAAGTAGAAAAACGCCACCAGAAATAATTGCGGCAGCGACGTGAATTACAAGCCAAGTTGATTTAAGAGCCGGCACGAGCGGAGCACTTGGTACATAAAAAATTGTGATTGCAGTTCCAAGAGTCAGTAGAACTGAAATTGCCACCGGGAGTCCAAGCCATCTAATTTTATATTTCCAAAGGCCAAAAATATATGCACCAGTGAATGCGAGAGCGCCGGTAATTGAGAACTCATACATATTTCCCCAAGGCACGCGATTTGCTGAAGCTCCGCGGAGAATTACCGCAGCAAAGAGAAATACAAATCCCAGAACCATCATTACAGTTCCAATATCACCACTTCTTTTAGTACGAGCAAAATCAAATTTAGTTTTCTCTTCTACATTTCGAACCGAGAACGCGACTTCAGCGGCATGCGCAAGAAATGCAATAGTAAAGAGAACCATTGCTGAATAAATTCCATAGTTTGAGAGGTACGCATAATCAGTTGAACTCATGGAGCTAGCCTCTCATTTCTTTTACAAGCGATACAATTTCGGATTCCAAACCTGGCGTTGAATTCTTTGCTAGGCCAGCAACCTCAACACCCGATTTATCAAAGTTCTCTTTAACCCAAATTCGACGCGATCTTGTGAAGAGCGACATCAAAAGGCCAAGAATTGCAAAGATGGCACCAAGCAATGCGTATATCTTGCCTGGGTCTTTAACTATTTGCAGGTTGACCCAAGGCGTCCAACCTTCAAAGGTGATTGAGCCCTCACCAAAATTATGAGTCTCATTCAATTTCAAAGTCTTCAATCCGATGCGCTTCATATCTGATGTATCAAGGCGGTAAACAGATTGTGGAATCCCAGAATCAAGTCCTAAGTCGCCTACCCAGATCGAAACAAGTAATCGTGGATCTAAGACTTCAGGATAAGTTGAGAAAGCACCTCGCTCTGAATTACGGGCAAAGGTTGGAACAAATGATCCAATCAGACCGACTTGTGGCTCCATATCTGGAACTTTTATTGCGCCAATTGAAGTTAGGTTTCCATCTTGTGGCAAGAAAATTACTGCTCCTTGGTATTTCACTTCACCAGATTTATCTCGAACCGTTACTAAAGGCGAATATCCATTGGCTTGCAAATAAACTTTGGTGCTGCCAAAAGTTAAAGGGGAATTTACTCTGACAATTTTCGATACTTCTTTTGAACCAACTGGATCAGCAATATTTACAGTTAGTTTGTAATCACTTGGTGCACCAGTTGTTAATTCATAAGTTGCTTTGAAATCTGTAGCCGTAATTGAAAAGGGGCTCAAGGTTTTCTCTGTTTGCAACTTTCCAAATGACATAACATCGTATGAAGTTGGAATATTTATGAATCTCTCTCCAACGTTTATTATCGCGTCACCCTTCATCCCAAAGAGCGACCCAAAGCCGACTCCTACCAAGATTAAAACTAGTGAGAGATGAAATAACAAGTTTCCAGTTTCGCGCATGAAACCTTTCTCAGCAGAAATTGAATTATCATCGCGTCTAATTCGAAAGCGGTGTTTCTTAAGCCAAGTTTCTGCCTGATCTAGCGTGCCAGAATTAGTTTCGGTATGAAACTCCATTCGATTTAAATTCTTCGGAGTTAGTGGTGGCTTTGCACCGATTCCTTTTAAGTGCTCGAAGGTTCTTGGAAGCACGCAGCCAATAAGCGATATAAATAGCAGGATATATATGGCGCTAAACCAAGGAGAGCTATAAACATCGAACATATAAAGTTGATCTAAGAACTTTGCGGTACCTGGATAACTCTTAAAGTAATCGTTAACTTTTAAGGGATTTTGAGAGCGTTGCGGGAAAATTGAGCCAGGGATTGAAGCTATGCCTAGTAGTAAAAGCAGGATGAGCGCCGTGCGCATGCTGGTTAGTTGGCGCCATAACCAACGCAGAGAAGAACGGGTATCTAGTTCTGTAGAAATAGACATTTAAATCACCGGTACAAAATCTGAGATAAATCCACGCAGAGAATTCATTACATCAGCCCACAAACCAGTCACTTGAAGAATTCCAAGCAAAATTAAGAAGGTCCCACCGATTAAAGTTAGATAGTTTCCATGCCGAGAGATAAATTTTCTTAGGCGATTCGATTTATCAAAAAATATTCCAACAAGAATAAAGGGAATTCCAAGGCCTAAACAATAAGCGACACTCAAAATTGCCCCACGAAGTGCACTTGACTCCTGGAATGAAAGTGTTTGAACCGCACCAAGGGTTGGCCCGATACAAGGTGTCCAGCCAACTCCAAATAAGAAACCAAGAACAGGGGCACCAGCTAGTCCAGCACGAACTTTCCAGACCGGCTTAAATGATCGATAAAACTTCTGATTGAAGAGAAAAATTACGCCCATAGCAATTGTAAGTAAACCCAGAATTACCGAAACTACCTGCGAATTGCTAGAAATTGTTGAACCAAGAGAGCCAAAAAGTGCACCGTACGAGATAAATAAAACTGAGAATCCAAGTACAAATAGTAGAGATCCAAGCGCCGCTCTGCCTCTGCTGCGAACTTCTGTCATTCCTGCTGCATAAGACAGATAACCGGGAACTAGTGGAAGTACACAAGGTGAGGCAAATGAAATTAGACCAGCAATCATTGCAACTGCCGAGGCAATCAATAAGTTGCCATCGAAGACTATATCTACGAGAAAATCAAACATTTACCTTATCTCCAGATACCTTCTCTAGTAGTTCACGCAAAAGCGAGAACGTTACTTCACCACTTATTCGAGCAGCTACGCGACCTTTAGCATCAATAATCAAAGTTGTCGGAATTGCATTTGCGGCGAGTGAGCCTTTGAAGCTGGCAATTATCGCATCATCTATCAGAGTTGGATAAGTTAATTTAAATCTATCCACGAAACTTATAGCTGAACTTAAATTGTCTCGGGTTAGTATTCCAACAAATTGTATCTCTGGATTCTTCGATGCTAGAGCCGAAAGAGTTGGCGCTTCAGCTCGACATGGAGAGCACCAAGATGCCCAGACATTTACAACTGTCACTTTCCCAAGTTCATAATTAAATTTTCCGCCACCGAGAGTTTCACCAGATAAATCAGGTGCAGACTTGCGAAGTGGTTCTTTTATTAATATTGCTACGCCATTTCCAGATACATAAGATTTTTCGCTATCACTTGAGAGACCGCCGGTTGAACATGAAGTAAGAAGTAGAGTTGAAGCCAGGGCGATTATTAACTTCATTTATTAGGGAGCAAATGTTTAGCGGGTTCGGTGTAAGAAACGTTGTTAATCATTCCCTCATCATCTAAGTGCAGGGTAGTTACGGATGCGAGAGTACAAATTCGTTTTCTTGGATCGTGTAACAATCTCCGACCTTCAACTGCAGATCGCAAAATCCAGATTGGTAATTGATGAGAGACAACTAGCGCATCTCTGCCATTTGCCGCATCGCGCGCAGCAAACACTGCAGCAAGCATTCTCTCAATTTGCTCGGTGTATGGCTCTCCCCAAGAAGGCTTAGCGGGATTGCGAAGATGCCACCAAGATGCAGGATGTCTAAGAACGCCACTACCTAATTCAAATTTCTTTCCTTCAAAGATATTTGCAGCTTCAATTAAATTTTCATCGGTTGTAATTTTCAAATTATGTTGAGCAGCAATCGGTGCCGCTGTTTCCTGAGCACGTTGCAATGGCGATGCATGAATTGCTCCAAGATTTAGATCTTTCGACCAATCAGCCACGGCTCGTGCCATCTCTTGACCTCGAGTAGAAAGTCGCCATCCTGGTTGACGGCCATAAAGAATTTTCTCCGGATTCTCGACTTCTCCGTGTCGCAGTACGTGAATCGCTTGAACCATGAGGCAATCATAACTTGAACGCTAAGGTTGGGTAATGACGAATCTTGGCAAGCGAGTTGCCTTCTTCGATGTCGATAACACAATAATCCGTGGCTCAACGATCTTTTTTCTCGGTCGTGGCATGTACCAAAGAGGATTCTTTAGCAAGCGCGATATCTCTACCTTCGTTCTAGCGAACCTGAGGTATCGCTTAACTGGGGCTGAGAAACCAGAAGAGATTGCAAAGTTCCAGAACGCCGCCACTGAATTCATTGGAGGCCATAACGTTAAAGAAATTGAAGCAATAGCATCTGAAATTTATGACGAATTCGTTTCGCCTGCGCTTTGGCTTGGAACGATTGAAATTGCAAATCAACATCTTGCAAATAATGAAGAGGTTTGGCTTGTTACTGCGGCGCCACAAGATATGGCAGTGTTAATTGCAAAGCGTTTGGGTTTCACTGGAGCGCTTGGAAGTAAGGCTGAAGTTATTGATGGAAATTACACTGGAAAGATGAATGGCCTCTTATTGCATGGAAACCAGAAGGCGATTGCAATTCGAGAGTTGGCCGAAATCGAGAATATTGATCTCGCAAATTCCTTTGCATATTCTGATAGTCATAATGATTTTCCACTTCTGACAGCGGTTGGAAATCCTGCAGCAATTAATCCAGATACTCTGTTGCAGATTCGTGCAATACGTGAAAACTGGCCGATTCATGATTTTCGAAAAGCCCGAGCGTTAAAGGCAATTTTTGGTCCGATACTCGCAAGGTTTGCCGCCATCTTCTCCTATCTATCGCCTAGAAGTTAGCGGTCGAAGTAGCGCCTAAAACTCGGTAAAGTAGGGCAGTTATGTCTGTTAACTCTTTCGCCGATGAATTGCGTGCTCGCAGCGATGCTGCAATTGCCGAGCTTTTCCAGGTTCGCCCAGACTTGCTATCTCCAGTTCCCACTGATTTATCCGCGCTTTCTGCTCGGGCAAACTCAACACCGAGTTTGATGCGCGCTTTGGAATCTCTAAATAAATTTCAATTAGAAGTTTTAGCTGCGACTTGCACGTTAAATTCACCATTTTCCAAAGCAGAGTTGCTTTCAATTACAACACCAGATGCTGGCGATGAACTTCCGCGCCTATGGGCGGCGGGGCTTGTATATAAAGATGGCAGCAAATTTAGATTACCGGGAAATCTCCCTCATTTAATAGGACATGAGCCAGCAGGGCTAGGTCCACAATCCATCAAGAAGATAGATTTCAAAGGCTTAAAAGATATTCCTGCAGATTCAGCTGCAGTACTTGAACGGCTAACTTGGGGTCCACCTCGAGGACAAGTTGCAAATATCAAATCGCCAGGAAAAGCAATTGGTTGGTTATTAGAAAATAATTATTTAATGGTGATGGATTCCCGAACTGTCGTTCTACCCCGAGAAGTTGGAATGCATCTTCGCGGTGGAAAAGTTTTAAAAGAGTTCACGCCGTTTGCAAAGAAATTCACTGGGGCCGGTCGCAAACAACGTGATGTTGATCGCGCTGCAATTGCAAATATTTCTAACTTCTTGAGATGGTGTGAAGAGCTTGCCCATCACTGGTCTGATGAACCTCCGACAGCACTTCGTTCAGGTGGCCTTGGAATTCGTGATCTGAAAAGAAGTGCGGATCACCTTGGGGTATCTGAAAATTGTGTGGCGCTCGTTGCTGAAGTACTTTATTTGGGCGGCTTAATTGTTATAGATACAGATGATCAAATATTGCCGACAAACTCCTTTGATATTTGGATGTCGAGATCTCTTGAAGAGAGATGGAGCGCCCTCGTTAATTTATGGCTAGAAACTTCACGTGTAAGTGGGCTCGTTGGAAAAGCTGGCGAGAAAAATATTGCACCCCTTGGACCCGAGCTAGATCGCGCAGGTATTGCATCTATGCGTAAGGTAACTTTAAATATCTTGTCGCAGAATTTAGAGTTAGATCCAGATTTAAAAACGCTTCAAGAAATTATTGCTTGGCAGATGCCACAAAGATTCAACGCGGAATATATTGAGTGGACCCTTCGCGAAGCAGAATGGCTTGGCCTTACTGGCCAAGGAGCGCTGTCAGAATTTGGAATTGCATTCCTCGGTGAAGCTGATGATTTAGGTGTCGAGGGCGCGCTTCCTAAACCTGTTGATCATATTTTGATTCAGGCGGATAACAGTGCGATTGCGCCTGGTCCATTAACTGTGGAACTCGCAAACATGATTGGAACAATTGCGGATATCGAGAGTCGAGGCGGTGCATCTGTATATCGTTTCAGTGAAAGTTCAATTCGACGTGGTTTGGATCATGGTCAAACTGGCGAACAGATTAAAGATTTCTTAAAGAAAACTTCAAAGACACCCGTGCCACAACCGCTGGAATATTTAATCAATGATGTTGCAAAGCGTCACGGACGTTTACGTGTTGGTTCGGCACAATCCTATATCCGTTGCGAAGATGAAGGATTGGTTACTCAAATCTTGCATGATAGAAAGTTGGAACCTCTTCGCTTCCGTAAATTGGCTTCGCAAGTTCTAGTTTGTGATGTCGAACCTGGAGATGTAATTGCAACACTTCGTGAAGCGAATTACTTGCCTGCCGCTGAGAATGCAAGTGGGATTCTTATCTCTGCACCTGCAATCCGGCGAGCGAAATCTAGACCGAGACCACCAAGAGTTTTAAGTGAAACTCATGCACCTAGTGAAATAATAATAAAAGCCGCGGTACGCACGCTACGTACTGGTGAAAAAGCGAGTTCACATAAGCCACGTGAGGTTCCTCGTACAACCGCAAATGAAACTTTGGATTTACTGCATCAATATATTGAAGAACAAGCAAGTCTTACGATTGGCTATGCCGATACAAATGGTGGGGTTTCTAATCGACTAATTGATCCGATTTCTATTTCACTAGGCACGCTTATTGCTAGAGATCACGCTACTGGTGAGATGCAGAGCTTTAGGATTCCAAGAATCACCGGCGTCAGTCCGGCAAAGTAAGGCAGACTTATCCCATGGCCTTCATCGAAGATTTGCAGAAACTTGTTGAATTTGAATCACCAAGTGAAGACTTGAAAGCTTGCCGCGGAGTAGTTGAACTTGCAGTAAAAATTGCAGAAGAGAACTTGAACCCTGCTGCAGAAATTGTTGAGGAGAATGGTCGCCCAGTTTTTTGGTGGGGTAGCAAGAACCCTGAAATCGTTCTACTCGCTCACTTAGATACCGTTTGGCCAACTGGTTCATATCTTCCAACATGGAGCGTTACTGGCGATATTGCAAAAGGCCCAGGAATTTTCGATATGAAGGCGGGTTTTCTCCAAGCAATTTATGCAGTTAAAGAAATTTCTGGCGCACATTCGAAGGTTGCGATTATTGCGACGACTGATGAAGAACTTGGAAGTCAGACCTCGAGAGCGTTGATTGAGAGAGTTTCAAAGTCAGCAAGTGCAGTTCTGGTCTTAGAAGCATCGTTAAATGGAAAAGTTAAAACAGGTCGCAAAGGAACTGCGATGTATCAAATTGCACTTCACGGCCGCGCATCACATGCCGGGTTAGAACCCGAAAAAGGAATTAATGCGACAACAGAAATTGCCGCAATTGTTATTGAGGTAGCCCAGCTTGCCAATCCAGAATTTGGTACAACCGTTGTTCCTACCGTTATGCGAGCCGGTACTACAACAAATACCGTTCCAGCACTAGCAACACTTGATATTGATATTCGATCATTTTCTACCACAGAGTTAATTCGCATCGATAGTTCAATAAAGAAACTTGTAGCCGCGCATTCTGAAGCGAAGCTTGAAGTTACTGGTGGAGTTAATAGACCACCGCTAGAAACATCCGCAACTTTGGAGCTCTACGAAATTCTGGAGAAAGTAGCGAGTGAAATCGGCATGAAACCTATAGGCCATGCATCCGTCGGCGGTGCAAGCGATGGCAACTTCGCGGCAGCCGTAGGTGCTCGGGTTTTAGATGGCCTCGGCGCTGTTGGCGATGGCGCACATGCACCACATGAACAAATATTGCTCTCTTCAATTCCGTCGCGAGTGAAACTTCTAACTGCTTTTATTAAGGAATTAATTCGTGACTGATGGCCCGCTAATTGTTCAGAGTGATAAGACGCTTTTACTTGATATTGATCATCCACTCAGTGATGAATGCCGAAGGGCGATAGCCTCTTTTGCCGAACTTGAAAAATCACCTGAACATATTCATACCTATCGCTTAACACCACTTGGGCTTTGGAATGCACGCGCTGCTGGACATGATGCTGAACAAGTTGTCGATGTTCTACTTAAGTATTCTCGTTTTGCGGTACCGCATGCACTTCTCGTTGATGTTGCAGAAACTATGTCACGCTATGGACGATTGCGGTTAGAAGCACACCCAGTACATGGTCTGGTTTTAGTTTCCCATGATCCAGCAGTTCTCAAGGAAGTCACTCGAGGCAAGAAAGTCGCACCCATGTTGGGACTTCAACTCGATGCTGAAACTATCGTTGTGCATCCAGGCCAGCGCGGATTCTTAAAGCAAGCGCTATTAAAACTTGGTTGGCCAGCAGAAGATTTTGCAGGATATGTTGATGGCGAGCACCATGAGATTGACTTAGTTCAAGATGGTTGGAAGATCCGCAAATACCAAGAGCTAGCTGCTGAAGGTTTTTGGCACGGTGGCTCAGGTGTTGTAGTACTTCCTTGTGGAGCAGGGAAAACAATTGTTGGCGCTGCTGCTATGGCACACGCAAAAGCCACAACTTTAATTCTTGTTACAAACACGATTGCCGCAAGACAATGGCGAGATGAATTACTGAAACGCACAACGCTTCATGAAGATGAAATTGGTGAGTATTCTGGCTCTAAGAAAGAGATTCGCCCGGTAACAATTGCGACTTATCAGGTTATGACAACGCGTAAACAGGGCGTTTATGCCCACTTAGATCTCTTTGATGCAATTGACTGGGGTTTAATAATTTACGATGAAGTTCACTTACTTCCGGCTCCGATATTTAGATTTACTGCAGATATTCAATCGCGCAGACGACTTGGTTTAACCGCGACTCTCGTTCGTGAAGATGGCATGGAAGGCGAAGTATTTTCACTCATTGGACCAAAACGATTTGATGTTCCATGGAAAGAAATTGAATCTCAAGGTTACATCGCGCCTGCTGACTGTATTGAAGTTCGAGTTAATTTAACACAAGACGAACGTTTAAATTATGCAACTGCAGAACCTGAAGATCGATATCGTTTCTGTTCAACAACAGCCACAAAGCGTAAGGTTGCGATTGCATTGGCGAAGAAACATAGTGAAGAACAAGTATTAATTATCGGTCAATATATTGACCAACTTGATGCTTTGAGCGCCGAACTTGGCGTCCCTTTAATTAAAGGCGATACTCCGATTAAAGAGCGTGAAAGGCTATTTGCTCTCTATCGCACTGGTGAAATTAAATGTTTAGTAGTTTCGAAGGTTGCAAACTTCTCAATTGATTTACCAGATGCAACAATCGCCATCCAAGTATCAGGAACTTTTGGATCACGGCAAGAAGAAGCGCAACGACTTGGCAGAATTTTGCGGCCAAAGTCTGATGGTAGAACTGCAAGATTTTATTCAATTGTTGCAAGAGATACTGTTGACCAAGACTTTGCACAGAATCGTCAACGCTTCCTTGCTGAACAGGGATACGCCTATAGAATTATCGATGCTGACGATGTCTTGAGTGCTAATCCAGATTAAAGTTTGGACATCACTGATCTAAATCTCTCTGGATTAACTCGGAAAAAATCATGTGGTTCATTGTTAATTAATATAACTGGAACACTCTCACCATATTTTTCTTCGAGTTCAAGATTGCCATCGATTAATTTCTTATTGATTGTGAAGCTAAATTCACTCTGCATCTGCTCTAAAACTTCTAGGGCCACATCACAAAGATGACAATTGCTCCGTGAATAAATGCTTACTTCAACCATTTATTAATTCTATGATAATTATGGTTATTACCAGCCTTTTCTAAGCGAAGAGAGTCCAATCAAGTGGTGTCCCGAAGGTTGGACTGCTAGCGTTTTGCCCATGCGTGCCAGATACCTTCTACTAATTGCGGCGCTATTTGGCGGCGTTTTCGTAGCACCTGCGTACGCGCTTCCATCCGAAGTGAAATCGGTAGATGCGCCTTGGCTCTATTTTTATGCAGATCAATCTGGCGCCCCACAAGTAGCAAAGCGAGCCATACCTAGAACTTTTTCCCAAGAGAAAGCGCTTACAAAGAGTTCATTTAAAGTTGATTTTACAACTACTCCAGATATCTATCGTCCCGCAATCAATGCTGCAGTTGATGTTTGGGCAGAGAATTTTGCTTCTCAGGTTCCGGTAAAAGTTCAAATTTTGTGGGAACGTCAAGCAAACGCAGGAACACTCGCGGCAGCTTCACCTGGAAAACTTCATTCTAATTTCAAAAATATTCCAGATAAGGATTTGTGGTACGCATCGGCACTTGCGGATGCAATTGCAGGTGAAGATATTGAACCGGCAATTCCTGAAGTAACAATTAGAATTAACTCGACGAATGGTTCAATGCTTTATCTTGGAACAGATGGAAATTGTCCAAGCACGAAATATGATCTCGAATCAATGATTTTGCATGAAATGGGCCACGGCCTTGGCTTCTTATCAAATGCAGATTACGACACACTATATGGTTACGGCAGCATTCAACAGCCAACGCCTTTCGATGCCTATGCTCAACTTTCAGATGGTCGCCGATTAATGGATTTGGATTCACCATCACTCGCTTTAGGAACAGCTCTAACTGAACCTCTTGTCTGGTCTGGTGTAAATGGAGTACGGGCAAATAACGGAATTAAACCTAAGTTGTATACCCCGAAAGTTTATGAAGGTGGATCATCGGTAGGCCACTTAGATGAAGCAACATTTGAGAACGATCCCAAAAATGCGGTTATGTCACCGAACTTGAAGCTCGGCGAAGTTTTTCATGATCCTGGGCCGTTATTAATGGCGATGTTTGATGACATGTTAGCTAAACCGCCAGCCGGGTTACCTTTTGGAACTCCAGGTACTCCTAGAAATGTGAAAGCTTTAGTAGGTGATAGATCTGCAATTATCAGCTTCGATCCCCCAATTAACCAACGCACTGCACAAGTTTCATCTTATGTAATTAAAGTAAACCAAACTGGGGCTGAAAAAATTGTGACCTCAAGCCCAGCAGTTATTACTGGGCTTATCAATGGTTCGGTCTATTCCTTCACTTTAGCTGCAAAAAATGCAGTGGGCATCTCAATTGAAGCGACAACTAATGGAATCATCCCGCAAGGTGTTTGGCGGAAAACCATTATCGATCCGACCGCTGATGGTAAGTATTTAGCAACAGCAATGTATGCCGGAAAGACCGTTGTTGCTTATTCTGATACCCAGAACGGGCTGCTAAAACTCGCTACTTGGAGCGGTAAGAAATGGCTAATTGAAACTATCGATGGCGATGGAACAAAGAGCGGAAAGACTAAGAATAGCGTTGCTGGAAGCGTTTCAATCTGCACAAATAAGATTGGTAAGACCGAGTATTTAAATCTTTATTATGGAGATTTAACAAATAAAGATCTTCGCCGAGCCTCTTATAATGGGAAAAAGTGGAGCTATGAAGTTATAGATGGCGATGGCCCAATAATTCAGGATTACAAGCAAGCGGCAAGGGTAAGAACTGGAAGTGATGTAAGTGTTTCTAACGCTTGTGCAATCACTTTAACCAGCGAACAAGTTTTTTATCGCGATGAAAGCCAAGGCATTTTATTAGGCGCAGTTCGCGATGGGAAAAATTGGCGCTATGAAATAGTCGATGGTGACTCGCTAATTAATGGCAGAACTATGGGCGACGTGGCATTCCACCTTCGAGCAAAGAGTGTTGGAACTAAAGTCACTGTTGCCTATGATTCAATCCTTTCAGTAAGCAATTCTGACAAGAGTGCACTTCGTGGCGATGTCCGAATTGCAACACGAGAAAGCCCATTTCCTGAAGATTGGAAATATCAAGCACTTCAAGCAAGTAGCACAAATACTATAGTTGCAGGATATGACCTTGCTCTTACTTTAAATTCAAAAACTTTGGATGCAAGTTGGTTGGGGGCATCAGTAATTTCACTTCCAAAGCCAGATCAGATTCAATGGAACAACGTTGGTGTTGAAGCGCTTCCAAATACCGCAAAGACTGATTATTTTGGTGCGCCAAGTTCGCCTATCGCCGTTGATGAATCAGCGATTATCTTTGGTTGTGAAGATCGCATATGTACTTTTAATAAAGTAGATAAGACTTTTAATTTAATATCAGGAACAAGTGCAGCATCCGCGAAATCTACGGCCTGGATAACCATTAATAAGATTAAATTTGCATTGATAGCAAGTGAGGGAAAACTGACCCTATTTAGAAAGCCTTAATTAAGCCATATTTGTAAGAACGTGAATTTCATTATCCAAATTCGTCTCTACTAAAACAACTGCCCCAATTCCAGATTGCCAGAGAATCTTCTTGACCTTTCCGGTAAATGAATTTGCAGCGAGTGCCTTCCCAGTTTTTGTATATTTAACTATTACCGGCGTCGGGGATTTTGCCCGCCAGGATGAAATGCCAATAATTGTTGTTTTTGAGATAAAACTCTTTAAATTATTTACTCCCGCTTTGATGGTCGCAATCGCCGGTGGTTTTGGAGCTGGGATCTTTCCTGGAGTAAATCCAGAGAAAGTGCCTAATTGATCCAATGAAATCGAGAATTGTTGGGTAACCAAATCTTTTGTGATCTTTCCAGTTATGTTTAGCTTAGTTCCATCGAAGTTTATGACTGATGGGGCAATCACACCATCAACATCAAAATAATAAGTTTCCGCGAGTTGTCCCGTAATTCCAACTTTCCAAATTACCAATCTATTTAAAGAATTTATGGGAGTACTAACAGGATCAATTACTACAGAGTCCAAATTAAGTGTGGTGGTATCGACGGTTGACGTAAGGGTTTCCATCGGCTTTGAAGTGGCACCAGCAATCCAGAAATATCCTGATTTATCTTTAGTTAATGCCGTTGCAATATCGTCACTTGTACTTCCTAATCGCAAATCCCAAAGTCTAACTTTCGAGCTATCAAGAGCAGTAATAAAACCATCACTTCCGCCTAGAGCTGGCGCGGTTACTAAATTTGCTAAGCCACTTTCAATAGTCCCAACAATCGCGATTACTGTTGGGTTAACTATAAAATCAGAAATTTGATCACCGGATCCTTCCGGAGAAATCACGGTAATTGGCGCCTTGGATGGTGTTACCTTAATTGCCGCATTTGCTTCTGGTGTAAAACATGCGAGGGAAATTACTAAAAGAAGAACGCCAAATTTCACGCTAGCTCCTGGGACCGATCCCGCGCTGCAGTCATTGCCTTCTCAATTATTTCACCAAAATTTGCATCTTTAAAAACTTTAAGAGCGGCCGCTGTTGTTCCATTTGGACTCGTTACATTCTCACGAAGTGTCGTAGCGCTCTTGCCGGATTGTTCCAACATTGCCGCTGAACCTACGATTGTTTGAATAGCAAGAGTCGAAGCCTGCTCTTCCGATAAACCTAGTGCGATGCCAGACCTGATAATTTCCTCTACGAATGCGAAGAAATATGCTGGGCCAGAACCACTCACAGCAGTTACGGCATCTTGCAATTTTTCATCTACGGAAATTACTTTGCCACAGGTGGCAAGAAAATCAACGACAAATTTAGCCTGTTCTTGGCTCACATTAGCGCCTAGCGAAATTGCTGCCATTCCTTCTCCGATAAGCGTTGGAGTATTTGGCATTACTCTGATTACTGAAACTTTCTCCGAAGTTTTCTCACTTATGAATTTCGTAGTTTTACCAGCAGCAAACGAGACAAGAAGTGCGCTCTTATTTAAATCTGGAGCGATTGCTGCTAATAAATCTGCTAGATCCTGAGGCTTAACTACCAACAAGATAACGTCACTGCTTTTTGCAAGCTCACTTAATTCAAGGGCCCGAGCGCCATATTTCGTGGAGATCTCACGGGCTCGATCCGTGCGCTTTTCCGTAAAGACAATTTGCGCCTTTGGAAATCTAGATGATACGAGTCCCGAAATTAAAGCCTCTCCCATAACACCAACACCGATTAGACCAACTTGGTATTTGGAAGTTGAGAACGAAGATTGCATTGACATAAGAGAAGCCTACCTAAAGCCGACTTCTCGGATGTGCTTATTTAAGAAATAAGCCCTAGGCTCTGCGATTATGCCAGAGGTAAATCCAAATTTCGCTCGCGACTGGGTCGAGTTTATTGATCCCGCAAAGCCAGAAGAGCTTTATAAATGCGACCTGACTTGGCTCACTTCTTATTGGACATGCATCTACGGAAATGGTTGCTGTGGCGTTGACGCTGACAAACCAGATGCTGGTTGTTGTTCCGACGGTGCTTATTACTCCGATGATGCAGATGAGAAACGCACACTAGAAGTTGCAAAGCGATTAACACCCGATATGTGGCAGTATTTTGATGAAGCCCAACCAAAGAAATCTAAGGGCAAGATGCAAATTTCTGAAATTGGCTTAGATAAAGATCGTAAAACCAGAAAAATAGAAGATTCATGTATTTTCTTGAACCGCAAGGGTTACAGCGCTCCTGGCTTTACCGGAAGCTTCGGTTGCGCACTTCACCACTTAGCTGAAAAAGAAGGCGTGCATTTTGTAGAAACAAAGCCAGATGTTTGTTGGCAGCTTCCTATTCGCAGAAGTTTTGAAGAGCGAGAATTTGGTGATAAACAAATCACGGTAAATGTAATTGGTGAATATGAACGCTTAGCTTGGGGAGATGGTGGAGAAGATTTTGATTGGTATTGCACAAGCAATACTGAAGCACATGTAGGCCGTGAACCTGTTTATATTTCAAATAAGGTTGAACTGGTTGCACTTATGGGACAGCCAGCTTACGACGTCCTCAAAGAGCATTGTGATAATCGAATTGAAGCAATAGCTACAACGCGTAAAGAGCAGAAGAAGCGTGAATTACCGCTCTTTATTATTCACCCCGCAACAGTTGCAGCAGGTAAATAATTTAAGCTAGCGCTTTTTGATCGATTTTTGAAGTGACAATCATGTGTGGCACCGTTAAGGCCCAGACCAATACTAATAAGTACCATAAGTAGCTAACATCAATATTCTTACCGTCAATAAGCGCAATTGCTAGAGCAACAAGAACTGTTCCCAAGAGCGCCGGTAGCCCTGGAATTACAACCGCAATGAAGGAAGCTTTAGGATTGTTGCGCTCAGCTTCTTTAATTGCCTTTGGCAGAATTAAAGTCAGCCTTGAAGTGTGGCGCATTGCATGCCAGAACCCGAAGTAAACAGCGAATGCAACTAGCGGTGGCGCAATAATTGCGAGTCCAGCCAAGAGCACCAAATCCATAACCTCCCGAGTACGTTTCTCTTTTAACAGAAGAATTAGCGTTGCTATAAAGAAAAAACCAACTAAAAACCTAATTTGTGACGAGACATCAGCAGCCCAACTAATCAATAACGGGTTAATTTCGCGGAGCGCACTAGCCGTTGAACCTTTTAGCAACGGTATAAATACCGGAATTGTCCCAGATGAAATAGCAAACATGGTTTGCGTCTTGAAGGTCATTCTGCTTTTCAGATTGAGTCGATCTTTCTCCGCTATAAAAGCAGCATCACCAAAACCGAAATGCAGAGCACTCATTACTAAAACCAGTTGAAATCCCAATTTATTCCAGTGCAAAATAGCCAGAACGGCAATTATGGAAACTGCAATGTAAATAAATATCAATAGAAACCATTTCGGTTTAGTTGTTGCTGGAAGGGCAACTAAATGATCGATAGCACCATGTGGGATTCCGAGTGTCAGTGCAAGTAGCGCAAAGCCAACCTGCCAGCCAAGGCTTTCACCTGCAGATGTTAAAGACAAGACCCCAGAGATAAGAATCGCGAATAGAACCGCAAGGGTGGAGAATTTTCGAACTGAGTTAAATACTGTTTTGGCGCCATTCACAGGACTAGTATACGAACGGCTTCGTGATTTGAAGGGAGAGCTGGATTGTTAAAGTTTGGATATTTAGCAATGCTCGCCTTCACCGTAGTTGGTTCTTTTTGGTTGGAAATAATTCTCAAAATTAAAGTCTTACGTCGCATCAAGCGGGTGCTGATGAGCGTGATTCCAGTAGCAATTCCCTTCATTATTTGGGATGCGTATGCCGTTGCAAATGGCCACTGGAAATTTGATCCAGAACAAATTCTAGGAATTTATGGCCCATTCGATATCCCGCTCGAAGAGTTTCTCTTCTTCTTAATAGTTCCTACCGCTGCCATTATGACTATCGAAGGTGTTCGTACTGTTAAAAAACATTGGCTGGTAGGTGATGAATCTAAATGATTTATACAGATATTGCACTGGGTGGTGTTATCGCAGCAGTTCTATTTGATATGTATGGCGCTAAAACTATGTTGCTATCTAAATCCGTTTTCTGGACCTCTTACGCAATTATTTTGCCTTTTCAACTTATTACGAATTGGTGGCTAACTTCTAGAAATATAGTTATGTACAGCCCTGATGCCATTATTGGACGAAGAGTTTGTAGCGCACCCGTCGAAGATTTGCTCTTTGGTTTCGCTCTTGTATTAGCGGTAATGAGCTTATGGGTTTATTGGGGACGTAAAGGATTTCAGCCTAAAGATTAATTAATTGCGGCATAAAGAATTGTTGCTACTCCAACTACAATTGAAACGATCTTGGCGCCTTTAGTATTCAATATTTTTGCTGTTGAAGAAATAAAGCTCATAATTAAAATTAAGGCTCCAGGTAAGAGAATAATTAAACTATGAGTAAATACACCTGGTTGTCCGGTTTGGTAGCGCAAATTTAAAAGCCCCATTGCGACTAATAAATAGCCACCCCAGCGATAATTTGTCATGTTTAAGGATACCCCTTTACTGTGATTTAAAAAGAAAAAAATTTGGGGACACCTTGGTAGGTGCCCCCAAATCTATTTTAAAACTAGATCAGATTAGTGATCTTCCTTCATGCCTTCTGCTGCAGACTTCAGACGAGCAATCTTGTAGATTGTTAATCCGAATACGCACTTAGCAAGTACGTCTGCGACTGTGTAACCAATTTGGCGATTAACAAATGCACTTGGATCAGTTGCAGATGTATCGCTAAGGATTGGTAGTAGGTATGAAATTGGGTAAACGCCCCATGTTGCGATCAAGAGAAGACGTAGGCGACCAACTGTTGCTGCTACACCTTCTGGTTGACGTTCTAATGACTTTCCAAGTTCTACGAATAGAACGTAAAGGATGTAAAGGAATGGGATTGTGGATAGTACGCCGAACATAACCTTTGTGCTTGTAACAGCTGAGATTTCACCTGGGTAACCAAGAGCAATCATCGCTGCTGAGGCTGGGACTAGGCGACCGATTAGTGAACTTGCAGCGGCCTTAGCGAGCGCAAGTACTGCAATAACTTCTACAAGTAGAAGAGGTACGGTCAGGATCCAGTCAACATAACGATATGCCTCATTGAAGGCACCCTTTGCTGTTCCAACTGTTACTCCACCATCACCTGATGACTCATCAAATGAGTTGAAAATGCGGAAGTAGTGGTACGCAGCAATGAATGTAACCATTGAAGATAGAACAAGTGCATTACGGTATTTAGGTAGTACACGAGCTTGTGACACCAATGTATAAACGGTGCATGCAAGCATCGAAATCAAGCCAAATGAGAACATGTTATACAACGTGCTCCATTGACCGTTTGTTAGGTTTACCATTATTTAGCCTCCGTGGGGCGTTTTGGATCTGGGCCTCAATTGAAGCACCAGCCACATATTTTGTAATCCCATATGAAAATTACAACTTCTGCTTACCAATATTTTAAGGGAGAAAGGTCCATATTTCTCGGTGAATTCCCAGCATTTTGAGCACAAATTGGGGTGAACTATTCGGGTGTGTGGGCGCCTGCCAGTAGCCTTCGGGGATGGCAAAGAAGGTAACACCAGCTAAAGATCCCTTCCGTTGTGGGGAATGCGGGTGGACAACCACTAAGTGGGTTGGACGTTGTGGGGAATGTCAGGCGTGGGGTTCGGTTGAAGAAGTAGCAGCTCCAAAGCGGCTTTCACTAGTCGCAGGCCAGGTAACTTCTGCAGCGCTACCGATTGGTGAAGTTAGTTTAGAAAATGCAAAGGCGCGATCAAGTGGTGTCAGCGAATTAGATCGCGTTTTAGGTGGTGGCTTAGTTCCTGGAGCCACAATCTTATTGGCAGGCGAACCAGGTGTAGGAAAATCAACTTTATTGTTAAGCGTTGCAGCGCAAAGTGCGCGCCAAAATATTAGAGCGCTCTATATAAGTGGTGAAGAATCAGCATCACAAGTTCGCCTTCGTGCTGAACGTTTAGATGCAATCGATCCAAATTTGTGGCTTGCATCCGAGAATGAACTCGGTTCGGTAATTGCACATATTGATTCGGTTAAGCCGCAATTACTAATTATCGACTCGATTCAAACGATTGCAAGCGTCACTGTTGATGGTGCCCCTGGCGGGGTAACTCAAGTGCGTGAAATTGCTGCTGCTCTAATAAGAATTGCTAAAGAACGATCAATCACTTTAATTTTGGTTGGACATGTAACTAAAGATGGCTCAATTGCCGGGCCAAGGCTGCTTGAACATATTGTTGATGTTGTTCTTAATTTTGAAGGCGAGCGACATTCCAGGTTACGTTTGATTCGCGCTATTAAGAATCGTTTCGGGGCATCTGATGAAGTTGGCTGCTTTGATATGAATGAGAATGGAATTACTTCACTCCCCGATCCAACAGGGCTATTCACAACTCGTCACAGCGAACCTGTTCCCGGGACTTGTGTAACGGTGACGCTTGAGGGGCGACGTCCATTACTTGCAGAAATTCAAGCACTTGTAGGCGCTGCAGTCCCTGATGGGCGTGATTTTGGAAACTCAAGGCGAGTTACATCAGGGCTCGATAACCCCCGTACTGCAATGACTTTGGCCGTTTTAGAACTTCGCGCAAATATCAGAACTTCTGGCCGCGATGTTTACGTTGCAACAGTCGGGGGTATGAAGATTGCCGAACCTGCCGCAGATCTAGCTGTTGCACTCGCAGTTGGTTCAGCCGCAAAAGGGTTAGCCCTTCCTGCAGATTTAATTGCTATTGGTGAAGTTGGTTTAGCAGGTGAGATTAGAAAAGTTACAGGTGTAACGCAGCGCATTACCGAAGCTGCACGTTTAGGATTTAAGCGGGCGATAGTTCCAGCAGGAAGTGATATTAAAATTCCTGGAATTGAAATTATGGAGGTCGCCCGCTTAGAGCAGGCGATCGCTCGCGTAAAGATTAATTAGCAGTAGGAGTTTGTGCTAAATCGCCAGGAGTATCTGGCATTTCAGCTTTAGGCATTCCCTTGAATGTGAAAATATCTTTCTCATCTTCAACTGTGGTTCCAACCAAGATAATTTCTCCAGCCTTTAAATCACCGAAGAGAATCTTCTCGGAAAGTGCATCTTCAATCTCGCGTTGAATGCAACGACGAAGTGGACGCGCGCCAAGAAGTGGGTCATAGCCCTTCTTAGCAAGAAGCAATTTAGCCTCAGTTGTTAATTCAATTCCCATATCGCGAGCGCGAAGTCTTTCATCCAAGTTAGTGATCATTAAGTCAACAATTTGGATGATCTCGTTCTCGCTTAATTGATGGAAGACAATTACATCATCGATGCGGTTTAAAAATTCTGGGCGGAAGTGGCTCTTTAGCTCATCACTAACTTTGCCCTTCATGCGCTCATAATTTCCTTGTTGATCTGAAGCATTTGTGAAGCCAAGGTTTAGCGTCTTGGAAATATCACGAGTACCTAAGTTTGTAGTCATGATGATGATTGTGTTTTTAAAATCAACCACACGTCCCTGGGAGTCAGTTAGTCGACCATCCTCAAGAACTTGTAGAAGTGCGTTAAAGATATCTGGATGCGCCTTCTCGATCTCATCGAAGAGTACGACTGAGAATGGCTTGCGGCGAACTTTCTCTGTTAGCTGTCCACCCTCGTCATAACCAACATAACCTGGAGGTGCACCGAATAGTCGAGATGCGGTGTGCTTCTCAGAATATTCAGACATGTCGAGTTGGATAAGTGCATCAGCATTTCCAAATAAAAATTGGGCAAGGGTTCTAGAGAGCTCGGTCTTACCAACGCCAGATGGGCCAGCAAAGATAAATGAACCACCAGGACGCTTTGGATCTTTTAGACCAGCACGTGTCCGACGAATTGCTTGAGAGAGAGCCTTGATTGCTTGCTCTTGGCCAATAACGCGACGGTGCAGCTCATCTTCCATACGTAACAAGCGAGCAGTCTCTGCTTCAGTTAATTTAAATACTGGAATACCAGTTGCATTTGAAAGAACCTCAGCGATTAGCTCTTCAGTTACTTCAGCGACAACATCTAGGTCGCCGGCCTTCCAATTCTTTTCAGCTTCATGCTTCTCGGCGATCAAAACCTTCTCTTTATCGCGGAAGGCAGCAGCACCTTCAAAGTCTTGAGAATCAATTGCTGATTCCTTCTCTTTGCGGGCATCGGCAATTTTGTCATCAAAGGCGCGTAATTCTGGTGGCGCAGTCATGCGACGAATTCGAAGTCTAGAACCAGCTTCATCGATTAGATCGATTGCCTTATCTGGCAGGAAGCGATCTGAAATATAGCGATCAGCCATTTGTGCAGCGCCGACAAGTGCTTCATCTGTAATTGAAACTTTATGGTGAGATTCGTAGCGATCGCGAAGTCCCTTAAGAATCTCAATAGTGTGTTCAACGGTTGGTTCAGCAACTTGAATTGGTTGGAAGCGGCGTTCTAACGCAGCATCTTTCTCGAAGTGCTTGCGATATTCATCAAGAGTAGTTGCACCAATTGTCTGTAACTCACCTCGCGCGAGCATTGGCTTCAAGATACTTGCTGCATCTATTGCGCCTTCTGCTGCGCCTGCGCCAACAAGGGTATGAATCTCGTCGATGAAAAGAATGATGTCGCCACGAGTACGAATCTCTTTTAAGACCTTCTTCAAGCGCTCTTCAAAATCTCCACGGTAGCGACTTCCGGCTACAAGTGCTCCAAGATCGAGAGAGTAAACCTGCTTGTCCTTAAGAGTTTCAGGAACATCGCCTTTAACAATTAATTGTGCCAAACCTTCAACAATTGCCGTCTTGCCGACACCAGGTTCACCAATTAGAACTGGATTATTTTTTGTTCGGCGAGAGAGAATCTGCATTACACGTTCGATCTCTTTGTCGCGACCAATAACAGGATCAAGTTTTCCTTCGCGCGCTGCCTGTGTGAGGTTGCGACCAAATTGATCAAGTACTAATGATGTTGATGGAGTTCCTTCTGCAGGTCCTCCTGAAGTTGCTGCTTCTTTTCCTTGGTAACCAGAGAGAAGTGAAATAACTTGAGTACGCACTCGATTTAAATCTGCGCCAAGTTTTACTAGCACTTGTGCAGCAACGCCTTCACCTTCACGAATTAAACCAAGAAGAATGTGTTCGGTTCCGATGTAGTTGTGACCGAGTTGAAGCGCTTCACGAAGTGATAGCTCGAGAACTTTCTTCGCACGCGGTGTAAAAGGAATATGTCCGGAGGGCGCCTGTTGGCCCTGTCCGATTATTTCCTCAACTTGAGAACGAACTGCTTCGAGTGAGATTCCAAGAGCTTCAAGAGCTTTTGCTGCGACGCCTTCACCTTCGTGAATTAAACCAAGAAGTATGTGTTCGGTCCCGATGTAATTGTGGTTGAGCATGCGTGCCTCTTCTTGGGCCAGCACAACAACTCGTCGGGCTCGATCTGTAAAGCGCTCGAACATCGCAGGGCTTCCTCTCTTCTTGCTATTTATGGTCTGCCAATAGGACAACTCTAATGCGAAGGCCTGTACTGGGGCTAACCCAATTTCGACCCAATTTATGCCCGCAAAACTGAGATTTTGCCCAATATTTAGTGGTCAAATCCCGATATTAAAGAGTTATCAAAGAGTGAGCAGCATTCGGGTATTGCCGAGGGTATTTGGTTTGACGCTCTCAAGATCCAAAAATTCGGCAACTCCGCTGTCATAAGAGTGCAGTAGTTCGGTGTAAACATCTGGCGAGACCGGGGTTCCTTGAATTTCCACAAATCCATGTCGACCAAAGAATTCGGTTTCAAATGTTAAACAAAATATTCTTTTGATCCCAAGTTCAGTTGCGCGCTTAATCAAGACTTCTAATATTCCGTGTCCGACACCTTTGCCGCGCACGCTTTCATCTACTGCAACAGATCGTACTTCCGCTAAATCTTCCCACAAAACGTGCATCGCACCACAACCAACAACTTTGCCATCGATTTCTGCAACGGTAAATTCTTGGACGCTTTCATAAAGCGTAACCGTCTCCTTTGTAAGTAAGCGATGACCAGCAGCATACTCATCAATAATTGCTCGAATATTTTTTACATCAGGAGTTTTTGCTTGGCGAATTATCAGCGACATAATTATTTAGGATTCTTCCGGCTTTACTAATGGGAAGAGAATTGTTTCGCGAATACCAAGACCTGTCAGCGCCATTAGCAATCGATCTGCGCCCATTCCCATGCCTCCCATTGGTGGCATTGCATATTCCATAGCGCGCAAGAAATCTTCATCTATCTGCATTGCTTCAAGATCGCCCTTAGAGCCGAGCGCTGCTTGTTCCGTCAAACGTTCACGTTGAATTACGGGATCGATCAATTCGGAGTATCCAGTTGCAAGTTCGAAACCGCCAATATAAAGATCCCATTTTTCAGCGATACCCGGAATCTCGCGATGTGCACGTACAAGTGGTGAGGTATCAATTGGATAACCTTTGACAAATATTGGACCTGTTAATTTTCCTTCGGAAACGTGTTCAAATATCTCTTCTGCTAGCTTTCCAGTTATCCACTTTGGATCAATCTTCATTCCTAATTTTTCAGCGATTTTAACGAGTTCTGGGCGAGGAGTTAGCGCTGTAACTTCTTTACCAACGCCTTTGGAAATCAAATCAAAGAGCGATGCTTCTTCCCACTTGCCACCGAGATCAACTTCTCTGCCATCGTAGTGCGTCACAACATGACTGCCAGATGTTGCCATCGCAGCATCTTGGACAAGTTGACGCGTTAAATCTGCGATTGAATTCCAATCACCATAAGCCTCATAGCTTTCAATCATCGCAAATTCTGGTGAATGGCTTGAATCCGCACCTTCATTTCTGAAGTTACGATTAATTTCAAAGACGCGTTCTATTCCACCAACAACACAGCGCTTAAGAAAAAGCTCAGGTGCTATGCGCAGAAAAAGTTCCATGTCATACGCGTTGCTGAGTGTTTTAAATGGTCGAGCGGCTGCGCCACCGTGGATGACTTGAAGCATCGGTGTTTCAACTTCAACAAAGCCACGGTTGTGAAAAGTTTCACGTAGCGCCCGCATTACATTTGGTCGCAATCTGGCATTGGAACGCGCTTCTGGTCGCACAATGAGATCGACATAACGCATGCGAACTCGGGTCTCTTCAGATAACGGCTTATGCTCTACTGGAAGTGGGCGAAGAGATTTTGCAGCCATCTTCCAACTTGAAGCAAGAATAGATAACTCGCCACGTTTTGAAGTTATAACTTCACCCGTAACGCTGACTAAGTCTCCTAAATCGACATCTGATTTCCAAAGGTCTAATACTTCCTGGCCTACCTTGTCGAGGGAGAACATGGCTTGAATTTCAGTTCCTTCGCCTTCGCGCAGAGTTGCGAAACATAATTTTCCAGTATCACGTTTAAAAATTACGCGTCCGGCTACGCTCTCAATAATTCCGGTAGCGACATCAATCGCTAACTCGTTATGAGTTTCGCGGATTTCCTTAATACTCTTTGTTCTTGGAACTTCTACCGGATATGGCTCAGTTCCACGCTCAATAATTGCCGCACGCTTCTCGCGGCGAATCCGAAGCTGTTCTGGCAGATCATCTGCATCAGATACTGCTGGAGTATTTTGAGAGTTATCTTTTTCGCTCATAAGGTGTGTAAGTCTATCCTTTAGGCGGGTTAAGAATTGCGTTCATGAACTAAGCGAAGTCCAATTAAGGTCAAATCTGGCTCGTGAAAATCAATAGTTTCACTAACCCCGATTACCAATGGCGCTAAGCCACCAGTTGCAATAACACTCACCTCGCCAGAGTCCGGATAAAGAGTTGTCAGCTCATCTGTAATTCGATTTACCAAACCATCTACCTGGCCAGCAAAGCCATAAATAGTTCCAGATTGCAACGCTTCAACCGTGTTCTTTCCAATTACATTTCGTGGAGCTACTAACTCGACTCGTCGCAATTGTGCTGCTCTTTCCGCAAGTGCGTCAACTGAAATTTCAATTCCAGCGGCAAGCGCACCACCTAGAAATTCGCCTTTTGGTGAAACCACATCAAGATTTGTTGACGTTCCAAAATCAACTACTATGCAGGGTCCGTTTTCGCCATAAAGTTCGTGGGCTGCTAACGTGTTAACGATTCGATCTGAGCCAATTTCTTTAGGATTATCAACCTGCAGCGGCACACCAGTCTTGACTCCAGGTTCAACAATTGTTGTCTTAAGATCTGGGTAAAAATCTGCAATCATAGTTCGAAGCTCACGCAGTGTTGAAGGTACAGTTGAACAGATTGAAAGAGCAGTTATTTCAAAGCCTTGAACTAGCGCAGAATAACGGACCCACAATTCATCAGCGGTGTCTCTAGGGTCAGTCTTGACTCGCCAACTTCTAATTAGTGCTTTCTCTTCAAATACCCCAAGGACAGTATTTGTATTTCCGACATCGATTGCTAGCAACATATTTACTCCATTCTCAAATCTAATCCGATATCCAAAACTGGAGACGAATGTGTCAACGCCCCTACCGCCAGATAATCCACACCGGTCTTCGCGTATGCGCGCGCGTTATCTAAAATTAACCCACCAGATGCTTCTAACTTTGCTCGTCCAGAAACAATCTCTACTGCAGCCCGACACTCTTCGATAGACATGTTGTCTAGTAATACAAATTCGGCACCCGCATCTATAACCTCACGAAGTTGCTGCAGAGAGTCCACTTCAACTTCTAACGATAGATCAGGGAATTTTGCCTTTACCAAGTTAAACGCTGCAGTAACGCCGCCTGCCGCAAGTACATGGTTATCTTTTATAAGCGCGCCATCAGCTAAAGAAAGTCGATGATTCACTCCACCACCCGCACGAACCGCGCATTTTTCTAGTTCCCGCAGCCCTGGAGTCGTCTTTCGAGTATCTCGTATTGCAACTTTTGTATCCGCCACAGCATCCACCCAAGATCTGGTCAATGTAGCAATTCCACTTAGATGGCCTAGAAAGTTTAAAGCGCTGCGTTCTGCAAGAAGAATTGCTCGCGTCTTGCCGTGCGCTGAAATGATTAGTGAATTTGCTGGAACAGATTCGCCATCGCCATGTTCAATCTTGTAATCCGTAATGCCACAAATTTCAAGTAGTGCGGCAGCGACTGGAACACCTGCAATTACACCTGACTTACGATTTATAAATTGCGCAACTGCTAATTGTTCTTCAGGAATTGTTGCAACAGAAGTCACATCGGTTGAACCATTTAAATCCTCATCAATCGCAGCTTGCGCAATTCGCGCAATATTTTCCACGCTTAAGCCAGCGCTAAGAATTAATTCATTCAGGCCTTTACTAAATGTCATTACTTCACCTCTTCCAATTTTGAACTCCAAACACCATTGTCATCGTAATTTTGGACAATCCGCTTAGACCAATCGACGCTTGTTTCAGGAAAATCACTTCGCCAATGTGAGCCACGAGTTTCCTTACGCTCTAGCGCTGCTCGAGCAATTGTGGTTGCAAGTAAATATAAATTAGAAACTTCCCATGCTTCGATGCAAGGAGCGTTACTTGTACGAGTAGCTAATTGTTCTAGCGTAAGAAGTGTTTCTTTGAGAGATTGGGCGCTTCGCATAACACCAGCGCCTTGGCTCATTGCAAGTTGTAGCGTCATTTTTATTGCCGGACTTAATAGGAAATCCTTTGATATCTCTTCACTTGGTTTACCTTGGTCTGCGATATTTTCTGAAATATCTGTAGAAATTCTCGTTCCAAATACCAAGCCTTCCAGCAAAGAGTTTGATGCCAATCTATTGGCACCATGTGCGCCTGTACATGCCGTTTCGCCACATGCATAAAGCCCAGGAATAGATGTTCGTCCCATTAAGTCAACCTTCACACCACCTGATGAATAATGTGATGCCGGAGAAACTGGAATCATCTGTTTTCTCGGATCAATTCCATTCTCTAGACAAGATGCAAAAATCGTTGGAAATCTCTCGGCAAAACCCTGCACTTTGGTTGCATCTAACCAAACATGTGGTGAGTTACTTTCCTTCATCTGCTTAAAGATTTCGATTGCCACAATATCTCGAGGTGCTAAATCACCTTGCGGGTGTTTGTCGGCCATAAAGTGAATACCTTTATCATTCACGAGCACTGCACCTTCACCACGTACCGCTTCGCTAATTAGTGGTTGCTGCCCACTCAAACTATCGTCTCGCCATAAAACAGTTGGATGAAATTGAATAAATTCCACATCTGCAATTTCGGCTCCGGCACGCAATGCAAGAGCGACACCATCTCCGGTCGATACCGATGGATTAGTAGTCTGGGCATATACCTGACCTAAGCCGCCAGTTGCAATTACAACTGCACGAGCAAGTGCGCGACCAACACCATCTCGACTTCCGGCGCCAATGACGTGAAGTGTTACGCCACAAACTGCGCCTTCATCAGTTTTTAATACATCAATAGCAAGTGCATTTTCAATTACTTCAATTCCATCATCGTCATTAACGGCTGCGAGCAATGCACGTGAAACTTCTGCACCTGTTGCATCGCCACCAGCATGCAAAATTCGATTGCGTAAATGGCCGCCTTCACGAGTAAGCGCGATTTCACCTGATTCAGATCTATCAAAAACGGCGCCACGTGCAATTAATTTACGAACAGCTTCTGGTCCTTCAGTTACTAAGACATCTACCGCGTCGGTACCGCATAATCCGGCACCAGCAATCAAAGTATCTTTCTTATGTTGATCTGGTGTATCTCCAGGTCCAAGGGCAGCAGCAATTCCACCTTGTGCCCATTTTGTCGAACCTTCATCTATCTTGGCTTTAGTAACGAGCAATACAGATAAATTACTTGAACGTAAATTTAGCGCTGTGGTTAGACCTGCAACACCAGAGCCAATAACAATCACATCGGCAGTAACCGTCCAACCTGGCTTCCCAGAAAGTAATTTCATCTGGAAACTTCCAATTTCGACATAACCATATTGTCTAACAACCTAACCCCATTAATCCAGCCAGCAACAATTGCCCGAGGTTTGGCCGTAACTTCAGTTGCTAATTCAAAGGTGTTCTCATCGATAATCTCGGCATAGTCGAGTAGGAATCCAGGAATTGAAGTTATTTCTTTCACGAGAAGTCGGCGAGCTCGCTCTAATTCATTCGCTGCCGCCGCAGCCTTTAGTGCTAAATAGATTCCCGCTGCTTGCCCTTGTTCTGAGACTGATAGCCGGGAATTTCTAGAAGACATTGCAACACCATTCGCCTCGCGAATTGTTGGGGCCGCAATTATTTTAACTGGCAATTGCATTTGATTGACCATCTGATTAATTAGGAAGAGTTGTTGGAAATCCTTTTCGCCGAATACCGCATATTTGGGCTGCACTAAATCGAAGAAGCGTTTAACAACGGTTAGAACACCATCAAAATGGCCGAACCTGTGCACACCTTCAAATAGATTCCCGATTTCTCCAGCAGAAATAATCTCTGGATCACTTGGGTATATTTCCTCAAAAGTTGGTGCCCATACAAGAGTTGCACCGCTTGCTTCCGCAAGTTTGGTATCGCTCTCCAAAGTCTTTGGATAATTTGAAAAATCATTTGGGTTCTCAAATTGCAGTGGATTAACATAAATACTCACAACAACTTCATTCTCTAACTCTTTAGCAATTCTAATAAGCGATTCATGCCCAGCGTGAAGGGCGCCCATGGTTGGAACAAAGGCGGTTGGGTGGCTCAACTTTAAATTCATGCTCCAGTCCTTTCCGGGTACCGGGCTCGTGGGGCAAGGTTACAACGGTTACTCCAAACCAGCCAAAATTTCTTGGGCTGGACCGTAACCAAGCAACGCTGCATCTGGATCAATTTCTAGCCAAGGTTTAAGAACAAATACGCGTTCATGCGCTCTTGGATGCGGAAGCACTAAAACTTCGGAGTTAATTACTTCATCTCCGGCGCTAATTAAATCTATATCGATAGTTCTGGGACCCCAATGGACCTCTCTGGTACGCCCAAGTTGATTCTCTATCTCTAGCACCTCAATTAACAACTCATGTGGGTCCAGTTCACTTTCAGCAATCAGCACGGCGTTTAAGTATTTTGGTTGTGCTGGTCCCCCGACAGGATCTGTTTCATGATTCGTTGATAGATGAGTTACCTCAATTATCTTTGCAAGCTCCATAACTGCGCTATCAATATTCAAACTTCTATCGCCCAAGTTAGAACCAAGCGCGATTACAACTCTCATTTTGAACGTTCGATTGTTACTGAGATATCTTTTAAGTTAATCCCAACTGGTGCATCTGGTTTATGTACTGTTACTAATATTGAATCAATCTGTGGAAATTCACCAAGAACTCTCTTACTAATTCGGTGGGCAAGGGCCTCGATTAAAGAGAGTGGTTCACCGGTAATCTCTTCTACTACCAATGTCGCAACAGTTGCATAATTAATTGCCTTGGTTAAATCATCACTCTTGCCAGCCGGTTTTAAATCCAAAGAGAGCTCCAGATCAACAATAAAGATTTGGCCGTCACGACGTTCTTCTGGAAATACCCCGTGGAAGCCGGTTGCCGAAATTCCAGTTAACGAAATACGATCACTCATTTTTGCATCTCCTCAACAACGGCAATTGCATCACGATGCGGCTTCACTGAATGGGTTCTGACTCCCCAAACCCCTGCCTTTGCTAAATGCGTTGTAAGTGCGATGGATGCAGACTCACGATCATCAGCTGAATTTGCGCCCAGTAAATCTCCTAAAAAACGTTTTCGTGAGGTACCAACAAGGATTGGAAAACCAAGTAGTTGTAATCGATCTATATTTCTTAGCAATTCCCAATTATGTTCGGCGCTCTTCGCAAAACCTATTCCTGGATCTAAAATTATTTGTTCAGGCGCGATGCCAGATTTTGTTAGGGCGATAACTCGATCATCTAACTCTTCTTTAACTTCACTAACTACGCTCTTATACTTCGCCGAGTTCTGCATATCTTTCGAGTGACCACGCCAATGCATAACTACATATTGAATCGCTGGATTGCTGGCAATTACCGAGGCCATCTTTGTGTCGGCCAAGCCACCGCTAACATCGTTAATGATTGTTGCTCCCGCACCAATCGCTGCAAGCGCAATATTTGAACGTGTTGTATCAATACTTAAAGTTACGCCAAGTTCGGCGAGCTCGGTTATTACTGGAATTACTCGATCTCTCTCAACCTCTTCACTTACACGATCTGCACCAGGGCGGGTCGATTCACCACCAACATCAATTATGTCTACGCCCTCAGAAATCATCTCTTTGGCTCTATTGATTGCAGATTCAAAATCAAAATGTCGACCGCCATCTGCAAAAGAATCTGGAGTAACATTCAAGATTCCCATTACGAGAGTTCTTTCGTTGCGCATGTTAGCGATTATTGGAAGTTATGAGGCTCATCGCCTCAGCGCGAGTGGCAGGATCACGTAATTGTCCGCGAACTGCACTTGTGATAGTTCTTGCTTCAGACTTACGAACACCGCGCATTGACATACATAAGTGTTCGCAATCTATAACAACAATCACGCCCGCAGGATTCAATACCTCAACCATTGCATCAGCAATCTGTGAAGTTAAACGCTCTTGTACTTGTGGCCTTTTTGCATACATATCTACAAGTCTTGCCAACTTTGATAGTCCGGTAATTTTTCCATTTTCTCCTGGGATATACCCGATATGTGCAACACCATGAAATGGCGTTAGGTGATGTTCGCAATGGGAAAATACTTCGATATCTCGGACTATGACTAATTCGCGATGCTCAATATCAAATGTTGTTGATAGAACTTCTTCTGGTGACTGCCATAACCCTGCGAAGTTCTCCTTAAGTGCTCTAGCAACTCTCGCAGGTGTATCTCTTAGCCCATCACGAGTTGGATCTTCACCGATTGCAAGAAGTAATTCAGTTACTGCCTTTTCTGCACGCTCCTGATCAAACTCACCTTTAGCACCACCGTCATGTGGCCCCATTGAAACTGGAGTTATCTCATTCACTTGGTGGTGTTACTTTCTTTCTTGGCTTGCGAATAGCTTTTTCCTCTTCTTCAACTACAGGTGCCTGAGGTTTTGCGGGTGAAAGCGCAACCGGTGGCAGTGCGCTTGGCTTACGAGCATCAGAACCTGTCCACGCTGGTCGCTTTGAAACTAATCTGACTTTCTTAAAGATCTTCTCAATTTCATCTTTTAATAGCGTCTCTTTTTCGAGCAAGACTTCTACTAAATCGTCGAGAATATCTCGGTTAGCAACGAGAATTTCATAAGCCTCTTGGTGTGCATTCTCTATAAGAGTTCGGATTTCGCCATCTATGATGCCGGCAACTTCCTCAGAATAATCTCTCTGGTGTCCGTAAGTGCGTCCAAGGAATGGTTCACCTTCACTAATTCCAAGTTTGATTGCGCCGATTCGTTCTGTCATTCCATATTGCGTAACCATTGCGCGAGCCAAGTTTGTGGCCTTCTCAATATCATTTGAAGCACCTGTTGTTGGATCGTGGAAAATTAACTCTTCAGCTGCGCGACCACCCAATGAGTATGCAAGTTGATCAAGCATTTGATTTCGGGTTGTGGCATATCGATCTTCATCCGGCAAAATCATCGTATAACCAAGTGCGCGACCACGCGGCATGATTGTAATTTTATGGACAGGATCTGTATGTGGAAGTGCGTGAGCCACAAGTGCATGACCACCTTCGTGATACGCGGTGATACGACGTTCCTCTTCAGTCATCAATCTTGTCTTGCGTTGTGGGCCGGCCATAACGCGATCAATTGCTTCGTCTAGCGCAGCACTTGTAATCACCTTTGCATTTTCGCGAGCAGTTAATAGCGCTGCTTCGTTCAATACATTCGCTAAATCGGCTCCGGTAAATCCTGGCGTGCGTTTTGCAAAATCCGCTAATTTAACCGACTTTGCAATTGGCTTATTCTTTGCATGAACTTCAAGAATTGCAGTACGACCTTTTAAATCAGGACGGTCTACTGGAATCTGACGATCAAATCTTCCTGGGCGTAATAACGCGGGGTCTAAAACATCAGGGCGGTTTGTAGCAGCAATTAAAATTACCTGCCCATTTGCTTCAAAACCATCCATCTCAACAAGTAATTGGTTAAGTGTTTGTTCGCGTTCATCATGTCCGCCACCAAGTCCCGCACCGCGTTGGCGACCAACGGCATCAATTTCATCAACAAAGATAATTGCAGGTGCATTTGCTTTGGCTTGAGCAAATAGATCGCGAACTCTGGATGCACCAACTCCAACAAACATTTCTACAAATTCAGAGCCAGAGATTGAATAGAAAGGAACGCTTGCCTCACCGGCAACAGCGCGAGCCAACAGTGTTTTTCCTGTTCCTGGCGGACCATAAAGAAGCACACCCTTTGGAATCTTCGCGCCGATGTCTTGATATTTCTGGGGTGAGGCTAGAAAATCTTTTATTTCGGTAAGTTCCGCAACTGCTTCATCTGCACCTGCGACATCCTCGAAGGTGTTCTTCGGCATCTCTTTTGTCTGCAACTTTGCTTTGGATTTTCCAAAGGAGAAAACTTTATTTCCACCTTGAGCATTTCCCATAAAGAGGAGTAACAAGAACCCAATAAGTAAAAGCGGGAGAATACTTAAAAGTATTGACACCAAGAGAGATTGTGCTGGAACTTTTACATCCCACTTTTTAGGAGGTGGATTGCTAGTTAAAAGTTCAATTATTTGTGGCTCTTCCCCAGTAACAAATGAGGCGTAAATCTTCTTTGAACCTTTCACATAATTTCCAGGCTTTAAAACAACTTCTATTTTCTGATCACGATCTATAACAAGTGCAGAATCAACCTTGTTCGCAGAAATTGCTGCAAGAATCGTTGAGGTTTCAACTTTGGTAAATTTATCACCACTTGAGGAGAGCTTCCCAAAGAAGCTGACCAGAACGAGAGATAGAACGATCCAAAAAAGCGGACCACGTAAGATTTTGCGGACTCGTGCCTTCGAAAATGAAATTTTCTTTTTAGGAGTAGTTGGCGGTTTTTTCTTTGAATTTTTCTCGGTCATAAATACATATGTTTCGCTAGTACGCCAATGAAATCAAGATTGCGATATTTTTCATTGAAATCAAGTCCATAGCCCACGACGAATTCTGTTGGAATATCAAAGCCCACATACTTAACGTCCACTTCGACCTTTGCGGCCTCGGGTTTACGCAACATTGTTAAAATCTCGACGCTCTTAGCGCCACGTGATTCTAGATTTGCTTTTAACCAACCAAGCGTCAAACCGGTATCCACGATATCTTCAACAATTACAACTTCGCGGCCAGTAATGTCACGATCTAGATCTTTCAAAATACGAACGACTCCACTTGATTTTGTTCCGGAGCCATATGAAGAAACTGCCATCCAATCCATTTCAATATGTCGTTGTAACGCACGTGCAAAATCTGCCATCGTCATCACGGCACCTTTAAGAACTCCAATTAAAAGTAAGTCTCTTCCTTCATAATCTTTCTCAACTTGTATCGCCAATTCCTTAAGGCGCGCACGAATTTGTTCTTCAGTAACTATTACGCGATCAATATCGGTTCCGGTAGTTGCTAGATCCACGAGGCGATTCTCTTTCTACTTTTAAGGCTGCGTTGGTTGCGAGTTCGAGAGCGAAAGTCTGCCCGAAATTCGGCCAACCTTCACACCACCAGGAAGAGATGTGTGGCCCTGACCACGCCAATCACTCACAAATGCCTCAATTGGTTCCAAATGCGAGGCGGAAATGCTTCCAACCGGTGCCCCTGCGGCATAAATCGCCCGTCGCAACACCCTGCTCCGAACTGCGATTGGTAGATCGATGAGGGTTGAAATCTCAATATCTGCTGGGTTTAGTTGAGAGAAAACCGCATCTGCCCACTCATCTAACGCAGTTGCATCTTCACGTAAAATTTTTGCAGATCTTGAAAGTGCATCAATGATTCCTGGGCCAATCTCCCTCTCGATTAACGGCAGAATATTTTCGCGAACGCGCACTCTAAAAAATTCACTTTTAATATTATGTGGATCGTTCCAGAATTTAATTCCGGCTTCATTGCAAGCTTCTTCGGTTGTGCTTCTATCAATAGTTAGAAATGGTCTGATGTAAGGCCCACTGACTTCTTGCATTCCAGAAAGTGATTTTGTTCCAGAGCCTCGAGCGAGGCCAAGTAAAACTCCCTCAGCTTGATCATTCTTTGTGTGCCCTAGTAAGAATATTTTCGCACCATAAGTTTCCATAGATTGTTCAAAAACTTTATACCGGGCTCGACGTGCAGAAGCTTCCAGGCCATCGGTAAGAATTACATTTGCTTTACCCAAAAAAACATCGGTGTATCCAATTTTTTCTAATTTCTTACGTGTTGTCGCCGCAGTCTCTGCAGATTCTTCTTGTAATCCGTGATCAACAATTACACCAATCAAATCGATATCAAAATTATTGCTCTCAAGCTTTGCAGCAATTGCTAGTGCTAAGGAATCAGCACCACCTGAGACACCTACGCAAATTTTTGAATATGGCTCTAATTTTTCTAATTTTTCAAAGTGAATACGAACCGCCTGTCGCAGTTCAAGTAGTGCTGGGTTTTTAGCGCTCACATGGAGCACTCTATAAAACTATTAGACCCGACCGCCAGATGGCATTAAGCCCTTAATGCTGTACATATTTGAGAAAATCAAGCCTACTTTTCTAGAATTCGCTTCCCACATCATGCCATTTCCAGCATAAATAGTTATGTGGTGAATGTTTTGAACTGATCCATCATATGAATAGAAAAGTAAATCTCCGGGTATTAATTCATTAAATGGAACGCGCTTTGAAGCGACGAAATAGAGCGCGGCATTTAGCCGTCCCCATTGAGGCCAACCTAAACCGGCATCTTTATACGCGGCATAAACCAGACCAGAACAATCAAATGCATTTGGACCTTGTGCGCCCCAGATATATGGCTTGCGCGCTAAGACTTGTTTCTTTGCATATGCAACCGCTTTGGTTCTAATTGCCTCATCTGAGCGAATTGTTTGTCTGCCCGTAAATCCCTTATTTGGCCAAACTTTAAATTGATTTGGTGTCTTGGTTGCGGTGGCAGCATTTGATTCTTCAAGTAATGCAAGTTGGCGTTGCTGTTCTAAGGTGACACGGAGATTCTTTGCTTTTGCTAAATCGGCAGCAAGTTTGTTTTGAACTGCACGCAACTTACTTACCTCTTTTGCCTGCGCAGCTTTTGCGGTATCGGCAATTTTCTTAGCTTCAGCGACTTTTGCAGTCGCAACTTCTTGTGCTGCCTTTGTTCGATCTGCTTCTGCTTTTGCAATCTTTGCTGCTGCCTCAGCCGCCTTAAAACGTTTCAAAGCAACTGTGTTTGTATTTCCAATTTTGTCCAGAGTGGTTAATTGGTCAATTAAATCCTGTGGCCCATTTGCACTTAGTAGAACGTTTATATTTGTGAAATCTCCCCCAAGTTTGTAAGCATTTGAAGCCATCATTCCTATTACTCGTGTTGCCTTACCAACTTCGGCTTGGGTCTTTGCCGCATGATCAGCCGCTGCCTGTGCATTAGCTTTTGCAACTCCCAATTCCTTGAGCGCTTTGTTGTAAGCAAATTGAGCAGAGTCTGCAATTGCAGTTAGTTGATTTAGGGTTTTAGTTGCCGAATTTAATACTGCTGCCGCTTTTTTTGCTGCTGCTGCCTTCGCCGCTTCTTCCTTCTTTGCCGCTTCAATTTGAGCCACGGTAGGTTTTGGAGTTTTTGCCTGTGAGACTTCAGAACTTAAAGTAGTTAGAGAGATGCCAAATGCAATTAAGGTGGCAATAACTCTCTTGGACATCCCTAAAGGATAAAGGTTGAACCTGAGAATTAGCGGAAATTAGAGCTCTGTGTCGCTAATTTGCGACATCTCGCTTCTTAAACAAAATTGCCGCAATGGCACCACCAATAATTAAATAACTCAGTGACACAGCAATCGAATGTTTGTAGGTTAAATCGGGATATCCACCTTCGCCTAGATTGGCAAAATTAATTCCTGGGAGCCACTTTCTAGTGCTATTTATTAGCGCAGCCAAAATATTTTCTAAAATTAGATTCCATAAGACACCAACTGCAATGGCGCTAATAGGTGATCGAAACAAGAGTCCAAGAATCATGCCAAAAGTTCCAAAACATAAGGTGGCAAGAAAAATATTCAAAGCGCTCTCAAAGAGGATATGCATTGCGGCAGAAGTGCCCCATTCAGTCGTATCTACTTTTGCTCGTCCCGCTAAGGCAAATGAAATAGCAATGCTTAGAGCACCCGCGAATAGGACCATGACGAGTGCAAATAACTTCATCGCAATAAATTTTCCGGCAAGGATTTTCATTCGTGACGGCTGGCGAACCAGGAGATTGCGAAGTGTCCCGAGCGAATATTCCTGTGCAGTTTGAGATGCAAAGATGCAAAGTGCTACGACTCCGAGAAATACCCCGACCAACTTAAATCCGTAGACAAGACCAATTGCCTCACTTAACTCTTTAGGTCCGATACTCTCACCGCGCTTGGTATTTCCATCCTCAGAATCAATCATCAAGAAAACGATTGAAGTAAATAGTGCGCTCAGGCCACCAACAGTTGCAATAGTTCCAAGTAGAAGAGATGGGCGCCGAAGTTTGCGAAGTTCGGCTATTACTACGCGGATCATTTGTTATCCCCTGTCATTTCAAAGAAAGTTTCTTCTAGTGTTGGCAGCACAATCGAAATAGAAGAGAGGGTTATTCCGGAATCAAAGGCCAAACGATTAATTTCAGCACTTGCTTCCTTCGCGGCCGCTATCTGTAAAGCTCCATCAACAATAGTTATTTGATAGCCAGCTTCACTTAAGGTGTTCGTAAGCTTTGTTAAATCAACTTCATATTCCGGTCTTGCAATGATCATCGGTTTTTGTGCCGAAAGTAGCTCTTGAGTTCGACCTGAAAAAATAACTTTGCCTTCGCGCAACATAACCAAATACTCACAAATCATTTCTAATTCACTCAGTATGTGAGAGGAAACAAAGACGGTTGTTCCGCCATTTGCTAAATCCTTAATGATGCGACGAACTTCCTGTATCCCAGATGGATCCAAACCATTTGTAGGTTCATCTAATATAAGTAGTTCTGGATTTGGAAGGAGAGCTGCGGCAATTCCAAGACGCTGTTTCATTCCTAGGGAATAAGTCTTAAATTTTGAACCACCACGATCTGCAAGATCAACTTTGGCAAGCAATTCATCCACACGAGAAAGTGGAAACCCACCAAGTTCGGCTAAAACTTTTAAGTTTTCACGGCCAGAAAGCGCAGGGTAAAACGCTGGCCCCTCAATCATCGCGCCAACTCGTGGTAGATATTTTTCTGGATGCTTAATACTCTCGCCTAAAACTGTTGCGCTTCCGCCGCTTGGTGTAATTAACCCAAGCAGCATCCGAATTGTTGTTGTCTTTCCAGAACCATTGGGACCGACGAAGCCACAAACCGAACCTGATGGGACTACAAAACTTCCATGCGATAACGCGGCTCGCTCGCCATAAATCTTGGTTAAATCTGAGGCAGATATGGCAACTGTGCCTGTTTTGTTCATGTTGATACCCTACATACTAAACTTCACACATGACTCATCAACATCGACCTTGGGGATATTCCAACTCTTCCGATGGAGATACACCTGACTGGCAGTTACATGAAGAAACACTTGCAGTAAGAGCGGGATTAGCAAGATCAGGTTTTGGCGAAACTGGCGAGGCTATGTATCTCACAAGTGGATACACATATGACAACGCCGAACAAGCAGTGCATTCCTTTACTGATGAAGTTGATCACTTTGTTTACAGTCGATTTGCGAACCCAACTGTTTCAATGTTTGAGCAACGCCTTGCGGCAATTGAAGGCGCCGAATTCTGTGTTGCAACTGGTTCTGGCATGTCTGCAATGTTTGCATCGATTGCCTGCATGGTTGAGGCCGGAGATCGTATTGTTGCAGCCGCTTCAATGTTTAGCTCTTGCTATGTTGTTCTTGCAGAAATATTGCCAAAATGGGGAATTAAAGTTGAGTTCGTCAAGGGTAATGATAAAAAAGTTTGGGAGAAGGCTTTAAGCGAAAAGACGAAAGTTGTATTTATAGAAACGCCAAGCAACCCAATGTTGGAAATCGTTGATCTTAAAATGGTTAGCGATCTCGCACATGCTGTGGGTGCAACCGTAATCGTTGACAATGTAATGGCTTCACCTATTTTGCAGAAGCCCTTACTTCATGGCGCTGATGTTGTTATGTATTCCGCAACTAAACATATTGATGGCCAGGGCCGTGTTCTAGGTGGGGCGATTCTTGGAAGCTTTGATTACATCCAAGGCTATTTAAACCCATTCATTAGGCATACTGGTCCAACGCTTAGCGCTTTCAATGCTTGGGTACTAGTTAAATCTCTTGAAACGTTATCAATGCGAGTGAATAGAATGAATGAGAGCGCTCAAGTTGTAGCGGAATTTCTGGCAGAACAATCTAAGGTTAAAGCTGTTAACTATCCCGGGCTGAAAACACATGCGGGTTATGAAATTGCTCAGAAGCAGATGTCTGGCGCTGGAACAACGCTAAGTTTTGAAATACCTGGTGGAACTTCAAAGTTATTTGAGTTCATGGATGCCTTAAAAGTAATAGATATTTCTAATAATCTTGGCGACAGCAAGTCATTGATTACTCATCCAGCTTCAACTACTCATCGCCGCCTAGATGAAGCAACTAGAGAATCTATGGGAATTACGGATTCACTAGCCCGGTTATCTATCGGCCTAGAGCACTCTTCAGACCTAATTAAGGATTTACAACAAGCGCTGCGATAACAAGTAGTAATGAATAAACGCTTAAATAAGTGATTGACCACTGAAATAATTTTGCGGCTGCCTTATTGGAATCTGGGCCATCAATCTTTAGTAATTCAAGTCCAAAGCCAAGTGCGATTGCAATAGTTATTACCCAGCACCACCACGGTAGTCTTTCGTTCCAGTTCACGCCAAGAGATGTGATAACCATCCCGATTGTGTGAAACCACATCTGCTTTTCTACCGATTTAATTGATGCAACGACTGGCAGCATCGGAATCCCAGCGGCTGCGTAATCATCTCGATATTTAATTGCCAGCGCCCAAAAATGTGGTGGGGTCCAGAAGAATATAACGAGAAAGAAGAGCCAAGCGGTAAGTGAAAGTGAATTAGTAATTGCGGCCCAACCAATTAGGACCGGCATGCATCCCGCAATTCCTCCCCAAACTATATTTTGCGAGGTGCGACGCTTTAACCCAATTGTGTATCCAAATACATAGAAAACAATTGCTGCTGCGGTTAGAACTGTTGCCAGAAGAGTTGTGAAGATTGAGAAGATAGTTAGTGAAATTATTGTCAGCGCTGAGGCAAAGATAAATGCTTGGGTTTCAGATATCGCACCACTAACTATTGGGCGATTAGCTGTTCTTACCATCAAGCGATCTGAATCAACTTCAATAATCATGTTGAAAGCATTTGATGCGCCAGCTGCAAGTGTTCCACCAATTAAGGTCGCAATTGTGAGCCCAAGTGGTGGTACGCCTTTTGCAGCAAGAAAAAGAGCTGGCAGGGTTGTTACGAGTAAGAGCTCAACAACGCGCAATTTCATTAACGCGATATAAGGCGAAATCTTTAAATTTATCACTTTGCTAACCAACCGACTCTTCGCCCGCAGGTTTAGCGACCATAGCCAACGCTTTATCTATGGTTTTTCGTGCTAAGGAGCGTGAAGTTTCAGTTGGTTTCAAATAATTTGCAATAACTGCAAATACATATTCATTATTGCCAACCTCGACATATCCCGCCAGGGTTACGGAGGTATTTATCCACCCCGTCTTGGCTTTAACTAGCCCCTTTGCCGATTTTCCATATTTCTTAAATCTATCTTTCAGTGTTCCAGATTCTCCTGCCACCGGCAGGCCATCATAAATAGCTTGGAATTCTGGTTCAACCCTTATCTTCCATAGAAGTTCTGCGATTGTACGAGCAGAAACACGATCGTCATGGGAGAGACCACTTCCATCTTTAACACTTAACCCTACGTAATTAACGTCAAGACCTTTCAATGTTTCCTGGAAAGCCTCGTTCATTCCATCACTATCACGGGTGAAACCCATTTCATCAGATGCATTTCGCGCTAAGCGATCTGCCAAAGTGTTGTCACTCCAGAGCAAGGTAAATCCAATAATGTCACAAAGAGGTGGTGAAGAAATTTCAGCGAGCGGTATTAATTCAGGAAGTGTTTTCACTTCTGCTTTTGTAACTCGCTTAAATTTAATCTTCTTCCCGTAAAAAGTACGCAAATTTTCGATATCTTTAGTAAAGAGTCCATTGAACTCGATAGTCACCGTTTTAGGATCAACTCCGGTTTGGCTAATAGCGCTAATCAATCTCGTGGATATCGCGCGGTGAAATTTGTTGGCGGAGCTAATGCTCGTTGTTAGCCATGGATCATATTCTCCAAGCAATACAAATCGCTCTGGGTCTGAAGTTGAATTAATTGACGTCTTAAAAACCTTATCAGCGCCAAATGCCCTGATTGCAGTTACCGTCGAAATCAGCTTAAGAATTGATGCAGGAGCTCGTGGTACATCAGCCTCGCTTTCAAATACTTCGGTCTGGCTAATCGGATCAATAATCAAGATTCCAGGCTTTGCTAGCGCTGGAGAGTTAGCTAATGCCTGAAATGATTCAGGAACGCTAAGGGCAGTTGCTGGTGTGGCAATAAACAACGACATACTTATCGAAGTTATAACAGCAATAATTTTGCGCATTAGCCGATTATGCCGTTCTTTTCTTATTAAATCGCCCTTGTGATGTAGCTGCGCCTAATAGGACTATCGCGCCACCAACTGGTTCATGCCAAGAAATGTGTTCACCTAAGAATAGCCAGCCAACAAATACCGCTACAACTGGGGTCAAATATGTAACTGAGCTTGCAACAGAACTTCCAGCGCGTTCCACTATTTGAAAAGTCCAGATGTACGCAAGCCCACTTCCAAAGACGCCAAGTGCAATCATCGCAAAAATCGGTCCAGTTCTATATTCAGCTTTTGCAATGCCATCAATTAAATAGAAGGGCAGAAGAGTAACGGTGGCGGCTGTTACCTGACTAGCCGCAAGAGCTTCAGCTTTCAAATTAAGTGGCATCAAATATTTTTTAATAATTGGGAAGGAGAGGCCATAACAAGTAACCGCCACAAGTAACGCAATTGCTCCAACAGCAGAATTTGTACCAATGCCCTTCCAAATTCCAAGTACAGTTAAAACACCAATACCACCAATAATTAGACCAAATATTTGATGCCTGGAAATCTTCTCAGACCTAAAAACAAAGAGGATGAAGATAAGCGTAGATAAAGGTGTGCAAGCATTAATGATTCCAGCAAGGATCGTAGTCACTCGTTCTTCCGCAAATGCAAATAAAATTCCAGGAAAGACATTAAGCAGTAGCGAAACAATCCAGAGAATTAACCAAGTTCTGCGTTCTGTCGGAAGCGAGATACCTCTTATCTTCGCAATTAATAGCAGCGTCATTGCGCCAAGTGCACAGCGTCCGAATGCGACGCCTACTGGCGTTAGGAATTCAAGACCAAGCTTGATGAAAATGAATGAGCATCCCCAAACTAACCCAAGTGCCAAGTAAATAGGTAGCCAGGATTTTTGCTTCATGCAAACTCCCTCTAATGTTTGGGTATGACAACTGCGGAAATAGGACCTGGTGAATTCTATCCAGTGGTCGGCGTAGGTCCGCATCCAAAACCTTGGCCAACTGAGAAACATTTCGATTCAGAACTCTTAACAAACGGAGATCGCAGAAATGTTTTAGATCATTATCGTTATTGGAGCGTCGAAGCTATTGTCGCTGATTTAGATACCAAGCGGCACGACTTACAGATTGCAATTGAGAATTGGCAACATGACTTGAATATCGGATCTGTAGTTAGAACTGCAAATGCCTTTAATGTTTCAAAGGTACATATCGTTGGCAAGCGTGATTGGAATAAGCGCGGTGCCATGGTGACAGATAAATATCTTCATGTTTTACATCACCCAACTGTCGCTGATTTCAAGTTCTGGTGTGATGAAAATAGCGTGCCAATAATCGGAATTGATAACTTGCCCATCTCCAAAGAGTTAGAAACCACAAAACTCCCAAGTAAGTGCGTTCTATTCTTCGGCCAAGAGGGCGCCGGAATGTCCGATGAAGCGGTAGATATATGTGAAACCGTTTTAGCTATTAGACAATATGGTTCGACAAGATCTATGAATGCTTCAGCCGCTGGTGCAATTGCAATGTATGCCTGGGCAATGCAGCACTTAAATAACCCTAAATAATTACTCTTCTTTTACTACTTCCTCTACAGCCTTAATCCGACGGCGAATCTCATCTGCTTCATCTACCCGGCCTAGGGTCTGAAGAACATCAGCCATTCTTCCCTCAATCTCCAGTATAAATTCGAAATCTTTACTTTCGTTATCAGTGGCTATTTCTAATACCCGATCTAAAGTATTTAATCCCTCTTCACCCTGACCTGCAATGATTTGGGCCTTACCTAATTCGAGCAGTGAATAAGTTTCGCGATAGTGATCATGTGCTGTGACAAAAACATCTAGAGATCTCTGGGCTGCGATAAGCGCACCTTCACCATCACCAATTTCAACCAAGCAGTGTGCGATTTTCTGATCGCATCTTGCGACGTTAATAACTTCCTTAATTTTCTTAAATAACACTCGAGCTTCCTGGAATGATTCCAAAGCATCGCCATAATTCTTCAATTCACGTTGCGCGCATCCGATTAGATGTAAATCATTTGCTGCCCCACTGTCATTGCTATCCACCAAATGTTCTTGGACGCATTGCTTCATGCACTCGATAGTTTTCTCATACTCTTTTGATGAGAACCACCATTCTCCTAAGGTGCAAGCTAAATCAATCGCAAGTGGCGATTTTGATTCTCTAAGTATCGCTACCGCTTTACTCATGGCTGTTGCGGCTTCACTCATCCGCTTCAATTGATTTAAGTTATAACCGATTGCTGAATAGGCCTGCGCTAAACCATCGGGTGGAACTACTGAACCGAGTTCGGCATAAATATCACGGGCAGTTTCCGCAAGTGCGAGCGCTTCGTCATATTGGCCACGCGCATAAATACGGGCGCTTAATTCGTAATAAGTATTGGCTCGATCGAGCCCTTGAGTTTCTGGGATGCGCTCCCAGAGCATTTCCTCGGTGACAATTTCTTCTGTTGAATCGTCGTCATCACTCATGTCAAAAACTCTAGCAATACCTTCCGCCTTCTGCACGTAAAGGGGTATAGTTCCGACACGTGCGTTTCTTAAATATTCCTAGCCACGACCTGACCTATGACGATGTCTTCATGGTTCCGAGCGCATCCAATATTGCTAGCCGAATGGATGTAGACCTTTCTACTCATGATGGCACCGGCACAACTATTCCAATCGTCGTAGCAAATATGACAGCAATATCTGGTCGCCGCATGGCCGAAACGATTGCTCGCCGTGGCGGAATGGCTGTAATTCCACAAGATATTCCAATCCAAGTAGTAAGTGATGTCATTAAGTGGGTTAAGTCAAGACATGCGCTCTTTGATACCCCTGTAACTCTTGCGCCAACCGAGACGGTTGCCGATGCAGTAGACCTTATTAATAAGCGCGCACATGGGGCGCTGATTGTTGTTGAAGATGGCAAGCCAGTGGGAATAGTTACTGAAGCTGATTGCGAACGCGTTGATCGCTTTACCCAATTGAACCTTATTATGAGTAAAGATTTAGTAACCGTTCCAGATTCCATTGAACCACGCGCGGCATTTGATTTTCTAAATTCAGAGCGCCGCCGATTAGCGCCAGTTGTAGATAAAAGCGGCAAGCTCGTTGGAATTCTGACTCGTACGGCTGCGCTTCGTGCAACGCTTTATCAACCAGCACTCGATGCAAAAAATCAGTTACGAATTGCTTGTGCCGTTGGAATCAATGGTGATGTCGCGGCAAAGGCGAAATCACTAATTGCTGCCGGCGCTGATGTTCTTGTAGTTGATACCGCGCATGGCCATCAAATTAAAATGGTTGAGGCGCTAAAATTGATTCGCGCCTTAAAACCAAACATTCCAATAGTTGCTGGCAATGTTGTAACTGCCGAAGGCACTAAGGCTCTGATTGAAGCTGGTGCTGACATCGTTAAAGTTGGCGTTGGACCGGGCGCAATGTGTACAACTCGAATGCAGACTGGCGTAGGGCGGCCACAATTTTCTGCAGTACTTGAATGCGCAGCTGAAGCAAAGAAGCACGGCAAACATGTTTGGGCCGATGGCGGAGTCCGCCATCCTCGCGATGTTGCACTCGCACTTGCCGCAGGTGCTTCTCAAGTAATGATTGGGTCTTGGTTTGCTGGAACTCTTGAGTCCCCAAGTGATTTAAATAGAGATGCGACTGGACGGCTTTATAAGGAATCTTTTGGAATGGCATCTGCTCGCGCGGTGGCTGCAAGAACTTCAAATGATGGCGCCTTCGATAGGGCGAGAAAAGCGCTATTCGAGGAGGGCATATCTTCTTCACGAATGTATATAGATCCTGCTCGTCCAGGAGTAGAAGATTTATTGGATGAAATTATTGCTGGAGTTCGCTCTTCATTTACATATGCGGGTGCATCAAGTATCAGTGATTTTGCTGATCGCGCAGTTGTTGGAATTCAATCAGCATCTGGTTATGCCGAAGGTCGCCCGCTACACACAAGCTGGTGATTTAATCTATCTCCCGTTTGGGATCGTTGCTGTCATTCCATTCTTCTTGCGGTTGGCCAAGTTTCCAATACATATAAAAGATGAATAAACCAAAGAATGGCCATTCAAATACATAGAGCCAGCTTCGATTATTTCCATCAAATGCTCTTACTAATTCAATCACACCCATCGCTAAACAAATCGGAATAAAGGCCAGTAACCATTTTCGTTTTGGTTCAACTTCTCTAGTCATCTGCGTCCGCGACTCTCTTTTCATTCTCAATCCAGTCAAATGCGGCCATTGAAATCCAGATTACATCAATCAACATTCCCATAGCCCACATAATTGAGCCGCCATGATGTTGATCAGCAATTCCATTTAATGTTGACATACTCATGGGCACTTCATGTAACAACTTATTTCCGGAATAAAGAAAGAATCCAGTCATAGTTTCTGGAAGCATCATTGCAAATAATGAAAGTACTCGTGCGGCATATGGAACTTTAAAGGGTTGAGGATTTCCTGACATAACTGGGTAGTAGTAAATAAAGCCGCCCACCAAAAACATAATCAATTCGAATTCATGAATATTGGGATTAACCATTCCGGCATCCGCTAGTGGTGAAAAATGAGTCACAATTAGGATGCCAAGAAAAAGAATGAAACCAACTTCTGGGCGAAAAAATTGGCGGATTAATAATTTACGGCCAATTCCAATAATTATTTTTCTGAGCCTCAGATTACGTGAATTAACAGCAACTTTTATTGGTGAACCTAAAACAATTAACGGTGAAATCAACATCATCAGACCAACATGTTGAACCATATGAATCCAGAAAGTATTTATAGCGGCATGTGCAACGGGGCCAACAAGCAGGATGAAAGCTAAAAAAATCCCGAGGTAAAACGAGGTCTGCCTAATCTTAGAAATCCCGTGGCTCGATGGGTGCTCGCGAAAATACCAAGTTGACTTTGCGGTCAGGGCGAGCGCGAAAAAGAGCTCCCAGAGTGGGCTTAGAACCATTTATCTTCCCCCCCCCCCCCAATTCTCAAAGTTTTCCCGATAAATTCTCTGAATAGTGTTCCTAAAAACTTATTATGCCCGTAACCTGAAGTAATTCGGGTATCTACAAAGTAGATAAACCCCCCTAAGTTTGAGGGAAAGGCTAAGTAGCTATGACAAGTTCAAATATGACAGCACGAAAGCGATTGGCGAGCGCTCTTGTCGCAACCATTTTTTCTGTCTCGACTGTTGCTGGATTAGGTGTCCTGCTTCACAAACTTAGCGCCGACTCGAATGGAACGCTAGTAGCCACAAAAGAAGCTGGCACGATCACACTCGATGGAAAAGTTTATCCGAAGGCATCGCTAACAATGGGTGTTTATGCAGATAAAGAGCAAGCAGCAGCAGATGGTTTTACTGGAAATAAAAATGATTGGGTGCAATACGGACCTTCTAATCATTTAATTCTCCCCGCTAATACCTATATAACTATGACAATTCATGGTTACGACGGTGGCGAAGAACTTAATAACCCATACTTTGGAAAAGTTGTTGGAACTGTTGGTGGAACTGTAAATATTGATGGTGAAGATATAACTTCACTTCCATACAACAAGATTCAACATACTTGGACACTCCATGGAATTCCTTCATCATCTCAAGATCCGCTTTTTGTAAGTGTTCCACTTCTTCGCGTTGAAGAAGATGAGGAGACTGGTTGGGTTCCAACTGAAGATCCAATTACAAACTTCAAGGGCCACACAATAACTTTCTCTTTCCTAACTAAAGGCGCTGGTAATTATGTCTGGAACTGCGAATTCCCTTGCGGCGATAACACATACGCAAAATTTGGCGCTGCGATGAGCGGTTACGGATACATGTCAGGAAAGGTAACGGTCACAGCATGAGCGAACATGACAGCGTAGATCTAAAACCAACTCCAGGAGATCGGTTAGCTAATTTCTATAAGAGATCTGATGTAATCCAGTCAACAATTTTTGGCGTCATAGTCACGGGTATTTTCGTAATACTCGGTGGCAAGTTCTACACAAAATGGATGCCAACTGTCATGAGTACTGATATGAAAGCCATCGAACGTCTAATGGTTGTCTTTACTTGGATTGCGGCTCCCGTTTGCGGAGTAGTTCTAGGTGTTGCGCTTTACACATTCTTAAATCGCCATAGCGGAGATACCCAACCGCCAGATGGTCCAGCAACGCGTACGAATGGTCCGATTGTTCTGCTCTGGTCTGTAGTAACTAGTTTGCTGGCACTAACAGCGGTTATTTATGGAATCACCGAACTTAATTCATCATCAATTGCTTCAGCAAAGAACGCTGAAGATGCGATGGTGGTAAACGTTACGGGAAGCCAATGGGTCTGGACTTTTGAATATCCAAAGTTGGGTGTTTCCAGCCACGTACTTATGCTTCCGTTAAATCACCCAGTGACTTTCCATATTAACTCTGTAGATGTAAATCACTCATTCTGGCCTGTCCAGCTTGGCGTAAAAGTTGATGCAAATAAATTAGCCGAAACAATTGCTGAAACAACCCCAAATAAACTAGGTGAATTTGATGTTAAGTGCGCCGAGCTTTGCGGTCTGTATCACGCATATATGGAGACGACCGGTGAAGTTATGACGGTAGATGACTTTAATAGTTGGGTAGTCGCACAAGGAGGTCACTCAGCATGACAACACTCGACCAACACGTTGGAACGCGTCCGATTCCAAATCCAAAGAAGAGCTTGATCACCAAATTAAATGCAGGAACCGGTTTAATTGTCGGAATAATTTTTGCTCTTTTAACTTATAGAGGGTTATCTACAGTTTTAGATATCAGCATCTATGAATTAAATAACCGAGTATTACTGGCAACCATGTTTATGTGGAGTATCGGATTCTTGGCTGGTATCGGTGCTTTCATTGGACCAATTCGCTGGTTGATTGGAGAAGATTTAACTGCTGAAGAACAGCTTTATCTGGCCGGTGATGGTCAAGGCATCAAGCGCTACTTCAAATATTGCACAGACCACAAAGTTGTCGGTATCCAATATCTCTGGGGCGTTATTGTATTGCTCGCTGTTGGTGGCGCGATGGCAATGATGATTCGTACCGACCTTGCTAACCCTGGCGGGCACTTCATCACGCCATCCGTTTACAACTCACTTGTTGGCTTACATGGAATCACCATGATCATTGCGCTGATTATTGTTGCCACCGGGCCTTTCGGTAACTACATCATGCCAATCATGATTGGCGCTGCAGATATGGCATTCCCAAGACTTAATGCTCTCTCTTGGTGGGTTCTGTTTACTGCGATTCCAGTGCTGTGTAGCGCTTGGTTCTTGGGTGGAATTCCTACCGGTTGGACTGCTTATGCTCCACTAAGTGTTCAAGCTGGACCTGGCATGAATGCCTTCATAGCAGCAATTATTATCTTCGCGATTTCTACTGCCGTCTCTGGTGCAAATATCACCGCGACAGTTATCACTATGCGCGCGAAAGGCATGACTTGGAACCGAGTACCAATCTTCGTGGTTGGTGCAACACTTTCAGTTGCGATGGCAATTCCCGCCTTCCCTACCTTCATGCTCGCGATGATCATGACAGCAATGGATCGCTCATTCTTAACTGGTTTTTTTGATGCCAATGTCGGTGGTACCGGTTGGCTATATGCACACCTCTTCTGGATCATGGGCCACCCTGAGGTTTATGTAATTCTTCTTCCTGGTGTTGCAATCCTGATGGAAATTGTTCCGGTCTTTGTTCGCAAACCATTGTTCTCATATACATCTGCGATTGTTGGCTTTGCTGGAATCGTTGGTCTATCTTTTCTGGTTTGGGCGCACCATATGTACATGACTGGTTGGATGCCTATGCTAAATGGACCATTCATGGTTACAACAGAAATGATTTCAGTTCCTACTGGACTTATCTTTTTGGTGATCCTTGGAACGCTCTGGAACGGCAAACCTTGGCTTAAGGTTCCAATGCTTGCGGTTTACGCATTCCTCTGGAATATGTTGGTTGGCGGAATCACTGGGCTTTATCTCTCCGATGTTCCTGCTGATATGTACCTACATGGATCAATGTATGTAACTGCACACTTCCATTACACGCTGATGGGCGCCGCACTTACTGGCGCTGTAGCTGGACTTTCATATTGGTACCCAAAGATGACTGGCCATATGTTGCACGAACGCGCAAGTTACATCTCATTCTGGTTGGTACAGATTGGTTTCCAGGTTCTCTATCTTGGAATGTTTATTGCTGGCGCTGAAGGCCAACCCCGTCGGGTAGTTGATTATGCCGAGCAATTTGCAACCTCAAACAAGATCAGCACGATGGGCGCATACACAATCGGTATCGGCTTTATCGTTCTGCTCTGGGCGGTAATTCATTCATGGCGTCACGGAAAGATTGCGCCAATGAATCCATGGGGCGCAAAAACTTTGGAGTGGACCGTTCCTTATCCCGTTCCGCTAGTTAACTTTGATACCCCACCCGTTGTAACAAGTGATCCTTATGGATATGGAAGGAGTGCAAAATAATGTCAAGCGATACTAAATTCCAAGTCCATCACGATGCCCCAGAAGCTGTAGGTCGCCGCGAACGTCTAGGTGTTCGGTTACTAATAGTTGCTGATGGTGCATTTGTCTTCGGAATGATCTTCTCTTACTTCTATCTGCGAAACCTCGACCAGAACGGTGGTTGGATTCCAAAGAATGGACATACATTTAGCGCTTCCTCAGGCTGGATGGCAGTTCTTCCATTAATCGTGGCTGCGCTTGTTCATAAACTTGCCCAACGCGATCTAAGTCATCAAGGCAGCTTCTCTTTAATTACATTGGTTGCTTATATCTATGGTGGTTATTACCAACTTCATCAATTAGCAAACATGCCATTCATCGTTAAGGACACTGGCACTTTTGAAGGTGCCTACGCTGCTTGCTGGGTAGTTATTGCTGGCGCAAACTTCTTCCACTATTTCGTAGCTGGATTTATTGCTCTTGGTTTAGTTATCAGAAGTCGCCGTGCGACAGTAGATCCTGTACTTGAATCGTGGCGAATTCGCACTGCTGCATCTTGGTTTACCTGGGTCGCAGTATCTGGAATCGCCTTAGCGATAACAACTTCATTTATCTAAATCGTCAAATAGAAATTATAACTAGCCCTGCAGAGATGCGGGGCTATTTTATTTCTCCTGTGCCGCAATCTTCTTGTGGGATAAAAGAATGTGACCGATGAAACCAATTATCAAAGCTATTATTACCCCGATATTTGAATAAGCCCAAGGACCGCTCTTTCCGCCAATAAGCCCTAAGAAATATCCCTGCCATGAGAGCCAGCTAGCAAAAGTATTTGTTACAAATCCCCAACCAACAACTGCGGCAAATAACACCAAGCTAAGTGAACGCACATTCCAGGCGCCATAAATTCCCCTTGAATCAAAGAGATCTTCTTCAACATAGTCACGCTTTCGCATAAGAACATCAGCAACAAAAATTCCTGACCAAGCCGCGATTGGAACCCCAAGAGTTATTAAGAAGCCTTGAAATGGTCCAAAGAAATTTCCAGCAATCCAGACAATATAAATAGTGCCAAGTGACATTATTACGGCATCTATCGAAGCAGCAACGTGGCGCTTCACCGGTAAACCAATTGAAACCAAAGTGATTCCAGATGAGTAAAGATCAAGGATTGCGCCACCAATTAGACCAAGAATTGCAACTGTGGCGAAGGGAATTAAATACCAAGTTGGTACCAGAGTTGTAAGCGCCCCAATTGGATCCATCGAAATTTTTTCACCAAGTGTTTTACTACTTCCAGCCAAGAGTGATCCATATATAACTAGAACTATTGGAACAATCGATGCACCGAATACCGTCCATCCAATTACTCCACGGCTAGAAACACTTCGGGGTAGATATCTTGAATAATCAGCGGCAGCGTTAACCCAACCTAGGCCGATTCCAGTTACGCCAAAGATTAAGGCTCCGATAACTGCTTGGACGCTTCCACTTGGTATCTCTGAAATCGCGCTCCAATTAACTTGATCTGCTGTTAAGGCTATGTAGCCGATTGTTAATATAATTGTCGCAATAGTTAAAACTTTTTGAAGCCGCATAATTACTTGAAATCCTAAGACGCCACCAAAAATAGTTAGCCCTGCGGCAATTGAAAATCCAAGGATGCGCGAAATGTTTGGGTCAATATTTCCAACTCGGGTGAAGACGGTTTCGGTCGCGAGAGTTGCAAGTGAAACCAACACAGTTTCCCAACCTACAAAGATCAAATACGAGAGAAGTCCTGGGACAACATTTCCTTTTACGCCAAACGCTGCACGCGAAAGCGTCATTGTTGGTGCGCTTGCTCGCTTGCCGGCGAGTGAACTTATTCCTACCAATCCAAATGAGGCTACAGTTCCAATAATTGCAGCGAAAGTAGCCTGCCAGAATGAAATGCCAAAGCCAAGAAAGAAAGCGCCATAAGAGAGTGCAAGCAGGGAAACATTTGCTGCAGCCCAAGGCCAGAATAAACTTCGCGCAGATCCGCTACGTTCATTTTCAGCGATGAAGTTAGTGCCATTCATTTCCAACATAGGGTAAAGAGTAGAGGTAAAAGATACGATTGGCGCATGTTTCAGAGTGATGAATACCGCAAGGCTAAATTGGCAACTTCAATTACATTCTTCATTAACGGTTTTTCTGTCGGCAACTTTGTATCTAGAATTCCAGACTTCAAATCTGTACTAGATATTTCAAATGGTGTACTTGGTACCTCATTGTTATGCGCTTCTGTTGGTGTTCTCGCGGCTCTTAGGCCGGCCAGCAGAAATTCTGCAAAATATGGAAGCGGACCTGTTACAAAATACTCTGCATTTACCTTGGCACTAGCTGTTCCTTTGGTTGGGCTACTTTTTAGCCTTCCTTGGTTTGTCTTCTCGCTATTTATTTATGGTGTTCTCTCATCGATTCATGATCTATCAATGAATGCCCATGCGGCGGCTTTAGAGAAAATAGCTGGGAAGCGAGTCCTGAGTACATTTCACGCCATGTGGTCTCTTGGTGGCCTTAGCGGTGGGGCAGTCGGTGGCTTGATTGCTAGTACAAATGTTTCAATCCACGTGCATGCACTTGTTGCTGGATTAGTTATTTTCATCATCGCATTCATAACCAGAAATTGGTTTTTATCTGCAGTTGCAGATCAGCATAAATTTGAAAAACATGAGAAGCGAAAAACTCCACGCAAGCTCGCGATTCTTGGATTGCTTGGCCTATGCGCTGCACTTGGTGAAGGCTCAGCCGCAGACTGGGGTGGAGTTCTTGCTCGAGATACTTTCGGTTCAACTCCATTTATGTCAGCACTTCCCTATGTCTTCTTCGCATTCACTATGGTTTGTGGCAGATTATCCGGGGATTATTTAGCGCATAAATTTGGAGTAGTTAAACTTCTAACTTGGTCCGGACTAATTTCTGGTGTTGGTCTGACAGGTGGATTACTCATCGGAAATATCTACGGCGTAATTCTTGGTTGGTTCTTATTTGGCATTGGGCTATCAACCGTGATTCCAATGGTGATTAGCGCGACCGGAACTCTCGTAAATGAGAAATATCCTGGACAAGTATCTGCCGCCGAAGGAGTCGCACTTGTTACCGGAGTTGCCTACTTTGGTTTCGTACTAGGCCCACCACTTATCGGATTTCTCTCTGATTTCTTGACGCTCAGATGGGCGATGCTAGTTCCGGCTGCCTTAGCAATAATTTTTGGGTTGGGTGCGAAAAAAGTATTGTCATAGTAAATTGCGCTCATGATTACACCTCAGAAACTCGCATCCAACCAATTCGATCACTTCTATAAGGGCGGCTACCGCATCGGAGCCTTACGTAATGGTCCAGGTGGTCCAATGCGACCAGAAGAGTGGATTGGTTCTATGACCACACGCTTTGGTGAAAAAACTATGGGGTTGTCAGTTTTATCTGATGGAAGTTACTTGCGAGATTCAGTATTAGCTAATCCAGAGAAATGGCTTGGCGCAGAACATTTAAATACCTTTGGCGCAAGTACTGAATTGTTAATGAAGTTGCTTGATCCAGATCAACGACTTCCAGTTCATTACCATCCAAATCGTAAGTTTGCTAAAGAACATCTTTCGTTAAAACATGGAAAGACTGAAGCTTGGATTATTTTGGAAGCACCTGCTGGCGCAAATGTCGGCCTGGGATTCAATACCGAGTTAAAAAAATCAGATGTTTCAAAGATGGTAGATGCAAGAGATGCTGATGGTTTGCTTGCATCACTTCAAAAATTTGATGTGAAAGCTGGAGATACTGTTTTTGTTCCTGCTGGAACACCCCATGCAATCGGTGCTGGAATATTTGTTCTTGAACTTCAAGAGCCAACAGATTTGTCTGCACTCCTTGAATGGAATGATTTTGCAGTTGATGGCGTTAAAGATGGCCACCTCGGATTAGGTTTCGACACGGTTTTAGATGCACTTCGCTACACACCAATTGATAAGGAAGAGGCGAGCAAACTCGTCTTCTCAAATCGGTTATTTAGTGGCTCAGATCAATCTGTATTTACCGCTGTTGCTGATCCATATTTCCGCGCTGACTATCTCGCTGGAAATGTAAGCAAGGTTGCTGCTGGATTTAGTATTGCGCTGATCTTAGAAGGTAGCGGAAATATTACTTTTGAAAACCATTCAGAAATTAGCGCCGTTAAGGGCGATGCAATTCTGATTCCACATTCCGCTGGAAGTTGGACTTTAAACGGTGCCAGCGGTGTGGTTTGTCGCCCACCACTTGCTAAAGATGCTCCGCTAGCTCTTTAATTTAAGCAAGTTTATTGGCACGAACAATATGTTCCACCATGTACTTGCGAGCACTTAGCGCCATTGGCTTGTTCTCAGTCCAAAGGTTACGCCAAATCGCCAAGGCAAGAGATAAGTCTGGATGAACAATCGCGGATGAGAAACTCTCAAAGGTAATAACGCCTTTGTAGTTGATCTTTGCGAGGGCACCAAATAGTTCATCAAAATCAACGTTTCCGGTTCCAAGTCCGCCTCGGTGGCTTGCCCCAATATGAACATAACCAATGTGTTCAGCGTTGTTAATGATTGGTGATGCTAGATCCTGCTCTTCGATATTCATATGGTAAATATCGATATGAACCTTAACGTTTGGCTCACCAATATCTTTAATCATGGCAACTGCTTGATCGATTGTGTTAATCAAATTTGATTCATAACGGTTAACTGGCTCTAACCCAATTGTTATTCCCTTTGCCTGTGCCGCAATTGCTAGGCGCTTTAATGAGGCCACCGAATTCGCACGAGATTTTTCAGTAGCAGCATGTGAATATTTTCCAAGGGCGCTAAATAATACGCCGCCTAGGTAATCTCCCTCGATAGCTGCAACTACATCTAGCGCAGCCATTAATTTCGCTTCACCTTTAGCAACAATTGCTGAATCTTCGTTATTAATATCTGCATCAAATGAGAGGCCGAGTGAGCAAGCGGCTTTAATTCCAAATTCTTTTAGAGTTGCAAGTGTGTGTTTGGTATCGATAAGCGAAGGGTCGAGTGCAGGAATTTCGATTAAATCGTATCCCGCTTCAACGGTATTTTGAATTGCCTCGCGACATTCTGCGTGGGACCAGCCACCAACCCATACAAGAGCATGAACACCTAATTTATTTGGAATTTGAATTGTCATGTTGTAAGTATATTAATTTGAATCATTCGCGCCAGTAGGTGATTGCTCTAAACTTTCTAGAGCGTTAACCATCATTGCTGGACAAGTATCTCCAGGTGCGATTATTGGTTCAAAATGCCACCATTCATTCTCGTAAACGCGGCAAAGTCCAAATAATGAGCCATTATCTTCTAACCATTTAACAGCGGTTTTATCTCCGGGATAATTTACATCGATTGCGGTACCCCATGGATGATGCGAAATATCTTTAGGTAATACCCATTTTGAGGCTTCCTCTTCACTCCCATATTTTTTTATCGCATCTCCAAATAACTTTTCTTGTAACGCTTGTGATCTAAAGCCAGATGTAATTCTTATTGAAAAACCAGCTGCTTTCGCCGCCGCCTGGGCTGCCAAAAAGCGAACCTCGACAATAGGATTTAATGCGTTTGGGCGAATATCTTCATGCTTAATTGGTGAATCCCCTAAAGATTCTTCCTCAAGTAAACAGCCCAAATTCGAATCACTCGCTCTTAGAACCTTGGATTCCAAATTAAAGCAGAGAAGCTCTGTCGCAGGAGCAGGAGCAGGAGCAGGCGCTGAAACTGGATCCTGGACTGAACCAGTTCCGGCTAAGCCAAATATATAGAAAACTAATGATAGATAGGCAATTACACCAAGTAAAAAGCGGCTCTGCTCTTTAGACATACTTCCGCGCTTTATCCGGGTAATTAGTTATTACTCCTTCAATACCTAGATCCTTACAAAATTTTAGATCGCTACTGGCATTAACGGTCCAAACAAATAGCCGCTTACCTCGGTTTTGCAATCGAGTCACCAACTTGGGATATTTTTTTATGAGCTCAATATGAAGCGCGACAATCTGAGTTGGAGCAACAAGTGCTTGAAGATAGAACTTTGCAACAGTACAAGCCTTGTGTGATTTCTTAAATCGCTTAACTGCAAACCAGGAAAATGACATACAAATGACTTCAATTCCAGATTCGGATATTTCTGAACTTCGACGATAAAGAAGTTCTAATATTTTCCTTTCAACCGCCCCACCAGATGCAACTGGGTGCTTACTTTCAATTAATAGATCCTTCTTATTAATAATAGCGAGGGTAAGGAGTTGGTCTAAAGATATAGCCGCAACTAAGTTCTGCATCTTACTAAATTGACTCTTTGAAACCTTGTGTTTTATGCCAGCAATTCTCGCGGTATCCGCATCATGAAAGCAGGCAATTTCTTGGTCGAGAGTTAATCTAACATCACACTCAAAACCATCAGCTTTATCTTCGATTGCTGCGAGATATGCAGCATAAGACATCTCGGGCGATCGACCCGATGCTCCACGATGAGCGAATACTTTCATTTACCAATTATGAATCGAATTGAATTTAGGATTCCAAATTTCTTAAATGGTGGTTTAACTAGAAATCCTAACCTCATGGGAATCGCCCATATGCCAAAAACTCTGGTGAAAACTTGTGAGCGAGCAGATATATCTTTTCTGGTATTTTTTAGATTTCCGGAACTATCTGCTGGATGCATCGCAACAATTATTGGAAGGAACGTTCCCTTTAATCCCAAACGGAGTGCATCTGCTATCAAAATGTATTCATCTCCCAAGTAGTTTTCTGATCCTGCGCCAAAATTTTCATCAAATTTGATATCTAACCTTTTGAAATCCGCCAACCGGATAAACATCTCATAGGTTGCAGCTTTAGCTGAATTTCGAAGTTTAAGAGAGTGTGAATTCTTGGGATACGCCTTACGTAATTCGCCTTTCTCATTTACTGCCTGTGCCAAAACAATCGAAATCTGTGGATTTGCTTCTAGATATATAACTACTTCCTGAATACCCGATGGCTTGAATTCCAGATCATCGTCGCCAAAAAGTAAGTACTTCCCAGTTGCATTGGTAATTGCGGCATTGCGACTCTTAGTTACCCCTTGGCTCTTTAATTCAGTTACTGAGACTTCGGAAGGGAAAGTTGGCATTAGATCTGATTTTGGATTCTGAACAATAACTAAATTTGTTACACCTGCAATGAATTTAATGTTTTGTGCTCTATCTGAAAGTGTTGAATACCCAATTGTTAAGAGATTTTCACTATTCACTATGTGTTCTGGCCCTTGCAAATCTCATCAAACCACTTGAAATATTTGAGAGGTTTGAATTCTGCATTCTAAGTCCAAAGAATAGGACGATGGTATTTGATGGGGTAATTTCCCCGTTATAGCTCAGAAATATTAGAGCAGCAAAGAGCGTCAACATTGCGATTCCAGATAACAAAATACCGATCTCTCCGGATTTGATTCGAGTTCCAATCTTTACCGAACTTGGAATGTGCTCTTTTCTTACCTTTGCTTTAACAAATCCGCGTTGAGTTTTCATCTGCTTTCGAAAGATACGGCCCAGTATTTGGAAAATTACCATAACAACAAAGATATTAAGTAAGCCAAACTTCCAATTTAGAAATGTGAAAAAGATAATAATTACTCCCATTTGAGTAAAAATACTTAGGAGCGTAGTTAGTTCAAATGCCAGTGACCAGCGCCAATTCTCTTTGCTCCGATGAATTTCTACTTCTGAAGCTTTAAAAGCACGGTCGAAGACATTGACACGATAAATTCTTTGGAAATAATGGCCCGCTCTTGTAGCTCCGAAAAATACAAAGAAGCCAACAATGAAAATTATTAATTGCGAGCGAGACATATCGCCCTCGTGCAAAATTATTTGGGTAAACAACTTTGCGACAGCAAGTTCAGATACTGATATAAATGCAGCAATCAAAACTAGGCTTATCAAGATCAAACGATGTTTTGTCGTTGGAAATAGTTGTAGCAAAGCTGATTTGAGTTGACCGAGTATCGCGCGCATATCTCAATTATTCCTTAACTTTGCCGAAGAAACGATTGCTGCGATATGCCCAACTGTCACAAAAAGCGCTAGCCCAAGCGCAATTTCAAGCGAGAGTGGGTAAGAACCAAAGAGCGCTATGAAAATGGTGAATTCAATGGAATGAAAAATTCTTTGAATTGGGATGAATTTGAATATTTTGCGGGCAGTGCGAAGCGCCCCTTTTAGTGGAAGGTTTGCGTCCTTTGTATCCTGGATTTTTGTTAACCCAGAGAAAGCTCGCGCAACATGAACTGCATCATTCAAACCTTTATTTACAATAATAATTCCAGCTAACAACGCTCCAAGGTAAGGATAAATCGATCCAGTTATTGGGCGCTCTGGCCAGCCAGCCAGTCGTAAGCCAAAGAAAATTGGAATTAAGCCTTCTGCAGCATAATGTCCCAATTTATCGAGAAAAATTCCCATTGGTGATTTTGTATTTCGCCATCTTGCAACTTCACCGTCACAGCAATCAATAAGCATTTGAAGGTGGCTTAAAAATAAGGCGAGTGCTATTCCAACCCACCCTTGGATTAGAAGTGCGGGTCCAATAGATGCAGCGACAATTACCATCAACCAAGTTACGCCATTTGCAGTAATCGGTGTCCGCAAGAATAAGCGCGTTAAGTAAACAGAAATTTTTCTCTGATAAAGATCGGCTACCCAATGTTCTGAAGTTGATCGGCCAGTTACTGAAACTGGCTGTGAAATCTCGCGAATTTGCGCGATGGTTGGTTTTAAAGGTCTGATTGGTTGAGATGTCATAAGTTAGGCCACCTTAACTCTGTGGCTTTGAATCCACTGTACTGAAGAAATAAGAAAGAAAAGTATTGAGAAATAATAGACGAGAATCGTTATTGATAAACCGAGCGTGACCCAAATTAGAGTTACTAGTAAACGGCCAAAGATAAATCCGCCTGCTATTGCTATCCATTTGGGCTTTCGTTCACCTTGTAGTGCACGATACATATTGTCGTAATGATTGAAGATAATTGCGAAGACAAGTAGGAAAATTTGTGAACGATCTATATCACTGATGATAGCGAGCTCGACGAAGATCAGGCCTTCAACAAGGCGCAGGATTGATGGCTCAAGCCAATCAAAGCGATTTGTTGAATTTTTATTCTTAATTGAATCTAATTGATCATCAATAAATTCTTTATTAACTCTAAATTTTGGCCAAGTTAGCGTTTTACGTACTCGGGCTCTAAAGACTAAAGCTACTGAAATCAGCGAGAGAATCGGCATTATCGTGAAGGTAAAGACGGCGCCCCCTATAACTGAGGAAGCACTTATGACCAGCCAACGTTCACCAATTGGAAATTGCACCGCTTTTTTAGACCAATATTCAAAGCGCGAGCGCTTTTCGCGTTCTACAACAATGTAGCCATCAGATTTAAGATCAAAAGATATTGCCACTGGCTCTGGAGTTCTGAACTTATTTATCCGGGCGAAGTTGTAATCGGAAAGATGTCTGAAGGTTTGAAAAATCATCATTCCAATTGCAGGAATCCATAAATCTCGACCTTGTTTTGCAGCGCCATAAGCGAGTGCATAAAAGACTAAGTACTCTTTTATCCGATCCGTAATTGCATCAAGCCAAGCGCCTAGCTGTGAAAATTGCCGGGTGTACCTTGCAAGTTCGCCATCGACACAATCGATAATGATGCTGAGTTGTAAAAGTACTGCGCCAGCAAATATTGTCCAAAAAGTTCCTTTGCTGAATTCATACGCCGAAAATAGCCCGATGGCAAAGGAAATTAGAGTTACCTGATTCGGTGTCATTTTTAAACGCACTGCAAGCCCAGTAAAAATCTTGGATATCTTGCGAAGAAAGAAGACTGAGTAGAACCCATCATTCGCTCGATTAGCAATCTTCAGCCGAAGCCTGGCATCGTTTAGCGCTGCGATTTCTCCAGCTACTCGATCGCGCTCTAATTTTTCAGTACTTCTAGCGCAAGGAGCTCCCACAACTTCGGCCGAAGCCACCAAAATTGTGTCACGAACTAAGCCAACCAAAATTAGGTCGATAGCTAATCCAGAATGGCTTGTATTTGAAATATCTGAAAGTGTTTTGATGATTTCGACTCGCTGGGATTGTGAGAGTCGAATTGCGCCAAGAAAATTGTGATTACCGTATCCAACTTCATGAAATCCGGAACTCGCTCCAGTAATCCGAGAACCACCTACGCGAGTATCGCCATCCTTTATTTTGGTCACTAAGGCTGTCGTCACACTTCGGGGATAATCGGTTAGTAACTCCATATGAGGCTTAGTTACTACTGTATTTTCATCAACCAGTAACAGATCTTGGTTCCCTGATTCGAAGGCTTTCAATACATCGTCAATCCTGGTTCCCCGATTAACTTCTAGAGTTCTAAGATTTACGGCCATAAGCGGTAATCTATCGTGCCTAACAGGGATTCTTTAGCTATAGATGGGTTGTGAAGGTAGAGATGGCAATTCAAGTTGTAATTCTGGCAGCTGGCATGGGAACTAGATTGGGTAAACCTTGGCCAAAGCCTCTTACTGTTTTATCTGATGGCCGTTCAATCATGCAGCAACAAATGGAAAATGTTTCAAAAGTATTTGGCGATAAAGCTCGAATCACTGTTGTAGTTGGTTTTAAATTAGAAATGATTATTGAAGCACATCCAACTGCGTCTTTCGTTTACAACGAAGTTTATGATCAAACAAATACCTCGAAAAGTTTATTAAAGGCACTTCGTGCAAGCCAAGAATCTGGAGTTTTATGGCTAAATGGTGATGTAGTTTTTGATGCCAAAGTATTAGAACGCATTGCAGATCGCATTAAATCTGAGAAATCTTTTGTTTGCGTAAATACTTCTACAACCGCGGAAGAGGAAGTTAAATACACCGTAGATGAAAAAGGTTTCATCAAAGAACTTTCAAAGACGGTTCAGAACGCTTTAGGTGAGGCTGTTGGCATAAACTTTATTTCTGCATCTGAAAAAGCAGATGTAATCAAGCAACTCGAAGCCTGTGCCGATCAAGATTACTTTGAACGCGGACTCGAGTTAGCAATCGAAAAAGATGGTATTAAGCTAGAACCAGTTGATATCTCTGATCTCTTCGCCGTTGAAGTTGATTTTCAGGCGGATTTAGATCGCGCAAATGAAGGCTTGAAGTAATTACTTTTTAAATCTCTTCAAACTTTCGCGAATCGCCGCCTCGACTTCATCAATCTTCGCTTCCGAAACCTTGTGAGTGAAAGTTATAGGTTCAATTTCTGCCATATCTAATTTAGGGTTGATCGGGGTTGGATCCATTACTGGAACGCCAGCGCCCAGCGCATAATCAGAATATTTAATGCCGGTTCCGTGAACGTACTCTTCAAAGCCCTTAAACACGATAAGTGCACAAGGAATTCCATAACTTTGGCAGGTAATCATTACGTGCATAGCACTTGTAACAACGCTCTCATATTCATTCAATTTTTCGAAAAATGCAATCACATCATTTGGATGAGAAATTTGAATTGATAATTCATCAAAATTATCTGGCAATCTAACTGGTGCTTGGACATGTGTGTAATGTCGAACAAGTGCGATACGACCATTTGTCTTACCACGACTAAAGGGCAATATTCGTGATAGAACAACGCCTGGATCACCGAAACTAGTAACTTGTGGGCCGCCAGAATCCGCTAACAATTTGGCGGTATGCGGTCCACGTACTGAAATGTAGTCAGCCTTTGGATTTAGCGCATGCTTATATGAACTAACGCCAGTTCCAACAACTATTGAGTTTGATTTAACGAATCTTCCAACTGACCCAAGACTAACAATGTGGTTTTTATTAGTCCGATTTGTGAGGCTCTGGAAAATTATTTTATTTTCGGTGTAATGATTAAAAATAAAGGGAGTCAACCAATCGCCAAAGTTTCCTGGATAAGGATTTTCCCACCAAGATAGAAATACTTCGTTCTTACTTGGTTTAGCGGAATATGAAAGGTAACTTGATGCAACTTTTATCGCCGCCTGTTCATATCTATTTGGCAGAGCTTTGCGCTTAAAGTGAGTTAGTGAAGAGTTAAATCCAGCGAGATCGCCAGTTTTCCCAGCTGTAACTAATTTCGTAATTGTTTGATTATTAATATTATTGTGGCTTTTGCCAGTCAAGAAGCCGGTTATTCCTGAGGCATCGATGACTAACCGTAATTTGGTAGAAATTCCTAAGGGCAATTTCTCTTCAACTAGTTTTGCAAACCTAAGTAATTCTCGCTTTGGATTCAAGAAGCGTTTAGCGGTGTTGCCTTTGTGTTGTTCAACAACGCTCTTAAAGTTTTCGACTTGTCCACTCGATCCAAATCTAAAGAAGACCTCATGGCTTTCGAGTGATCCTGCGCCCTTATCAACTGCGCAATTTGATGGAATTATTTGGAAGGTCATATTTCCGGAAGTTGCGCGCCATGCCTCTTCAAAGAAATAGTCATCGGTTGCGCGAACTGTTGCGATCTCTTCGAATTCTGCTGCTGCGCTAATCATCTTGCGTGCTTGGTCAGTGTTATTTATTCCCCAGAAGCAAGGTTCCCAAAATCGGCCTCGGTTTTGATATCCAATTTTTGTTGGATTGCTAAATCCTCGTTGAAATCCGATCAGGTCCGCAGTGGAATTCAAAATAAAATCAGGAATAGAAAATAGTTCGCAATCAACGTCAATCCAGAATACTTTTTTATCTGGGTTCTTCGCACATACTTCTGCGATAAACCCAACTTTCCTGCGACATATAGCGGCCCAATCTTCGCCCTCTTTTTTTGTTATTTCACGGAGGTCGTATTCAATTCCAAGCTCTTCCAAATTTGATTGAAGTCGAGCCCCATGCGCTTTGTAATATTCATCGCTGGTGAAGAAAGAGCAGACAATTGCGTTGGTGATTCGTATTTCTGGCTTTTCTTGGGCTTTTATCTTTGGCTGGAACTGGCTTTCAAGGGCGGCAATAACTTCCTTGCCTTGAAAATCCAGTGTGCTCATAGGAGAAAAATAGAGAGCTCTTATTAACTAAGGCCAAGCGGATAGGAAATTCGAAAAGGACTGAAGGTGAAGTTTCGGTGACGAGAAAATCTTGAATTGATTGCGCAAAAGCCTCTTTAAATCTCGTTTAGTCATCTTCCAAAGAATTCTTGCCACATACCTAGTAGGAAGTTTTTCAACAACCCGCAGATCCATTGCCACTAGCGCTTTGGCAGCTAGTTCAACTGGAATCATTGTTACTTCAGGATTCTCACCAACAGGGATCTCCGCGCTCTCAAAAGAATCAATCTCCCCGATAATTTTGATTCCGAGCCTTTTTATCTCTGCAACACTCGCGCTGGACACTCTTTTAGCAATATCTACCGCCCACTGTGGCGTCAATAATCGCACGGCATCAATCGGTGGCGTGACCTTATTCGTTAAGTATTTTATCGAACCGTTGCGGATAAAGGTTTCATAATCATGCCAACTACGTTTCTTTGAAAATTTCTTATTTATTGTATTAAGTAAAGTAATTTCATCGAGAGTAAGTGACCGGTTGCTATCTTGATCAGTTTGCGGCGTTAAGAATCCTGGCTTCAGCCCTAGTAATAGATTGAATTGCTCGTACATAAACTCTGGCTTCTTCTCATCCACCACAAGTAAGACCACATTCTCTTTACCAAAATGCTTTATCCACTTTGCTAAGACTTCGCTATGCATGTGGCGAACCCAGAATGATGGAGTGATGGTCGAAACCCCAGGTTCATCCAAGATTGAATGTAGCCACGTCTCATAACTGCTTTTTATTCCAATTTTAAGATGTTGTTGATATGCCGAAGGAATAATCTTTAGAAGTGGGCGAAGCGTGAAATAAATTGTTACATCAGAATTTCCAAGATCTCTCTTAAATTTTATTATCTGCTCTTCAGTTAATTCGCATAAGAACTCTGAACTAATCAGGGCCGTTGATTTGGCTTTTTTTATCTGCTTTAAGAATTGGCGCCATTTCTTATCTGTTGCGGTAATTCCACCACGATCTTCCCAGCCCCAAGTCTTTCCCATAAAGGAATACACCGCTTTATGGTGTGCCTTTCCTCCAACGTGCGGATAAGTAATTCCCGCACTCTCCAAAGCTTTTGTGGCAGCGAAGAAACTAGATTGAATCGCAGTCGTGCCAGTTTTATGGAAACCAGCATGCACAATTATTTTTTTAGCCACGGCTGAAACTTTACCTGTTGAACTTAACTCAAAGCCGTTAGTTCTCGGCAAATTTTGCTAAAAATATCACTCCTGGGGTCAATCAGTTCAAAGTGCCCAATATTTCCTAGTTCGAGCAAATCCGTTAATTTATTATTCATTTTCAAGACGTAATCTCTAGAAAATTGAACAGGTACCCGGATATCACTGCTCCCGTGAATTACATGAACCTTCACTTTTAACGGTGGTAATTCAATTGGATTCAAGTCTGGGCGTAGCTTTGCTGGGGCTCCCAAAAAATCTGAGACCGAACCTTCATCTAAATCCATCTCTTCAGATCTAATCAAATCAGTCACCGGAGCTAGAGCAATTACACCGAGCACGTCGAATTTACCCGCAGCCAATAGTGCGAGGTGTCCACCAGCCGAATGCCCTAACAAAATAGTGGCACCGAAATCTTCACTTAATTTTTCAATTGCGCTATGAACATCCTGAAGAGTTGCATCTGGGTTACCAATAATTCTTCTGTATTCAATCAACGCAACCGGCCAACCAGAATCCGCTAGTGCTTTTGCAAGCGGTGATAAATGTTTACTATCAAATTCCGAGCGCCAAAACCCACCATGTATCAATGCAATTACTGGTTTCATTGTTTTTTCTGGCAAGTAAAAATCAATTACTTGGTCGCTAGCATTTCCATATGAGACGCTATTTGTTGGCTGAACTACTTCTAAATCAAAAACTGATCGATCTTCAACTTCCATCAGTTAAATCAAGTCCATAACTGTTATTTTCTCACCATTAACAAATTCGGCAGCGATTTTCTGCCAAGCCTTACTTGCATCATTGACCATGTGAGCATCCCATAGCTCGCGATTAGTCCAAACTTCCCAGACGCAAACCTGATTTTCGTTCTTTGTATCAAGCAGTATTTCTAAAGTTTCGCAGCCCTCTTCAGTACGGATATGGGCGCCATGTTTTCTAATATGTTCCGCGAAGGCACTTCGCATGCCTGGCTTAACATCAATCTCAACGAATAAATAAACTTTGCTCACAACGCTCCTTATGTTGATGGAATTATGAGTTTAATCTGGTGCGCTTGAAGGGATTCGAACCCCTAACCTTCTGATCCGTAGTCAGATGCTCTATCCGTTGAGCTACAAGCGCAGGCGTGCTGGTGAATACTACCCGTTGATTAAGGTTGCCCCAAACGTAATAGATCAGGGACTGAAACTGCTTTAACACGTGGTTTTCCACGGGCTTCTCCTGCGGCAACTTCGGCTTCATTAATACGAACCCAATATGGCTGGTCAACTATTTTATGATCACTCTTCAAGAGTTCAGAAATATCGCCATTTTCCTTGGGTTCTTTTAAGTCAGAAATTAATAATTGAACTACTTCTGCTGCATCACTTTTATTTGTGCCGATAACGCCCGACGGTCCGCGCTTTGCCCAGCCAACTACATAAATATTTGAGCCAATCACTCGGCCATCAATATTTGCAATCTTTCCGCTTTCATAATTGATCCCAGGAATGACCTCAGGAATATATCCGATTGCGGTAATCACTAAATTGCAAGGGATAATTACATCGCCATCTGGAGTTGAATAAACAATAGCTTCAACTTTTTCTTCGCCCAAAATCTCTTTCGGTGTATGCGAGAAGAGAAATTCCAATGAGCGTTCATGCCCTTGTTTTGGAACCTCTATAACTGCTTTCATAGCCTCTAGATTGCTAGCTAAATGCTTTTCTACTTCACCCTTTGCCTCGGCGTTCTTGTAGGCAAGTGCAATTGCTTCGGCGCTAATGTAAACATCGGTATGTTCAAGCTTTGGCAAGTCTCGAAGTTCAGGTGACGTAAATGCAGCAAACTCCGCACCGCGTCGGCCAGTAATAAATGCTTTTCGGATGTTGCTTTTATGTAATGCACTTAAAGCATGATCTGCAGTATCTGTTTCATCCAATTCTTTTGGATCAATTGCAAGCATGCGACCACAATCCATCGCAACATTTCCAGCACCAATTACGACTGCAACTTTCCCCGATAGATTAATTTTGAAATCTTTAAAATCAGGATGGCCGTTATACCAAGGCACGAATTCTGAAGCTGAAATAGAGTTCGGTAAATCTTCGCCAGGGATCCCAAGTTTCTTGCCGATGGAAGAACCAGTCGCCATAACTACTGCGTCATACTTATTAGTTAAATCCTCGAGCGAAATATCTTTGCCAAGTTCCACATTCCCATATAACCGAAATCCTGGTTGGGACGCGACCTTTTCAAATACCTTTGAAACAGTCTTAATCTTTGGATGATCAGGCGCGACGCCAGATCTAACAAGTCCCCATGGAGTTGGTAAGCGTTCAATCATGTCGATAGAAAAAGTTAAATCTTCCGTTACAGAATTCTGAAGAGCTTGCGCCGCAAAGTAACCCGCGGGTCCAGCGCCGACAATCGCAATCTTGTAATGCGGCACCAGAACTCCTAACTATTTAACTGGCGGAGACGAAGAGATTTGAACTCTTGAAGGGTTTTACCCCTTACCTCGTTAGCAGTGAGGCGCACTCGACCGGGCTATGCGACGTCTCCAAGTGGTGTGGAAAGTTTACAGTGTGAATTGGGTTCCGAGTCACGTAAGTTTGATAATGCTCGCGGCCCGATGGGCGGTCAATTCAATAAATCGAGCGTTGGCTTCATCAGATCCCCGTGACCAATCTTCTGCCTCTTCTGGAGTCTTCCCATATTTAATGTGGCGGGCAATAAGTCGCTGCATTCTTACCTCATTATCAATTTCAATACACCAGGTGTGGTCAAGCAATGGAAAGACACCGTTCCAATTATGTTCCTCTGAGAATAGATAATTACCCTCAACAACTATTACCTTCACACCGCTTGGGACAATTCCTTCATCTTCTTTTGAAGCTTCAATCTCGCGATGGAAAATTGGAAATCTATGTTCTGATGTGTGGTCGTTCTTCACCTTAGATATAAGAGAAATAAATGCTTTGGTAGCAAAAGTATCTGGTGCACCTTTACGATCGCGGCGACCGAGTTCAATTAGTGTTTCATTACTTAAGTGATATCCATCCATCGGGATTACACATACTTGACTTGGATCAAATCGCTTTTCTATCTCTGAAACTACGGTGGATTTGCCTGCACCTGGCTTACCCACAATTCCGATAATTGATCTCGGGCTTGTGCTTTGCAGAAGAGATTGAATCTGATCAAAGAGAAGATTTATGCTCACGCGTTGAATATATCTAAAATCTGCGCTTCATAGAACTATTCTGTGCAAGCGGTTACGATATTGGCATGAGTGAGGATAAGGATGGCAGCCGCAAATATGACGCTGCTAATCCAAAACCGTTAGCCGATTTTATGAAGACTGGGTGGGCGCCTTCGCCACTTGAAGGAATCGTTGCAAACCCAGCAATGAAATTTTGCAAGGAACGAGTAGAGGAGCTTTCAAAGAAATATCCTGGGAAGCGAATAGTTCTTCCTGCTGGTGGCTTGAAAGTTCGAAGCAATGACACGGATTATCGCTTTAGGCCACACTCCGGATTTTCCTATTTCACTGGAATAACTGGAAGTGATGCGGTTCCTGATTCAGTTTTTATTCTTGAACCTAAAGGCAATGGCCATGAGGCGCTCTTATTTATACATCCAAGATCACCACGTGACACTGAAGAGTTTTATCGCGATGCCAAGCATGGTGAGTTCTGGGTTGGGCGCCGGATGACGCTTGATGAAACGGAGCGTAAATATGGCTTTGCAGTACGACAGCTTGAAAGTCTGGGAAAGTTTTTGAGCGATGAGAAGCCAGCAATTTATGTTCGTGGCGAAAATAAAATAGTAGATAAGGCGATTGCCAAAAATAAGGACGGGCAAGCAGAATTCTTAACTTATTTATCTGAAATCCGATTAGTAAAAGATTCTTTTGAAATTGCTGAAATGCAGAGAGCGGTCGATGCAACCAATCGAGGGTTCGCAGACATGGTTCGAGTATTTGGTGCAGCAAGTTCGACAAAACGTGGAGAGCGAATAATCGAAGCTGCCTTCTTTGGTCGGGCCCGATTAGAGGGAAATGATTTAGGTTATGACACAATCGCAGCATCTGGATCGCATGCCTGTATTTTGCATTGGATTAGAAATGATGGCGATGTAAAGAGCGGTGACTTGATTCTTATCGATGCCGGTATTGAAGTTGATACGCTTTACACCGCAGATATAACTCGTACTCTGCCAATTAATGGAAAATTTTCGCCAGCCCAACGAAAGATTTATATGTTGGTATATGAAGCCCAGAAAGCTGGCTTCGCTGCAGTTAAGCCCGGCGCAAAATTTAAAGATATAACTGCTGCATCGCATGCAGTTCTGGCTAAAGGTTTAGAAGAGATGGGTGTTCTCCCAATTTCTGCAGAAGAATCACTGAAACCAGATGTTGGTCTGCACCGACGCTGGACAGTGCACGGGGTAAGTCACATGCTTGGCATAGATGTCCATGATTGCAATGATGCGCGAAAAGAACAGTATTCTGATGGTGTCCTAGCGGCTGGCATGATTCTTACCGTTGAACCAGGTTTATATATTCATCCTGATGATGAACTCTTCCCAGCCGAATATCGCGGGATTGGTGTGCGCATCGAAGATGACGTTTTAGTTACTGAAACTGGTTGTCGAGTTCTTTCAAATAAATTGCCAAGCCACCCTGACGAAGTTGAAGTCTGGATCTCAAACCTGAGTAAAACTAATTAACTAATTGCACACCGACCCAAGCGGCAAGCAGGCCAAATACCAGCGAAGCACTTACATTTATTAGCGCATCACGATATCGTTTTAATTCGTAAGCAAGGTAAAGGTCAAGCATAAAAGTTGACCAGGTCGTGAAGGCACCAGCAAAGCCGATTGCAAGTAGATCCTTCCAGCTTTCAGTTGATTTGAAGGTTAAGCCAATTAGGAAAGACCCAAGAATATTTACCGTAAATGTTCCATATGGTTTTGTAGTAAATCTTCTTAAGTATTGATCAATTGCATATCGGGATGGAGCGCCGATCGCGGCACCAATTATTATGAGCAGGGTATTCATTTGCGCACCGGAATAATCTTTCGAGCTATGGGAAGAACTACCGCAACAAGAATTAAACTTAGAACTACGTTGGTTGCTAAATAAAGAAGCCCACCCTTTGCGGGTTCAATCGAGTGAACCGTTACAGCAGAAAATGTAGTCATACCAGCACAGAAGCCTGGAAGAAGAAGTAGACGTAATTGGGTAATTCCGCGGCGTTCCATTAAGACAAGTAGCGCGGATGCAAGTGCAACGCCAATCAAATTAGCGGTAAGAGTTCCCGATCTATCTTGCGGAATCAGAATTCCAATTCCATATCGAACTAAAGTTCCTGCTACTCCGCCAATAGAGACGAGCAGCAGTGGAGCCATGTATTAAACAATACCCTCGCGCTTGCGAATCTTGGAGCCTAACCAGCGAACTGGATCATATTTAACATCAACAACACGCTCTTTCATCGGAATGATTGCGTTATCGGTGATGCGAATGTGCTCTGGACAAACTTCAGTACAGCATTTGGTGATGTTACACATTCCAAGGCCATGCTCTTCTTGCGCCTTTTGTTTGCGGTTCTTCAATATATCAAGTGGGTGCATATCTAATTCAGCAATGCGAATAAAGAATCGTGGTCCAGCAAATGATTTCTTATTCTCTTCGTGATCACGAACCACGTGGCACACATCTTGGCATAAGAAACATTCAATACATTTACGGAATTCTTGGCTGCGCTCGACATCTACTTGCTGCATTCGAGCCGCGCCTGGAGCTAAATCTTTTGGATGTTCGTATGACGGAATCTCCATCGCTTTTCTATAGTTAAAGGAGACATCAGCTACAAGATCCTTGATCACTGGGAAAGCGCGGAGCGGAGTAATTGTAATTTCTGAATCTTCTGGGAATGAAGAGACTTGTGTCATGCAAGCAAGACGTGGCTTGCCATTTATTTCCATCGAACAAGATCCGCATTTACCGGCTTTGCAATTCCAGCGAACTGCAAGATCGCCCATCTGAGTTGCTTGCACGCGATGGATTACATCTAGAACAACTTCACCTTCATTTACATCTACTTCTACGCTCTTAAGAGCGCCATCAGTAGCATCGCCACGCCAGATCCGAAGTTTAAGTTTGCGGGCCATTAGTTGGAACCACCTTTCGCAATTTCTTCGGGCGTCATATATTTTTCAAGCTCGTGAATATCGAAGAGATCGAATAACTCTTTAGGAATTGGCGGAAGAGGTTGGGCTTTAATATTTACTTTATTGCCGTCAAAGCTAGAGATGTGATTCACCTGGCGCCACTTTGAATTCATGCCTGGGAAATCATCACGTGTATGTCCACCGCGAGACTCTTCACGAAGAAGCGCTGACTTTGCAGTGCTCTCGGCGACTAACAACATATTGTCTAAGTCGAAAGCTAAGTGGAAACCTGGATTGAATTTACGATCACCAGCAACCGCAACGTTTGCGCTGCGAGCGCGAATTGCCGCAATCTTTTCAATCGCTTCTTCAACTTCTTTTCCAGTACGGATAATGCCAACTAGGTTATGAGTTACTTCCTGTAATTCGGCATGAAGTGAATATGAATTCTCGCCACCAGCGCGACGGAAAGGCGCTTCGATTCTTGCAGCAGCGTCAGCAATGGCTTTTTCGGAGACCGATGCAGTTGGATTGTTCTTAACATAAGCAACTGCGCCCATCCCGGCGCGACGACCAAATACCAAGAGATCCGAGAGCGAATTTCCACCAAGGCGATTTGAACCATGCATTCCGCCAGCAACTTCACCAGCAGCAAATAAACCTGGGACACCGATTGCAGCAGCGTTATCTGGTTCTACTTCAACGCCACCCATTACATAGTGACAAGTAGGACCAACTTCCATTGCTTCCTTAGTGATGTCAACGCCAGCTAGTTCGTAAAATTGGTGCCACATTGATGGAAGGCGCTTCTTAATAACTTCAGCTGACAACCGCTTTGAAACATCTAGGAATACGCCACCATGTTCGGTGCCTCGACCTGCTTTAACTTCAGAGTTAATTGCGCGAGAAACTTCGTCACGAGGAAGTAGTTCTGGTGGGCGACGATTGTTATCTTGATCAAGGTACCAACGATCAGATTCCGCTTCGTTATCCGCGTATTTATCTTTGAAAACTTCTGGGATGTATTTGAACATGAATCGCTCACCAAGAGAGTTAGTGAGAATTCCACCTTCACCACGAACAGATTCTGTTACTAAAATTCCGCGAACTGATGGCGGCCAGACCATTCCAGTTGGATGGAATTGTAAGAACTCCATATCAACTAAGTTTGCGCCGGCTTTAAGTGCGAGGGCGTGGCCATCGCCAGTTCCTTCCCACGAGTTAGAAGTAATTTTGAAAGTCTTTCCAACACCACCGGTTGCGACAATTACCGCAGGGGCTTCGAATAAAACTTCTTTTCCATTTTCGCGCCAGTAACCATATGCGCCAGCGATCTTGCCGTTCTCTTTAAGAATTTCAGTAATTGTTAGCTCTGCAAATACTTTCATATGGCTTTCGGCACTGCCGTGATCTTTTGCATCCTGTTGTTGCAGAGCAACAATGCGTTGTTGCATTGTGCGAATAAGTTCAAGGCCGGTGCGATCTCCGACGTGTGCGAGGCGAGGATATTCGTGGCCACCAAAGTTACGTTGGCTAATCTTTCCCTCTTTGGTGCGATCAAAGAGCGCGCCCCAAGTTTCAAGCTCCCAGATGCGATCTGGTGATTCTTTCGCATGAAGTTCAGCCATTCGGTAGTGATTTAAGAATTTACCACCGCGCATTGTGTCGCGAAAGTGCACCTTCCAATTGTCATTGTCATTCACGTTACCCATTGATGCAGCGGCGCCACCTTCAGCCATAACAGTGTGGGCCTTGCCGAATAGAGATTTGCAGACGATTGCAACACTTAACCCTGCTTCGCGTGCTTCTACTGCAGCGCGCAGACCAGCGCCGCCCGCGCCAATAACTACGACGTCATATTTATATTTTTCTAGCGATGTCATTGTTATCTCTCTTTAGAATAAGTAGAAATTAGTCCAGGCGCCAGATGCAACTTGGCGAACATAGATATCGGCGAAAGCAACACCAAATAGTGAAATCCAGGCATATGTTGGGTGCTTATGATTTAAAGCAGATATAAAGGTCCACGCCTTATATCGAACGGGATGCTTTGAGAAATGCTTTAGGCGTCCACCGATTGTGTGACGGCAGGTATGGCATGAAAGTGAATACATCCAGAGCATTGCTGCACTAAAAACAAGTACCAGTGTTCCGATACTCATGTGGCCCCACTCTTTTTCTTCATTTCTAAAAGCAATAATTGCATCATAGGTAAGCAAAACATTGAAAACTAATCCAGCATAGAAGAACCAGCGATGCCCATTTTGCAGAATTAGCGGCGCACGAGTTTCACCTGTGTATTTTGCGTGTGGTTCAGCAACTGCGCAAGCAGGTGGTGACATCCAGAATGCCCGATAATAAGACTTACGGTAGTAATAACAAGTCATGCGGAAACCAAGTGGGAAAATTAGAATAAATAATGCTGGCGAAATTCCGATTCCAAAATATTCATTATTAAATGGTTGGCCTAAAGGTGAACTTCCTTCAACGCATGCAGTTGAAAGGCAAGGTGAATAAAACGGTGAAACTAGCGGTTCTAGATAATAATATTTGTTTTCGGATGCCCGAAATGTTGCATAAATTATGAAGCTAAATAGAACTGCAAAAGTGATCAATGGTTGTAGCCACCACTTATCAGTTCGAAGAGTGCGCTCTTTTATCTTTGCTCTTAATTCTGAAAATACGCCGGTAGCCATGGCTTAATTTTGGTCTGGACCGTTAAATAGCGCTAGATGTGTTTGCGCGTATGAGTTATGAATTCCCCCACACGCTTAATTCTCTTAAAAATCTGGCGGAGGGCGTGGGATTTGAACCCACGAAACTTTCGTTTGCCGGTTTTCAAGACCGGTGCACTCGGCCACTATGCGAGCCCTCCGTGGGCAAACTTACCCTCTAAATAGTTAAGCGGGCAATTCGAGCAGCGCTTCGATGACGATTGCAACGCCATCGTGGTGATGGGCATCGGCCACAAATTTTGCATACTTCGGGCCGTCGGGATGACCATCTGACATCGCCCATGATCGCCCAGTCCATTGCAACATCGAGAAATCATTTGGGTTATCACCGAAACTGACGCAATCATCAGCAGTTAAGCCAGCACGTTCTGCCATCTTCGCAAGAGTTTCACCTTTACTTACACCAAGTGCGGAGATTTCAATAAGGGAATCATCTGAATTTGAATGAGTGATGTTTGCAATTCCAGGAAGTTCCCGTATTGCAATTTCTAACATTTGATCTGAGGTAAATTCATTATTTACACAACGGGCCAACATCTTAAATGCTGGCTCAGTTATCTTCTCTTCAATCGAATCTACGCCAACGTTATCTCGGCCAATATCCCACTTAGTTGTGTAGTGCTTTTCACGGTGAAATTCATCGCCATATTCAAGGGCAAATTGGATTCCTGGAAGACGAATTCGCAAGCGCTTAATAATTTCTAATTGAATCTCAGTTGGCATCAGCCATTCTTCTAATACTTTATCGTTCATTAAATCATATAAGAGTGCGCCATTTGCACATATTGCATCACCGAAACCGAAAGCTTCTCTTATATCAACCATCCAACGTGGTGGACGGCCAGTCACAAAAAATATTTCGATACCAAGCCCATGGGCTTTTTTAAATGCGGCAATTGTGCGATCTGAAATTGGGCCTAGGTGCGGAACAATCGTTCCATCTAAATCAGTTGCAATTAACTTAGGGCGTTTACCGGAAATCATAGAGAAGGCACCAAAGTATCCACGCCCAAGAAAGGACGAAGTGCCTTTGGAATATTTATGGAGCCGTCTTTATTCTGGTGATTTTCAAGAATCGCAACAATCATTCTTGGTACTGCGACTAAGGTGCCATTTAACGTTGCCACAGGCTTGGTTCCACTCTCATCTCGGTATCTAATATTTAAGCGGCGAGCTTGAAATTCTGTGCAATTAGAGGTGCTCGTTACTTCACGATAAGCGCCTTGGGTAGGAATCCAAGCTTCACAATCAAACTTACGAATCGCACTTGAACCTAAATCACCAGATGCAACATCTATTACGCGGAATGGGACTTCCATTGCTCTTAGGAAATCTTTCTCCCACTCAAGAAGTCGAAGGTGTTCGGCCTTTGCATCTTCAGGTTTAATGAATGAGAACATTTCAACTTTATCGAATTGGTGTACGCGAATAATTCCGCGGGTATCTTTGCCGTAAGTACCGGCTTCGCGGCGGAAACATGAAGAATAACCGGCATATCGAATTGGTAAGTTCTCAACAATTTCATCCATGTGATACGCAGCGAGTGGGACTTCACTAGTTCCAACTAAATAAAGATCATCTTCTTCTAAGTGATAAACATTTTCTGCTGCTTGGCCAAGAAAGCCTGTGCCCTCCATCGCTGCTGGATTTACAAGTACGGGTGGAATAACTGGAATAAATCCGGCTTTCACTGCAGATGTAATTGCAAAATTAACTAGTGCGAATTCCAACATGGCTCCTGGGCCAGTTAAATAATAGGAGCGAGAGCCTGCGACCTTAGCGCCGCGCTCGGTATCAATTGCCTTTAAGATTTTTCCGAGCTCAACGTGATCTTTCGGCGGGAAGCCCTCACTCTTGAAATCTCGAGGCTTCCCAATCTCTTCGATAACTTTGAAATCTGCTTCGCCACCAACTGGTGCCTCTAAATCAATAAGGTTAGAAATTTTTAACAGTAACCCACGTGCAACCTCTTCAAGTTCGCTCCGTTTTGAATCGGCGGCTTTAACTCGGTCAGCAAGATCTTTTGCGTTTTCTAACAGAGCCGCTTTTTCTTCGCCCTTTGCAGCACCAACTGATTTAGATAGTGCGTTCTGTTGCGCACGTAAGGTTTCAAATTCACTTAGCGCTGTGCGGCTTATCGCATCTGCTTCTAGAAGTTGACCAACGACCGCCTGATCTTCACCACGGACTTTTTGGGAGTGGCGTACTGCATCAGGATTTTCGCGCAGTATTTTTAAATCAATCACGTGTTCAAGCCTACCTAGTTACTTTTGCTAACACGGGGATATGAACCAAGAAAACGAATGTCTTCACAAATTTTGCGAACGCCTTCAACGGCGGTAGCAACTTTAGGTTCATCAATATGGCCTTCGGCGTCAATTATGAAATGGTAATGGCCAAGTTCGCGACCAGTTGGGCGAGATTGAAGAAAAGTTAAATTCACATCTTGTTTTGCAAATTCAGTGAGAATTTCAAGAAGCGCACCTGCATGATCAATCCCGATAAAAGCAACAAGTGAGGTGCGATCATTCCCAGTTGGTTTTGGAGTTGCACCAGGTTTTTGGGCGATGACGAATCTTGTTACTGCGCCATTGTTATCACCGACATCACTGGCAATAACCTTTAAGCCATAATTTGCTGCAGCAATTTCAGAGGCAATAGCCGCATCATAATTACCATCGTTTAAACCTTTAGCTGCGGCGGCGGTCGATGACATTTCAATTATTTCTGCCTGCGGATAATTTTTTGCAACATATGACCGACACTGCGCTTCGGCATGTGGATGAGTTGCAATCTTTGTAATTGGCTTACCGGCGTTCTCTGGCAAAATCATTAGGGAGAATGAGACCGGAAGCGTTGTTTCTGCTGTGACAACTAAAGGTGTACCAACAGCGAGCTCATCAAGCGTCCTTGAGACAACCCCTTCAACTGAATTTTCAATTGGTACTAATACTTTTTCAGCTTTGCCTTCACGCACTGCATCAAGCGCAGCGGTGACATTTGAATAGGGAACCAAAATATCTTCGGCCTTTGAAATCTGGCGCAACGCTGCCTCTGTGAAAGTCCCTGCAGGACCCAGGTATGCGTAAGTTGTCATGAGATAAGAGTAACCGAGCCTTCGCGCTGCTTGTTAACGATATTTTTTAAAGAACTCGCTTAATAGCGCGCCGCATTCACTTTCATATACACCGGAAATTACTTCAACAAGATGCGGCGCCCTTGGATCGCGCAATACATCCCAAACTGAACCTACCGCTCCTGCTTTTTCGTCCCATGCTCCAAAGACTAAGGTTTTAATCCGAGCTTGTGCAATAGCACCAGCGCACATTGCGCAGGGTTCAAGGGTTACAACAATCGTGTGGTCATCCAAGCGCCAAGAGTTATTTGCAAGTGCAGCGGCGCGAAGGGCGATAATTTCAGCATGCGCACTTGGATCTTTATCAACTTCACGACGGTTGCTTCCAGTACCAACTAAGTTTCCACTTGCATTGAATACAAGTGCTCCTACTGGGACATCGCCAGTTGCGAGCGCAGATTTAGCAACTTCAATCGCTTGCTGCATTTTTACTTCGTAAGAGTTAGAAATTAAAGACAATCTCTATTGACCTTCATAAAGTTCGGCAAATTGATTTCCAAACCCTAACTTTGAAGCAATTGCATCCAGCTGTTCATCAGGGAAAAGTTCTGGGTCATCACAGAGCGCTTCAAGTTCCATCGCACTCATTCCTAAATCAGAGAGTAAATCAATATCCCCACCAGGTTGTGAATCATCATCCTCTTCAGGGAACGGTAAATCTAAAGCTTCGATCAAATCAGATGCGAGGTCAGATTCAAGTGCATATGTAACATCACTAATCATCATCTGCATATGTGAACCAAGAGCTCGTACTACTAAGAAAAAATCTTCTTCAATTGCAATCAGAGCGATTGCGCCACCGTTAGTCGCCTGCAAATTAAGTTGATCCATAATTGAACCGAGATCTCTGGCATGTGTAAGTTCTGCCACATTCCAACGACCCTCTTCGTGCCACGCAATGATTCCAAAATCTTCAGCCATTGCGCTCACCTCCCGAACCCTATGTTTCCCATGTTTCCTATGTTCTGAAGGCTTCATACTGACACTAAAGCGGGCAAGCGACAAGCCCACTGCGCGCGAGTAAGGTATGAGTCGTGAAGATTCATGTTGCGGACCATCCATTACTTGCACATAAGTTGACCGTTCTTCGGGATGAGAAAACAAACTCACCGACCTTTCGCCAATTGACTGAGGAAATTGTTACCTTGCTCGCTTATGAAGCCACTCGAGAGGTGCGCACAACTCCAATAAAAGTTAAAACCCCAGTTGCGATTGCGGAAGGTGTAGCACTCACAAAACCAAAACCTGTAGTTGTCCCAATTTTGCGCGCGGGGCTTGGAATGCTTGAGGGAATGACGCGGCTAATGCCGACGGCTGAAGTTGGTTTTCTTGGCATGATTCGTGATCACGACACACTTCAACCATCCACTTACGCAAACCGGTTGCCTGATGATTTAACTGGGCGTCAGTGCTACATCCTTGACCCAATGCTTGCCACAGGTGGAACTCTTGTCGCTGCTATTAACTACCTACTTGAACGTGGTGCAACAGATATAACCGCGATAACAATTTTGGCTGCTCCTGAAGGAATTGCACTGTTAGAAAAAGAGTTTGGCGGAAAGAATTTGCCAATCACAATTGTCACTGGCGCACTCGATGAAAAATTAAATGAAAAGGGATATATCGTGCCTGGTCTCGGCGATGCTGGTGACCGACTTTACGGAGTTGTATAAACCATGGCATCAACTAGCCCTGGTTATGGAATAACAATTCGGGTTGAGGGTCCACCTTCTGCCCAGCCTGTTGCTGAAGTTACAACAGCAATAACTGCAGCCGGAGCAGCAATAACTGCGCTTGATGTTGTTGAATCTTTCTTAGATCACGTAGTAATAGATGTAACTTGCGATGCAATTGATGCCGAGCATGCCGAAGCAATCACCGCTTCGATTGCGAGACATCCTGATCTGATTGTTCGCAAAGTTAGTGATAGAACTTTTCTATTGCACTTGGGTGGAAAGATAGAAATTCAATCAAAGGTCCCGCTAAAAACTCGCGATGATTTATCTCGCGCCTACACGCCTGGTGTTGCCAGAATTTCTCAGGCAATTGCCGCTGATAAATCTGATGCGCGCCGTTTAACAATTAAGCGAAATACAGTTGCTGTTGTTACAGATGGTTCAGCCGTTTTAGGTCTTGGAAACATTGGGCCCGAAGCAGCGCTTCCTGTCATGGAGGGAAAGGCTGCGCTATTTAAGCGCTTTGCGGATGTTGACGCTTGGCCGGTCTGTTTAGATACCCAAGATGTTGATGAGATTGTTCGAACGGTACAAATTATTGCCCCAGTTTATGGCGGTATAAATCTTGAAGATATTTCTGCGCCAAGATGTTTTGAAATAGAACGTCGACTCCGTGACCTATTAGATATCCCAGTTTTTCATGATGACCAACATGGAACTGCGATTGTTGTATTGGCAGCGCTAACAAATGCTCTTAAGTTTGTTAAGAAAGATCTCGCTAACGCGAAGATAGTTATGAGCGGGGCTGGAGCAGCAGGTACTGCAATCGCCAGACTACTTGTTGCGCGTGGTGCAAAAAATATTATTGGATACGACAAAGATGGTTTGGTCTCTGAACATAAAAAAGGCGATGAAGAGATGCGTACCTGGTTTGTTGATAATTGCGCACCCGGCAAATTTAAAGGCGATATTGCGCAAGCAATGGTAGGCGCTGACATTTTTATCGGCGTAAGTGCGCCAAATGTCTTAAAAGAAGCTGATATCGCTGCGATGGCTCCAGGAGCAATCGTCTTTGCACTTGCCAATCCAGATCCAGAAATTGACCCAACTATTGCTAGAAAATACGCTGCAGTTGTCGCAACCGGCAGAAGTGATCAACCTAACCAAATTAATAATGTTCTAGCATTCCCTGGAATCTTCCGTGGACTTCTAGATGGCCGAATCACAAAAATCACTGATGCGATGTTGGTTGCAGCGGCCGATGCGATTTCGTCTTGTGTTAACTCTGAACAACTGAATGCAAACTTCATTATTCCAAGTGTTTTTGATGTACAAGTTGTTTCAAAGGTTGCTGAAGCGGTAAAGCTTGCTGGGAAAACTAACGCTTAAATATTCTAGATTGCCCACCAATTATCACTCCTAAGTAAGTCATAATAATTCCAGAAACTAAGTACCAAGAAACGGTATTGCCCTTTGTCGGTAAGAAAATATCAATCAATAGCGAACCAATTAACGTTCCACCAACACTAAATAGCGTGAAGGTAAGAACGCCAAGGTGTTGAACAATTGTTGATGTAAATGCAATATAGACAACACCAATCGTGCCGCCGGTATAGACCCACCATGGCCCGCTCGGCAATGGAACGATGGCATCACCTTTAAAAATAAGCAGTGCAAACAATAGAATCACAAGAGTTGAAGTTCCCATAACAAAATTCAAAAGCGATGTCGTAAAGCTGGCTTTGGAATGCTCATTGATCTGACCATTTAGCGCTCGTTGCACTCCAACTAACGCTCCTGCAAGAACTGCGAGCAGAACTGCAAATAGTGAGAATGAGGAAATTGAAATTCGATCTAAAACTGAAATAAGTACTGCAAAAACCGTTATGAGAGCCGCGGTAACCCGACGTTTAGAAATAAGTTTTTTGCCGCCGCCGGTTAGCCCGATCCGATCGACCACTAAAGATGTCGCAGTTTGTCCCGCAATTGACGCAACGGAGTAAAGAGCGACTCCTATAAGCGGAACGACTTGGGTTTGAAGAGCAACAAAACTTCCACCTAGAACACCGGCAAACAAACGCCATCTTGGAATCTCTTTTGCTTTGACTGCTCTTTGAAGATTGCGAATTCCATTTTTAATTGCGCTGTTGAATGGCGTAATCAAGGTGATAACTATTAGCCCAGATCCAAAAGAGACCAGCGCAGCTTCCGTGCTATTGCCAAGTATGTGTGAGAGCTCGCCATTCGCTCTAGATTGCAGAGCAATCATTACTCCAGAGATTGCGGCAAGCAATTCCAGTTTGGCAATATTCGAATGCGAACTTTTAATTTTCGAGCCCTTCTAACTTGTGGTTTGCTTCAAGCCAAAGCTCTTCTGCTTCGCTCTTCTTTCTAATACTTGCTGTTAATTCTTCCATGGTACTCCTGAGCTTCTCATGGTCAAAAGCCAACTCTTCCTGCTTCTTTTCTAGTCCAAGAATTTCAATATCAATTTTTGAGATCTGTCGCTCGTATTTTGCAATCTCTTTTTTTAACTCTTTAATCTCGATGATATTTGATGTCTTGCCTTTTGGAGCCGATGAATTATTGAGTTGCCCACTATTTGCGCGCAGTTTCAAATACTCTTCAATTCCGCCTGGCAGATCGCGAAGTTTTGCATCACCCAGCAGTCCAACAAAGCGATCACAGACTCGTTCTAGAAAGTATCTATCGTGTGAAATAACTAAGAGCGTTCCACCAAAAGAATCTAATAAGTCTTCTAGCGCGGTCAAAGTTTCAACATCAAAATCATTTGTTGGTTCATCTAGAAGTAAAACGTTGGGACTATCCATTAGTAACCTGGTTAATTGCAATCTACGTCGTTCACCACCAGATAAATCCCCGACTGGAGTCCACTGTGAATCGGTATTAAAACCTAACCGTTCGCATAATTGGCTTGCTGAAAGTTCTTTGCCATTTCCTAGTTGTACTTGGTTTGCTACCTTCTCTACCGCTTCTAAAACGCGCCAAGTTGGATCCAACTCTTCTAAATGTTGTGACAAGAAGGCTGATTTAACTGTTACTCCAGTTGTTATCTTTCCAGCGCTTGCTGCTATCTGACCTAGCAGGGCGCGAATTAAAGTTGTCTTGCCAGCGCCATTTATGCCCACAATCCCAATTCGATCTCCTGGCCCAACGTTCCAATAAAGGTCTTCGAGAATAAGTTTTTCGCCAGCTTTAATTGTTGCTTGGTGAATTTCATAGACGGTATTACCTAATCTATTTGCAGCAAAGTTTAAGAGTTCGGATTCGTTTCTTGGTGGGGGTTCGTTTGCAATAAGAGTATTTGCAGCTTCGATTCGAAATTTTGGTTTCGCAGTTCGGGCGGGTGCACCGCGACGCAACCAAGCCAACTCCTTACGGATTAACATATTTCGCTTGCCATCTTCGACAGTTATTTGGCGAGCCCGCTCTGCCTTTGAAAGTACATATGCGGAATATCCGCCTTCGTAAGCCAAGACTTTCCCCTCAACAACTTCCCAAATTTGTTCTGATACTTCGTCCAAGAACCATCGATCGTGGGTAATAACTACTACGGCTAACTTGGTATTTCGCTTTATGTATTCTGCAAGCCAAGCAACACCTTCGACATCCAAATGATTTGTCGGTTCATCTAGTAACACTAAATCAAAGTCTGCGATTAGTAGTTTCGCAAGATGCACTCGGCGTCGTTCACCACCAGAAAGGTGTGAGATTTTTCGGTTTAAAAGTTCCTCGCTAAATCCACCAAATAGACCCGTTAATACCTCACGAACTTTTGCATCACTCGCCCATTCGTGGACCTTTGAATTTCCGAGGACTACATCTTTTACTAATGAAGTTTCACTCAAGTCATCTACTTGGCTCAAGATTCCGATATTTACCGAACCAGCTTTCGCTATTCGCCCTTCATCAGGCGGTTCTATTCCCGCCATTACTTTCAAGAGCGTGCTCTTGCCACCACCATTGCGACCAACAACTCCAATTCGTTCAGCTTCATTAACGCCAAGTGAGACGCTATCTAGGAGTGCACGGATATCGAATGCCTTTGAAACTGATTCAAGATTTAATAAGTTTCGGCTGGCCATTGCCCAAGAGTATTTGACGATTGCTAGAGTACGTAAATGGACGTTACAGATAGAGCTTATGCGCTGGAATTAGATGCAAATGATCCACTTGGAAAGTATCGCGCCGAGTTTGTTATTCCTGATTCCAATATCTGTTATTTAGATGGTAATTCCTTAGGCCGCCTGCCTCATAAAACGATTAAAGCAATCAATGATTATTTAGTTAATGGTTGGGGCGCAAAGGTGGTCGAGGGTTGGAATGAATGGATTGAGGAGCCTTTTACAACCGGTGACTTAATCGGACGAGCAACTCTCGGTTCCGCACCCGGCCAAGTTATTGCTACTGACACGACATCGGTAAATTTTTATCAATTAGTCGGAGCTGCTCTTACTGCAAGACCTGGGCGCAAAACCATAATTATTGATGAAGCCAACTTTCCAACAGATCGATATATATTGCAAGGATATGCCAAAGAGCGCGGATTAAATTTAATTACGATAAATAATGAAGATCCTGTTATTTCAAAACACGAGCAGATAACTCCAGAAATTCTAGAGAAATATCTCAGTGATGATGTTGCACTTGTCTCCTTTGAAGTAATCCAGTATCGCTCCGGCGCTAGAAATAACGTAAAAGCGATAACAGATCTGGCTCGCAAATATGGTGCTTTTACTATCTGGGATTGCAGCCACGCGGTTGGCGCTTTAGATTTACAATTTGATCGAGATGGTGTTGATCTTGCCGTTGGTTGCACTTATAAATATGGAAGCTCTGGGCCGGGCGCACCAGCATGGATGTATGTTTCTAAGCGGGTTCAAAGTGAGTTGCAAGTTCCGATTCAAGGATGGCACGCCCAAGAGAATATGTTTGCAATGGGTTCAACATTTAATAAGGCGCAGGGGCTAGCCGGTTTTCAAATTGCAACACCATCAATAATTGCACTTCGATCAATCCAAACATCATTTGGAATTATTGAAGAAGCTGGCATAAAAAATATCGAAGCGAAGTGCGCAAAAGGAACCGAGATGATGGTCGCCCTTTTTGACGCTTGGTTAGTTGAATTGGGTTTTACGCTAAATACCCCACGCGACGCTAAAGAGCGTGGTGGGCATCTTTCATTGGTACATCCAGAGGCAAAGCGAATTGCTTTTGCACTTCGAGAATTTGCTGACGTTATTCCAGATTACCGAGCGCCGAATTCGGTTCGGCTCGCAATTTCACCGTTGCAAAATTCCTATGTCGAAATCTGGGATGGATTCCAGCGCTTGCGTGATTTAGTTTCAACGCGTCAGTACGAGAAAGTACAGAACACCAACTCAAAAGTTACTTAATTTCATCCAACCAGTTTTGTAATAATTTGTGGCCATGCTCGGTCAAAATTGATTCTGGGTGGAATTGCACCCCTTGAATTGGTAGAGATTTATGCCGAACACCCATAATCACGCCTGACTCTGAACGTGCTGTAATTTCTAAAACTTCTGGAAAATTCTCTTCTTTGATTGCGAGTGAGTGATATCTAGTTGCAACGTAATTCTGCGGAATATCTTTAAAAATTCCAGCTTGGGTGTGGTGAATATGTGAAATTTTTCCGTGCAAAAGTTCTGGTGCTCGATCTACAGTTCCTCCAAATGCTTCACCGATGGCTTGATGACCTAAGCAGATTCCAAGTAACGGCATACTATTTTGGGTTGCATATGCGATTGCATCAAGGGTGCCCGCAGCCTCACTTGGGTGCCCCGGTCCGGGAGAGATTAAAATTCCATCAAAGTCTGAGAAATTAATACTATTCAATTCATCGTTACGAATGACAGTTGTCTTTGCGCCAAGCTCATTCAAATAATTTACTAAGTTGAAGACAAATGAATCAAAGTTATCTACTACGAGAATATTGGGTGCGCTCATGCCTTGCCACCTACTTCTTGGGTATAACTTCCCCAATCGTTTAATAAATTAAGTGCGCTTCCTGAATCGATTGCATCGGTTGCACTTTCAATCCCAACCTTTATCTGCTCATGAATATCTTTCTCATGTTTTCCGTTATAAGCGGCAATTGTTAAACCCGAATTCAATAAAAGCGCATCTCTGATTGGTCCTTGCTTGCCTGCTAAATAATCTCGAATAATTGCGGCATTTTCTGCCGGCAATCCACCACGCAAGGTATCAATTGAATCTCTTTTAAATCCAAAATCCTCTGGGGTAATTTCATAATCTTTTTGCTTGCCATCAAATATTTCTCGAACCTTTGTTGACGTAACAATAGTTATCTCATCCATTCCATCATTACCGCGAACTATAAATCCATCGGCACCTCGATTGCGCATTACTTCGCTCATTAAATCAAAGCGATTTTGCGGCGCAATTCCCAGGGCAAATGCTTTTGGCTTACTTGGATTTGAAAGCGGTCCAAGCACATTAAATACAGTTGGCTTTCCAATTGCGCGGCGTGCTGGAGCTGCATATCGCAAAGAGCTGTGATATTTAGTCGCCTTCATAAAAGCAATTCCAAATTTGCTGATTGAGTCCTCATTGGTCTTGCCATCTAAATCAATATTTATTCCAAGTTCAACGAGTACATCCGCGGAACCTGATTTCGAGGTTGCGGCAACAGATCCGTGTTTTGCAACAATACTTCCTGCAGCAGCAGCGATAATCGCAGAAGTTGTTGAAATATTTATCGTATTGAAGCCATCGCCTCCAGTGCCAACAGGGTCTACTGCACGCTGTGAAATATCAATTGGAAGTGCGTATCGATACATAATGTTGATAAAGAATTCGATTTCTTCTGGCGTCTCACCCTTAGCGCTGAGTGCAGTTATCCAATTTGCAATTTGTTCATCAGTTAGCTTGCCTTGAAGGATCTCACTCATAATCCATTCAGCAGATTCCGCAGAATGATCACGGCCAATTTTTAAATCGCTTATCAAGGATTCAATACCGATGGACATGTTCCTCCTCTTCGAACTTATTAATCACCCGCTATCAAGAATAGGTGTCAGTGTAGACTGTCCAAATGTTGGCATGCCTCCCCATTTCACGAAGCTCAATCGGAGCGCGCTGATGTCGTTATTTGATCAGGTTATGTCGCTCGAGCAATTTCGCAAGCATGCCAAAAGCAACAACATAATCCCGCTTCATGTAAAAGTCTTTGCTAATTCTGAAACACCGCTAACAATTTATAAGAAATTAGCGATGAGCCGAGAGGGAACATTCCTTCTCGAATCAGCTGAGAATGATGGCAAATGGTCGAGATACTCTTTTATTGGTTTACCAGCAGTCGCAACGCTTCGCGAAGAGAACGGTGTCGGAACCTGGTCTGGCAGCGTTCCAGATGGAGCACCAAAGGGCGAAAAGAATTTGGATGCAATAAGAAAAACTTCAACCCAGTTGCGCTCACCTCGTATTGAAGGATTGCCCCCACTAACAAGTGGCTTGGTTGGATATTTAGGTTATGACGCAGTGCGAATTTTAGAGCGTATAGATAACCTGGCGAAAGATGATCTTGGTCTTCCAATGTATGAATTTTTATTGTGCAGTGATCTCGCGGTCTTCGACCATATAAACAATTCGTTAATTTTGATTGCAAATGCAATTAATTGGGATGGTTCCGATAACCGAATTGAAGAGAGTTACAACGAAACACTTGAGCGATTAAAAGGAATTGTTAAATTACTTGAGAAGCCTGTCGATGTGGATATCCACTATCTGGAAACCGTAGCTGACCTGCCGATAGTTCGACGCACCGAGAAGAAAGATTTTATAACCTCGGTAAAGGAGATTAAAGAAGATATTTTCTCTGGCAACGCCTTTCAAGTAGTTTTATCTCAAAGATTTGAGATTGAAACTTCAGTTGATCCATTCTTAATTTATCAAGCACTGCGATCTACAAACCCAAGTCCTTACATGTATTTTATTAAACTTAGCTCTGGAATAACTATTGTAGGTTCTAGTCCTGAAGCCATGATTAAAGTTGATGACCGCAATGCAATGGTTCATCCAATTGCCGGAACTAGGCCGCGCTCTTCTAGCGCTGAGATTGATGCCCAGCTTGAAACAGAGTTATTGAATGATCCTAAAGAGCGTGCTGAACATGTGATGCTCATTGATTTAGGCCGAAATGATCTAGCCCGAGTAAGTGAGAGTGGATCGGTAGAAGTAATTGAATTAATGAAAATCGAAAAGTATTCGCACGTTATGCATATGGTTTCAACTGTTACAAGCAAGTTGAAAAAGGGTGTTTCCTCACTAGACGCGCTTCTAAGTGTCTTTCCTGCAGGGACGCTATCTGGTGCACCAAAACCTAGCGCCATGAATATTATTGAAAAACATGAAGCAACAAGACGCGGGCTTTACGGTGGCGTAATTGCATATATGGATTTCCATGGAAATCTAGATTCTTGTATTGCAATTAGAACTGCGCTTATAAAAAATGGTCGCGCATATGTTCAAGCTGGTGCGGGCATTGTGGCTGATTCAGTTCCTGAACTCGAAGAAGAAGAGACTGTTAGTAAGGCAGCTGCGGTTATTCGCGCCATAAATTTGGCACACCAAATGCGAGATATCAAATGACAGTATTAGATGACATAATTTTGGGCGTTAGAGAAGATTTAAATTCACGCAAAGCACTAACCCCTAATCTGGAAGATGCAATTGCAAGAACTCCAAAGCCTATTGACGCACTTACTAAATTCATACCAGGTCCACTTCATGTGATCGCTGAAGTTAAACGAGCCTCACCAAGTAAGGGAAATTTGGCAGAAATTATTGATCCCGTTGCACTAGCTAAAAATTATGTAGCTGGTGGTGCGACGGCTATAAGTGTTCTAACCGAAGCGCGCCGCTTCAAAGGTTCGATGGCGGATTTTAATTCAGTAAGGGCAGCAGTTGGCGTTCCGATGTTGCAGAAAGATTTTGTTGTTGACCGATATCAAATCGAAGAGGGTTTTATAAATGGTGGCAATCTCTTTCTGTTAATTGTTGCCGCCCTAAATGATGAGCAATTGCACGGACTCTTTGAATATGGCCAGGGGTTAGGCATGCGCGCTCTTGTGGAAGTCCATGACCAGAAGGAGTTAGACCGGGCTAAGGCTTTGAACCCTAGTTTCATCGGGGTTAACTCACGTAATCTCAAGGATCTCTCCGTTGATTTTCAAACCTTCGAAAAACTCATCCCTCAAATAGACTCCTCCATCATCGCAGTCGCTGAATCTGGCATCGCAAGCAGGGTTGAGACGAAGCGGTTAGAAGAGATCGGCGCAAAGGCAATTTTGGTTGGGGAAACTTTAGTTAGGTCGAAAGATCCAATTGAAATGATCCGAGAATTGAGAGGAATATAACTTGTTAACAGATCAGGATATTGCTGGAAAGTTTGGGCAATTCGGTGGACGCTTTGTCCCTGAAGCCTTAATTGGTGCGCTTGATGAATTAGAACGCACGCACAACGAAGCAATGTCGGATCCAGTTTTTCTCGCTGAGTTAGCGCATCTCAACGCCACCTATGTTGGTCGCCCAAGTATTTTGACTGATGCAAAGAATTTTTCCAAGCATTGTGGTGGTGCACAAATATTATTGAAGCGTGAAGATTTGAATCACACTGGATCGCATAAGATCAACAATGTTATTGGTCAGGCACTTTTAACAAAGCGTATGGGTAAGAAGCGGGTAATCGCTGAGACCGGGGCCGGACAACACGGTGTTGCAACTGCAACAGCGGCAGCTCTTATGGGATTTGATTGTGTTGTTTATATGGGTGAGGAAGATGTTCGCCGCCAATCGCTAAATGTTGCAAGAATGAAATTGTTGGGTGCGCAGGTAGTCCCAGTAACCTCAGGATCTCGAACTTTAAAAGATGCAATCAATGAAGCAATGCGTGATTGGGTTACAAATGTTGCAGATACCCATTACTTACTTGGAACTGTTGCTGGACCGCATCCCTTCCCAACAATCGTTCGTGATTTTCATTCAGTAATAGGAAATGAAGCACGGGAACAAGTACTCGCACTAAATGGAAAGCTTCCTGATGCCGTTCTTGCTTGTATTGGCGGCGGTTCAAATGCAATTGGAATCTTTAATAGATTTATTGGTGATGCTGGTGTTCGCTTAATTGGCCTTGAAGCTGGCGGCGATGGAATCGAAACTGGGCGCCATGCTTCAACAATTTCAGGTGGAACTGTTGGTGTCCTACATGGAACTCGTACTTATGTTCTTCAAGATGAGAACGGTCAAACCGTTGAATCTCATTCAATTTCAGCCGGACTTGATTACCCGGGCGTTGGACCAGAACATGCATACTTACATGACCTTGGCCGTGCGGAATATCGCTCAGTTACCGATGCGGAAGCAATGGAAGCATTCGCTCTGCTTTCAAAAGAAGAAGGAATTATTCCTGCAATTGAAACCGCTCACGCTTTGTATGGCGCAATGGTGCTTGGCAAAGAGTTGGGCCGCGATGCAACCATATTAATTAATCTTTCGGGACGTGGCGATAAAGATGTCCAGACCGCAGCTGCTTGGTTTGGTATTGAACTTTGATGGCTGGCCAATCGAAGCTTTCAGAGTTATTTATTAAATGTAAGTTGGAGAATAGAGCAGCGCTAATTGGTTATCTCCCAGCTGGTTTTCCAAATCAGAGCGATTCAATAAAGATTATTAAGGCCATGATTGAAGGCGGCGTTGATGCCGTTGAAATCGGTTTCCCTTATAGCGATCCTGTTATGGATGGACCGGTAATTCAAGAAGCGGCAGAAGTTGCTCGCAACAATGGAATTACAATGGCAAAAACTCTCGATATTGTTAAAGAAATTTCAGCAACTGGAGTCCCTACGCTTTTGATGACGTATTGGAATCCAATTGAGAAATATGGTCCTGAGAAATTTGCTCATGATTTCTCGGCCGAGGGCATGGAAGGTGTGATCACCCCAGATTTGCCAATTGAAGAAGCTGGTGTGTGGCTTGCAACAGCAAAGGAGAATTCGATTCACTCCATTTTTGTCGTTGCGCCAAGTACTGGTGACGGGCGATTAAAAGATGTAACTTCTAATTGCAGCGGTTTTATTTATGCCGCAAGTTCAATGGGTGTAACCGGAACCCAAACTAATGTTGCAAATACCGCAAGCACTCTCGTTGAACGAGTTCGAAAGATTTCAGATACCCCTATAGCGGTTGGACTAGGAGTATCAAATAGGGCTCAGGCAAGTGAAGTTGCTAAGTTTGCAGATGGTGTAATCGTTGGATCTGCTTTTGTTAAAGCAGTTCTGCAGAATCCAAGCGACCCAGCCACCGCAGTCCGTAAGGTTGCCGAAGAACTTTCACTTGGAGTTCGTGAGCGTTAATTAACTTGAAAGTGCGCTTCCTAAAGTAACTGTGTAACTCTTACTTCCACCCGAAGGCAAAGTAACAACTACCGTAACTTTTGCTCCTGGGGCATATGATCTAATTCGAACTATCGCTGAGACATAATCGGTAATCCGAACTCCATCAATTGAAGTAACAATCGCTCCTACTGGAATGCCTGCCTTCTCTGCGGCATCACCAGGAGTCAGGCTAGATATTTTCGCACCCTTACCCGCGGCGAAAGATTGATCGAAGAAGACTCCAAGAACCGGTCTTGTGGCCTTACCTGTATCAATAATTTCATTCATAACACGGAGCGCTTGGTTCATTGGAATTGCAAAACCAAGACCAATTGAACCGCTCTGACCGGAAGTTGAACCAAGTGTTGCGGTCGCTGCATTGATTCCAACCATACGCCCAAGTGAATCTGTAAGTGGGCCGCCGGAGTTTCCAGGATTTATCGCAGCATCAGTTTGGATTGCATCGACATACGATCCACTCGACGTTGCGCCATCACCCGTTACAACAGGCCGGTTTAGAGATGAAACTATTCCACTTGTAACCGTGTGGTCTAGCCCAAGTGGAGAACCGAAGGCAATTACTTGATCACCGATATTGATTGAAGCTGAATCACCAATAGCAATTACCGGCAAGTTCCCTATCGAAATTTTAAGAACTGCTAAATCATAATTAGGATCGCGCCCAACAATTGTGGCGGCATATGAATCCCCATTGTCCAACTCCACTTTTATTGTTCCTGTATTGACAGCGGCAGATTCGATCACGTGATTGTTTGTTACAACATAACTTGTTGTTGCTGAAGTTTTGAAAATTGATCCAGACCCAGTTGCACCGCCATTAGCGGTTGTTACATTGATTGTTACAACTGTTGGGAAAACCTTTTTAACAATTGAGCTTATGCTTCCCGCAACAGATCCGGCGCTGCCTAGAGTCACTGCGGTTCGAGTTGTTGGACATTTATTGTCGACAGCCGCATAAATAACTTGGGTCCTCTTATCCACACATGCGCTCACAACCGTGGTACTAAATACTCCGGCTGCGGTCGCAACGCCACCGACTGCCGTGACCCCAATTAGAAATCCGGCTAGAACTTTTGATGTTGTTCGACTCATGTAATTTTTCATAGTCTAATTAAATCGCCTATTCCTTTGAGAATTTCGGGCTAGATCTGAACGTTGGCTGGGAGTTTATTCTTTATTCGTCGCTTCACGTATCTGCATATTTCTCATTACCGGTGTGGCCAACATTCCTAAAATAAGTATGGCGCTGAAGATTGCCAGGGCGTAAAGGGTGTTTGAAAGCCCAATCGCCATGGAAAGCGGACCGGCTATTGCTAACCCAACTGGTCGCAACAACATCGTTCCCATTGCATCAAAAGATGAAACTCGAGAGAGCGCTTCGCGGGGTACTTCTCGGGCCATCGCTGTTGACCAAATAGTCGTCCATAGATCAATTGTTATTCCCCAAAGTAGCGCACAAAACGCAATAAACCAGATTGATTGAGGTCTCGCCATCGACCACATATAGAGCGAGATAGAGAAACTAATTATTAGCAAGAAGCGAAGTGGATATTTGAACTTCATCCGGATTCCAATTATTGATCCAATTAATAAACCAATTCCTTCAAAGGTTAATACCAGTGACCAGGACTTAGCGCCATTAAATTCTTCAAGTGCGATAAGTGGTCCCAAAATATTCTCACCAGCCGCCCAGGCTAAAATTATAAAAGAGAAGCCAAAGACTCCGATAACAATCCAACGATAGGAAATGAAAATCTTCCAGCCATGAATTAAATCATCAAACATGGAGTTCTCATTTGGTTCACTCTTTACAGATACGTGGCGGAAACTAAAGAGTAGAACTCCTCCTACAACAAAGGTTGCGGCATCTATTGCAAGTGCCCAGGTGCTCCCCCAACCAGCAACAATAATTCCACCTACAGCAGCGCCCAAAATAATTGCCCCGTTGGAGAATAAATTATTTACTGAATTTGTTTTCTGTAGGTGCTCATCTGGAACTAGCGCGGGCAAGACTCCAGACATCGCGGGCCAGAAAATCCCCCACATCAAACCAAAATTTATATTGACAATTAGCAGAACAATTATTGGAACGTTCCCGGTGGCAAAGTAAGCAACTTGAACAAAGAGCCCAGTAGCACCTACTAAATCGGCAAATGCGACTGCACGAATTCGACCAAATTTATCTGCTAGAACTCCGCCAAATGGGCTCATCACAAGCATCGCAACAGTTGTTGCACCCAAAACTAGCGACAATAAATTCGCATCTCCATTTGGGAGATGCAAGATTCCAAAAGCTAAAGCTATCGGGGACATGCCATTCCCAAAGTTGCTAATGAAGCGCGCAAAATAAAAGCGCTTGATGTAGCGATAACCAAATAATTCAGTGAAACTCACCTGCATATGATACTTGTTAGTTAATTAAAAGTTATTAGTTCGCCCGCTTCAAATCTACCAATTGGTGCACCACTTAAAATATGTACGCTCGCACTCCCATGCACTTGCCAAATATTTTCAGCCAATGAAGTTCCTTCATCTAACCCTGTTACTAACGATGTGTCCTCATCTATCCCAATAATTACAGTTCCTTCTGGCGCCTTCATCACAATTTTTGCTGCGCTATCTGGGATCCACCCAAAGAATTTGTTGTAATGTGGAATTGGGCGAATGTTAGGAATCAAATTCAAACCTGGAATTCCAACGCTCTTCATTCTAAAGAAATTTGGAACATCGCTACTTAGCGCCATCGCTCCTGCACTGCATCCCGCAAGTGAAGCCCCTGATCGCCAATTACTTTCGATCTCTTCCCAAAGTGGTGTTCCATACAAAGTGTTTGCTAAATAACCAGGATCACCACCAGAAAAATAAATCAAACCTGCTTCGCTTATTCGCGAAATATACTTTTGATCATAGGCATCTTCACGATTAAAGATTGGAAGAAAATCTTGAACAGTACCGATTCGACGGGCTTGTTCTGCCCCAAGTTGCTCCCAAAATTCCAACCTCTCAGCGCTCTCTTGGCCAGCCGCCGTTGGAATTTGTAGAAATCTATTTGGTTTTCCATTGGAAATTCCTGAGTGAAGTAGCGCAGTTTCAAGCTCTTGCATTACTGGTAAATATTCTCCAGATCCAACAAGTGCGAGTGCGCCAATTTTTGTCATGTGATTACTTTATCTGTAGGGATTCAATTCCTTATTAGGTAGGATACGCGTTATGCGTAAATGGGCCAGAAAGATTGCGGTGGCTCTCTCCATAGCCGTAGTCGTTTCATCTGGTGGCTTTTATTTCTTTAGTAAAGCAGCGTCCAGTGCAATCCCTAGATCCAAAGTCCTGCAAGGTGCTAAGCAATCTCTAAATGGTGACACAAATATTTTATTGCTTGGATTAGATAGCCGCAGGGATAATGACGGTAATCCAATTCCTAAAGAGATATCAAAATTACTTCATGTTGGGCCGGCTTCTATTGGTGGTTACAACACAAACACAATGATTCTGATACATCTTCCTGCGGGCGGGAAGAAAGCTGTTGCAATCTCGATTCCCCGAGATGATTATGTAAGCGTTCCAGGATATGGAATGAAAAAGATCAAAGAGGCTTACGGGTACGCGAAATATGCTGAGGACTCAAAGTTATATAAAGAGGGTATCCAACAACCCGCTCGCGAACATTTGGCCCGAGATGCTGGTCGCGCGGCGGCAATTGCAACCGTTTCCCAATTCCTAGATGTTCCAATTGATCATTTTGCGGAAGTTAATTTAATTGGTTTTTATGATTTGGCCAATGCGCTTGGCGGAATTCAAGTTTGTCTAAATAAAGCGGTCAATGACAGTAAATATTCTGGCGCCATCTTCCCGGCGGGCCTGCAAACAATCACTGGGGCAGACGCTCTTAAGTTTGTGCGCCAAAGACATGGTCTGCCAAATGGAGATTTAGATCGTACGCATCGTCAACAAGCATTTATCGCTGGGGTTATCACAAAATTTAGAACTCAGGGAATCTTTTCTGACATCGGAAAAATAACTGGCTTATTGAATGTTGCAAAGAAAGATGTAGTAATTGATTCAGGCTTTGATGTTCTTGGCTTCCTGCCTCAAGCAAAGGCACTGACTGGGGGCAATATTAAGTTTCACACCTTGCCAATTGAGGGATATGTAATGCGCAATGGCCAGAGCGTTAATTTGGTCGATGAAATCAAAATCAGAGAGTTTGTAAAGGAACTATTTAACCCAGAGCCAAAAGATCCAAGCGCGGTTCCTTCACCAAAACCAACCAAAATCAACTATGCCAACTTGGCAAATGGTAAGTCGGTTGATGGCGGAAAAATTCCTTGTGTTAATTAAGATCTGAGGGTAAATGTTTGCAATTTTTGCAGTATTAATCGGTGTTGTTGTGGCCATCCAATCACGAGTAAACGGCCAACTTTCAGTAGATCTAAATAGCGGTTTAGCTGCTGCCCTCATCTCATTCTTAACTGGTTGGTCTGTGCTATTTATTCTTGTCTTTGGTATCAAAAAAGAACGAACTGGACTCTTTTTAATTTTTCAGGGGATTAAGAAAAAGCAATTAACTTGGTGGGAAATTGCCGGTGGCATATTAGGTGGTTGTTTTGTTGCTGTTCAGAGCATCACCGTTCCACAAATTGGGGTAGCTCTTTTTACAATATCCGTTGTTGCAGGACAAACGGTTTCATCGCTATTCGTTGATAAGGCAGGTCTTTCATCGAGTGGCAAGCAGAAAATAACAATCACGAGGACGTTAGGTGCTGTTGCCACTTTGGTTGCAGTATTTATCGCTGTTTACCCCGACCTAACGAATTCAAAATTTAGATTCCTGCCGCTTTCAATGGCGCTAACAGTTGGGGTATTTGCATCAATCCAACAGGGTTTAAATGGCAGAGTTAATGCAGTTGCTACGCGCCCACTTGCGACTGCTTGGTTAAATTTTGCCACTGGAGCTGTAGTTGTGGTTATCGCTCTTTTGATTAATTTGGCATCAGGAGCAAAGATCTCTCCACTCCCAAATAATTTCTGGGTTTATACCGGTGGAAGTCTAGGTTTGATATTTGTAGCAGTATCGGCCTACATCATTCAACATCTTGGTGTTCTAAATTTTGTTATTCTAAATATCGCGGGACAACTTGTAGGTGCTGTTGTTATTGATTGGATTGTCCCGGCAAAAGCGGGATCGTTAAATGGTTATTTAATATTTGGAACGGTTATGACAATTGCTTCAATCGCAGTTTCAAGAATTCTTGAAGCCCGCAAAACTAGTAATTAGTCGTCTTCTCCACCTTCGCGTTCATCATCATCTTCGAGTTCGCCGCCCCCAGAAATACTTGGCTTAGAAATTGTCGGCTTGGCAATCTTTGGCACTAAAGACTTTTTAGGCGCGATTGACTTCTTGGGTGCGGGGGTTTGTGTAGGCGCTGTTGCCTCTGCGGGAGCGCTTGATGCAACGGGTCCCGGGGTTGAAACCGTTGTGATTGCTGGAGCGTTTGATGCAGGCTTTAACTCCGCATATGCAACTCCAGAAGCTATAACTAAACCGATACCAACCAACGCAACCTGTGATTTCATAGAGACAGTATGCGTTAGAACTCTGAACTATTAAACAACAAGTGCTGTGAATTTAGTGAAAATTATTTGGTGCGAGGTTTAGATTTTCCAACGTTCTTTTTGGGTCCCGCTTTTTTGAATGTTCCTTTTGCTACAGGAGCACGCTTGGCTGGAGCCTTCTTTGCAAACTTCTTAGGGCCAGAGGCTTTCTTGAACGCTGGACGCTTACCTTCAAATTTTTCACTGCGCTCAACTTTTTCAGAATCTGCACGCCACGTTGAAGTTGCTGGGCGAGAATCTGATTTGTAACTCTTCTTCACTGGCTTTGGAGTATTAAAACGATCTACCTTTGCTGGCCGATCAGATTTTTCAAATCGTTCTGCTTTTGGATGGCGATCCGCACGAAATGTACGTTCAGCTCTTTCCGGACGATCGTTACGCACTGGACGCTCGGTTCTTTCTGGGCGTTCAGTTCTTTCTGGACGATCGTTGCGAACAGGGCGATCTTCATATTTTGGTTTTGCTGGGGCCGCGCCACGGAATGAGCGAACTGGTTTTTCTTTTTCACTCTCTCCTACGCGCCCGCCACCTTCACTACGCTTTTTAAAATTGCTGGCATGTCCACGACGGAAACCACCGCGATCACCACGATCTCGACTTCCGCGATCGTTACGACCAGGTCTTTCAGCTTCAACAATTACTGGAATGCCCGATGGCTCTTGGGAACCAGTTACGCGAATTAGCTCTGGATCTGATGGCCGGACATAAACTTCGTTTAACTTAACTTTTGCTTGATTTGTAATTCCAAATATTCCGCGCTTCTGTTTGTGAGTTGCAAGAGTTACAACAACTCCAGTTGCACCTGCGCGAGCAGTACGACCTGCGCGGTGTAAATAATCCTTGTGATCTGCTGGTGCATCAACATGAACTACTAGTGAAACATCATCAACGTGAATTCCGCGAGCGGCCACATCTGTTGCGACAAGTGCTGAAGCGCGGCCATCTTTAAATGCTGCAAGAACACGTGTTCGTTGGCCTTGAGATTTTCCACCGTGAAGAACTCCTACAGGTACGCCAGAACGGAGCATCTTCTCAGCTAGTTTGTCGGCGCCATGCTTGGTTCGTACAAAGAAAATTGTGCGGCCTTCGCGCGCTGCAATTTGGGTTGCAACTAAATCTTTATGTCCTTGATCCATAATCAAAACGTGGTGTTGCATATCAGCAGCACGAGATTTCTCATTCTCAAGTGAGTGGGTTATTGGATTCTTTAGGAAGCGCTTAACAAGCGAATCAACGTCGCGATCAAGTGTGGCTGAGAAAAGTAGGCGTTGGCCATCATCTTTTGTCTGACCTAATAAATCTTTTACTACAGGTAAGAACCCCATGTCGGCCATCTGATCTGCTTCATCTAGAACGGTTATAACTACATCTTCTAAAACAACATGCTTCTTCTCAATTAAATCTATTAGGCGACCAGGTGTTGCAACAAGAATTGTTACACCGCTGCGAAGCGCTTTTATTTGGCCAACATAAGAGAGTCCGCCGGCAACAACTTGAGTACTTAAACCAACTTTGCGCGAAAGCGGTCCAACAACATCTGAAATTTGAACAGCTAGTTCGCGGGTTGGGGAGAGAATTAATCCAAGTGGGCGATGTGGCTTTGCTGTGCGACCTTCAAGGCGAGTCAACATTGCAAGGCCGAAAGCGAGAGTCTTTCCGGACCCAGTCTGACCGCGACCTAATACGTCGCGACCTTTAATTGCATCAGGAATGGTTGCGCTTTGAATTGGGAAGGGAGAAGTGATTCCTTGAGCGTCCAGGGCTTCTACGAGCGCAGGAGCAATACCTAAATCTTTAAATGACATAAAAATACCAATCGAGACATCAAGCGTGTCTCGTGGTGCCAAAGAATAAGACTCGCAAGTGAACCTTGATTCTTATCAGAGGGTTCTATGAGAAGTGCTGCGGTTGCAACAACTGGCTAATTGTAACCTACTTAATTACCTTGCGACGCCATGTTGCATATTTCAAAGCCAGTGGATCGGTTATTTGTGCGTATTTGCGCCCAGTTGCACGCGTTAATAATAAATCTGCAAGCTCAGGATTACGCGCAAGTATTGGACCATGCATATACGTTCCAAATATATTTCCGGAAATTGCACCATCAAATTTACCGTCGCCATTTCCGTTACCCGTTACAACTTTTCCAAAGGCTTGGGCTGTTGGCCCCAGAATTGTGCGACCCATATGATTTTCAAATCCAGTTAGTTCAAAGCCAAGGACGGTTGAAATTGTTTTAATATCCCCAACCAAACGCTTCTCTCCGGGAACGCTTACAACATCAAGTAATCCAAGGCCATCAACTTCTTTACCGTTAGCCCAGAACTTATTTCCAATTATTTGAAAGCCGGCACAAACGGCGAGAATTACCGCCCCGCGCTCGATTGCAAAGTGGAGAATATCTAAATTATCGCCCCGTTGTAACGCCTCTAAACTCAATAGTTGCGCTGCATCTTCCGCTCCGCCCAATAAATAAATATCGCCATTAGTTGGAAGCGGATCGTTGTATCTAACATCGGTAATTGTTGTCGTGATGCCATGAAACTTTGCGCGAAATGCCAGAACTTCAGCATTCCCTTGATCGCCATAAGTTCCAAGGAGTTCATTATGAATGCGAACAATTCTTGCCTGGCTCATGCGGTCACCAACTCATGAAACGCTGTGTAGGCAGCCAGGACATGAAGATGTGAACCTTTTGCAAACTTTAAAATCGCTTCGTCAAAGTTAGATGTTAGCTCTACCTCAATACCTTCAACATGCAGGCGATAAGCCATATCTAAAGCACGTTCTCCACAAACAATTATGTGCTTCCCTGAAAGTTGCATAAAAGAGATATCCCAAAGCCAAGAAGTATCTATTCCATCAACCTCGCGAGAATTTACAATCAAAACAACATCGTTGCCGCTAACGGAATTCAGTGCTTCTGTCCATGACGCTGGATTCTTGGTGAGTCGCAAGTTTGCTGTTACCCCGTTGTAATCTCGATCAACACTTCGCTCTAGCGCTTGTTCATTAATAGCAATTGCCCCACCGCCAAGCACTTTCCCGGTGACATTCGCAAAAGTTGCATTGCGATAAGCAGCAGTACCCGCTTCGAATAGTTCATCTGGGTTTGAGTTTGTTAAACCACAAGAACATTTATAATTATTTCCACTCCAATTTAAATAGACCCCACAACTTGGACAAACTGCACCGTCTAGATGCTTACGGCCACCGAATGAAACTCGAAGTGGTTTGACCGCTGAATTTAAGGCGAGCGCTACAAAAGGATCATCTACATCCCCAATAAAGATTGTGTCTGGTGCGCTTTTTGCCGCGGTGGCCCATTTATCAGCAACACGTTTTACTTCATGCATTCTGTGTAGTTGATCCCGCGTTAAATTTAGAAGTAAAACTGCAACGGGTTTTGCTTCACTAATCACGCGAGGAAGATGTAGTTCATCTACTTCAAGGACCGCATATTCGGATTTCGTCATCAACGCGGTGGCAACTCCACGATCCAAGTTAGATCCGGAAGCACTCGTTGTAACACTTCCAAGTTTGGAGATGATTTCTACAATCGCCTTAGTTGTTGAAGTTTTCCCATTGGTACCGGATATACAAATTATTTTGCGGTTCTGCGAAAGAATGGATATTGCACGCGGATAAAGGGCTAACAGAACCCGACCTGGAATAGTTTCGCCGGACTTACGAAGAAAGCGTTTTGATAAAGTTCCAGCTAATTTTGCGATGAGGATTGAAAGTTTAAGTCTCACAACCAACCTCTTAATCTAGTCGGATTACTCCAGTTGGAGTTTGTAGGTGTACTGCCATAATTCCAGAATCGCCATCGTTTTGTGCTGGATCGATCCATTCGATAGTTATGTCATCACCAATTGCACTCTGCAAATCCGATCCAAGCCAATCAGTAATTGTTTTTTCATCGCCAGCAATTTCAATTTTCTCAATTGCAGATACTGCATCGCCTGAAGTTGATGGGTGATGATTTTCTAACCATTCGATAAAGAAGGGGAGTTGGCGATCTAGGAGAGTACCTAGTACTCCAATTTGCTTCCATCGTAAATTTTTTCCATCTGGCTTTGTGCGATGGCCTTCAACTGCTGGGCGACCAAGTCGAGTTTCAATCGGTGAAATATCATCACTAGCAAGAACCCAAGTTAACCAACCGCCACCTTCAGCAGCGCGCTTTGATACTGCTTTGCCAAATGGTGATGAATCTGCGGCTGGATGATCTAGTGGACAAACAACTTCTAGGTAATGGCCGTTTTGTAGCGGCAATGTGAAATTTCGAGTACCAAATCTTGGATGTACTCCACCATCTACAAATGTACTTCCAAGGCGTGAGCCAAGTCGTTGCACCGTATCGGCTAGTTGGTTATGGGAAGTTACATATGAGATGTGGTCTAAGCGCATGGACAAATAATGCCGTATGACAGATGGTACTAATTACCACTTTAGGCACAAATTAGGCTCTTTGCAGGCACTTCCCCCGTTAAAAAGTAGGAATCCACCACTGAATCGACGCATTTATTGCCTCGGTTATGTCCGATATGACCCTCTCCTTTTAAGGTCAATAAATCTGAGTTACGAAAAGACTTTGAAAGCATTTGAGCCCACTTGTATGGGGTTGCTGGATCTTGCGTTACACCAATTACCAAAATAGGTTTTGTATTAATTTTACTTAAATCAAGCTTTGGTAGCTTTGGTTTAGCCTTCCAATACTTGCAAGGAAGAGCAGCAAAACTTAAGTATGGACCAAATACTGAAGATTTACTTTTAAAGATTGCCTGCTCAGAGAGCATTTGATCTACTGTCCGATTTTCTTGCCAATCCAGACAGGTAATCATTATTGAAATATCATTTTGATTGCTGTAATAATTTCCAGAAGAATCGCGATTATTGTATCTATCCGCTAATTCAAGAATTGCTCTCGGATCGCGCTTTTCTAGTGCAAGTTCTAAAGCGTTTGTTAAAGCAGGCCAACCAGATTTTGAATCGTACAAAGATTGAGCAATTGCTGTGATAACTAAAGATTCTGTCGCTAATCGACCGCTCTCACTCTTCAAAGGTTTTGAAGAGGATCTTTCTAATAATTTAGTCACATCTTTCATTTTGAACTTATTCTGTGAACTCAAATAATTATCAAGCGCTTTATCAAAACCGACCGCCTGTGCAAGCTCTTGTTCCCGAAGTGAAATATTTGGCGCTACTGCTCCGTCCAAAACCATTCTGCCAACTGATTGCGGGTAGAGCGCCGCATATAGCGTTCCTAGATATGTTCCGTAACTCTTGCCTAAGTAATTTAGGCTTTCTTCCTTAAGTAAGTTGCGGAGTACTTCCATATCTTTTGCGGTCTCCAATGTGCTGTAGTGCCCAAGCTTTGCGCCGGCGGCTTCTTTACATTTGGCAGCGAAAGCCTTGGAAATGGCTATTAATTCCCTTACTTTTTTGGGTTCACCACTACTGGCATCAGCGTTTAGAAATTCATCCTCTTCGCTATTCGTAAGGCAGCGAATTGGTTCTGAACTGTTGATTCCCCTCGGATCAAAACCAATAATGTCGAATTTGCTGCTGATTTCAGGCGAAACTATTGACTCGGCGTTATATGCATAATCTGTTGCCGATCCACCTGGGCCACCTGGATTAACAAATATTGCACCTAATCTATTCCGTCTATCCGATGCGTTATGGCGCAGAACTTTTAAAGTAAAGGTGTTCTTAGATATTTTTTCGTAATCAACCGGAACTTTAAAGGAAGAGCATTCAAATCCACCATAACAATCTTGCCAATTGAGTTTTTGAGAATTGAATTTATCTAGCGTCCAACTTTTGTCGCTTGTGATTTTCAAATAGGAAAGAGAGCTAGCCACAAGAACTACAACCAATAAAAAACTCAAGAATATATTTTTGCGAGACATTATTTCAAATTGACCATTAGCGCTTCAATGGTTAAAAGTGGCGCGGCGTTATGCGCAAGATTTGTTCGTGATGTCATTATTGCTTCTAATTTTCTTAGCGTTGATTCTGGTGTACTACTTGTTGCAATCTTATTTATCTCTGCTATTAGATCTGTATTAATTATCGAATCTATGGAATTGGATTGCACTAAAAGAATATCGCGAAAAAGTGTTGCGATATCAAGTAAGGCGCGGTCCAAATAATCTCGCACCATTCTTGTGGTTCGCGATTTTTGTTCTTTCTCTAGCTCTTTAACCGCCTTGGACCCACCTTGTGTTAGCTTTGAACCTTGTTGACCCCAAGCTTCTTTAAGTGAGGTTAGCTCTGCGCTATCGCGCCGCTCCGCTTCTTCTTCAGCTTCAGCTTTTGCGGCCTCAACTAGTACTTGCGCAGCCTTAAATGCAGATGCCACATCAGTTATTAATAGCGATATTTTAAGAATAGCTTCGCGGCGAGATCGCGCATCTCCACTCTTAGCTAAATATCGTGCCCGACCAATATGCCCTTGTGAGGCTCGAGCTGCAAAATCTGCCATCGCGGGAGAAATTTTCTCTCTCTCCAAAAGCGCAGCTACCGCTGATGTCGAAGGTGTTCTTAAAACTAAGCCACGAGATCGGGAGCGAATGGTTGGAAGTACATCAGTTGCGCTAGGTGCGCAGAGCAACCAAACCGTCCGAAGCCCTGGCTCCTCAATTGCTTTCAGAAGTGCATTTGCTGCGGATTCAGTCAGCCGATCCGCATCCTCAATTACAACAACGCGATAATTCCCAACTGACGGGTTCCAAGATGCCCTGGTAATTAACTCTCTGACTTCGTCGATCTTGATAGAAAGCCCTTCAGTCTTAATCAATTCGACATCTGCGTGGCTTCCACTTAGGGAAGTCTTGCAGTCGATACATTCATTACAACCACTGGTCTTGCAAACGAGTGCCGCAGCAAATGCAAGTGCTGCATTACTTCTGCCAGATCCTGGTGGGCCAGTAAATAACCAAGCGTGTGTCATCTCTTGTGATTGATTATCACCATCAGCAGCCGCCTTAACCGCGTCGCGCAATATTGAAACTACGTGTTCTTGGTCAATTAGAAGATCGAAAACTGACATTTAGTTTCCCTGTTATTTTCTAAAACGTTTTTTTGAGCTTTGGTTAATAACTAATAGCGGTAGTTTTGAAACTCGCTCCACAATTTCTTCATGAATGGCCTCTTTTGATTGCGTCGCGTCAACTACAAAATATCGCTCAGGGTCTGAGTTAGCGATGTTCAAATATTCTTGACGGATTCGCTCATGAAAAGCTAGTGGTTCTGCTTCTAAGCGATCCCTCGATTGCAATCTGGAAAGACCGGTTTCGGCCGGTATATCCATAATGACTGTCAGGATTGGTGAAAGATTTTCAGTTGCCCATCTAGAAATTCTTGCGACTTCAGTTGGTTGCAAAATACGGCCTGCGCCTTGATATGCCACTGATGAATCTAAATAGCGATCAGTTATTACAACCTGACCTGCGGCAAGGGCGGGTTGAATTAAAGAATAAACATGGTTTGCACGATCAGCCGCATACATAAGCGCTTCGGCTCTCGGTGAAATATTCCCAGTCTGGTTGTCGAGAAGGATTTCGCGAAGTTTTTTTCCTAGTGGCGTACCACCTGGCTCGCGAGATAATAAAACTTTCTCACCAATTGATTCTAGATAAGTTTTCAACAGTTGCGTTTGTGTTGATTTACCAGATCCTTCGCCACCTTCAAAAGAGATAAAAGTGCCGGTATGTGTAGCACCTGTTATGCCACCGAGTTCACCTCTGCTTGCAGCAACTACATCAGTCCAGAGCGAAACTGTTGGGCGATCGCGCATAGTCCGATAAGAAATTACTCCAACAATCACGCCAATGATTCCAGCAGCGAACATAGTAAATGCCGCGCCATTATAGGTAACTTCAAAATTCTCAAACTTAAATGTATGCCGCCCAATTGCAGCAGCGACCACTGGTGAAATAGCGAGAACCAATACGAGTGAGATCCGGATTAGTGATTGCACGAAAGCGAATGTCCGGCCACGAACCTCATCTGCGACTTCTAACCCCAGCATTGTGAATCCTGAAACCCAAGAAACACCCGCAAAGGCGCCTAGGAGAATTGTTACAAAAATTGCAAGAACTAGGTTTGTAATTAGTGCCAACAGGATTAAAAAGAAAGAAGAGATTGTCAGTGCTGCTCCAAAAATTCGGCGGCGCGAAAATTGCGCGAATACCTTTGGCCCGAATGAAATTCCCAGCGCTAGACCGGCAAAAACCGCACCAAAAAGGATTCCGTATGCAGCATCGCCAGCGTTTAGATCGCCCACGAAAGTTCTTGCCAATCCAATTACTGCGCCCGCTGCAAAAAATGCACCAAGCATTCCAAAAATTAAACCACGAATAATTTTTGAACCGCTTACATATTTAAATCCTTCAAATAGCGACCGCCCGATATTTTCATTTACAGCCGCCTTACTCGCAGAGCCCTTTGGAATTTCGCGAAGTTGATAAACAATCCATGCGGTATATAAGAAGGAGATTGCATCAACATAAAGTGCTAAATCGGCAGCAGATGAATATTCTGCCGGTAAGAATTTTGATATTGCAGTAGAAACAAGTGCGAGTAGTGCGAAGACAATAGCCGCGATTGGCGCAGTTCCATATGCCGCTAACAATGAAACTTGATTGGCGCTCTCTAATTTATTCTTAGGGACCATATTTGGAACTGTTGCTTCTTTAGCGGGTGACCAGAAGAGCGTAAAACATTCCACTAAAATAGTGGCGGTATAAAGCCAGAAATAATTACCTACAATTGGAATAGAAAGATATAGGCCAAAGCGGAAGATGTCACAGAAAATCATTAACCTTCTGCGATCAAAGCGATCTGCAATTACACCAGCGATTGGTCCAAGAAATACCGCCGGTAAGAGGCGAACAATAAATACACCTGCAATCGCAAAGTTTGCTTTGGAGTAATCTCCATTTGAGAGTTCCTGCGCCATCGCTGTTGTAGCAAGTAAGCCAAGCCAGTCACCGAAGGATGAGAAGGCCATTCCATTCCAAAGTTTTCGAAAAGCTGGAATTGCTAAAACGCTTCGGCTATCGGATCCTGCAGGCGCTCCAGGATATGGAAGTGGATTAGACATGAGCTAAGCCTACTTATGCCGTCGGCGCTGCGGCTTTGCCCTTACCTGTAGCCGCTTTTTTCTTGGTTTTAGCCTTACCTGTGGCTTTTACTGTGTTCTTTGTTAGCGAGGGCGCCGCCTTCTTAGCGCGCTTACTACTCTTCTTAACTCGGCTTGCACCGCCATTTTCTACTTCCCATGCTCTGCGTCCAGCGAGTAATTCCAATCCGCGCTCTAACGTTAAGAATTCAACAGTGTCGCCTCTGCGAAGTGTTGCATTGGTTTCACCATCAGTTATATAAATTCCAAATCTTCCATCTTTTACCAACACTGGTTTTTGGCTTGCAGGATCGACTCCAAGATCTTTAAGTGGAGGTTTTGCAACGCCCCGGCGACGAACTTTTGGTTGCTTGTAAAGTTCAATAGCTTGATTCAAAGTGATATCAAATAATTGGTCTTCCGAAGTTAGCGTTCTGGAATCCGTTCCATGCGTCATGTATGGGCCGTATCTGCCATTTTGTACCGTTATTGGTACATCTTCGTAGGCACCAAGAGTTCTTGGTAATGACATCAACTTAAGTGCATCATCAATTGTGATTGTATCCAGTGACATTGTTGAAAGCAGAGATGCAGTCTTTGGTTTAGGTGCATCTTTCTTTTTACGTGGCTTCTTAAGTTCGCCAGTTTTCTTATCGACAACCATTTCAGGTTCTGGGAAAACTTCAGTTACATAAGGTCCAAATCGGCCAGACTTTGCAAGAAGTGGGAAGTTGCTTTCAGGATGAATTCCCAGTTCTCGTTCGCCAGAAGGTTGGGCTAATAATTCAATTGCGACTTCTAAAGTTAATTCATCGGGCGCCATAGTTTCTGGAATGTTTGCAAACTTTCGATCGTCACCAATCCCTTTTTGAATATATGCACCGTAGCGGCCCACGCGAATTTCTATATCTTCACCCATTTTCATGGTGTTGATTTGTTGAGCATCAATAGCGCCAAGGTCAGCCGCAAGTGCTTCTAGGCCTGGGTTTCCTTCAGTGCCAAAGAAGAATTTCGTAAGCCAGGCAACGCGATCTTCTTCACCATTTGCAATGCGATCCAAATCTTCTTCCATTGAAGCGGTGAATTCATAATCAACTAATTTTCCAAAGTGTTGTTCTAATAAACCGGTTACAGAGAAAGCAAGAAATGTCGGAACTAGCGCACGCCCACGTTTCGAAACATAACCGCGATCTTGAATCGTGCTCATGATTGACGCGAAAGTTGAAGGGCGGCCAATCCCGAGTTCTTCCAACTTCTTTACAAGAGTTGGTTCGGTATACCTGGCAGGAGGCTTTGTTTCATGGCCTTCACAGATGTAATTTGAAACTTTGATCAAATCGCCAACAGCCATAGGCGGTAAGCGTTTATCAGTGTCTGCCGCTTCATCATCTCCAGTTTTATCTTCGACAATATCTTCATACGCCGCCAAGAAGCCGGGAAATGTTATGACCGAACCATTCGCTCGAAAAATTGCTGCGCTTCCATCCTTAGTTTCAACGTCAAAATCAACGCGCATCTGCATTTTTTTAGCATCAGACATTTGTGAAGCGATTGTGCGCTTCCAAATCAAATCGTATAACCCAAACTCATCACGGGATAGTTCCGGTGCAAGCTCACCAGGTGTTCGAAAAGTTTCGCCAGCAGGACGAATCGCCTCATGTGCTTCTTGTGCGTTCTTAGATTTACCTTCATAAACTCTTGGTGTGGTCGGAATATATTCAGCGCCGTATAAAGATTTTGCAGAGGCTCTTGCTGATTCGATCGCGCTTTTAGAGAGCGTTACTGAATCTGTGCGCATATAAGTTATGTATCCGTTTTCATATAACCGTTGTGCCACTCGCATTGTTAGTTGTGCGCCCCAACCAAGTCTTGATCCTGCATCTTGTTGCATTGTTGAAGTTGTAAAGGGCGCTTTAGGTCTTTCAGTGCGCGGTGACTCTTCGGTTGATTTAACGGTTAAGGATTTGCCCGTAAGGCCTTGTACTAACTCATTTGCGCCAGCCTCGTCGAGCAAGAGAATGTTTGCAACGGATCTCTCTTTTAACCCACCATTCGCATCAAAATCATTTGTCGCGGCAACGCGTTTTCCATCTAAAGATAATAAGCGCGCGTTAAATCCCGCATCACATTGGGCAGTTAGATCCCACCACTTTGAAGAGATAAAGGCCATACGTTCACGTTCGCGTTCCACGATTAGCCTTGTTGCCACTGATTGCACTCGGCCAGCCGAAATTCGTGGCATTACCTTCTTCCATAAAACAGGTGAGAGTCGATACCCAAATAGGCGATCCAAGACTCTTCTAGTTTCTTGGGCATCAACCAATCGATAATCTAAATCGCGAGTTTCGTTAGCCGCTTTTTGAATCGCTTCTTTTGTGATTTCATGAAAAACCATTCGACGGATTGGAATCTTGGGACGTAAAACTTCAATCAAGTGCCAGGCAATTGCTTCACCCTCGCGGTCCTCGTCAGTTGCGAGAATCAATTCATCCGCATCTTTCATTAACGCTTTCAACTCTGAAACTTTCGCTTTCTTATCTGGATTAATTACATAAAGCGGCTCGAAGCCCTCTTCAATATTCACGCCCTCTTTTGCCCAGGCAATTTTTTTGTATTCTTTTGGAATATCAGCTGCACGTTGTGGCAGATCGCGGATATGCCCTACAGATGCTTCGACAACGTAATCGTCTCCCAGGAAGCCGCCGATTTTGCGCGCCTTCGCGGGAGACTCAACGATTACAAGTTTTATGCCCAACTTGAGTTAGACAATGTTGGTTGACCCACGATGGCCGCGGATCAGTGCGATAACAATTACCAGTGTTGCGAAAATTGCGATGGCCGCCGAATAAACTCCACGCCCATTTAGTGCAAATTCCACAATTGCAGGAGTTACAAGTAACCCAACTAAGTTCATAACTTTAATCAGTGGGTTAATCGCAGGACCGGCCGTGTCTTTAAATGGATCTCCAACCGTGTCACCGACGATTGTTGCATGGTGAGCATCAGAGCCTTTACCGCCGTGATTTCCATCTTCAACCATCTTCTTTGCGTTATCCCACGCACCACCTGAGTTTGAGAGGAATACCGCCATAAGTGTTCCGGTACCAATTGCACCAGCAAGGTAAGCACCGAGTGCGCCAACGCCTAAACCAAAACCAACAGCGATTGGCGCCATTACGGCTAACAACCCTGGTGTTACAAGTTCGCGCAATGAATCACGTGTACAAATATCAACTACGCGACCATATTCTGGTTTTTCAGTACCCTTCATGATTCCTGGGTGCAATCTAAATTGCTCACGAACTTCATAAACAACGGCGCTTGCTGCGCGTGAAACTGCATTTATAGCAAGACCAGAGAACATAAAGACAACAGCTGCACCGATTATTAGGCCAACCAAGTTACGTGGATCAGCTACATCCAAAATTCCTTGGTATTGAAGCGCTAGTTCCCCGTCGCCAACAACTTTGTGTGCCGCTTCTTTAATTGCATCAGTGAATGCACCAAAGAGCGCTGTTGCTGCAAGAACTGCTGTCGCAATTGCGATTCCTTTAGTGATTGCTTTTGTTGTATTTCCAACCGCATCAAGTGAGGTAAGAATTTGAGCACCTTCACCTTTTACATCGCCAGACATTTCCGCAATTCCTTGGGCGTTATCTGAGATAGGTCCGAAGGTATCCATTGCAACAATTACACCAACTGTTGTTAGCAAACCTGTTCCCGCTAATGAAACTGCGAATAGTGAAAGAACAACTGATCCACCACCGAGTAAGAAAGCCCCAAATACTGATGCTGCAATAAGTAGAGCAGAGTAAACGGCTGATTCAAATCCGATTGAAATACCCGCAAGAATTACGGTTGCAGCGCCGGTTTTAGATGAAGCAGCAACATCGTTTACTGGACGTCGACCAACTTCTGTAAAGAAACCTGTTAGTACTTGGATTGCAGCGGCCAAAAGAATTCCGATCAATACTGCGCCAATAGCAAGTACGCGAGGATTCACATCAACAGCTGCCGCTTCACTTGATAGGCCAGACATCTGTTGAAGTGATGCAGGTAGATAGGTATAAGTTGCAAATGCAACAAGCACCGCGGAAATTATTGCTGATATGAAGAATGATCGGTTAATAGCCTGCATCGCCGACTTATCTGTTGGGCGAAGTCGAGTAATAAAGATTCCAATTATCGCCGTAACAATTCCAATTGCAGGAACAATAAGAGGGAAGATTAAACCAGCATCACCGAAACCAGCTTTTCCAAGAATTAAGGCAGCGACGAGTGTTACTGCATATGATTCAAATAAATCCGCGGCCATTCCCGCACAGTCGCCAACGTTATCTCCAACGTTATCTGCAATTGTTGCTGGGTTGCGAGGATCGTCTTCTGGAATACCTTGTTCAACTTTTCCGACTAGGTCAGCACCGACATCTGCTGCCTTTGTAAAGATTCCACCACCAACGCGCATAAACATCGCGAGCATCGCAGCGCCAAATCCAAATCCTTCAAGAACTGCTGGTGCATTTTCACGGTAAATCGCAACTACGAGTGAAGCGCCGAGTAATCCAAGACCAACTGTTGTCATACCCACAACACCGCCGGTACGGAATGCGATGCGAACTGCGTTCTCAGCAGATTTTTGACGAGCAGCTTCTGCAACACGAACATTTGCGCGAACCGCAAGCCACATTCCGTTGTATCCAACTGCAGCAGAAAACAGTGCACCTAATAGGAAGAAGATTGATCGTCCAAGGCGAATATCAAATTCCCCTGGAAGTGCGAATAGAAGGAAGAAAACGATTCCTACAAACCAAGAGAGTGTCTTAAATTGACGGTTGAGGTATGCGGCTGCGCCTTCTTGTACAGCGGCGGCAATCTCCTTCATCTTCTCGGTTCCCTCATCCGCAGCTAATACTTGGGCGCGAAGTGCATAGGCAATTGCGAGGGCAAATAATGAAATTCCTAGAACTACATATACGTAGGTCAGGTTGGAACCTGTTACATGGACCAGATTTTCCACGAAGATCTCCTATAAGTGTGCGTCGATGAACATCTCGATGAGACTAGAGCCCCCATTTTGGGGTTCATAGAAGCGAAAGATTACACTTAGAACCGCTAGGAGATGCAAATAAATAGGTATACCTTGAAAATACCAGGCTGTTAACTGGGTATATTTCGCCGTCTATGGACATCCTTCACGCCTTCAATGCAGAGTCCGCCATTAATTCCTTCGGTTTAGCAGGGATCTTAATAATCCTCTTTGTTGAGACTGGGCTGCCGATAGTTATCGGCCTACCTGGCGACTCACTTCTATTTATGGCCGGTATCGCAGCTTCTGGCACAGGTGAAGTTATCAAGATCCACCTCCCAATTCGTGAACTCGCAATTGGTGCCCCATTGTTTGCAATCACTGGATCCCAGTTTGGACATTGGTTGGGATATACATATGGCAGCAAATTGTTCAGCCGTGAAAATTCTAAGTATTTAAATCCTAAAAAATTAAAAACGCTGCAGAAATGGATTGATAAGTACGGAATTGGAAAGATGATTTTTCTTGGAAGATTTATTCCGGTTGTGCGGCATCTAGTTAATCCTGCTGCGGGTATCGCAAGAATGTCTTATAAGAGATTCTTTCTTTGGAATGTGACTAGCGCTTTAGTTTGGACGCAGGGGTTTATCTGGAGTGGATACGTTTTAGGTGAAAAATTAAAGGGTTCTGTAGATAAGTATGTGCTTCCAATAGTTGCATTAATCGTAATCGTCTCAATAGCGCCAATCTTTTGGGAGATTTTTAAAGAGTGGCGAACTCGTAGACATTTAAGTTAACTTATAAACCCAAATCTGAGAGTTGATAAGCCGCAAAATAATCTAATCCATTCTCCGCAATTAGTGGAGCCGCACCACGTTCAACGATAACTGCAACACCAACAACAATTGCACCAGCTTCTTTAAGCGCTTCTACTGCTGTCATAACCGAGCCACCTGTTGTAGAGGTATCTTCAACTGCAAGAACTCGGCGGCCCTTCACATCAGGTCCTTCAATCCGTCGTTGCAAACCATGTGCTTTCTCCGCTTTGCGAACTACAAAAGAATCTAAGTTGCGGCCTTTACTAGCAGCGACATGCATCATTGCGGTTGCAACTGGATCTGCGCCCAGAGTTAAACCACCAACTGCATCAAAATCTAAATCTTTAGTTAAATCCAGCATAACTTCGCCAACAAGTGGTGCCGCAACAGCATCTAGGGTTACGCGACGAAGATCCACGTAGTAGTTAGCTTCTTTACCCGAGGACAAAATTACTTTTCCGTGAACAACTGCCTTCTTTAAGATCTCTTCTCTTAATTTTTCGCGTGAATTCATGCGTGAACCTTAGCCCTCTTCCTTATAAACAACGATGGATTGCTTACTCTTTCGAACAAGTGATCTCGGTGGATTGGCCTCGATTAACGCATCTACTTCTGTTCGTAATTTCGCCACTTCGATTGCCATGGAAGCAACAGCAGATTCCAACTCCATAATGCGTTTAATGCCAGCAAGGTTTATGCCTTCACCAACTAAGCGTTGAATATTTCGAAGTGACGCAATGTCGAGAAGTGAGTAGCGACGACCACGACCTGAAGCGCGACCTGGGGAAACCAGCCCCATGCGATCATATTGTCGTAAAGTTTGCGGGTGCATCCCTGAAAGTTGCGATGCAATTGAAATTACATATACGGCTTCATCATCTGAGTGTTCATCATTACTCATTCTTAAGCCCTCGCCTTCTGTGCTAAATCTATCCGAGGGTCGAACTCTTTGGTTGCTTGCGCAAATGCTTCGAGCGCCTCTTTGGCTTTCCCATCAACTCGTTGCGGAACTTGAATTTCGACAGTGATTAGTAAATCTCCAGCACCACGAGCAGTTTTTATCCCCCGGGCTTTAATCCGTAGCGTGCGTCCATTTGGAGTTCCTGGCGCAATTCGAACTGTTACTTCATCGCCATCTAAGGTTGGGACTTTTATATCCGCGCCAAGAGTTGCTTCGGAAAATGTAACTGGGAGAGTCAATAATAAATTGGATTCGTTGCGTGAAAAAATCGGATGCTTTACAACATTGACGGTTACATATAAATCTCCTGGCCCGGCAGGGCCTTGTCCACCACGACCTTTTAATTTAACTTTCGCACCATCGTTAATCCCTGCTGGGATTCTTGTTGTTACCGCGTTAGCTTTCCCACCTTGTGGCGCTAATTTTAAATCAAGTTCGGTTCCATAAATTGAATCTCGAAAAGAAATGGTTGTAGTAGCCGCTAAATCTTGGCCTTTTCTCGGCCCACGGCCTGCACCAAAAATAGTTCCAAAAATATCTTGTGAACCACCGCTACCAAATAGATCTGAGAAATCTGCACCTTGAAATCCACCACCTTGTGGAATCCGACCACCTTTATAAGCTTCGCGCATCTCGTCATATTCAGCGCGTTTCTTCTCATCCGACAGAATTTCATAGGCTTCAGAGACAGATTTGAATCTCTCTTCGAGCTTCTTGTCGCCTTTAGTTTTATCCGGGTGCAGCTCTCTGGCGAGTTTGCGGTACTGCTTTTTAACGGCAGCAGAGTCATCACTCTTTTTGACGCCGAGGATTAAATATAAATCTTTCTCATATAAATCCTTGGCCGCCATAGCTATCTCCCTTAATTACTTCTCAGGATCAGTTACTGCAACTCGGGCGGGACGAATAACTCGTTCTTTAAATTTATATCCTGGTTGTAAAACTTGAGTGACCAAGGTTTCGGTTACATCTGGAGATGTCGCATGCATAAGTGCTTCGTGGATATTGGGATCGAATGCAATATTGACTTCAGCAAATTGTGAAAGACCGAGCTTGGTTGTAATTGCAATCATTTGATCAGCAACTGCCTTAAAGCCACCAGATAATTCACCGTGCTCTTCTGCTCGAGAAATATCATCAAGAACTGGAAGTAGCTCTGACAGAACGATGGCAGTAGTAATTTCATTTGCGGTAATTCGGTCGCGATCCACACGTTTGCGATAATTTGAGTATTCGGCCTGGACTCGTTGAAGGTCAGAAGTTAAAACTGCAACCTCATCAACTTCAACTTCGGCTAACGCTTCATTTACCGCATCAGAGAGCTCCTTATCGGAACTCTCTGGCTCGGTGTTTTCAGATTCGTTGGTCACTTATTTTCTTCAACAATCTCGGCATCTTGAACGCCATCATCAGCTTGTGGTTCTTCTGTTGATGCCGCATTTGCTGCATAAAGGGCCGCACCTAATTGTTGTGAAAGTTCACTGGTTTTTTCAGTCGAACTTTTAATAGCAGCAAGATCAGTTCCTTCTAGCGCCTGCTTCAAATCCGCTACCGCAGTTTCTACCTCAGCGCGCTTTTCAGCGTTCTCACCTTCAGTAAATTTTTCAGCATTATCTTTTAAGAACTTTTCAGTCTGATAAACAAGTGAGTCACCAGTATTGCGAACTTCTGCTTCTTCGCGACGTTGCTTATCTTCATCCGCGTGCGCTTCCGCATCCTTCATCATGCGATCGATCTCTTCTTTAGAGAGAGCTGACCCGCCAGTGATAGTCATTGATTGTTCTTTACCGGTTCCAAGATCTTTAGCAGCAACATGGACGATACCGTCTGCATCAATGTCGAAAGTTACTTCGATTTGTGGGATTCCACGAGGCGCTGGTGCAAGCCCAGTTAGTTCGAACATGCCAAGGCGCTTGTTATAAGCAGCCATTTCACGCTCGCCTTGGAAGGCTTGAATTTGAACTGCTGGTTGGTTGTCATCGGCAGTTGTAAAGATTTCAGAACGCTTTGTTGGGATTGTTGTATTTCGTTCAATCAACTTAGTCATAACGCCGCCCTTGGTTTCAATTCCAAGTGAAAGTGGAGTTACATCTAGTAGTAGGACATCTTTTACTTCACCCTTAAGAACGCCAGCTTGTAGCGCTGCACCGACTGCTACAACTTCATCTGGATTAACGCCCTTATTTGGCTCTTTCCCGCCAGTTAAATCGCGAACTAAATCAACAACTGCTGGCATACGAGTTGAACCACCAACCAGAACAACGTGATCGATATCTGCGATTGGAATTCCGGCATCTTTTAGAACTGATTGGAATGGCTTCTTGCATCGTTCAAGTAGATCAGCAGTCATTCCCTGGAACTGTGCCCGAGTAATAGTTTCATCTAAGAAGAGTGGATTCTTCTCGGTATCAACTGTTATATATGGCAAGTTAATTGAAGTCTGTTGTGAAGAAGATAATTCAATCTTCGCTTTTTCTGCAGCTTCGCGAACACGTTGCATCGCCATCTTATCTTTTGTTAAATCAATTCCAGTCTTTGCGGCAAAAGTTTTTACTAAGTGATCAACCAAAGATTGATCCCAGTCATCCCCACCAAGATTGTTATCGCCATTAGTTGCTTTAACTTCAACAACACCATCGCCGATTTCTAGAAGTGAAACGTCAAATGTTCCACCACCAAGGTCGAATACTAAAATTGTTTGTTCCGCGCTTCCTTTATCTAAACCATAAGCAAGTGCTGCGGCAGTTGGCTCGTTAACAATACGCAGAACATTTAGGCCGGCAATTTCGCCAGCTTCTTTGGTTGCTTGCCGTTGCGCATCATTAAAATAAGCAGGAACTGTAATAACTGCATCAGTAACGGTTTCACCTAAGAAACTTTCGGCATCGCGCTTTAACTTCATCAAGATGCGAGCGCTGATTTCTTGTGGTGTGTACTTCTTGCCATCAATATCTATGTTCCAACTTGTGCCCATATTGCGCTTGACCGAACGAATTGTGCGTTCAACATTTGTTACTGATTGACGCTTCGCAACCTCACCAACAAGGACCTCGCCATTCTTAGCGAAGGCGACGATCGATGGAGTTGTGCGGGCGCCTTCAGCGTTCGTGATTACAGATGGTTCGCCACCCTCTAATACCGATACGCAACTATTTGTTGTTCCTAAGTCGATTCCGACTGCTCTTGCCATTTATTGCTCCTTTTTTTTATTACTCCAGCGCGATTTCTGACCGGCTATGGTCGAATTCTCGCAATTGAGCCGCCCGATGTCAAAAGATTGAGCCGAGTGGACTCAAGTTAAGTAATTCAGGTAACGCCTCGTTCAAAGGGGATATTCCCGCCAGCCAAAGCCATCGCCCCTAACCTTCTCGCATGAGCTATTTAGCCATCGTCCTATATGTCTTCAGCCTTATCGCTATCGGCAGTTTTAGCCTCAAGGTTCGTGAGATGTACCAACGCATTTCGGCCGGCCAGAGCGATCCGGCTCGCTTCTTAAATAAGCGCGCTCGAGCAAGTGCGATGGTGAAAGAGATCTTGCTCCACACAAAGATGCTCCGTTTTACTGGATCGGCAATCGCACATTGGTTTGTGATGATTGGTTTCGTTGCGCTCTTTGGAACGCTAGTTACCGCTTACGGCCAAATAAATAACGCTTCTTTCATTCTTCCAATAATTGGTGAATGGACGCCATACCGTTACTTCGTTTTATTCATCGCCTGGTCAACTGGTGTTGGAATTGTTGCGCTAATTGGAATAAGAATAGGAACAAAGTTTTTCCATAAGAGCCGAACCTCAAGATTCCTTGGATCTAAATCTTTAAAAGCCTATTATGTTGAAGCCACAATTCTCGCAATTGTAATTTGTGTAATTACTTTAGATTATCTAGAGCACCAATATTACGTAAACGCCATGGCAGTTCAAACAGTTGCTGGAATTAAAATTTGGGTATCGATGTTGTGGTTTATTGTTATTGCGAACGACCTAACAATGGGCGTTGCTTGGCACAGATTCTTGGCACCTTTCAATATTTTCTTTAAGCGTAATTTAGATTCCAGTCCAGCACTTGGCGAATTACCGGAAATGATTTCGCATGGTAAACCAATTGATTTTGAAGACCCTAAAGAAGACGATGTCTTTGGTATTGGAAAGAGCTCAGATATTTCTTGGAAGGGCTTGCTCGATATGGCGAGCTGTACTGAATGTGGCCGTTGCCAATCTCAATGTCCCGCTTGGCATACCGATAAACCACTCTCGCCAAAGTTATTGATTATGGCGATGCGCGATCATGCACTTACAAAAGTTCCAGATGACCGGCCAATTGTTGGCGAAATAATTTCACCAGAAGTCTTGTGGTCGTGCACAACTTGTGGTGCGTGTGTGGAGGAATGTCCGGTAGATATTGAACATATCGATCACATTGTTAATATGCGGCGCTTTCAAGTGTTGGTGGAATCTGAATTTCCATCTGAACTTGGAGGAACCTTCAGAAACTTAGAGAAAACCGGTAATCCATGGGGTGCGAACCGCGCTGATCGAAACGCTTGGATCGCCGAATGTGAATTCCCAGTAACAGTTATTGAAGGTGAAATTCCCGAAGATGTTGAATATTTATTCTGGGTGGGTTGCGCTGGTGCCTTTGAAGAGCGCGCAAAGAAAACTACAAAGGCAGTGGCGGAACTTCTTTATATGTCTGGCACAAAATTTGGCGTCTTGGGCCAGCGTGAAACCTGCAGTGGCGATCCAGCAAGACGCGCAGGAAATGAATTTCTTTATCAAGTGCTTTCGAAGGAGAATATTGAAACCTTGAAGCAGACCTTTGGTGCCCGTGGCATAAAGAAGGTTGTTGTTACCTGCCCACATTGCTTCACAACAATTGGCCGTGACTATAAGCAGCAAGGTTTTGAATTGCAAATGGTTCACCACACCCAACTCTTGAACCAATTAATTAAAGAGGGAAAGTTAAAAACTTCCCCGCACAAGAGCGATGCAACAATTACTTACCACGATCCATGTTATTTAGGTCGACACAATCAGATTTACCAACCACCACGAGAACTTTTGGAATCGACTGGAGTTGAAATTACTGAGATGCCAAGAAACCAAGATCGTTCATTCTGTTGTGGCGCTGGTGGTGCTCGCATGTGGATGGAAGAAACTATTGGTACGCGAATCAATTTAAATCGAGTTGATGAAGCAATTGCTACAGAAGTTAAGGAGGTAGCGGTCGCATGTCCGTTCTGCCGAATTATGGTCAGCGATGGAATGAGCGCAAGAGAATCCGATATTGGAGTTTTAGATGTTGCTCAAGTTCTTCTGCGTAACGTCAAAGGGTAGGAAATAACAACTCCTGCGACTAAACCGCCTAAATGTGCGCGCCAATCAATTCCAGGCACAGCAAAGGTAATAAGTAAGTTAACGATTATGACGCCTGTTATGTTCTGGTAATTCGCACCAGACTTCTTGCCAATAACAAAGAGCGCACCAAACAAACCATAAATTGCGCCAGATGCACCGACCGCGTAAATATTGTGTGGGCCAAAATATAGTGATGTTGCTGATGCCGCTAATAGCGAGCCTAGAAATATGATCGAGTAGCGAACTTTGCCTAAGTAATTTTCTATTGGGGTGCCGATCGAAAAGAGCGCCAACATATTAAAAATTAAGTGCAACCAGCCCGCATGTGTTAAGGCAACTGTTGCTAAGCGGTACCACTGGCCGGTTGATACACCTGGGTAATAACCGTTTGCGTAATTTCCACCATAGAAAAGCGCTAATTGAGATTGCAGGTCGGGAAAGACATATTGTGTTAAGAGAAAAGTGCCCGAGATTATTACAATCAGACTCGTGGTGAGTGATTGTTTCTCTTTCATATATTTACTCTGAGATTGTTACAGAATTAATTTTTACAGCCTGTACTGGGCGATCTTGGCCACCAGTCTTAACTGCACCAATTGCATCCACAATCTTCTTTGAGGCTTCATCTTTAACTTCACCGAAAATAGTGTGCTTGCGATTTAGCCAAGCAGTTTCAGCAACAGTAATAAAGAATTGTGAACCATTAGTTCCTGGTCCTGCATTCGCCATTGCAAGAATGTAAGGACGATCAAATGCTAATTCACCATGAAATTCATCTGCGAATTGATAGCCAGGTCCACCAGTGCCGTTACCAAGTGGATCGCCACCTTGAATCATAAAGTTTGCGATTACGCGGTGAAAAACTGTTCCATCATAAAGATTCTTTGAACTCTTCTCGCCAGTGATTGGATCTACCCATTCCCGCTTTCCGGTTGCAAGTTCAACAAAGTTAGCAACGGTCTTTGGTGCGTGATTTGGGAAAAGTTCAATTTTTACATCACCCATACTTGTGTGAAGAGTTGCTGTTGACATGTTCTCCCTTTCAGTGGATTAATCACTTTCATTTTTTAGTGAAATAAAACTTTTGTGGAGACCCTAGGTATCAAATATGGCATGTTTTTGAGGGTATTTTGGAGGTTTTAACCAACATTACGCCTTATCATTACGCCAATTTGAGCCTGTGCCCTTTCCTTTTGTTTGTACGAGGATGCAACCCTACAGGAAGAAGTCTCAATCTAAGGTGTGAACAAAACCCCTCTTCTTTTTATATTTTCTGCGAATCGACTGGCGTCGTACCAAACTCTAGATTAAAGAAAGTGAAGGCAATCTCGAGATTAGATTCATGCTTAGCCTTTACTAAGAACATAGAAGGTGGCAAAACCAGTGCCTGTCATTTTCCCACTCGTACACACAACCGTTAAAGACGAGGCCCGGCCTGTACCTACATTTGTGGACATAGCTGTAACAGATAGGCTTGATTTTCCATTCTTCAAACTCGCAGAACCTACAGAAATTCTCACGCGGTTGAATAGATAATAACTACATTTGCCAGGGGCCTTTGAGGAAGTAACTACAGAAGCGAGATATCTCTTTCCTTGCAGTGCTTGTGCAGGGTAGCTAACTTTAACGTTGAGTTTAGGCGCATCAGGAGTATCGATATATTTGACACTAAACGGAGTAACAGAATCTTCATAGATGGATCCAATTGGTTCTTCGGATGAATCAAGATATTGATTCTTTAATACAAACCTAAATGAATAAGCGCCTACTGGTAGGTCGGGGGAAGGATAAGGCATTATGTCATTAATATTCATATATTGTTGGGATACCGAACTCTCCAGCGTTAATCCATTATCATTTTTTGTATAGTCGAGGCAATTTAAGTATTTGTAGCCACCCGCTTCCCTCGCATTAGAAGGTGCATTCGAGCCAAACGATTTATCAGTCCAAACGCTAATCCAATTTGAACCCTTTTTGTACTGCAAATCTACGACAGTTTGCTCGCAAACTGCCTCAGGTGGAAACCTACTCACATCACGTTGGAATCTAAAATAGAAGGAGTTGTATGCAGGAATTCCATTGTCATTCAAAATTGTCTTGGTAGGGTTTTTCCATGTGGCTGTTAAATCTGAAAAATCACCAGTGGACCATTGAAATTCAATTTTAGGAGTGGCACTCTGTTTAAATGGAATACTGTAATTAAAGTCTTTATAGAAGTAACTATAAAATGGACCACTGCAATTAGGGCAAACTGTATAGAAAAGATCATTCGACTTTATACGGTCCAGCTGGGGGAAAACCTGTCCAAAAATTACTCGAAAATAGAGGCCTGAGGTTTTATAAGAATCTTGGCTGATTTGAAACTTTGCCCAGACAGGCGCTCCCCCTGTAGGTGTGATTTTGGTTAGTGGGGCAAGTGGTGAGCCTGATTTGTTAATTCGCATCACCCAATACGAACGCTGATATTTGTATGAAGAAGCATCAATAGACATATCAATCGGTGATGAATCAGAAACTCTGACACTGACAGTGGTTGTGGTTGCGTTTCCTGGATCAGGACTGTTAACTTCTATAGAAATATTGTCTGGTTGTGGGATATTCGCAACTAAATTTTCAGGATTGGGATTCGGTAAGAATGTAAATTGAAGTGGCACCGTTATACTTAATCCATTTCCACCATCGTCTTCTTCAGCTTCTAGAACCGTTGATACTCTCGCTCCAATAATTGAGGCAAAACTAAATGTTGCCTTTCGCCCCTTGTCTAATATCGAAATCTTTACAAGTCCATCTAACCCATCTTGAAGTCGTGATTCATTTAGCTTTGCATATAAATCAATATTATCAAGAATGGAATTTGTAGATGTCCCATCGGGCTTGGCAAGACGAATGCTCTTGGCACTCCAGACGAATTTCACTGACTGCGGGTTAAAATCTTTCGGGACTTCAACCGTTACAGAATATCTTCCCGCATCTGCAGTTTTTTGTGGAGGTGATGAAAAAAGCAAAACTGATTGGCCTTGCGCAGTTTCAATTCCTAAAACGGGAAGAGCGAATAGAATAGTAAATAAAATTATGAGTATTTTTTGAAAATGATTCTTAATGTGCGCAGAAATTTCAGCTCTTGAACGACTAATTTCTGAAACGTATTTCATCCCTAAAGTCTCATACTAAATCTTCGCCCAAGCAAGCAATATCTCCAATTCAGAGATCATCCGCCTTCACGCCTACTTTTTACATTACGCCATCAATAACTAATTTGAGCGTTGTACTAAGCATGTTATATACGCAGAATAAGCGTGAAGTGGAGACCAGGGGAATCGAACCCCTAACCCCCGCCTTGCAAAGGCGGTGCTCTACCAATTGAGCTAGGTCCCCGCGGTTAACGGGTAAGTGGCGCAACCTTATCTAAAGTTTGCCTACTTATTAAATCTGTAAAACAAGTTAATTAACACGATTGGTGGGCCTTAGTGGACTTGAACCACTGACCTCTTCCTTATCAGGGAAGCGCTCTAACCAAGCTGAGCTAAAGGCCCAAACGCGATAATTGAACTGGTGAAGGCTACCCGACTTTAAAGCCTGCGCCAAAAGCGGGGAAATCTGCGCGGAGTTCTTACTCTTTAACCTGCGTGATCGATACGACGGAAATACCTTCATCAAGATTCACTAAGCGAACACCTAGTGTGTCACGGCTTGTTTCACGAATTTCAGAACATGCGGTTCTAATTACAACTCCACCAGATGTAATTGCAAGAATTTCATCACTAGCTTCAACAATCATTGCACCAACTAATACGCCACGAGAATCTTCATCAATCTTTGCCGCTTTAACACCGAGGCCGCCACGACCTTGTGGGCGATATTCATCTAGCGGTGTCCGTTTGGCATAACCACCATCAGTTGCTGTCAGAACAAATTTAGGTGATGAAATATCAGTAATTGCAGCCATTGTTAAGAGTTGATCTTTGCTGCGGAATTTCATTCCGATAACACCACTTGTTGATCTTCCCATTGAACGAATTGATTCTTCGTCTGCGCTAAATCTAAGTGACATACCATTTTTTGAAACTAGAAGTATTTCATCCTTCTCACTTACAAGTGCTGCTGAAACCAGTTCGTCGCTCTCTTTTAGGTTGATTGCGATTAAGCCACCAGATCGTGGCGAATCGAATTCGACAAGTGGTGACTTCTTAACAATTCCACCACGAGTAGCAATTGCTAGGTATGGATACGATTTATAATCTGAAATTGCAATAACTTGGGCAATTGTTTCATCTGGTTTAAATGCCAGAAGATTTGCTACATGTTGACCACGAGCATCCCGCCCCGCATCTGGTAATTCGTGAACCTTTGCGCGATAAATTCGCCCCTTATTAGTGAAGAAGAGCAACCAATCGTGAGTTGATGCCACAAAGAAATGTTCTACTAAGTCGTCTTGTTTTAAAGCGGCACCTTTAACGCCTTTGCCGCCGCGGCGTTGTGATCGGTATAAATCAGCCTTTGTGCGCTTGGAATACCCAGTTTTTGTAATTGTGACAACAACACTTTGATCTGGAATTAAATCTTCAACTGATAGATCTGAATCGCCCGCAATAATTTGAGTTCGGCGTTCATTTCCATACTTCGCTGTTAACTCTTGTAATTCAACCTTGATGATTTCGCGTTGTTTAGCTTCAGAAGCCAAGATGCTATTTAGTTCAACAATTTCAGCCATGAGGCCTTCGTATTCATCGTTAATCTTCTGGCGTTCAAGAGCAGCAATACGGCGCAGTTGCATATCCAAAATAGCATTTGCTTGAACCTCATCGACATCGAGAAGTTTCATTAATCCGGTGCGAGCTTCTTCTGGTGTGCGGGATGCGCGAATCAACGCAATAACAGCATCAAGCGCATCTAGTGCCTTTAAATAACCTTGCAAAATGTGGGCACGCTTTTCGCGTTCTTGCAATCTGTATTTGGTGCGTCGAACAATTACTTCAACTTGATGTTCGATGTAATAACGGATGAACTCATCAATGCGAAGAGTTCTTGGGACGCCATCAACAAGTGCCAACATATTGGCGCCGAAAGAATCCTGTAATTGTGTGTGCTTGTAAAGGTTATTTAAAATAACCTTTGGAATCGCATCATTTCGAAGGACAATTACAAGTCTCTGGCCTAAGCGCTCGTTACCTTCATCGCGTACATCTGCGATTCCTTTAATGCGGCCATCTTTAACAAGTTCAGCAATTTTGAGAGCTAAGTTATCTGGGTTTACTTGATATGGAAGTTCGGTGACAACAAGACAGGTGCGCTTATTAATTTCTTCAACTTCGACAACAGCTCGCATAATTATCGAGCCACGGCCGGTGCGGTAAGCATCTTCAATTCCTTGATGGCCAACAATTAAAGCCTTAGTTGGAAAGTCTGGGCCTTTTACTATTGTTAATAATTTTTCTAATAGCTCTTTTGAATCGGCATCGGGATTTTCAAGCGCCCAGACAACTCCTTCAACAACTTCATTTAAATTGTGTGGTGGAATGTTGGTTGCCATCCCCACAGCAATACCAGCGCTGCCATTTACAAGAAGGTTTGGAAAGCGACTTGGTAGAACAGTTGGCTCTTGTGAGCGGCCGTCATAGTTTGGAATGAAATTAACGGTGTCTTCATCAATATCTCGCATCATTTCCATTGCGAGCGGTGCAAGTTTTGCTTCGGTATACCGCATTGCTGCGGCTGGATCATTTCCTGGCGAACCAAAGTTTCCGTTTCCATCAATTAGTGGATAACGAAGTGACCAGAACTGGGCAAGTCGTACAACTGCATCGTAAATTGCTGTGTCGCCGTGTGGATGATAATTACCCATAACATCACCAACAATGCGTGAAGATTTGTAGTAACCCTTATCTGGACGATAACCAGCGTCGTACATTGCATATAAAACTCTGCGGTGAACTGGTTTCAAACCATCACGAATATCTGGAAGTGCGCGACCAACAATTACTGACATTGCATAATCTAGATATGAACGCGCCATCTCCACTTGGAGATCAACAGATTCGATGCGGTCGTGAGCAGCGGTCTTGTCTGGATTCATATTTTCAGCCATTTGCGATCACCTAGATATCCAAGAATCGAACATCTTTAGCGTTGCGTTGAATAAAGTTTCTGCGTAGCTCTACATCTTCACCCATAAGTACTGAGAACAAATCATCTGCTGCCGCAGCGTCATCAAGTGTTACTTGAATTAATACTCGGTGTGCCGGGTCCATTGTTGTATCCCAAAGTTCTTTGGCAGGCATTTCGCCTAAACCTTTGAAGCGTTGAATTCCATCCTCTTTAGGTAGGCGCTTTCCAGCATCTATACCAATTTTAATAAAGCCATCTCGTTCGCGATCAGAGAATGCATATTGGACTGGTTCTTTGCCGCCCCACTTAAGTTTGTAAAGTGGTGGTTGTGCAAGATAAACAAAACCGTTTTCAATAAGTGGTCGCATAAATCTAAATAATAAAGTTAGAAGAAGGGTGCGAATATGTTGGCCGTCAACATCCGCATCTGCCATCAAAATAATTTTGTGGTAGCGAAGTTTTGCGACATCGAAATCATCGTGAATGCCGGTTCCAAGCGCGGTAATTAGTGATTGCACTTCGTTGTTCTGAAGCACGCGATCAATGCGAGCCTTTTCAACATTTAGGATTTTTCCACGGATTGGAAGTACCGCTTGATATCTTGAATCGCGACCGCCTTTTGTTGATCCGCCAGCAGAATCACCTTCGACTATATAAAGTTCGCATTTTTCTGGCTCTGTCCATTGGCAATCTGCCAACTTTCCTGGCATGCCCCGACCTTCAAGTAAACCTTTTCGGTTGCGTGATAAATCTCGAGCTTTGCGGGCAGCAACTCGTGCGGCGGCGGCATCAATACTTTTACGGACAATATCTTTACCTTCACCTGGGTGTTGTTCAAACCAAGTAGTTAAATGATCATTCATGCTTTTTTGGGTAAATGATTTTGCTTCCGTGTTGCCAAGTTTTGTTTTGGTTTGGCCTTCAAATTGTGGTTCTGCAAGTTTGATTGAAACAATTGCAGTTAAACCTTCGCGGATATCTTCACCAGTTAAACGGTCTTCCTTCTTGCGGATAAATCCCCACTCTTCACCAAACTTATTTACAACCGAAGTTAGGGCTGTTCGAAATCCCTCTTCATGGGCGCCGCCTTCATGAGTGTGAATTGTGTTTGCAAATGTGTAAACAGATTCGGTAAAACCAGCGTTCCATTGCATTGCTACTTCTAAACTCATTTTATGTTTTGTTTCGTCAGTTACAAAAGTAATGATTGATTTGTGGGTTTCACCTTTTGTTTGATTTAAGTGTTTAACAAAATCAATAATTCCACCTTCATAGTGGTAGCGAACATGATTTGGTTCGCCTTTTTCATCAACGTGGCCAGGACGTAGATCTGTAAGTGTTAAAATCAAACCTTTATTTAAAAATGCCATCTCGCGAAAGCGAGTTGAAAGAACTTCGAATGAGAAATCGGTAGTTTCAAAAATTTCAGCCGATGGCCAGAAGGTTACAGTTGTACCGTGATCTGAAGTCGCCTCACCTTTGCGTACTGGCGCTTGGGGCACTCCTAATTTATATTCTTGATACCAATGAAAGCCATCTCGTTTTACTTCAACAGCAAGGTCGGCACTGAGTGCGTTTACGACAGAGATACCAACGCCGTGCAAACCACCAGAAACTGAATATCCGCCATCGCCAAACTTTCCACCGGCGTGAAGAACTGTTAGTACAACTTCAAGTGCCGGCTTTTTTTCTACCGGGTGCATATCTACTGGGATTCCGCGGCCGTTATCTATACATTGCAGAGAGCCATCTGGCATTAAGGTGATGTTGATATCGGTGCAATAACCAGCGAGCGCTTCGTCAACCGAGTTATCAACTACTTCATAAACTAAATGATGCAACCCGCGCTCACCAGTGGATCCGATATACATTCCAGGGCGTTTACGAACGGCATCTAGGCCTTCAAGGACGGTGATGTTCGAGGCGTTATAGGAACTCTTACTCAATTGGCGCCTCCGATCACTACTCAAATTCCTGCGAGGAAAATCTCTCAAATTGGCTGAGAATTAAACCTCGGCTCTTTTCTTTAAATCACTGCCGTAATCCTAGTCCTTAAAACAATCTTGGACTACCGCAAAAGAGCCTTGTGCGGTGGATTTAACGGGCTATCTCACCGAAGTTGTGGGTGGTTACTGTGTGGGCGGTTAAATGAATCTTAACCGTAGGTGTCGCGCGGTCCTTTGGCTCCTCGAATCGTTCGAAGCCCTTTCTTCCAACTTGGGGCGTGGGGCCCAATAAATACCAAGGTTTCAACTAAAGCGCCCGGCGCTGATCCACTTATTGTTTTTAATAAATCAACAGTAATTAAATTTAATTGTGTTGCCCAAGCTGTTGATGTTGTTTGAATTGTTAAACGGCCATCTACTAGAGAGATTGGGTTTGAGTGTGTTGCTATTTCAGAACCGACAATTTTCTCCCAGTCGGCGAAGATATTTCCTTCGGCTAAACCTTGACGCCAATCGCGTGAGATAACTAATTCATCTAACACTGACCCAATTTGTTGCGGATCACCAACTTGGCCGCGAGTTTCAGTGCTCTCACCAATTTTATTTCTTTTGGGTTGGTTTCTGAAAGCTCGGTAGAGCTCTCGAGCTAAATCACGGGCCATTTATTCACCTGTCGCAATCTTTGAAACCTGCCCAGATTTTACAAGGTATCTGCTTCCAACCAACTCTTTGGGTAGATCATTCTCGACCGCCACTGTTATAAATGTTTGCTCCGCACTTTTTGCTAATTCAATTAAATGAGCTCTACGCTCTTCATCTAACTCTGAAAAAACATCATCTAAAATTAAAATTGGTTTTAAACCATCTTTCGCTAACAATTGATAAGTTGCTAATTTTAAACTTAAAGCAATCGACCAAGATTCGCCATGGCTTGCATACCCTTTAACTAAATGATCACCTAGGTTTAATAACAAGTCGTCGCGATGTGGGCCAGTTAAAGTTAACCCTCTCTCTATTTCGGCCGCTCTAGTAGCGCGCATCCGCTCCAATATTTTCGAGGTGTTTTCGCTTGCATTTAAAGTTGGCTCTTCGATACTCGATTTATAACTTATAAATGCTGGTTTATCCGAAGAGATGTCTCGATAAATTTCTTGAAATATCGGCTCGAAGTCGCGCAGTGCTTGTAGCCTGGCCGCAATAATTTCCCCACCAAAGTTTGCAACTTGCTCATCCCACGATGTAAGTGATTCGGTGCCTGCTCTTGATTTCAATAGTGAGTTGCGTTGTCGAACCGCCCGCTCATAATCAGAGATAACACCGGCCATTCGTGGAGATCTAAGGATTAAGAGTTGATCAATAAATTTTCGCCGCTCACTTGGGTCGCCACGAACTAAATCTAAATCCTCTGGTGAAAAATATATTGCTTGAACAATTCCAAAAATTTCTTTCTGGCTGCGTACTGGGTTCTGATTGATTCGCGCACGGTTTGCCTTCTCACTATTTATTTCTAATTCAACCAAAACTTCTCGGTCTGGTAGTTGGGTTTTCGCTCGAATATAAGCCGAGGTACTTCCTAGTTGAACTAGTGGTTGATCGGCGGAGACTCGGTGTGAGGAGAGGAATGATAGATAAAGAATTGATTCAATGATGTTTGTTTTGCCTTCACCGTTGCGCCCAATAAAAATAGAGATTCCTGGAGACAAATCTAGGTCTAAAGTTTTATAAGATCTAAAAGTTGTAAGTGAGAGGTTTGAAATAAACACTTTAATAAATTACTAATAAATTACTAAGAGGTGTAGCGCATTGGCATTAACAAATACTTGTATGAAGTATTTATAGCGCCACCTGGTTCAGTTTTTCCTGTGAGGACCGCAGGTTTTTTATCTCCAGTAAAAGAGATATGCACAAAAGGTGAGTTGATTGCTTGTAGGCCGTCGGTTAGAAAAGTTGGATTAAAAGCGATATTGATGTCTTCACCAGAATAATTAATATTTAACTCTTCTGTTGCTTGGGCATCTTCACCAGCTCCGGCTTCGAGGTGTAAAAGGTTATTGCCAAAAATTAACCGTAGTGGGACTGTTTTATCTGTAACTAGAGCTACTCGGCGTACTGAATCTAAAAATGGTGCGACTTCGATGGTTGCTTCTGCTGTTGATTCTGACGGCAATAAGTGTCTAAATGGTGGGAAGCTGCCATCTAAAGTGCGGGACGTCATTGTTTTTTCATCTGAAACAAACCCAACTAGTTTTTCATTTGAAGTTGTTGGTGAAAGGGCAAAAGTTATTTGGCCGCTTCCAATTAGTGATTTTGCGGCATCAACTAAAGTGCGAGCACGAAGTAAAGTGGATGCTTCTAGATTTTGATCTTTTGGGCTCCAATTAATTTCTTTTACTGCTAGGCGATATCTATCTGTTGCTGCCATAGTGATTGTTGTTTTGGTTATTTCAATATGCACACCAGTAAGGGTTGGAAGTGAGTCATCTTTGCCGGCTGCCACCGCTACTTGGTGTACGGCTGTAGCAAATACCTCTCCGGGAATTTCGCCTGCTGTTTGTGGCAGGGTTGGAAGGTTCGGGTATTCATTTACTGGCAAGGTTGGAAGTGTGAATTTTGCGCTTCCAGCAGTTACTAAAACTCTTGTTCCTTCTATTAAAAACGTCACTGGTTTTGTGGGAAGGGATCTGGCTATTTCAGCTAACAACCTTCCGGGAACTAAAACTCTTCCTTTGGTTGCAATATCTGCGCTAATAGTTGCTTTGGTTGAGGTTTCTAAATCTGACCCAGTAAGTGTGATTGAGTCAGTCACGTCAATCATGATCCCAAGGAGCGCGGTTTGAATAGGCCTTGTGGAGAGGCTGCGAGCAACCCAATTAACAGCATCGATCAAAGGATCGCGTTCGACAACAAACTTCATCTCTCTACCCTTCCCTCTTGGCTTTGGTTAGCAAACCCTCACAAGTTCGCCAATCCCCAACCTTCTCTATTTAATATAATTAGTAGTAGTAACTAGCCTTAAACTCTGTGGACAATAAGCAAAACCCCTAGTCACACGCTGTAAAAGAGCAAAAATATGGTTGTGGATAACTAGTGGATAAACCTTGTTAACTTTCTTTACACCCATTAACACCACACCCTTCCTTTACTTTTCAACAGTTATCCCCAAGTTATCCCCAAGATGGGGGCAACTTTCTACACAGGTTATGTAGTTAGTTTCTAGCTTGAAGTTTAATTCGGTTGGTTAATTCCGTGACCTGGTTATAGATCGACCGGCGCTCAGCCATTAATTGCCGGATTTTACGGTCGGCATGCATAACAGTTGTGTGGTCGCGGCCCCCGAAGGTCTGCCCGATTTTTGGCAGAGAGAGCTCGGTCAGCTCGCGGCATAAATACATTGCAATCTGGCGGGCGTTTACCAAGACCCGAGATCTTGAACTCCCACATAAGTCATCCAAGGTAAGGCTGAAGTAGGTCGCAGTCTGGGCCATGATCGTTGTTGCAGTTATTTCCGGGCCACCAACTTCAGGAATCAAATCCTTTAAAACTATTTCCGCTAAACCTAAATCAACCGCTTGGCGATTTAAGGATGCGAAAGCTGTAACACGAATTAACGCACCTTCAAGCTCGCGAATGTTTGAAGAAATTTTGCTCGCAATATATTCAAGAACATCATCTGGCGCATTTAACTTATCTTGCGCTGCTTTTTTGCGAAGAATCGCAATACGAGTTTCCAATTCAGGGGGTTGGATATCTGTTATTAGGCCCCACTCAAATCGGCTACGGAGACGATCTTCCAAAGTAGTCAACTGTTTTGGCGGGCGGTCGCTAGAAATTACGATCTGCTTATTCGCGTTATATAACGTGTTAAAAGTATGGAAAAACTCTTCCTGAGTTCGCTCTTTATTTTCTAAGAACTGAATATCATCGACCAATAAAACATCTAAGTCACGATAACGGCGTTGAAAAACCGAGGCCTTGTCATCACGAATCGAGTTAATAAAGTCATTTGTAAACTCTTCACTTGAAACATAACGTACTCGCACACTTCCATAAAGCTCTTTCGCATAAGCTCCAATAGCGTGCAGGAGGTGGGTTTTACCAAGCCCAGACTCACCATAAATAAATAATGGGTTGTAAGCCTTTGCTGGCGCTTCAGCCACAGCCACAGCGGCGGCGTGAGCGAAGCGGTTTGATGCACCAATAACAAAAGTTTCAAAGATGTAGCGCGGGTTTAATTGAGTCGGCTCTGTGGCAACCGAAGATCTAGAGTCACGGCCGGTTCCAGATTTTGGTCGTTGTTCAATAATTGGCTCAACAACATCTTCAACAACATCTTCTTGCAGAGTTTCATCAATGGTTACCGCAATATTTATTTTCTGATCGAGTTTTGCAGAGAGCGCCTCATTTATAATCGCACGAAGCCGGGTCTCTAAAACATCTTTCGCAAAAGCGTTGGGGGCAGATAACAATAAATTCGAGCCGCTCTCGCTTTGGATCAAACCCAACGGTTTTGTGAGAGAGAGAAAAGCTCGATGTTGCGGTGACTCCACAGAAACATCAGCAATTACCGCGCCCCAAAGTGTGGTTAGGTCGTCAATCTCGAGTAGTGCCATGTGGTCCCCAAATCCTAAAAACTGCTAAGTTGCTAAAACCAAGTTGTCCACAAGGTTATCCACAGCCTGTGGTCTAAAGTAAAACTTGAGCCTTTCAGCCCACATTTTTGTGGATAGAGAGCGAAAGTAGGGGCAATCTTAGGAAATTGCAAGTGGTTATCCACACATACACTAAACCCAAGCAAATCAAATAAAGCCCAAAAAAGCAGCTCTCCCGGGTTTGACCCTTATCTACAAGTGCCCGTAACCTAACTCCCTCATCGCCATTTTGCCCAACAAAATTGTGACCCACCAATTGTGACCCAATAGGCCAAAACCTCTTGGAGAGATCCCTGAAAGTCTTAAGGAGAGTTTTATGTCAAAGCGCACATTTCAACCTAACGTTCGCAAGCGCGCAAAGAAGCATGGCTTCCGCGCCCGCATGGCAACACGTGGTGGAAGAGCAGTACTAGCTTCTCGCCGCGCTAAGGGGCGCACACGCATCTCTGCCTAACCGCAGATTAATTGCTGATACCAGTGCTACCAGCCAAGAACCGGTTGCGTACAAGTAAAGATTTTGCTCTAACTACAAAAACTGGAGTTCGAGCAACTTCTCTCTCACTTGTCCTTTACCTTAAAATTAATTCAACTAACTTAAATGTTTCAAGCGCGCCTCAAATCGGATTGATTGTAAATAAATCTGTTGGAGGGTCTGTAGTCCGTCATCGAGTTTCTAGGCAATTGCGCCACTTAATTTCTGCGCACATCCAAACCCTGCCATTAAATTGCCAGCTTGTAATTCGCGTACTGCGCAATCAACCAAACTTCGAAGCCGAACTATCCGATTTGATGCCGAAAGTAATTAGCAAAATTGTGGTGAGCGCATGAGAAAAGCCTTCGCAGTAATTATTAAAATTTACCAAAAATGGATTTCGCCAGCCTTTGGCCCGCGCTGCAAGTATTACCCAAGTTGTTCGACATATGCCACTAATGCAGTTTCAGAATATGGTGCTAAAGGTTTAGCAATGACAGCCTGGCGGTTAGTCCGTTGTAATCCTTGGTCACATGGCGGCGTCGACTACGTCTTATCTAAGAGTTCTAAACAACCAATAAAAACTGGAGCAAATTAATGGGATCAATCCTAAACCCCTTGTATTACGCTGTTTCCTGGGTCATTGTAACTTTTCACTCTTTACTCGGTTATATCTTTGGTGAGAACGAAAGTGAAAGCATAAAATGGAGCCTTTCAATTATTGGACTTGTAATTTTAATTCGAATTATTTTAATTCCCCTTTTTGTAAAGCAGATTAAGAGCCAGCGCGCACTAACCGCCCTTCAACCCCACATGAAGGAGATACAGAAGAAGCACAAAGATGATCGCCAGAAGCAATCGGAAGAGATGATGAAGCTCTACAAAGAGCACAAAACAAATCCTTTAGCTTCTTGCTTCCCAATCCTCGCCCAAGCACCAATCTTCTTCGCGCTCTTCACAGTTCTAAACGGCATCGCTCGAAACACTCCACACGGAGTTCTTAAAGGCGACCTATTGCTTTCAGCACAAGAAGCAAAATTCTTTGGCGCTAATCTTTCTAGTACTTTCCTAAGTTCAGATGTAAATACCCAAACTAAACTTGTAATAGTGGCACTAATTGTCTTCATGTCGGCAACAACATTTACTACCCAACGCCAATTGATGGTTAAGGGAATGCCGAAAATGGATTCTTCAAACAATATGATGTTGCAACAACAAAAAATTATGCTTTACGTTTTTCCAGTAATTTTTGCAGTCTCTGGCGTTAACTTCCCAGTCGGTGTATTAATTTATTGGTCAACAACTAACCTTTGGACATTTGGTCAACAGTTCTATGTAATTAAAAGAAACCCAACACCGGGTTCACCAGCATATGAAGAGTTAATGAAGAAGCGCACAGTTAAAGACAATGGCGCGCCTCCAACAACAAATGAAGATGGAACTACTCAGACAGATCCAGGGATTGAGCAGAGCAAACCACAACAACGGCAACAACCATCTAAGGGTTCAAAGAAGAAGAAAAAGAAATAGACATATCGGATTTATCAGCCATATCAGTTATATCGGATTTATCAGTAAAACCTAACTTTCATCAACAGAAGGAGAGATAAATGAGCGAAGTAGTAGAACAGATTGAAGAGAGCGAAAAGGCACCAAAAACCTTAAAAACCGAGAAGAAGTCCCTAGTTGCGCGCCTTGAAGAAGAGGGCGATGTAGCTGCGGATTACCTTGAGGGGCTTCTAGACATTACAGATCTAGATGGCGATATCGATATCGATGTCGAAAATGACCGCGCCTCTCTAGCAATCGCGGGCGGCGCCCTTAGCCACCTGGTTGGTGACCGCGGCGAAGTCTTGGATGCGATTCAAGAGCTCACCCGGCTTGCCGTTCAAACCTCAACTGGTGAGCGCTCCCGATTAATGCTCGATATCGATAACTTTCGAAGCGAGAAGAAAGAGGAGCTAGCAAAGCTGGCCCACGAAATAGCGGATCAAGTTAAATCATCCGGCGAATCTGTAAAGTTGAGCCCTATGAACGCCTTTGAACGCAAAGTCATTCACGACACGATTCAAGAGATTGGCCTAACTAGCGAATCTGAGGGCGAAGACCCAAATCGTTGTGTTGTAGTTCTTCCTGAATAATTAAAGAACTCCTGTGAGCGTTTCACGTGAAACCTTAATTTCCACCTACTTTGGCGAGCGCCAAGAAGAGGTAGCCAGATTTGCTGAAATCTTGGCAACCTGGGGAATCGAGCGGGGATTGGTCGGCCCAAAAGAGGGAGACCGCATCTGGGATCGCCATATCGCTAACTGCATCCCCATCACAACCCTGCTTTCAGAGGGATCTTCCCTTCTAGATATTGGCTCCGGTGCTGGCCTGCCCGGGATTGTGATCGCGCTGGCACGGCCAGATGTAAAAATTACCCTTTTAGAGCCCCTACAGCGCCGCATCGACTTTCTCGAAGAGGTAGTTGGCGAGCTTGGGATTGAAGTAACGGTAAAAAGAGGCAGGGCAGAGTCCTTTAAGGGCGGATTTAACTATGTAACCGCCAGGGCGGTGGCCCCACTTCCTAAATTGGCTACAGTTTCATGGCACCTAGTTATGGGCGGTGGCTCACTTCTGGCCATGAAGGGCGAAGGCGCAGCAACTGAACTTGAGGCGGCAAAGCTTGAAGCACCTAAAATCTTTAAAAAGGTGGCCAAATCCGAGATTCATGAAATCACCTTAGGCGAGTTGCCGGTAGCGCGGGTTATTGAACTCAAAAAGGCTGGTTAGATAGTCATGTGAATGGCTCACGTGAAACATCCAAAACCAAGGTGGTTGGGATCAGGCGGCTAAAAGAGCCGATGCCCACACCTCTCAAAACTCGGGTTTTCACTGTGGCCAACCAAAAAGGCGGGGTGGGTAAGACAACCACAGCGGTGAATATTGCCGCAGCCCTAGCTATGGGCGGCCTAAAGGTCCTAGTAATAGATCTAGACCCCCAAGGAAATGCCTGTACCGCACTTGCCATTGATCGCGAAGAGCTAGCTGGAATGTATGAAGTATTAGTTAAAGACCTGCCTCTCTCAGAAATAGTTATAAAGGTTGCTGGCTTCCCACACCTTGAATGCGCACCAGCAGATATCGAATTGGCCGGGGCTGAAATAAATATGGTTGGTTTTGTATCAAGAGAATCCAGGCTGAAGTTAGCGCTAGAAAAATTCTTAACAGAACGCGAAGCAAGCGGTGCTCGCCTTGATTATGTAATTATTGATTGTCCACCAAGTCTCGGCCTTTTAACTGTTAATGCGTTAACCGCAGCTGAAGAGGTAATGGTTCCAATCCAATGCGAATATTACTCACTTGAAGGCTTAACGCTTTTATTGAAAACCCTGCAACAAGTTCAACAAATGTTAAATCAAAGAGTTCGGATCTCAACAATTGTTTTAACGATGTTTGATTCCAGAACTCGATTAGCAAATGATGTTGCCAATAACGTCCGCCAACATTTTCCAAACGAATTAATCGATGTGCCAATACCAAGAGCGGTCCGCATTTCTGAAGCGCCATCATTTAATCAAACAGTGATGACATATGACGCATCTTCTCCAGGCGCAATTGCTTATATGACAGTAGCGCGAGAGATTGCTCGACGTGGCTCTGGTGACGTTATCAACCAACTAAATAATGGAGCGCATACAGCATGAGTACTCGCAAAGGTGGATTAGGGCGCGGGTTAGATTCACTTATACCAACATCACTAAGTGCACCGCTTATGACAAACACTGGTGTAACAATTGCAGATCAAGGTGAAGTCGATATAAATGCAATCATTCCAAATCAAAAACAACCTAGAACTATTTTCGACACTGATGCACTAAATGAATTAGCTGCATCCATTAAAGAAGTAGGAGTTTTACAACCGCCCGTTGTAAGAGATATTGGGAATGGCAAGTACGAATTAATTATGGGCGAACGCAGATTACGCGCCGCAAAATTAGCGGGTTTAAAAACTATTCCGGTAATTATTCGACAGACTGCAGATAACGAATTACTCCGCGAAGCACTTCTCGAAAATATTCATCGCAGCCAATTAAATCCTTTGGAAGAGGGATCTGCATATCAAAATTTATTAAACGATTTTGGTTACACCCATGACGAGCTAGCAGTTAAAGTTGGAAAATCAAGACCAGCAATTACAAACACACTTCGCCTATTAAATTTGCCAGCAAGTGTTCAACGCCGAGTTGCTGCCGGAATTTTATCTGCGGGGCATGCGCGCGCGCTTTTAACTCTTAACGACGAAAGTGAAATCGAAAAACTTGCAGGGCGTATTGTTTCTGAAGGATTAAGCGTTCGTGCAACAGAAGAGATTGTCGCCACTCACCAAGGTTCATCAAAGCCAGCAAGACCAAAGGCTGGAAAGTTGCGTTCGCCTCGGCTAAAAGAGTTAGCGGATGGAATGTCGGACCGTTTAGATACTCGAGTAACCGTTGAACTAGGAAAACAAAAAGGAAAAATTACAATTGAATTTGCGACGCTAGAAGATTTAGAGCGAATTAATAACTTAATTTAGACCGCGTAATTCCATTTCAGTCTTAATAACTCCAGCAAGAGATTTAACCCCTTCACGGATTCGCTCAGGACTTGGGAAGCAATAGGAAAGTCGAAGTGACCAGCTGCCAAATCCATCGGCATAAAAAGCAGTTCCTGGAACATATGCAACCTTGGAAACAATCGCTTTTGGCATTAACGCCTTGGTATCAATCTCTGGCGGAAGAGTTACCCAAACATAGAATCCGCCACCTGGCTTGGTCCAAGTAGCACCTGCGGGAAATGTAGCCTTGAGTGTTTCAAGCATTACATCGCGGCGAACCTTATAAAGTTGAGCGAAAGATGTAATTTGATCGCGCCATGGTTGGTCAGATAAGTAATTAGAGATTGCAAGCTGAGTGAAATTTGAAGGACAGAGAATTGAAGATTCGCTTGCGATAACTAATTTCTCTTTTAACGCTTGTGGAACAAGTGCCCAACCAATACGGAAGCCTGGGGCAATTGTCTTTGAGAAAGTCCCGAGATATAAAACATTCTCAGAGTCCTCAGCCCGCATTGCATTAGGCGATGGGCGTTCAAAACCTAACAAACCATAAGGGTTATCTTCGATTACAAAAATTGATTCATCACGACAAATTTCCAAGATTTCTGTTCTGCGCTCTGCAGTGAGAAGAACTCCTGCCGGGTTTTGGTAATTTGGAATTAAATATAAGAACTTAATCTTGCGGCCAGTGGCGCGCGTAGCAGTTATTGCTTCACGAAGCGCAATTGGGATAAGACCATTGTTATCCATTGCGACGTGTACAACCTTCGCTTCATATTGATGGAAAGTTCCAAGTGCTCCAACATAAGAAGGCGCTTCAACCAAAACTACATCGCCTGGATCAATGAAGATTCGAGATATTAAATCAAGTGCTTGTTGCGAACCAGTTGTAACAATTACATCATCAGGGTGAGCACGGATTCCTTCTAAGGCCATTACGTCACAAATTTGCTCACGAAGCTTTGGATGTCCTTGGCCACTTCCATATTGCAGCGCCTCTTGACCGTTATCGCGTATTAACTTTTCAACAACACTAGCCATCATCTCCATTGGGAAAGCTGAGAGATTTGGCATTCCACCCGCAAGTGAAACAATGTCGGGACGAGATGCAACAGCGAAGAGCGAACGAATCTCACTTGGTTTCATCATGGCGGCGCGATGAGCGAAGCGATCAGTTAAGTTCTGAACCTCGCCCGTATGGATGCGCGTAATGTCGTTACTCATTGTCCAATCTTGCCATAACAAGGGAGGCGAAGGGATTCCTATTTACTATTTGCGGAGCCCGGCCTTGCGCAAGTCCGAGATCTTTAAAGTCCCAGTTTTTGCATCATTTTCAGCCGATAGATAGAGGCGTTGAATCGCGACCATTATTGATTCGACAACGGTTTCACGGAAGGCAACATCTGAGAGTCGCTTAACATCACCAGGGTTCGATAAATACCCCAGATCTATTCGCACTGTAGGGGCTTTAGTTAGGCGCAATAAATCCCAGGACTTTGCATGGGTTCGGCAATTCAATAAATCGGTACGAGCGGTAATTTCACGTTGGACCAGAGCGGCAAATCTCTCACCAACCACTGAGTGCACGCCATGCAAATCATTTCCATAATAATAAGTAGTTAAGCCATGCGCCAACTCATTCTTGTAGGTATCAGTGTGAAACGAAATTACTAAATCTGCCCCGGAATCATTCGCTAATTTAATCCGCTCACTCTCACTGGGATCTTTAACGCTACTTCGAGAGATAAAAACCGTTACACCAAGCGCAATTAATCGGCCCTCCAGGCGTTGCGCAATATCAAAGGCTATTTCACTATCTTGCGGCAACGAACTTGGGTCTAAAACAACTATTTTATTTGCAAGCGCCGGTCCGCGCACTGCACGATTTGCATTGTCGCGCAATTGGGTAGGCGCACCACCTGAGACCGTTTTTAATAACCTCATTAAAGACATGATTGTTGCGGGGCCACAAACTCCATCTACCTTGACGCCAGCAGACTTTTGGAATTCTTTAACAGCGCCATCAGTGCGGGAACCGAAGACCGCGTCTACACGACCACAATCGAAACCCATATCAACTAAGCGGGATTGCAGCGCAGCAACATCATCACCACGAAGCGGCTTCCCAGGATTAAAGGACAAGATTCGATCACCAAGTTTCCAACGGGCTTCATCAATTGCACGAATTGTTGGGCCATCAATTTCACCAGAAACAATTAACCCGCGCTCTTGTTGGAATGCGCGCAGACCATCTTCTTCAACCGCACCAAAGTTAGTAGATGCGGTTTTTAAAAACCCAAGTCTGGTTAACGTATTTGTGACCAACGAAATTACATTGGTCTCCTCACCAGATGGAGACATCGATTTAGATAAACGCAGCGAGTTCTTTTAACAAAGCTGGCTTTGGCTTTGCACCAACTACAGTTTTAACAACTTCACCATTTACATAAACATTCAACGTTGGGATTGACACAATTCCATATTTAATTGCAATGGCTGATTCTTCATCAGTATTTAACTTAACCACCTTTATCTTCCCAGCATATTCTTCGGAGATTTGATCAAGTATTGGTCCTACTGCGCGACAAGGACCACACCACTCAGCCCAAAAATCTACTAGCACTGGAATTGAACTCTTTAAAACTACTTCATCGAAAGTTGCGGCTGTTACTGGTTGTGCTGCGCTCATTATTTCCTCTTCTTACTCTCTTATATTTCTTGGTGGTTGGATAATTGTAATTAATGGCCGGCTAAGAAACGTTCAGCATCCAGCGCGGCTTGGCAACCAGTACCAGCTGCAGTGATTGCTTGACGATAGGTGTGGTCAACTAGATCACCACAAGCAAAGACACCCTTCTGATTTGTTTGCGTAGAGCGGCCTTCAACCTTCACATAACCTTCGCCATCCAAATCTATTTGACCTACTAGCAACTCACTTCTAGGTAGATGCCCGATGGCCACAAAGAGAGCGTCGAAATCTCGCTCACTTTCTTCGCTAGTAAGCAAATTGCGAAGTTTTAACCCGGAAACTTTGTCGGCGCCAAGAACATCTATGACTTCAGTATTCCAAATGAATTCAATCTTAGGATTCGACATAGCGCGCTCAATCATAATTTTCGATGCTCGAAGTGAATCGCGACGGTGAATTACATAAACCTTACTTGCAAACCTTGTCAGGAAAGTGGCTTCTTCCATTGCGGAATCGCCACCACCAACTACGGCAATTACTTTCTCTCGAAAGAAGAAACCATCGCAAGTTGCACACCAAGAAACCCCGCGTCCAGATAAGCGCTTCTCGTTTGTTAGACCAATCTCTTTGTAAGCAGAACCAGTCGCAAGAATTACCGACTTACTCTTTAAAGTATTTCCAGAACCATCAGTTAGAACTTTTATCTCACCACTTAAGTCCATAGATACGATGTCATCAGTAAATATTTTTGTTCCAAATCTTTCGCATTGCTTGCGGAGGGAATCCATAAGATCTGGGCCCATCACACCATCAGGGAACCCGGGAAAATTTTCGACCTCAGTGGTATTCATAAGTGCGCCACCAGCAGTAACAGATCCTTCATAAAGTACGGGTGCTAGTTCTGCGCGAGCGGCATAAATTGCGGCGGTATATCCAGCTGGACCCGAACCCACAATTACTACATCAAGTATCTCGCTCATCTGGCTACCTTATCTTTTTACGGTTGGTAAGAACTTCAATGGCGCTAGTAATTTCACTAACACGGGCTATCTTGCAGAGAGCTAGGTAACCAAACACCGATACAAATAGAACGATAATCAACCTAACAGTATTCCCACCCGGGATTGAGCCTCTAAGTAGCCAAATAGGAAGCGCGATCACAAGTGCCAACCCAGTTAATTTGGCATAAAACCCAATAACTTCAGAGATTGAAATATGAATTTCGTATCGACGGAGCAGTCGAACCGTGCTCCAACTTCCAAAGTAATAACTAATTGCAAGAGATCCAGCTAATCCGACCGTAACCCATTCCGGCGGCAAGATAAATGCGAGGGCAACAGCGAAGAGAATCCCAATAACATTCATAATCGTATTACTTAAAACTTGTAATTTAACGCTCTCAAAAGCGCTCAATCCGCGAAGCGCAATCAAGTTAACACTCATCGGCGCCAATCCAAGGGCAAGAGCGGAAAGGGTATATCCCAAATAATTCGAATCAGCACGCGAAATTCCAAAGAATAGCGCTCCGGTCATAAGTGGCCCAAAGAAGAGAAACGCAACAGCGCTAGGAACGGTTACTAGGCCAACGATGCGCATTGCCTTTACAAGTTGGTCATGAATCAATTGCGGTTTCTTCTCATGCGCAAATTTTGAAAGCGTAGGCAATAAGGCAGTTACTACAGAGATAGTGATGATTGAATGCGGCAGCATGTAGATCAAAAGCGCATTACTAAAAGGAGTAAACCCAACACCTGTTTCTATCCCAGCCTCTAGCGCTCTAACTGCAGCACCAGTTGAAAGATTTACCGTTACCAAATAACTCACCTGTGAAATCGCCGCAAACAACAAGGTCCATGTCGCTAAGTGAAGTGATTTGCGTAATTCCGAATCACGCCAATCAAAACGCGGGCGGATCTTGATGTTAGTTCTAGATATAACTGGAATTAAGATGAGCGCCTGTGCCACGTAACCAGCAGTACTACCCAAACCAATCCAAATAATTTCAGAAGTTGGAATTGTCTCAACTGTAGGTTGGGTGGAATATTTAAGGAACCACCCAAAAACTGCAATAGCGATAAGGTTATTTAAAACCGGGGCCCACATCATCGGCCCAAATTTGCCCTTAGCGTTTGCAACCTGACTAAGTAGCGCAAAGAGACCCATGAAAAAGATTTGCGGCAGGCAGTAACGCATAAATTCAGTTGTTACATCGAATTCCGGGCGGCCGATATAACTTGTTGCAAATACCCTTACCAACACCGGAGCGAGCAAAATAGAAAGGATTACTAAGCCGCCTAAAAATACGCATGTTGCCGTAACTAAACGCGAAATGAATGCACTTCCACTATCTATGTCATTTGTTGATCTAACAATCTGAGGCACAAAGACCGCGGTTAGTGCGCCACCAATAATTAAGTTATAGAGAATATTTGGCATGGTGTTTGCAACATTGAAAGTGTCACCAAGCAGAGTCGTACCAAGCACAGCGACAAGAAGCAATCCGCGAGCCAACCCAGTTATCCGAGACACAATTGTTCCAACCGCCATAACAGTAGAAGACTTTATGAGCGACTTATCATTCATACTCGCTTCTTTCTAATCCTTCGGAAACTTTGAACAAGCGCTGAGATAAAGAGAATTATCGCCCCGCCAGTGGTAATCCAGGTAGCGATTGGGCTAATAACTTTGAGTGTTACGGGATAAATGACTTCACTGCTGAGCGCCTTACCCTTATCGGAAGAGAGTGAAACTATTAGGTCGCTCTTTCCAGAAGTAACAACCTCAATCGGAATCATCACTTGGACTTTAGATTTTCCATTAACAATCTGATTTTTGACTGAACCAATGAGAACTTTGCCGTTAGAAGCGCTGATTTTCACTGCGACTGTTACCGGATTAGGAAAATCATTTATTAAAGTAATCGGCAAGTCTTGCTTTGTTGAAGTTACTGTAAATCGTCCTGGCGCCAACCTTATTTTATTTGATAACAACTGCGTACTTGTCATTAGGTCCAGCGCCAATAAAGTGCGATTTCCATTCCTTAAAGCAGGATGGAACACGGCCGCACTCTGGGCTTGAAATTTCTCAATCTCTTCAAGCAACATGTAATTTGAATTAACCTTCAAAACGATCTGTGATCCTCTAAAAGTTTGGGTAGTTAAAAAATCCACCTGATAACGTTCGCCACTCGGGTAATTTGTCATTTGTGAGACTTCTCTACCAATAATTGCGGCTAACCGCTTGGCGCCAAATTGTAAATAAAAAACTTTTTTAGCTGGAGCAAGTTTAGAAAGCCAGTAACCGGATGGGTTTCCATAAGGCAGCGCGGTTATTTGCTCGCCACGCGTAATCGCAGAAAATTGATTAAGCCAAGCTTTTGCAACATCTGCGCCCGTACCAGAATCACCATTCGTTAAAACATAATCCGAGGTCATAGCAGTTACTTCTTCAATAAGCTGTGGATCAATAAACCAACTTCGATTTCCCCGTGAAGGGTTAAAGACAAGTTGACCTAATCGACCTTCATATGCGAGTAAGTTAATTAATTCATCATCAATAAAAACGCCATCAATTTGGCGGTGGGTTGGTTCAGTAATAGTGATTTCAACAGTTGCCGCGTTCGCCATCGGAGTTTGCAAAATTGCCAAAACTAAAAGCGCCACTAAAGCAATTAACTTTTTCATACTTTTAACTCACCTGATTTTGCAATCAATTTCTTCTCATCTGGGTAAGCGAGCAATTCCACAATTTCCGATAATGGAAACCAACCGACATCATCCACTTCAGTTATTTGTGGTGCCAACGCCCCACCGATTTCTTTAAATAAGAAATGGTGAACGGTTTTATGAATTCGGTTGCCACCAGCCATAAACCAAAAATCAATCACGCCGAGCTCTCTGGAGATTTCACTTTCAATTCCAGTTTCCTCCTGAACTTCACGTATTGCGGCTTGCTCTGGAGTCTCGCCCTCTTCAATATGGCCCTTGGGAAGTGACCAGAGCAAACGCTCACGGCTTTGATCTTTCAAGTCGCGTCGGCCAATCAATAAACCCTTTGTACCAGTTGAATCAATTACCAAACCACCAGCGCTAACCTCATCAACCCGTTTTGCGTATACACGCTTCACCGGCGGTTTTTTGGCAGCAGGTTTTCCTTGTGGGCTTGCAGGATTATTTAAATTTGGTGGGGTCGGGCCCTTTGGACGTCGTCTCCGGCGTTTTTTCCGTTTAGCCTCGCCACCGCCACCAGGCGCCGTGGTCATTGGGCAAGGTTACTGCTCTAGCCTTAGATACTGTGACAACGAACCCAGATTTAACCTCAAATGACCCCAAGACGGTTGCGGCCAACCTTGCTATTTCTGCACTATCAGCCAGGCCGCTTGCTACAGATTTGGCAGAAAAATTCGCTAAGGCTGGATTCACGCTTGCTCTAGTTGGTGGCCCAGTACGCGATGCGATTTTGGGGCGGTTAGGTAACGATTTAGATTTCACAACAAACGCTAAGCCAGATGAAACTAAATCAATCATTAAAAAAGGCGCTGATTCGCTGTGGGAAACTGGGCGGGAATTTGGAACCATTGCTGCGCAATTTGGGGATGTAACTGTAGAAATTACAACTTACCGAAGTGAAGTTTATGACCACGATAGTCGTAATCCTGAAGTTAAATTTGGTGAATCAATCGAAGGGGATTTATTACGCCGCGACTTTACCGTTAACGCTATGGCGCTGGAGTTAACCACAACACCGCCGACATTTATCGATAACTTTAACGGAGTAACAGATTTAATTAATAAAGTTTTACGAACTCCAGGATCTCCCGAAGATTCATTCTCTGATGACCCACTTCGCATGATGCGCGCGGCTAGATTTGCGGCGCAACTTGAATTTGAAATCGACCCAACAATTACAGCGGCAATAAAAAATATGGCTGCAAGAATTGAAATAATCTCAGCAGAACGAGTACGCGATGAATTTACAAAAATAATTATGTCGCCTAACCCAAGAGCTGGAATCGAGATTTTGGTCGAGACGGGGCTTGCAGAATATGTTCTACCTGAAGTTCCGAAACTCAAATTGGAAATTGATGAACACCATCATCATAAAGATGTGTACGAACACACTCTGAAGGTTTTGGAGCAAGCGATAGCGCTAGAAGATCGCTTAGGTGGCCCTAACCTAGTAATTCGTCTCGCCGCTCTACTTCACGACATCGGCAAACCTAAAACTCGAGAGTTGATAGATGGCGGCGGAGTTTCATTTCACCATCATGAAGTTGTTGGCGCGCGAATGGCAAAAGAGCGCTTGAAGAAGCTTCGATTTAGTAACGAGAGCGTTGATGACGTTTCATCTTTAGTTTTTCTTCACCTACGTTTCCATGGCTATGGCACTGGGGAGTGGACCGATTCTGCAGTTCGCAGATACATAAGAGATGCGGAACATCAATTAACTCACTTACATGTTTTAACTAGAGCCGACTGCACGACTCGAAACCAACGAAAAGCTGAAGGTTTAGCGAGAACATATGACTCACTTGAAGCGAGAATTCTTGAACTTATGGCGCAAGAAGAGTTGGAAAAAATTCGCCCGGATTTAGATGGCTTGGAAATAATGGCGATACTAGGAATTTCACCATCACCGATTGTTGGCCGCGCCTACCAATACTTATTAGATCTACGAATGGATCGCGGACCGCTCGGTGTCGAAGCGGCTAAAGACGAACTTCTTAATTGGTGGAGTTTGAATAAGCCGAAAATTTAGATTTGCGGAGCAAGATTAAGCCTGCGAGTAGATACGATAAGGCGATCAACCAGGGCATTGTTAGTGAAATACCGCTAGATGGCAAGGTAAGTGCCGCGATTATTGCGCCAGAAACAATCGCACCATTCACTGCAACATCATAAAAAGCAAAGATTCGCCCACGAAATTTATCCGCAATTTTCGATTGCACAAGTGCATCATTTGTAATCTTCAAACTTTGACCAAAGCCACCAACAAAGAAGGCGGTAAGAATCATCATAAACTCGGTTGGGAATAGGCCGAAAAATATTAAGAAAAGAGTTGGTGCTAACATCGAGATTCGCATCCATTTATGGCGACCGAATTTTGCAACACCAAATGGTCCAGCAAAGGCACCTAAGCCAATTCCGATACCAGCAATTGTTAGAGCATATGCAAAACCCCTTAATCCAGCGTCAGGATCATCAGGTGGGTTATAAGTATTTCGTTCAGATAAAAGGGCAATCAAAGTTAGCGCTGTAATACCGCCCCGTTGCACACCAGTTGCAAAAATTCCACGCAACGCATCCCCGTGTTTGCGCAGAATATGAAATCCTTCAAGCATTTCCCCGAAACCACGAGCCTCTTGGGAAACTTCATGCTGCATCGGGCCGATCTCTTTCTTCCCGAGAGCTGATGCAAATATAGCCGCCAAGAAATAACCGCCTGCGGCAACGAGAATTAGTAAAGCATCTATGGAATCGCCAGTAGTTTTGGTATTCAAGAAATTTTTCAAACCAATTCCAACGCCACCACCAATTACCACAAAGATAGTTCCACCAGTTACAGCTAGCGCATTTGCTGATATCAAGACCTCTTTATTGACTAATAACGGCAGGCCAGCAGAAAGTCCCGCCAGAATTAATCGATTTACACCAAATGCAATAAGCACAAAGAAAGTTAAGAGAAGCCCAGTTGAACCCTGGAGAATTAAAAGCGCTATTACTAATAAATCGAAGGCACGGATTAAGTTCGCAATTTGCACAACACGTTTGCGACTAAATCGATCTAAGAAAATTCCAGCATATGGTCCGACCAACGAATAAGGAAGAAGCACAACAGTGAAAGCTAGCGCCGCCTTAACCGCATCAGGTTGGCGTTCTGGTGAAAATAAAACAAATGAGGCTAGGGCAGATTGAAATGCGCCGTCAGTGAGTTGCCCCATCCACCTAACCCGAAGCAATTTAGGTAGCGCGCCGTACCCATCTTTTAACTTCATGATACGAAGCGTAATGTTCAAATAAGGTTTATTCTTAGACATTATGTGGTCCCGCCGAGATAACATCGATTATTCACTTGATCGTCGCGCAACTTTGCTTGCCCTCTTTCGTGGCTCTTCCTCCGCTATGGATGCCTGTGATGCTGATCCTTATTTAAAGCGAGCGGCTAAACACCACGGTCAATCGTCTACTCGGCCCTGTCCTGTTTGTAAGAAGAGTGAAGTTAAAGAGTTGCGCTATGCCTTTGGCGACCAATTAGGGCAGTACTCAGGCCGCATTAAATCCATATCCGAGCTAGATGAGATGCAGAATGAATATGGTGAATTTCGAGTTTATACCGTAGAAGTTTGTTTGGATTGTGGTTGGAATCATCTAATTTATTCATTCTTATTAGGCGATGGCCGCGCTCGAAGGGTGCCACGAAAAATTCATACGCTGGAAGATGATGATTGGAAACCAGCGAAAGAATTAAAAAGCTGGCATCTTCATGAGAAATCCCTTAGGGGCCGTTAGTTTTAAGGAGCAGCAGGTAGCCTTAACTTATGGCTAATTTACGAGGTAACTTATTCCGATACGGCATTTTTGCCACCGGGATTGGTTTTATTTTGGCCGTTCTTGGTTTTGCTTATGCATATTTCACCGTAAGTATTCCTGATGCAAATTCTTTCGTTAATAGCCAATCAACAATTATTCAATATGCAGACGGTCAAGAGATTGGACGTCTAGGATCTGAAAACCGCACCGTTGTTAAATTAGCAAATATTCCACTTCATGTACGCCAAGCAGTTATGGCAGCCGAAGATCGCAATTTCTATACTCAAAGCGCGGTTAGCCCAGTTGGAATTGCAAGGGCGCTTTTCAATAATTTGAAATCGGGCACACTAAATGGCCAGGGTGGATCAACAATTACCCAACAATATGCCAAGACTGCTTTCTTAACACCTGAGCGAACAATCACTAGAAAAGTTAAAGAACTTATCATCGCCATAAAATTGCAGAACCAAATGTCTAAGGATGACATTTTAGAGAGTTATTTAAATACAATTTATTTTGGTCGTGGATCATATGGAATTCAAACCGCATCTGAAGTTTATTTCGGTAAGAGCGTAAGCAATTTATCGGTTTCACAAGCCGCGATCCTCGCGAGCATTCTGCGCTCTCCCGGTTATTACGATCCTTCATACAGCAAGGAAAATGCCACACGACTTGAGGCGCGATGGAAATATGTAATCGATGGAATGATTGCAAAAGAATGGTTGACTAAAACAGATGCCGCAAAATTAACTTACCCAGTAACTCGTGATCGCGTAACTTCTGGAGCGCTGGCTGGTCCTAAAGGATATGTAATTTCTTGGGTCGTCCATGAATTAGCGAAATTAGGTTTTAGTGAAGCCCAATTACAAACCGGTGGATATGTAATTAAAACAACCTTAGAAAAGAAGAATCAAGTAGCTGCAGTTCGTGCAATGGACGGCCGAGGCCCAAAGAATGCGCCAGAAAGCTTCCATGCAGCGCTAGTTTCGATTAGACCAGGAACTGGCGAGATAGTTGCGCTTTATGGCGGAAAAGATTATTTAGTCACACAATTAAATGGCGCAACCCAATCAATTACCCAAGCGGGTTCTGGATTTAAACCCTTCGCAATTATTGCAGCGCTAGAACAAGGAATCCCACTAACCTCAATTTGGAACGGTGAATCACCACAAGTTTTTGATGACGTTGGGAAACCATACCCAGTCTTTAATTACGGCAATGAACAAGAAGGCGAAATAGATTTGCTTGCCGCTACCGCGCACTCAATTAATACAATTTTTGTGCCACTTGGAATTAAAGCGGGACTAGATAATGTTGTTGATGTAGCCCGTCGCGCTGGTATTCCAAGCACTGTCGCTTTAATGCCAACACCATCAATTTCACTTGGAGTTGCATCACCTCATGTAATTGATATGGCATCGGCATATGCAACCTTTGCCGCAAATGGAACCTATGCAACACCATTCATAATTAAGGAAGTCTTAGGAGCAAACAAAGGCGTACTTTATGAAGGAAAAATTAAGGCACAACAAGCTTTCCAACCAGATGTAATGGCCGACCTAACCTATGCACTTGAACAAGTTACACAATATGGAACTGGTGGCGCCGCGGCCAGCGGAGTTGGTCGACCAATTGCCGGGAAAACGGGAACCACAACAGACAATGCATCTGCTTGGTTTAATGGTTACACAGTTGAATTCGCAACCACAGTCGCGATGTTTAGAGATGATGCGACGCAATCCCTAAATGGAATTGGTGGCAACTATGCATTCACAGGTGGAACTTTCCCAGCGCAAGTTTGGAATACATATACAAAGATTGCACAAAAAGGGATGCCTGCAACTTCATTCCCAGAACCAGCAAATATCGGCGGCACCGAACCAATTTCTTATCTAGATGCGGTACCTACTCTCGATCCCGAACTTGCTGGAAAGTATGAATCTGGCGCAACCAAGAAGAAGAAACTCGCAGCTAAGCAGTGAAAACCCTCGCCAAGAGCGCAGTTCTTCTCGCACTTCTTGCAGCGTTAATTTCTTTTGCCAAATTTGATCACTGTCGAATAAATGGCTGGACCCCACCAGGTGATTACATCCACGCCTGTTATTCAGATTTTCCAGCCCTCTTTGGAGATCGCGGTTTAATTGATCATTCCTGGCCATATGCCAGCGAAACCAATGCTGTGGAATATCCCCCAATCACCGGCATTGCAATGTGGGCAACTTCGTTTTTAGTTGGCGATGGTGGAAATAAATATCGAAACTACTTCGATATAAATGCGCTTCTAGTTGCCCTCTTATTTATTGGCTCAGTTCTTCTTTTAAAGAAGATGAAACCCGAACTCTGGTATTTATTTCCGGTAGCACCTGCAGTTGTCGCCTCTCTCTATATTAATTGGGATATCTGGGCGGTTATAAGCGCCCTTGCCGCAATCTATTATTTTGATAAGTTAAATTATATGAAGAGCGCCATCGCGCTAGGAATTTCAATCGCTACCAAGTTTTTCCCAATTGTTTTACTACTTCCAATATTTATCATACTACTTCGCAGAGGCAAAATTAAAGAATTCGTAAGTTACTTATTTATAACAACAGGCACATGGTTATTAATAAATCTTCCTTTTATAATAACAACACCAACTGGTTGGCTTCGATTCTTTAAATTAAATTCCGAGCGCGCGGCCGACTGGGGATCAATCTGGCATGCTCTAGATATTTTTGGATTCAGAGTTAACAACCTAAATCTAATTTCAGTAATATTCTTTGCACTTGGGGCACTTGCATTCACCCTATTTGTTTTCGGAATAGCAGAGGTTCCCTCACTCGCCTCCATCGCATTTTTTATTGTCGCTATCTTTGTGATATCCAGCAAGGTTTATTCACCACAATATGTTTTATGGTTAACCCCGCTCGCAGTTTTAGCGATGGTAGATAAGAGAGATCGTTTTGATTTCTGGGTCTGGCAATTTGCGGAATTGATTTATCACTTCGCGATTTGGCAATATCTCGCCTCAATTTCAGGGGCGAAGTTCGCGATACCTGCCGGGGCCTATGCCTTCGCAATTTTGCTTCGGGTAGCAGCGCTGACCTGGTTCTCGCTACGCCTTATGCGTAAATCCACACCTAAATTTGAACCACACAACCTTGAATTTTTATCTGGCGTAAGTCAGGGTTACCCTTAGCCTTCCTCCAAGGAAGCCACATCCGTGGTTTTCGCGAAGGAGCAATAACCCTCCTGCCGCGGAAATTCCGTGGCCGCTTTAGTCCAGAGGAGGTGGGGTTAACTTATGCGTAGATATGAACTCATGGTCATTCTCGATCCTGAATTAGAAGAACGCACAGTCGCACCAAGTCTTGAGACATATC